>CACZZQ010000061.1:1757-2841 GCA_902785695.1 uncultured Prevotellaceae bacterium | reverse complement strand
GAGATACTTCAAAGTCTCTAAACTCTTAATTCTAAATTCTTACTTCTTAATTACCAATGACATACCTGGGCGCAGACCTTCCATTTTCTCCACAGGACGAGCCTTCACCTCAAAGGTCTTCAGGTCGTACTGACCGTTGGCCTTGGTGGCCTTCCAGACTGCGAACGAGCCTTGATCCTTCAGATGATAGACCTTCATCTTTACGTCTTTGTTGAAGGCTGGCACGAATACCGTAAATTCAGTACCCACCTGCATGCCGTCCAACTGATCCTCACGCACGTTGAAGGTACCCCACATATCGTCCATCATGGCTATCGACATGATGGGAGAACCCGTACCCACCAGTTCACCGACCTTCGGATAGATATCTGTGACCTCACCCTCTTTCTGGGCAATCTGAACAGTCTCATGGATATAGGAGTTCACCTCCTGTACGGCACCTCTGGCACGACCCACCTGGGCAGAGGCAGCCAGTTTATCCTCCATACGGGCACCGTTCACGGCCATGTCATACTGACTCTGGGCAGCCTTCATCTGAGCTTCCATCGCCTTATAGTTGGCAAAGGCCTCATCACGCTTCTGGGCACTCATCACACCCTCGTCGAAGAGACGCTGCACGCGATTATACGACTTCTCTGCGATCTCAAAACCAGCCTTCGCCTGCTGTAACACGGAGAAAGCACCCTGGATCTGCTCCTTGCGGGCACCATTCTTCGCCTTCATTTCCAAGGCGGCAGCCGCACTCTCTGCACTCTGGGCCTGTTCCATCTTGGCACGCACCTCCGGTGCATCCAGAATAGCAAGGGTATCACCAGCCTTCACGTAATCTCCCTCCTTCACACGGATTTCGAGGATACGTCCAGGCACCTTACTTGACACACGATACTCACTCACCTCCACTTGTCCTTGGATGATATCCGGATCACGGTCGAGGGCGATGAGTCCAATCACTGCTACGATCACTACCACTACCGCGAATCCCAACACGGCAAGCATGATGTTCTTATGTTGACTTTTTGCTGACATAATATCTATAAACTTTTAACTATTAATTTTCAATTATTCCAATGTACCAAGTGCCTTC
>CACZZQ010000061.1:0-1745 GCA_902785695.1 uncultured Prevotellaceae bacterium | reverse complement strand
ACCTGCGACATCTTGACATCAATCTCGGCATCAATCTTCTGCGACTGAGCCTGGAGCCAGGCTGTCTGGGCCTCCATCACCGTGGTAGGCGTGATCACCCCCTCACTGAATCCGAGATTAGCCATGCGCAGGTTTTCGTCTGCACGCTGGATATTCTTCTGGGCCATCAACAGTTTCTTGTTGGCTTCATCCACCTTGAAGGTGGTCTGGTTCACCTGCAGCTCAATCAGCTCCCGCGCCTCGGCGAGTTCGAGATTGGCAATCGCGGTAGCCCCCTTTGAGGCACGTACCTTATACATCACGTCGCCCCAGTTCCAGATGGGCACACGCAGCGACACGCCCACATTCCAGAAACCGCGGAACTTCCGCTCAAAGCCGTTCAGCATATTAGGATTGCTGGCAGCATAGCCGCCTGTGAGCAGCAGCTGGGGCATGTTGCCTGCCTTGAGGATATTGGTGGTCTGCTTCGAGAGATCCACCGTATTCTGCAGCATCTTCAGCTCCGGACGGTTTGCCACCGCCTTATCCACCTCCAGCTTCGGCTGCAGCTCCAGCACAGCGATCTGTCCTGCCTGTTCGTCGGCAAGCGTCACCTGCTCGTCAAGCGGCAGTCCGCAGAGCTGGTTCAGCAGCATACGGGAGAGTACGAGTCCGTCGTTCACTTTTGTCAGTGTCATCTCGGCCTCGTTCACCTTCACATCCACGCTCAGACCGTCGCTCTTCGTAGCCACACCCTCCTCGATCATCTTATAGACATCCGCATCGAATTTCTTCACCAGGTCGAGATAGCTCTGTGCCAGTTGCTGTTTATGATAGAGCGACACCACCTGCCAGTAAGCCTGATCCAGCCGATAAAGCGTGGCCTGCCTACGGGCATCCAGGGAGTTGGCAGCCAACTTCTCGTTGATGTCTGCCATCTTGTTCATGGCAATGATGCTTCCACCCATAAACAAGGGTTGGGTTAGCATCACAGAACCGACAAGCATATGACGGGTATCCGTATCGAAGGCATCGACGATCTTCTGTCCAAGACCGTTCAGCATCTTCTCTGTCACAGGGCCTACCCTGCCCATCACCTTTGCGAGTGTTTCATGATGCACCATCAGGTCGGCCAGGCTTTGGGACAGTCCTGTTCCGATCATGGTTCCCAAGTTACTGAACTCCGTTTTCTGAGTCTCACTAAGCAAAGATATCGGCTCACTGGTGTACTGATAGGTGCCGATGGCACTCACATGAGGCAGGTATTTCGTGCGTGCCGACTTCCTGAGGTTGGCAGCGACGTCCTGTTTCAACTTCGCAAGGCCATCTGCCGGCAACTGTCGAGCGAGAGCACCCGCTGTGCCCCAGCCGGCAAGAAACCGAAGGCCAGAAGCCAAAAGCCAAAAGCAATCTTTTTATTCATATTACCTTATTTTCTGAAAAATCGGTGCAAAGTTAGTGCATTTCATCGAAATAACAAAGATTTTTTGCAGTTTTATACCTTATTTATTTGGAAGTTATCAATAAAAAACTTATATTTGCGACATATTTACGACAACCTATGAACAAAGATAGCTTTCTGCATAAGGCTTTCGATCTCTATTACGACGGCTTCCGCTCCATGCGCCTGGGTAAGACGCTGTGGGCAATCATCCTGATCAAGCTGTTCATCATCTTCGCCATCCTGAAGGTGTTCTTCTTCCCCGATTTCCTGAAAGAGCACGCCCAGGGTGATGAGTCGGGCTATGTCGCAAATGAACTTGTAG
>CACZZQ010000060.1 GCA_902785695.1 uncultured Prevotellaceae bacterium | reverse complement strand
TTGACCCAACCGCGATGGGCTCTATCAAATGTATAAGCATTGGCATCGTTATAATAGACCCAATCGGCAGTAGGATCCTGCAAATGCTTTTCCACATCACACATCAGTACGTTGGCATTCATATAGTCTGATTCACTATAGGCCCAAGAACGATCATTAACTCCATAATAGCCTATCGCCTCATCCTGCATATTCGTATCGAAGTAATACACGCCAGAGGCTGCTTTTGCATAGGTCAGACCATTCTGAGAACAGCCCTTCAAAGAATTGGCAGCAGAAAGAATCTGATTGAAGTTCCTGCTCTTATGGAAGTTGAAGGCGAAGTTGATGAACGACGAACGACTCAATCTGGAGGAATAAACAAATCCTGCCTGATCGAAGCTGATCGTGGTCTTACTCTTGTTGTCAAACTTCTCCGCATCCTGCTGAGAGACGAAGCCAAGACTGATGCTGGCATGGGAATGACGGAACAAGCCGATACCTGCAGGGTTCGTAGAGATGGTGGAGATATCTGCACCAAGGGCATCCATCGCACCACCCATACCCACATAACGGGCTGTACCATTCAGATCGCTACCCAAAAGGCGTGCGCTCTCATATGTATCCTGTGCAGCTGCGGGCAGGATGACTGCCATCGCCAAGGCTGCAAAACAAACTTTTCTCTTCATATTCTTACGTAAATGAATTATCTAAAATGAATAAATCTTATCTTCTGCCACCGAGGCCACCGCCACGACTTCCGCCGCCTCCGCCGCCGCGTGAACCACCGAAGCTACCGCCTCCGCCACGAGAACCTCCGAAGCTGCCACCACCGCTGTAACTGCCACTGCTACGAGAGCCGCCAAAGTTACCACTTGATGTAGAACCACTGCCACGATAGCCACTGAAGTTGCCACTACCACTGCGGATGTTATTACCGCTACTGTAATGTCTGCCACCACTCATGGCATCAGCACGCTGACGCAGACTGCTGTTTCTGTTCATATTGGAATAACCGGTATAACCATGACGATAACTACGTGTTGAACCGTCACGACGGATCGAACCTGTACCGATGGTACGATGTGCACGCCAGCCCCAATAACCTCTATAATACCAGGGATCATACCAACCGGCATAACCATAATACCAAGGATCGTACCAGCCCCAGTACCAACTACTGTAATATGGCGAATACCAGGGGTCATACCAAGGGTCATACCATCCCCAACGGCTGTAATACCAAGGAGAATGCCAACCCCACCAGGTTTCACGACCATTCTTATATCCTGCCCAATAAGCACTGTCCAACTGATATTCATCGAAGCGGGTCATTCGCTTCGTCAGTTGGAAGTCCTCTCGGAGGGAATCTACAGAGTCAATCTGCTCCACCTGGCTTTTGAACCTGCGGTTATATTCATCCACACTACGATTACTGCCAGCATAATAGGTATCCTTCGGCATGCCGAACTGATCCTGCGCCTCCTCTACCACTGCCGACTTTTTCTTTTTCGACACGAAATAGAGGTCATCATCCTGAGCCATCATTGCCAACGGCATGGCTCCGACAAGCATGGAAATTAATAACAGTTTTTTCATCTTCTTCGTCGTTTTAATGATTCACGTTGCAAAAATACAACGAATTTTAGTGCAAAATTAGGGAAAAACCCTAACTTATGAGAGGAATTTCCCTATTTTTTGTAATTTTGCGCTAAAAATTAACATCTTATGAAATATTTCGAAGTAGATTTTACCATTTCGCCCTATTCTGCTGATGCAAGTGACGTGCTTGCAGCAATGGCAGGAGAAGCAGGATTCGAGACTTTTGAAGAGACGGAGACTGGTCTGAAAGGCTATGTCCAACAAAGTCTTTTTGACGTGTCAGTACTCAAGACAGCCTTGGAGGATTTCCCCTTTGAGGATACCACCATCAGTTATGATATTCGGGAGGCAGAGGATCGCGATTGGAATGAGCAGTGGGAACAGGAAGGCTTTGAACCGATAGTTATCTCCGAAAACCTGATTATTCATGATGGAAGACATCTGCCTGATAGCACACCGGACATCGCCATTGAGATCGATGCGAAGTTAGCTTTCGGCACAGGCACCCACGAGACCACAAGGATGATCTGTTCTACCCTATTGGAACTGCAACCAAAAGGCAGAGTTCTCGATTGTGGTACAGGCACGGGTATCCTTTCCATCTGTGCTCTCAAACTGGGTGCACAGGAGGCTATCGGCTATGATATCGATGAGTGGTCGGTAGATAATGCACGCCACAATGCCGTCATCAACCAGATAGATAACCGCTTCACATCTCTCTTGGGCGATGCTTCTAAATTAAATAAGGTGGAAGGCACCTTCGATCTGGTGATGGCAAATATCAACCGTAACATTCTGTTGAACGACATGCCTCAGTTTGTATCGAAGATGAACGCTGATGCTACGCTAATTCTGAGCGGTTTCTATACGGACTGCAACAGCAGAAAGAGGATCAGCAGTGGGCTTGTCTTGTTTTGACGCGTTAGCCGAAGACAAAACGCAGACAACCCACCAACTGCACTGCAAAGAGATAGAACACCAATAGCGGTGCCCCTTTGGCGATACCAAAGGACAATGCCTGCAGGATATCCGACAGGTTCCGCATCACACCAGACATCAGTCCGAAGGCCACACTGAAGATACTGATGCCAAAGGCGATGATAGGTACCAGACTACGACTGAACGCTGATGGAAAGAGATGACCTGTGGCAGAAAGCAGGATGGCATGTGGCATCAACGTCAACAGGAGGATGATGACAACATAGATCAGTAGGAACGCCAATGCCACATAGAGCGCCAGACGATCGCGGAAATTAATGCTTTTCTTCCCACTAAAGATGGTAGTCATCCTACTCTTCTGCAGACACCCTAAAGCACACATCAACACAAGCAGACACACTAACACCGGAGAGGCTACCAGGTCACCCGCATGGCAGACAACAGCCACGAGAGAATCACCAGCAATGTCTCAGCAATCACTGTCACCAGACATAGCCAGCCCAGTCGTTGGTGGTACTTACTCGTCATCGGGTTCGAGGTTGTCAATATCCAGTACACGCAACTCCAAGGCTCTTACCACCAGTCGTGTGGCATTCACACCTGTTGTTCCTTCTGGGAAAAGTTTCTGGATGAGTTCGTTCTGACGTTTCTCCAGACTTTTCACACCGAAAGGCATACCTCTCAGGTTGGTAATCTGCTCTTTGGTATAGCCCAAGGCCAGATGTCTCAGGAAACGTTCATCATACTCATCGATCTCATAGTTCACAAGCGCCTCCTGTTTCACCAACTGTCCACTGACGGCAGCCTTGAAACGCTCCACAATCTTCTCAAGGATAGGCTCATTGAACACCAGTTGCTTCCCATCCATTACGGCTGACACATCTCTTCTCGTCAGAAGTTCTCCAGTCTTCAAGATGATGCCATCAGCCCCGGCATCGAGCACATCCACCCAGAGTTTCTCATTCAGGATCTCACCCGTGAAGATCAGCACCTTCACATCAGGATGCGACTCTTTGGTATGTCGGCATAGTTCCACACCGACAGTGGTAGAGCCACCCAGACCTAAGTCGAGCAATACAAGGTCAGGAATCTGCTGCTTCAGCAGGCGCCAGTAACTCTGTTCGTTGTCTGCCGTACCGATGATCTCTGCCTCGGGGATGTCGTTACGGATGATACCCTGTGTCCCTTTCAACTCCAGGGGCACGTCTTCCACTATGATTACTTTGAATTTCTCCATACGCTTGGTAATGTTATGATCATATTTGTTATTCCTTCTATTAAGGTGGCATAGATACCACAGCCTCTTCTGTTAGTAGCCTCGCCATGATCCCTGATAATCTGCCTACAAAGCAGATATGGCAGATGATCCTTTGAGGGAGTGAATAGATCACGTGCCTCTGCCTCAGTGAGTTTCAATTGAGGCATGGGGATATGGATCTCCACATAGGGACCGTCCTGTGGTAGATACTGGATATCGGGATGTTTCTCACCCGACTGCTTCTTCAGGATCTCAAAGAGGTAACGTACGAGATTCTCGTCGCCAAGAATCCCATGCTGCAGGGGTTTCAGATGAAGTTTTATCGGCGCCACCTGATGCATCGCCTGTGCACTGAGGATACCATAGAGTTCACGATAATAGGTGGCCACCTCTGCCAATGATGCCATATCACCTGCATCCAACAGCTGACAGATACGGCTGGGATAATACATCGTCTCGTGTTTCAAGGTTGAGAGACAGTTATCGAGCACGGCATTCGTCACGTGCAGGTTGTTGTCTTCCAACTCAAGACGTCTGATTTCATCATCCAACATCTCAAACTCCATCTCACGCTGTTGATCCTTCATAAATCTGTCATAGAGACGATGACGATAATAGAGCAGATACCAGGCTGGTACGATGGATACCAACAACAGGACCAGCAGGATGACACCCACCGTCTTGTTAGTCTGCGACTGTTGCATGGCCCTGCAGTATTCACCCAACGAGTTATCTGCCGACATCTCCTTGAAGAGTTGGGTGTAGATACGGTTGTTGTAATTATAGAGATGCCACTTGTGAAGAGCCAAGGCAGCTACAGCACTCTCGTTTCGGATATCGAGAATCACAGTGTAGTTGGTCTTCACACTATCGTGGAACCATTTGATCTCAGGGAAAGTCAATGAGGCATCACCCTCTGCCAGCATCAGGTCATGCCCTTTCGGATTCAAGGACTTATAATGGACATTCAAGTAATAGCGGCAGGAGTCGGCAAACTGCATCGTACGTTCAAACGTACCATTAATATTCGAAAAATAGGCAGAATCTGCAAAGGCATTGGCTTTCTCCAAAGGCGTAAGTCCTTGTGCCTGTGCCGTCAAACTACCAAACGACAACAGCACCAGGATCAGGCGCAGCACACCTTTCGGCAGTCGGAAGAAGAGACGTGTACCCTTGCCCAACTGACTGGTAGCGGCAATGCTACAGACAGAGAAGATCTGACTGATCTTACGGTATTTCTCAATAATACCCTTGCAGTTCAACAAGCCAAACCCATGTTCTTCGACAATCTTATGATCAAAAAGATGAGCCAGTTGTTCTTCAGTCATACCGTTACCGGTATCTTCTACCGCTATCTCTACATATTGCTCTCCCTCCGTGGCATATACCTTCACCTCTCCACCTTTCTCGGTAAACTTCCGGGCATTGTCGGCAAGGGTATTCAACATAAAGAGCGTCAGCACTCGATCAGCCTTTACCACAGCCTCAGTAGGTTCCACCTGCAGATCCACACCCTTCATCTGGAAGCCAGTCTTGCCTCTGCTGATGATATCAAACAACTGCTGCAGTTCTCCCTGACGCAACTGGATCCAATAGGTCAGCACATCGTTATAGGCATTGATCTGATCTGTCAGTTCCTGGATATAGGAGATATTGGGTTTACCAGAATGACTGGCCTCATAGAGGATACGGTCTATAAAGGGTGTAATGGAATTAACCAGCGATACCTTCGCCCTTTGTTCCAGATTCCTTCTTTCGCTATTCTCCACCCGCAACTGACAGGCTGCCAACAATTCTTTCTTCTGTTCAAAGAGATCATCCGACACATCCTCATGATTATGTTTACGGTTCATGTGGTTGAAGAGCCATAGCGAGAACAGCAGCAATAGGATGGCGCCTATCACGGCTGCCAACATGAGATTCAACTGCCCCTCAGTCTTTTCAAACTGACTGGCACGGGCTTCTAACTGCCGATCCTGACGAGTGGTCTCCTGCATATCCAGATAGATATTGCGGTTGAAGTCACTCTGTGGCTTATCATCTATCGCTGCATAGGCTACACTCAACTGCTCACGGATACTGGCTACCAGGTCTGGTGCCTGATTGATGATTGAATCTGAGAGGGCCTGTTCGAGATTAAAAAGCGCCGATTCATAATCACCGATCTGACGGTAACAAGACGCCAGGGTACGATAAGCACCGGCAATCTGATACACATCACCATACACGCGGAAGATGTCTAATGAAGTCTCCGCCAACCAACCTGCCAGCATATCCTCCTCTACATTCTCAGGATTGATAAACGTCAGGGCAGGCAGATTATCGGTGATCAATTGTCTGCGGGTATCAGCATCCATCAGATGTTCAGAGAGTGCCTCAAGAGCATTGGCAGCGAAGTAAGGATAGCCGCCGTCACGAGCCATCAGGAAACAACGCATCAGGTGATCAAACTCCTGTTGATTGATGGTCTGTTG
>CACZZQ010000059.1:2930-4593 GCA_902785695.1 uncultured Prevotellaceae bacterium | reverse complement strand
CAAAGGTCAGGAGCGCCATCTCACAGACCTGAAGGGGAAGGTCGTCTTGCTCGACTTCCATATCTTCGCCCTCGAGGATTCTCCTGCCCGTATCATCAGGCTCCGCGAACTTTATAATAAGTATCAGCAGCAGGGATTCGAGGTGTATCAGGTATCTCTCGATCCTGACGAGCATTTCTGGAAGCAGCAGACAGCTGCCCTCCCCTGGATCAACGTGCGCGATGCTGGCGGCGTGAACTCTCAGCGTCTGACACTCTATAACATCCAGGCGGTGCCCGATTATTTCCTGATTGATAGAGGCAACAACCTCGTGAAGCGTGCCGCTCAGATCAAAGACCTTGAGGCAGAGATCAAGAAGATTTTTATATTACCTTTGCAGCCGAAAGTTGCGAGAACGGGCTGCGCCTCAGCAATTCGAGTAAACTCGATTGCATTCGGCTTGCACCGTCCGTGCAGACGCAAAGACAGGTCGGCATAGCTCAGCTGGTTAGAGTATCACCTTGACATGGTGGGGGTCCTTGGTCCGAATCCAAGTGTCGACACTAACAAAATAATGGCAACCGTTGGGTTGCCATTATTTTGTTAGAAACTCTGTAACCAGGCTTTCAGTTCAAAGACCATATTATAATGATAGTCGAACGACTCACGATAGCCCCAACCATGTCCACCAGTAGGATAGATATGGATAGAGGCAGGCACGTCGTGCTTATAGAGTTGCTCATAATAGTTAAAACCATTGGCAGCAGGTACGGCCTTATCATCATCGCTCAAGGCAAGGAAAGCACGCGGTGTAGTGCGGTTCACCTGTAGGTCGTTGCTGTAGTCTGCCTCCAGTTTGCGTAGTTCCTTCTTCGAATGTCCCTCTCCCAGAAAATTATCATGCGAACCCTTATGGGTGAAACCTAAGTCCATCGTGATGACAGGATAGAACAAAATCTGGAAGTTGGGCGCAGCATCGCCTGTGGAATGCGTGGCGATGGTAGAAGCCAGATGGCCACCAGCTGAGAAGCCCATGATACCCACATCCGCAGAATTGATATGCCATTCAGAAGCACGACGACGCACGGTCTTCATCGCCTCTTCGGCGTCGGAGATGGGAATCATACGGTTACCATGAGGCATACGGTATTTCAACACGATCAGTGCAATACCCTGACTATTAAAGAAGGGTGCCCACTGATGACCTTCATGATCCATCGCCAGATGCGTATATCCGCCACCAGGACAGCACACGACGGCACGACCCGTTGCTTTCTTTTCATCGGGCAGATAAACAGTGAGTTCTGCCTTGTCTTTCTCATCACTGCTGGCGTTTGGAGCGCCATTTGGCCATAGTTCCATCGTTTGCTGAAGACATCGTCAACAGCAACATGGTGAATAACAATTTGAGTCTTTTCATTTTAGTTTTCTTTTAATTTTTGCATGCAAAGATAATAAAAAAACGGCCACGGATAGCATGGTTTACAAATAATTAACTAACTTTGCAGCCAGAAACTATAAAATAACCAGATATGCAGAAACGATTATTCCTTTGCGCAGCCTTCATTGCACTAACTATCGGTGCTCAGGCAAAAGTTAGACTACCCCACCTTATCAGCGACAACATGGTGTTACAGCAACAGACAGACGCCCGTCTCTGGGGCTGGGCGGAACCTGGAAAGAC
>CACZZQ010000059.1:0-2892 GCA_902785695.1 uncultured Prevotellaceae bacterium | reverse complement strand
TACCTTTGATGACGGAGAGCCGCTGACGATCAATAATGTCTTAAGTGGTGAGGTGTGGGTCTGTGCAGGACAATCGAACATGGAGATGCCTGTAAAGGGCTTCTGGATGTGCCCTGTGAAAGATTACAACCAGGTGGTGATCGATGCCGCCAACCATACGGGAGTTCGCTCCGTAAAGATTCCCAGTACGATGCGTGCCGAACCGCAGGCCGATGCCCAATGCGAATGGCGCATCTGTTCTCCGAATACCGTGGGCGAGTTCTCTGCTACCGGCTACTTCTTCGCCCGCACTGTGCATCAGGCACTGGATATCCCCATCGGACTCATTGAGGCTAATAAAGGAGGTTCGCGCGTGGAGAGTTGGCTGACGAAGGAGAACCTGGAGAAATATACCGACGACCCCACCGACTCTGTGGCTATCTGCAAAAAGTGGGACAAATGGGACTATCACCGTTCGTTACTCTGGGGCAACGGCACATTCAACCCCATCCTGAACTTTACCGTGAAGGGCATCCTCTATTATCAAGGCTGCTCAAACGTGGGTGATCCCGGTGATCAGTATTCACAGCGCATGAAACTGCTGGTAGAGCAGTGGCGTCAGCAATTCGGTCTTGGCGAGATTCCCTTCTACTTCGTGCAGATTGCACCCTGGGCTTACGACGACGGTGACTGCAACGCCATTAGCGGCGCCCTGCTCCGTGAACAGCAGTACAAAGCCTCGCAGATCATCCCCAACAGTGTACTGGTATGCACCAACGACCTCGTATATCCCTATGAGTTCTCACAGATCCACCCCACGCAGAAGCAACAGGTGGGTGAGCGTCTGGCTTATGCGGCCCTGAACCGCGATTATGGCTTTGAAGGCATACTCTATCAGAGTTCCAACTTCAAGGATATGAAGATCGAGGGTGATGCCGTATTTATCCACCTCGACAACAACTATCACACTGATGCGCCCTTCGAGGGCCTCGAAGGTTTTGAACTCGCTGGTGAGGACAAGGTCTTCCATCCAGCCACTGCCGCCCACTTCTGGCGTGAAGGCGGGGACTACTGGGACGAAGCCATCAGGATTACCTCACCTGAGGTGAAGAAGCCTGTGGCTGTGCGCTATTGTTTCAAGAACTTCCAACTCGGAAACGTGAAGAACGGTGCCAACCTGCCGTTGTTCCCCTTCCGTACAGACAACTGGTAATCAGGCTTATGAAGAATCATCCTTTAGAGATATTCAGATACTGTCCGAAATGCGGCAGCGAACTGTTTGAAGAGCATAACGGGAAGAGTAAGCATTGCTCAAGTTGCGGATTTACCTATTACCAGAATCCCAGTTCTGCAACTGCGGCCTTCATCCTGAACAGCAAAGGAGAACTGTTGGTGGTGCGTCGAGGAAAAGAACCTGCCAAGGGCACACTCGACCTGCCCGGTGGTTTTGTGGACAACAACGAATCTGGCGAGCAGGGAATCATCCGTGAGATCAAGGAGGAGACCGGACTCGATATCAAAGAGGTGGAATATCTGTTCTCCATCCCCAATATCTATCGCTATTCAGGCATGGACATCCACACACTCGACATGTTCTATCTCTGTCATGCTGATGAAGGGACAGAAATACAGGCTGCCGACGATGCAGCTGCTTGCAGCTGGGTTCCCCTACGCCAAGTCTATGTGGAGCGTTTCGGACTCCGTTCGATACGTGAAGGTGTGCATCGCTTCCTGATGCTTAATCGTTAATAAAACTAAAATTCCTATATATAAATAAGGTGTGAGCCACTTTTTTGCTTACTTTTGCAGCCCGTAAGAATAAAAACGAGACAAAGTATGCAGAAAAACTTAGTGATTGTAGAGTCTCCAGCCAAGGCGAAGACAATTGAGAAGTTCCTGGGAAAAGACTTCAAGGTGATGTCGAGCTACGGCCATATACGTGACTTGAAGAAGAAGGAACTGAGTATCGACGACGAAACCCTCGAACCAGAATACGAAATTCCCGAAGAGAAAGAAAAACTTGTAGCCGACCTGCGCTCAAAGGCAGAAAAGGCAGAGAGAGTATGGCTCGCATCCGATGAGGACCGTGAGGGAGAAGCCATCTCATGGCATTTGTGTGAAGTGTTAGGACTGGACAAGGACAAGACCAGCCGTATCGTATTCCATGAGATTACCAAACCAGCCATTCTGGAAGCCATTGAGCATCCGCGTCATCTGGATATGAACCTGGTGAATGCCCAGCAGGCACGCCGTGTACTGGACCGAATCGTAGGTTTTAAACTCTCACCAGTGCTCTGGCGTAAGGTGAAACCCGCCCTCTCAGCAGGTCGTGTGCAGAGTGTTGCCGTACGCCTGATTGTAGAGCGCGAGCGTGAGATCCAGAACTTTAAGAGCGAGACCTATTATAATGTGAATGGCGTGTTTGCCATCACCAATGCCGACGGCTCTGCCACAGAGGTCAAAGCCCAACTCGGTAGCCGTTTCAAGAATGAGGAAGAGGTGCAGGCTTTCCTGGAGAAGTGCAAAGATGCCACCTTCAAGGTGGAGAGCATCACCAAGAAACCCGTGAAGCGTACCCCCGCACCTCCTTTCACCACTTCTACCCTGCAGCAGGAAGCCGCCCGTAAACTCGGTTTCACTGTCAGTCAGACGATGATGGTGGCGCAGCACCTCTATGAGAACGGACGTATCACCTATATGCGTACTGACTCGGTCAATCTCTCAAAGCTTTGTCTCGGAGCCAGCAAGGAGGAGATCATCCGTCTCTATGGCAATGAATACAGCAAAACCCGCCAGTATCATACCAACGCCAAAGGTGCTCAGGAAGCTCACGAGGCCATCCGTCCCACCTATATGGATCAATCTGAGATTGAAGGTACTAGTCAGGAGAAGCGTCTGTACGAACTGATCTGG
>CACZZQ010000058.1 GCA_902785695.1 uncultured Prevotellaceae bacterium | reverse complement strand
CCCTGGCCAGTTCTGCGTCATCTACGACAATCGCCACCACCGTTGTTACGGCAGTGGCGAAATCACCGTATAAGCCTATTTATTGCAATCTTTTTACTCTATGCAATTCATCAGGAAGTCGACGGCACCATTGACGCCAAACTTGCGGACATCGAGGGCGATGTCGTAGTTGGTGGCATCGGTCCAGTCGCGACCTGTGAAGGTCTTGGTGTAAAGTTCACGACTGTAGTCGTTGTCGACAATCATAGCTGCAGCATCGTACTCGCTGATGTCATAGCGCTCAGCAATGCGGCGCTTACGACTGTCCAGACTGGCGTGTACGAAGATTTTCAGGCAGTTAGGATGGTTGGCAAAGATGTCGAAACCACAACGTCCAACAATGACACACGACTCTTCTTCCGCAATCTGGCGGATGGCCTCACACTGTGCACGGAACAACTCACGACTGGTCTGGTCGTGCTCCTGTCCGTTATACTCTGCGTTAGACATGTAGGTACGATAGAAGTTGGTGAAATCGTCGCGCCACAAGGGATTGCGGGTCTCGATTTTATCTACGGCATCCTCTACTGCATGGATGCGTCCAGCTACCGCATTCAGTATTTGCTTGTCCAGCAACTTTACTCCGAGCCTGCGTGCAAGCTCCGCTCCAATCTCGTGTCCACCCGTGCCGAACTGGCGGCTGATGGTAATTACAAAATTCTCCTCCTTATTCATAGTAAATGATTTTTAGTTTGTATCAATATTTGTTGGGTACAAATGTACGAAGAAAATTTCAATTATCCAAATTTGCCGGCCACGTTTTTTACGTTTTTTTATCGTTTTATTCTTTCTCTTCTTGAGTTTTTTGTTTACCTTTGCACGTATGAACGACACAAAGTGGAGTGAACACGTAATACTGGTCGATGCCGAGTACGTTGACAAGGTGGCATTTGACATGATAGTAAACTTTGAGCGCATGCTGGAGCGCCGCATACCACAGGCCGATATGGCACAGTGGTTGGAGTGCGTGGCGCTGGATGGCGGACTGAGACCCATTGATAGAGGTGAGAAGCTAGAGGTGAGTGGTGAGAGGAATGTTCAGGTAGTGCTGATTCATGAAAAGAATCGACAGCAGATGGATAACTTCCTGCCAGGAAAGTTCAACGACCTCGACGGCAAGGCTTTCGCTGGTCCGTTGGGCGAGTTTCTTATCAGCTGTGTGAAGGTGGAGGAGATGGTTACCAAGGACAATCTCTTCATCGACTCACTACAGATTATAGCCAATGCCGCAGAAGTGAAGCGACTGATGGTGGTAGGCGATAGCGACCATATATATAATAAGGTACGCGAGGCTTTACGTAAGGCAGACCCTGACAAGCACATCACCGTCTTCACCATGCAACCTATGGACAGTGGAAACTTCCGACAGGAGATATTGGGCTACTCGCTGATGGCTGCACTGGGGATAAAATCGGAAGAGTTAAACAAAGTGTCGTAATAACGACATAACGTGAAACGAAATAACGAAAATAAAAACAAAATAAGACTATGGCAAGGGTATTAATGATTGGCGCTGGTGGCGTCGCAACGGTGGCAGCATTCAAGATAGCACAGAATGCTGACGTGTTTACAGAGTTTATGATTGCATCGCGTCGCAAGGCAAAGTGCGACAAGATTGTAGAGGACATCCATAAGGCAGGCTACAAGCTCGACATCAAGACTGCTCAGGTAGATGCCGACGATGTAGAGCAGCTGAAGGCACTGTTCAATGACTACAAGCCCGAGTTGGTCATCAACCTTGCCCTGCCCTATCAGGACCTGACGATTATGGACGCTTGTCTGGCTTGCGGATGCAGCTATCTTGACACCGCCAACTACGAACCCAAGGACGAGGCACACTTCGAGTATTCTTGGCAGTGGGCTTATCGTGAGCGCTTCGAGAAGGCAGGCCTCACAGCCATCCTCGGTTGTGGTTTCGACCCAGGTGTAACGAGCATCTATACCGCCTATGCTGCCAAGCATCACTTCAAGGAGATTCACTATCTTGATATCGTGGACTGCAACGCTGGCGACCACCATAAGGCTTTCGCCACCAACTTCAACCCAGAGATTAACATCCGCGAGATTACTCAGAAGGGACTCTACTGGGAGAACGGCAAGTGGGTAGAGACAGAACCGCTGGAGATTCACAAGATTCTCACCTACCCCAACATCGGTCCTCGCGACAGCTATCTGTTGCACCACGAGGAGATTGAGAGCCTTGTCATCAATTATCCCACTATCAAGCGTGCCCGTTTCTGGATGACTTTCGGTCAGCAGTACCTGAAGCACCTCGAGGTGATTCAGAATATCGGCATGAGCCGCATCGACGAGGTGGAGTACGAGGCTCCGCTGGCTGACGGCAGTGGCGTAGCTAAGGTCAAGATCGTACCTCTGCAGTTCCTGAAGGCAGTACTTCCCAACCCACAGGATCTGGGCGAGAACTACGAAGGCCAGACCTCTATTGGCTGTCGCATCCGTGGTATCGGCAACGATGGACAAGAGCACACCTATTATGTATATAACAACTGCTCACACCGTGCTGCATACGAAGAGACAGGTATGCAGGGCGTCTCTTACACCACTGGCGTACCTGCCATGATTGGTGCCATGATGTTCTGCAAGGGACTGTGGAAGAAGCCCGGCGTTCACAACGTCGAAGAGTTCGACCCCGATCCCTTCATGGAGCAGCTCAACAAGCAAGGGCTGCCCTGGTACGAGATTCACGATGGCGACCTCGAGCTCTAATAGGGGCAAGGAGCATGGAGCAAGGAGCAAGAGAATAGAAACGACACGCACTAAACTCATATGAACGACTTTTTTTATCGGAAGCTATTGGTTTATCAACATGCGCTTATATTTGTAAAAGAGATATATGCGCTTACAAATAAATTCCCGTCTGGCGAGAGACATTGCTTGACAGACCAGATAAGAAGAGCTGTCATTTCTATTCCATCTAACATTGCAGAAGGAATGGGTAGAAAATCCATTAAAGAAAGAATTCATTTCCTTGAGATTGCGAACGGCTCATTGACAGAAACAATGTGTCAAATTGAAATTGCCCATATGCTTGCTTACATTTCAGACAACGAACTAAAAATGAATGAAGAAAAGGCCACTGATATATCACGATTATTGGCTGGATTGAAGAAATCTTTAGAAGAAAAAAAGGAATAAACCAAATCAATAACAATTAGGCAGGGAAAGGTATATTGGCCAAGACTAACCTCTTGCACCTTGCCCCTTGCCCCTCAAAAGACATAACTATGGCAAAGAAAGAAAAAGAAGAGGAGCAGTTGACTCCGCAACAGCAGAAGATGAAAGCCCTGATGGCCGCCATGCAGAAGATTGAGAAGGACTTCGGCAAGGGTAGCATCATGAAGATGGGCGACGAGAAAATAGAGAACGTGGAGGTAATACCTACCGGCTCGATAGGTCTGAATGCCGCACTGGGCGTAGGTGGCTACCCCAAGGGACGCATCATCGAGATTTA
>CACZZQ010000057.1:4223-7606 GCA_902785695.1 uncultured Prevotellaceae bacterium | reverse complement strand
GAGTCCGCCGACGCCTAACCAGAAAATAATGTCGCGCTGCACCTTGGTAAACTGGCTGACCTCAGCAGGTGGCAGGTTCTGTGCTTTGTCGAACTTGCCTTCGAGTTGCATACTGAGGATGAGTGCAGGAATCACCATCGAGATGAGCGAAGGAATGAAAATCTCGCTGAGTACGCCCTGGGTGGTAATAACTCCCTTAATCCACAACATGATAGTCGTCACATCGCCAATAGGCGAGAACGCACCACCGGAGTTGGCCGCGATGATAACCAAAGCAGCATAGATAAGGCGGTCCTCACGGTTCTGCACCAGTTTGCGAAGTACCATAATCATGACAATGGAGGTTGTCAGATTGTCGAGGATGGCCGACAGGAAGAAGGTCATAAAGGCCACACGCCACAGCAATTTGCGCTTAGAACGTGTCTTCAGGGTGTCGCGCACGAAGTTAAAACCGCCATTGGTATCGACAATCTCAACAATCGTCATGGCACCCATCAGGAAGAATAGCGTGCCACCGGCATCGCCCAGGTGGTGCTCAATGACTTCGGCAATGTGATGTACCACGCCGCCGCCTTCTATCATGGGGTAGTAGCTGTAGGGGTCAATCATGAGTAGTGTCCAGCAGAAGACACACATCAGCAGGGCAATAGCGGCCTTGTTGACTTTTGTCAGGCTTTCCAAGGCAATACATAGATAGCCGGTTACGAAAACCGCAACGATACAGATAGTTAGTATAGACATATCCTGTTGTTTTTAATAGTATATTATCATTCTGAGTGCAAAGGTAGTATAAAAAAATTAAAGATGAAAAATTAAAGATGAAAAATTTTACTCTCAGCAGAAGAAAAAGGAGAAAAAAGAAAAACGGACCGGAATATTGAGGGTATTCGGTCCGTTGTTTAGTTGGCTGCTCTGTAGTTATACATTCTTGCCATATTGATGCAATACTCATTGTATGCTTCACTCTTCAGCCATTTTTTCAATAACTTTTTCATCTTCATTTCCTTTCTAAATGTTTTGTTATCCTAATTGTTATCCTATTATCTTTTTGTATCGTCCAGAAAACGCTATTTCTGTTTTGACGATGCAAAGGTACGACGAATAGAACAATATTGCAAGGAAATGACTGCTTTTTGACGGAAAAGTGTGGAAAAATTGATTAATATCAAAGTCTGTGTGCGCACACACTTATTTCTTTCCACCTGTCACAGCCTCACGCATCTCCTTCAGCAGGTCGCTGGCGAAGATAAAGTCTGTCAGGCGCTTGTTGGTGGAATTCATGATGTCGCCAGAGACTCCCTGCCACTCCTTATGTCCCTCGTAGATGAAGATAATGTTTTCGCCAATACCCATCACGGAGTTCATGTCGTGGGTGTTAATAATGGTGGTCATATTGAACTCATGGGTGATGGAGTGGAGCAGTTCGTCGATGACCAGACTGGTCTTAGGGTCAAGGCCGCTGTTAGGCTCATCACAGAACAAGTATTTGGGATTCAGGGCAATAGCGCGGGCAATGGCTACGCGCTTCTGCATACCACCACTGATTTCTCCAGGATATTTGTCTTCAGCGCCTACCAGATTGACACGGTCCAGGCAGTACATGGCACGCTGCTGGCGCTCGCGGAGTGTCATATTGGAAAACATATCCAGTGGAAACATGACGTTCTCCAAAACGGTAAGCGAGTCGAAAAGTGCTGCAGCCTGGAATATCATACCCATCTCACGGCGCATGAGCACTTTCTCCTTCTTAGACATCTGCACGAAGTCACGGCCGTCGTAGAGTATTTGTCCGCTGGTAGGTTCAAAGAGTCCCACGAGGTTTTTCATCAGCACGGTCTTTCCAGAACCGCTTTGGCCGATAATGAGGTTGGTCTTTCCATCCTCAAAGACGGTGCTTATACCTTTCAGCACTTCTTTCTCTTCGAACTGTTTATAGAGGTTGTTGACTTCAATCATGACAGCAGTTGCGTTAGGAATACGTCAGAACAGAGAATGAGCACGCTGGAGCAGACCACTGCATCCGTTGAGGCCTTACCTACATTTACGGAACCGCCCTCGACGGTATAACCGAAATAAGAAGGTACGGCGGAGATGATGAAGGCAAAGAAGAGACTCTTGATGATGGACATCCAAACAAACCAGGCCTTGAAGTCGTGCTGCAAGCCCAGTGTCAGGTCGTCGGGCACGATAATATGTCCAATATAAGCAGTACCATAAGCTCCCATAATACCCATTGCCGATGAGAAAATAACCAACAGGGGCATAATGGTCAGCATGCCCAGAATCTTAGGCAGGATGAGATAGCAGGCAGAGTTGATACCCATGATGTCAAGGGCATCAATCTGCTGTGTAACACGCATGGTGCCAATTTCTGAAGCAATATTTGAACCTACTTTACCAGCGAGAATAAGACACATGATAGAGCTGGAGAACTCCAACAGCATGATTTCACGGGTGGTATAGCCGGAAACCCAGCGAGGCATCCAGGGCGACTGGATATTCAACTTCATCTGAATGCAGATGACGGCACCGATGAAGAACGAGATGAGCAGCACGATGCCAATGGAGTTGATGCCTAACTGGGCCATCTCTTTGACATACTGCTTCCAAAACATGCGGAAACGCTCTGGAACAGAGAATGTGCGTCCCATGAGCATCACGAATTTTCCGAACGTTGTCAGCGCATTATATAATAATCTCATGATCATAATCGTCTGCAAAGGTACAAAAAAATTAAAAATTAAAGATGAAAAATGAAAAAAATTCGTATCTTTGCAGGCGATTATGGACGAACAAAGCAATGTGAAGGAGCCCGAAAGACTGGTGCTACGCACCGAGGGGCTGGTGAAACGCTATGGCAAGCGCACGGTAGTGAACGATGTGTCGTTCTACGTGAAGCAAGGCGAGATAGTAGGACTGCTTGGACCTAACGGTGCCGGCAAGACCACCTCGTTCTATATGACGACAGGACTTATTGTACCCAATGAGGGACATATCTACTTAGGCGATGAGGAGGTAACGACCTATCCCGTTTATAAGCGTGCTCGTGCGGGTATTGGCTATCTGGCTCAGGAGGCTTCCGTGTTCCGTAAAATGTCGGTAGAAGACAATATCCTCTCTGTACTCGAGATGACCGGCAAGCCCCGTGAATACCAGCTGGAGAAGTTGGAGAGCCTGATTAAGGAGTTCCGACTGCAGAAGGTTCGCAAGAACAAGGGTGACCAGCTGTCAGGTGGTGAGCGCCGTCGTACGGAGATTGCCCGCTGTTTGGCCATTGAGCCGAAGTTCATTATGCTGGACGAACCTTTTGCGGGTGTGGACCCCATTGCCGTTGAGGATATCCAGTTCATCGTGTGGAAACTGAAGGACCTGAATATCGGCAT
>CACZZQ010000057.1:0-4194 GCA_902785695.1 uncultured Prevotellaceae bacterium | reverse complement strand
TCTCCTGAGGAGTTGGCGGCCAATCCCGTTGTGAGAAAGAATTATCTGACGGAGTCGTTTGTCTTGCGTCAGAAGGATTTCTCAGCTTTGGAGGAGCAACGCAAGGCTGAGGAGAACGATGATTGATAGTTTAGTTAAAAAATGATAACTTTCAACTCTCAACTTTCAACTCTCAACTATTATTTGTACCTTTGCACGCTCAAAATGCAATATATATATAATTAATAAGGTATAAGACAAGATGAATATTCAATTTGAAGCTCCTGATAAGGTGAATGGTCTTATGACTATCACGATGGAGACGGCTGACTATCAGCCTGAGGTCGAGAAGACCCTGAAAGACTATCGCAAGCGTGCACAGATTCCTGGATTCCGTCCTGGTCAGGCTCCTATGGGCATGATTAAGCGCCAGTTTGGTACCAGCGTCAAGGTTGACGTGGTGAACAAGCTGCTGGGCGAGAAGCTCTACGGTTATGTGCAGGATAACAAAATTCATATGCTGGGTGAACCTCTCCCCAGCGAGCAGCAGGCTCAGCTCGATTTTGAGAGCGACCAGCCTCTGGTATTCAAGTTCGATATTGCTGTGGCTCCTGAGTTCGAGGCTAAGTTGAGTGGTAAGGACAAGGTGCCTTTCTATAACATCACCGTTGACGATAAGCTCATCGACCAGCAGGTGGAGATGTATCAGAGCCGTGCCGGTCACTATGACAAGGCAGAGACTTTTGATCCTGAGCAGCGTGATATGCTGAAGGGTGACCTGCGCGAGGTAAACGGTACTATCGAGGTTGCTGACGCTGTTTTGATGCCTCAGTATATGAAGGTAGAGGACCAGAAGAAGCTCTTCGAGGGTGCTAAGCTGGGCGACATCATCACTTGGAATCCTCGTAAGGCTTATCCTGAGAGTGATGTAGAGGTATCGAGCCTGCTGAAGATTCAGAAGGACGAGGTGAAGGACCACGAGGGCGACTTCACTTTCCAGATTACTGAGATTAGCCGCTTTGTCAAGGCTGAGATTGGTAAGGAACTCTTCGACCAGACCTTCGGTGAGGGTACTGTCAAGGACGAGAAGGAGTTCCGTCAGAAGATTGCCGACCAGATTAGTCAGCAGTTCAAGGCAGACAGCGACTACAAGTTCCTGCTCGACGTTCGTGCTCACATGGAGAAGAAGGTTGGCAAGCTGGAGTTCCCAGAGGCTATCCTGAAGCGTGTGATGCTGAACAATAACAAGGACAAGGGTGCTGACTTCGTAGAGAAGAACTTCGAGGCAAGCATCAAGGAGCTGGCTTGGCATCTGATGAAGGAGCAGCTCGTTAGTGCTCAGGGTATCAAGATTGAGGATGCTGACCTGAAGGAGACCGCTAAGGAGGCTGCTCGTGCACAGTTCGCTCAGTATGGCATGTCAAACATCCCCGATGAGTATCTGGAGAACTATGCTCAGGAAATGCTGAAGAAGCGTGAGAATGTTGATGGCTTGGTAGATCGTGCTGTTGACGTGAAGCTTACTGCTGCTCTGAAGAATGTGGTGAAGCTCGATGAGAAAGAGATTTCTCTGGAGGACTTCCAGAAGATGCTTCAGGAGAAGTAAAATGATAAAAAAAAGAAAAAGGTAAACGGAATTAGAATTCTTTAACCAAAAAAAGAGCCGGAATGTCATTGCATTCCGACTTTTTTTTGTAATTTTGTATCTACTTATTGATAAGAATATGAATAACGATTTTAGAAAATACGCTACTAAGCACCTTGGAATCAATGGTCTTGTGCTCGACGAAGTGATGAGCGCACAGGCTCAGTATCTCAATCCATATATCCTTGAGGAACGCCAGTTGAACGTCACGCAGATGGATGTCTTCTCTCGTTTGATGATGGATCGCATCATCTTCCTTGGGACACAGATTGATGATTATACCGCTAACACTTTGCAGGCACAGCTGCTCTATCTCGACTCGGTAGATTCTGGCAAGGATATCTCTATCTACTTGAATTCTCCCGGTGGTAGTGTGACGGCTGGTCTGGGTATCTACGACACCATGCAGTTTATCTCCAGCGATGTGGCTACCATCTGTACGGGTATGGCTGCCTCAATGGCCGCTGTACTGCTTGTCGCAGGTACGGAAGGTAAGCGTTCGGCACTGCCTCATAGCCGTGTGATGATTCACCAGCCGCTGGGTGGTGTACAGGGCCAGGCTTCGGATATCGAGATTGAAGCCAAGGAGATTATGAAGTTCAAGAAAGAACTCTATACCATCATCTCTGAACATTCACATACTCCATATGACAAGGTGTGGAATGACTCTGATCGCAACTACTGGATGACGGCAGAAGAGGCTAAGGAATATGGTATGATTGATCAGGTGCTCAAAAAGAAGTAAAAACGAGGAGAACACCGAATGGCAAAGAAAAAATGTAATTTGTGTGGACGTACGGAGGATGAGGTTCGACTGCTGATAACAGGCGTGGACGGTTGTATCTGTGAGGATTGTGCTGCGCAGGCCTATCAGATAGCTATAGCGAACGGCTATGGCTCTGGTGCTAAGAAAGAGCCGGACTTCAAAACAAAGCGTATACCTAAACCCAAGGAAATCAAGGAGCATCTTGACCAGTATGTTATTGGTCAAGAAGAGGCAAAGCGCTATCTCTCTGTTGCAGTCTACAACCACTATAAGCGTTTGCAACAGCCACAGGACGATGATGGTGTTGAGATTGAAAAATCGAACATCATTATGGTGGGCTCGACGGGTACAGGTAAGACCTTGTTGGCCCGTACCATTGCAAAGATGCTTGACGTGCCCTTCACCATTGTTGACGCTACCGTGTTTACGGAGGCTGGCTATGTAGGCGAGGACGTGGAGAGCATTCTGACCCGTTTGCTGCAGGTGGCTGACTATAATGTAGAGGCTGCCCAGCGTGGTATTGTTTTTGTCGACGAGATTGACAAGATAGCCCGTAAGACTGATAATCCGTCAATAACACGTGATGTGAGTGGTGAGGGTGTGCAACAGGGACTTTTGAAACTGTTGGAGGGTACCATCGTCAACGTACCGCCACAGGGTGGTCGCAAACACCCCGACCAGGAGTATATCCATATTGATACACATAATATCCTGTTTATCTGCGGTGGCGCTTTCGACGGTATTGAGCGCAAGATAGCCCAGCGTATGAATACTCATGTGGTGGGTTACAATTCCGTACAGAACGTGCGTAAGATAGATAAGAACGACCTTATGCAATATATTCAACCGCAGGATTTGAAGTCGTTTGGACTAATTCCTGAGATTATAGGTCGTCTGCCTGTACTCACCTATTTGAATCCGTTAGACCGTAAGGCACTGACGCGTATCCTCACGGAACCGAAGAACTCCATTGTGAAGCAGTATGTAAAGCTGTTCCAGATGGATGGCATCAAGTTAACCTTCTCGCAGGAGGCCCTTAACCTTATTGTTGACAAGGCAGTAGAATATAAACTTGGAGCTCGTGGGCTACGTTCCATTGTGGAGAATATTATGATGGATGCCATGTTTGAGACTCCTTCTAAAAAAATGAAATCCTTTGAGGTGTCGAAAGAGTATGCTCAGAAGCAGCTTGACCAGTCGCACCTACAATAATAAATAGTATAAGCCTATGGCAAAAGAGAAATATAACCTGACAGAGGCACTAAAAAAGTATTTTGGCTTTGATAAGTTCAAAGGCGATCAAGAAGCTATCGTGCAGAATGTACTCGACGGCAAGGATACTTTTGTCTTGATGCCTACGGGTGGCGGTAAATCACTCTGCTACCAGTTGCCATCACTGCTGATGGATGGTACTGCAATCGTTATCTCACCGCTGATAGCCTTAATGAAGAATCAGGTGGATGTTATCAGCTCGATGAGTGACGAGGGAACGGCTCACTATCTGAACTCTTCGCTGAACAAGACGGCTATCGATCAGGTGAAGGCAGACATCATGGCAGGACGCACCAAGCTGCTGTATGTTGCCCCGGAGTCGTTGACAAAGGAGGATAACGTAGAGTTTTTGAAACAGGCTAAGATATCATTCTATGCTATTGATGAAGCCCACTGTATCTCTGAGTGGGGACATGATTTCCGACCAGAATATCGTCGTATCCGTCCTATCATTAATGAGATAGGGCAGGCTCCCATTATAGCGCTGACTGCTACTGCTACTGATAAGGTTCGCACGGATATCAAGAAGAAT
>CACZZQ010000056.1 GCA_902785695.1 uncultured Prevotellaceae bacterium | reverse complement strand
TTTTTGTAATTTTGTGCTCAATTATTAAATATGTAATAAATAACAAGAAAGCTATAAAACTATGCGATTTACATTATCAAGTACCGCACTGAGCTCAAAGCTCTCTGCACTTTCGAGAGTCATCAACAGTAAGAATGCCTTGCCCATCCTGGGTGATTTCGTCTTTGAAATCAATGACAACGTGCTTCGTCTGACTGCATCAGACAGTGAAAACATCATGAAGACGCAGCTTGAACTGACAGAGAGCGACGGAAACTGTCGTTTTGCCATTGACAGCCACAATCTTCTGGAAGCCGTGAAAGGTTTCTCTGAGCAGCCCATCACCTTTGAGGTGGATCAGCAGCAGAACCTGGTAAAGATCTCCTATCAGAATGGTCTGTTCTCACTGCCAATCGAAAATGCCGATGAGTTCCCTATGTCTCAGCCTGTGAACGACTTTGCAAACACGATCACCATCCCCAATGCTGTTTTGGCAGAGAATATCAACCGCTCTATCTTTGCAACTGCTCAGGACGAGTTGCGCCCTGTGATGAACGGTATCTATTTCGACCTGACCCCCGATCATCTTGCTGTGGTGGCCTCTGACGGTCATAAACTCGTACGTAATAAGGTGTTTACGATTAAAAGCGACCAGCCCGCCGCATTCATTCTGCCTAAGAAACCTGCCAATCTGCTGAAGAACCTGCTGGGTAAAGACGGTGGTGATGTAACGATCCGTTTCGATGAGCGTAATGCAGAGATCAATTATGGTGATGGAACCCTGCAGTGCCGTCTGATTGAGGGACGCTTCCCCAATTACAACTCTGTGATTCCTCAGAACAATCCTAATGAGGTGCATGTGGATCGTCTTGGTCTGTTGGCAGCGCTGCGTCGTGTACAGCCTTTCGCTAATGGCTCCAGCAATCTGATCCGTTTCCATGTGGAGGGGTCTACCCTGCAGCTTGACGCTGAGGACTACGACTTCTCAAAGACAGCCACCGAGCGTATGTCTTGCGATTATAACGGTAATCCTATGTCTATTGGTTTCAAGGGTTCTTCCTTCATTGAGGTATTAAGCAACTTCGATTGTCCGGAAGTCATCATACAGCTGGCAGATCCCAGTCGTGCAGGACTGGTTCTCCCCTCTGAGCAGCCTGAGAATCAGGATGTGCTGATGCTTCTGATGCCGATGTTGATTAACGACTAAGTTTGGAGTTTACAGATCAATGAAACTGAATCTTACAAAACCGATTGTCATTTTCGACTTGGAAACGACGGGGCTCGATCTTGTAAAAGACCGCATCATACAGATTTCCTATATCAAGGTCTATCCTGACGGAAAGGAAGAACGTGGAAACGAACTAGTTAACCCCGAGAAACCAATCGATCCGACGATCAGTCAGTTGACAGGTATCACTAACGAGGATGTGAAGGATAAGCCTACATTCAAGCAACTGGGTCAGACACTTGCCACCAAGTTTGCTGGATGTGATTTTGCAGGCTTTAATTCCAACCACTTCGATATTCCCCTGTTGGCAGAAGAATTCCTGCGTGCAGGTGTTGATTTTGACTTCTCAAAAAGTCGAATGATTGATGCCTGTACCATCTTCAAACGTATGGAGAAGCGTAATCTCGCCGCCGCCTATAAGTTCTATTGCGGGCGAAAGATGGAGGACGATTTCGAGGCTCATCGTGCAGATCAGGATACAGAGGCTACCTATCGTGTGCTCATGGGGGAACTCGATAAGTATGCCCCAGGTGCCAATGAGGATGAGGAGAAGGTGTTGGAGAACGATATGGATAAACTGGCAGAGTTCTCGAAGATGAACAACTACGTCGATTTCGCTGGCCGAATCATCTGGGGTGAGATGAAAGACCGTCATGGCAATGTCCTGCTCGATAAGGATGGTAAACCGCGAATCACGGAGGTGTTCAACTTCGGCAAACACAAGGGAATCCCTGTCGCCGATGTTCTCCAAATTGATCCCGGCTACTATAGTTGGATCCTGGCTGGCGATTTCACCTATAACACAAAACAGGTGCTTACGCGCATCCGTCTGCGTGAGGCCAATCTTAACGGATGACAATCTTTCGGACGATATTCACACCCCTTTTCATACTTGCAGTTCTTGGCATACACGCACAGGAGCTGCAAGTTAAGGTTAATATCAATCACAGTCAGATCTCCGGTACGGAAGTCGGCGTGTTTGAGAATCTCCAGCAGACCATCGAACAGTTCATCAACGAACGGCAGTGGACTCCGTTGCAGTTCCAAAAGAACGAACGCATCCAGTGTAGTTTGAACATCACCGTCAATGCCTATATCCGTGAAGATAACCGTTTCAACTGTTCGGCACTGATACAGGCTAACCGACCAGTCTATAACTCTGCATACACTTCTACCTTATATAATAATAAGGATGATCAGTTCAATTTTGACTTCATCCAGTTCGATCAGTTAAACTTCAACGACGAGATCATAGACCAGCAACTCCCTGCCCTCCTCGCCTACTATGCCTATCTGATCATCGGACTCAACCTCGACAGTTTTGCGCCGATGGCAGGCACGGATGTCTTGCAGCGTTGTAAATATCTGGTGAACAATGCCCATGAGTTGGGTTTCCCTGGATGGAAAGCATTTGAGAACAATCGGAACCGCTTTGCCATCATCAACGATTATCTCGATGAGTCGATGCGCCCCTTCCGTCAACTTCAGTACGACTATTACCGTAAAGGCCTCGACGAGATGGCCAACAATGCGGAGCGTGGTCGCACGGAGATCTCCGAAGCCCTTGTAAACGATCTGCAAAGTGCTCATGAGAACAAGCCCATGAGTTATCTGCCGCAGATATGGACTGATTATAAGCGCGACGAACTGGTAAACATCTATCAAGGTAAAGGCACGCAGAAGGAGAAAGAACGTATCTACGACCTACTGATGTCGCTCAATGCCTCCCAGAGTAATGCTTGGGAAAACATCAAGAAATAATATGCTAAAGAGACTATATATTAAGAACTTCACCCTTATCGACGAACTCGATATCGACTTCTATCAGGGATTCTCTGTCATCACCGGCGAGACTGGTGCGGGCAAGAGCATCATCTTAGGGGCTATCGGACTCCTGTTAGGTCAGCGTGCCGACTCCAAGGTCATCAAGGATAAGTGTGTCATCGAGGCTCACTTCGATATTTCACGCTATGGTATGGAGACTTTCTTTACCGAGAATGATATCGAATACGATCCCACTGACTGTATCATCCGTCGTGAACTGACAAGTGCAGGCAAGAGTCGTGCTTTTATCAACGATACACCTGTACAACTGGTTTTGTTAAAGGAACTTGGAGAACAACTCATTGATATTCATTCCCAACACCAGAATCTCCTGTTGAATAAGCAGGACTTCCAACTCAGTGTGGTGGATATCATCGCTGACAACGCCAAACCTCTCACCCAATACCAGCAGACCTACAGCAACTATCTGTCTGTCAGTAAGGAACTAGAATCATTGCGCGAAGCCATTGACAATAATCGTCAGAACCAGGATTTCCTGCAGTTTCAATATGAAGAACTGACAAATGCGAACCTCGTGGAAGACGAACAGGAAGAACTGGAACAGAAGAGTGATACGATGAGTCACGCAGAGGAAATCAAAAGTGCTCTATACGAAGCAGACAATGCGCTCTCTGCTGATGAGACAGGCATCGTCAGTGCCCTTCGTACTGCCCGTACGGCTTTGAGTGGTATCCAGTGGGTATTCCCCGATGCCAGCGAACTGGCACAGCGCCTTGAAAGCAGTTATATCGAATTGAAGGATATCTCTGAGGAGATTTCTAATCAATTGGAACGTGTTGACTTCGATCCTGCGGAACTCGATGCGATCAATAACCGTCTGGATCGTCTTTATGATCTGGAGAAGAAATATCACGTTGAGAACGTCTCTGAACTAATCGCCAAGCGCGAAGAACTCAAATCCCAGTTGAATAACATAGAGAATAGTGACGAGGCTCTTGCTGCACTCCAGCAACGTCTTTCTAATCTTCAGACACAAGCGAAGAAAGAGGCTGATATCCTGACCAAACGTCGTCAGAAGGCAGCACAGCAGATTGAGAAAGAGATGCAATCACGTCTCGTTCCCTTAGGCATGCCCAATGTCCGTTTCAGTATTCAGATTACTGAAGATACACTCGGACGCACAGGTCAGGATAAGGTTGCCTTCCTCTTCAGTGCCAACACCTCCACCCCACTCCAACCTGTCTCTCAGGTGGCCTCTGGTGGTGAGATTGCCCGTGTCATGCTCTCGCTGAAAGCCATGATCAGTGGGGCTGTCAAACTCCCCACCATCATCTTCGACGAGATCGATACGGGAGTCAGCGGAAAGATTGCCGAGAAGATGGCAGAGATCATGCAGGAGATGGGACGACATGAGCGTCAGGTCATCAGCATTACCCATCTGCCGCAGATTGCCGCCCTCGGCACCACGCACTGAGAAGGAAGAGACAGTCCAAGGCACCATCAGTCGTATGACAGAGTTGTCTTCCGAAGAACGCATCCGTGAGATTGCCCAGATGCTCTCTGGTAGTGATATCTCCGATGCAGCCATCCAAAACGCAAAAGAATTATTACGTATATGAAGAAAATCAGTATCATAGGCTGTCTGCTCTTTGCAGTAGTCAGTACTTTCGCCCAGCCAGGCTGGGTGAAAAATGCCTCCCGTTCAGTGTTCACCCTGAAGACCTTTGCTGCCGACGGTTCTCTGATAGCCAGCAGCAACGGATTCTTCACAGGTACCAATGGCGAGGCCGTCAGTAACTTCACGCCCTTCAAGGGAGCAGCCCGTGCGGTGGTTATCGATGCCCAGGGAAAAGAACTGCAAGTCGCAGGCATCCTGGGAGCCAACGATATGTATGATGTGGTGAAATTTCGGGTCAGCAATGCCAAGACGGTGGCTTATCTGCTTCCCTATCATGAGGTGAAAGCCGTAAAGAGTGGTCCTGTGCGCAAGGCAGAGACCTTCCAAGGCAACAATCCCTACTACACCGTCGCCCTTTCCATGGGTGAGAATCAGGTCAGTTGTCCTTTATTGAATGCCTCTGGACAGGTCATCGGTATGATGCAGCAGCCAGCCGTCCTCGGGGATAGTCTGAGTTATGCCGTCAGCGCCAGTTTTGCCGACTCCCTGAAGATCACAGGTCTTACATTCAATAACGAGACACTCCGACTCACACAAGTAAAGAAACTTCTGCCTACAGATATCAAAGAGGCTACACTTGTACTTTATTTCGCTGGTTCACAGGTTGACTCTGCCCAGTATGTATCACTTATCCGCGATTTCATCCAGCAGTTCCCCAATGCACCTGAAGGCTATATGTACAGAGCCCAGCAGGAAACGCTCGCAGGTGACTTCTCTGGTGCTGAACATGACATGGAACAGGCTTTGAAGTTGGCCAACCCCAAGGACGATGCACACTTCAACTACGCCCGTATGATCTATAATAAGGAGATCTTTCAGAGTGCACAGCCTTATGCCGGTTGGAGTCTTGAAAAGGCTTTGCAACAGATACAGGCAGCCAATGCGCTCAATGCCCAGCCTACCTACCGACAGTTGGAGGCTAATATCCGCTTTGCGATGAAACAGTATCAAGAGGCCTATGACATTTACCAGGGACTGCTATCCACCAACCTGCGTAGTGCCGAAATTTCCTTCGCTGCCGCCCGTTGCAAGGAGATGCAGAAAGATACAACGGCGATGCTCGCACTCATGGACAGTACCAT
>CACZZQ010000055.1 GCA_902785695.1 uncultured Prevotellaceae bacterium | reverse complement strand
ACACCATTAAGCAAGTACCGTGAACTGTTGCCTGACAGATGGGCAACAATGTAAACAATCGTCATTGATTTTGCAAAGCGTAACATCAGAGACGCTTACCTTTCAGCCGTAACATTCCGCTTTTTCGCCTACTATAAGGTAGAACGTCGAACTTTTCACCCTTTATCCTCCTTCATGGGATCTTCTTGGAGTCTTCTTACCCTCTTCTTGGTGTATTCTTACCCTAACGAAAGACTTGGCATTGGCTTCTCGAACCTCTCCCAAAGGTCTCGGCTTGATCTCGGCCACCAACTGCCTCGAACTGTTATCATCTACCATAAGCGGCTGGCTGTTGAGCGTGGTGGGTTCTCTATGTTTTTAGATGAAAAAAGGGCAGAAATAGCTTGCAATTAGATTATGAGTGTCTTATTGTTCTAAATGTGGTGAGGAAATTATATGTAAAATGCGAACTTTGTTCCCTTTGCGCCAATCCCGTCATAATCGGCGGATATCGGGAACTGGCAGCACAGGCTACTGATTTCCACCAATGCATTGGTCACCCATCTTTAGCAGCTGCTTATGCTGGTTGACCATTCCAAGCCGGAAAGTACCATCCATGCAGATTATGAACTTGGGGAGTGTCATGCGATGCCTAACAGTTCTATTTCAAAGATAAGCGTTGAACCGCCAGGAATGCCTGGCTGTGAGAACTTGCCATATCCCATCTCTGCAGGGATATACAGTTCCCACTTGTCACCAATATGCATCTGTTGCATAGCGATGATCCAGCCCTCAATAAGGTCACAGAGACGGCAAGCCAGAGGCACACCACCACGACTGCTGTCAAACTGCTTGTCGTCGATGGTCTTGCCTGTATAATGGGCTGTGATGATACTACGTACCGTCGGCTGAGCACTCGAAGCGTCAACCCTCTGCCAGAACCTTATAATAGATACCTTTAGGAAGAGCCTTAACCCCTTCCTCCTTCGACTTGGCTTCAAGCCAGTCCTTATTTGCCTGAATATAATCTCTCTTACTCATCGTTTTATCTTCTTTTGTTAATCTATATACTGCAAGTGTGGGCAGAATGACTAATATTCGTTGATGTAGTTTTTGGTAGACATGTCATAATACAGAGCCTCCAACTCCTGAAGGGTCAGGTTCTCCAGGGAATGCTCTATTTTGCGTATCAGCTCCTCACGGCGATAGTCATCCGACTGTCCGCGCTCGACCCAACGGGACGCTTTGCTTGCAAAGAAATTATCTGTGTATGCCATATCATTAAAGTTTTGACATAAATCTTTCCTTATCTCTATCATAAAAACTTATTCTTGATGTCAATGCAAAATGTGCTTGTCCTTCAGTTGCGCCCCTTTCACGCCTGTTGGCATCTTCACTTTAGGGCTTGGGGATGTTGTCCCAGTTTGCCACCTCGTAGTCGTGGTTACCCGTCACGTAGATCACTGGTGTCGTTGTGGTCGTTGGGAAAGCCTTCCTTGTACATTGTGCTATCAGTTTCCTTACCTGTTTCCAGTTCGCTACGGGTATGGTGGCATCGCTGGTGCAGTCGCCGCCCAGCAGCATCACGTCTATCCTCATTGTATGTTATTATCTACATCATTCATTGATGCAAAGGTAATCATATTTCCTTAAACCGCCATATTTTTCGGATGTTTTGTTTGGCAACTTCCTTCCGCATGGCTTCTTCGAGGGGAATTCCAGGAGGGTTGATACATTTTACTTGGGCGAAGCCTGCTTCTAAGAGTTCTTCGCTATCGCTAATCCTTCCTGCTATCAGTACAACGGGAACAGATCCGGCTTGTTCAAGGATACCCATTGGCAGTTTCCCCATCAGCGTTTGACGATCAGCCGCGCCTTCACCCGTGATGATGAGGTCAGCGTCTTTTGCCATTTCCTTGAACTTGATGGTATCGAGTAGCAGCTGAATGCCCGACATACTTTTTGCATTGAGGTATTGCAGGAAAGCATAACCAAGACCTCCTGCAGCACCTGCGCCTGCCATCTGTGATCGGTCATAGCCGAAGTGCTTAGCAGAAACCTCTGCAAACTTTCTGGCGCGTTCGTCTAAGCGAAGCACCATTTCTGGCGTAGCCCCCTTTTGAGGCGCAAAGACATGAGCTGCACCTTTCTCGCCATAAAGCGGATTGTTGACATCGGAGGCAATGGTGAACGTGATATCCTTGAAGATTTCGATATCATTCCAAATGCGTTGCTGTCTCCATTCTCCCCTTCTATTTGAGGGGGTAGGGGGGAGGCTCTCTATAAGCGCTCTGAGCATACCGATGCCAGCATCGCTTGTGGCGCTACCTCCAAGCCCAACGATGATATGTTTTGCACCTTTACTTACAGCATCGGCCACCAGTTGCCCCGTACCATAGCTTGTTGCTACCATAGGATTCCGCTCTTCTTTTGTCAATAAAGTCAGCCCGCTGGCCTGAGCTATCTCAATGACAGCCATATCGTTGTGAAGCAGGTATTTCGCTTTGATAGGGCGCATCAGCGGGTCTCTCACAGTAACCTCCTCCAGTCTGCCTCCAATAGCGGCATGAAAAGCTTCCATGTAGCCCTCCCCGCCATCGCTCACGGGCACTTCCACGATTTCTGCATCAGGATAAGCCATCCTGATACCCTCTGCTGCCGCTTCGTTGGCTTCCTTCGAGGTGAGGCACCCCTTGAATGAATCTATCGCGATGATGACCTTCATGCTGCAAAACGATTATGTTTCTTTTATTATTGGGGTAGGGGGATAGACTTGCGATAGCCGAGGCCAGTGACGTGACAGATAAGACGGCCCTCCTGATTGGTGACGCGTACCTCAACCGAGGGAATCTTATGATGATTGCATACGCTGATAGCTTCAGCCCTGAGCAGGTCGCCCTCTTTGGCGCTCGACACAAACATGATGCTGCTGCTGATGCCAACGGTCAGTTGTCCCTGACTGTTCATCAGCGCAGCTATGGCAAGGTCTGCCAACGTAAATAATGCACCTCCCTGACACACGTTGCCTCCATTCAGGTGTTCTTTCGTCACCACCATCTCAGCGACAGCATGTTCCGTGTCCACTTCTGTAATCCTGCAACCAGCATTGGCTGCAAAACGATCCGTACGATTCAGTAATTCTTGTATGTTCATTGATGCAAAGGTAACCATTTTTTCTGAAACCACCATATTTATATTTAGGGAATTACAAAGAATCCGTGTAATCTTTCGACTATACGGATTATTTTAATAATCATGATTGTGGGTTTGGGAGTGAATCAAAGACCAGTCCCCTTGATTCTACCAAGTCGGCTATTCCATACATTTCACGAACCTTTTTACGTGCTCAACATACTCTTCTCTGTGCCTCAAGTATGACTCCGCATGTTCTGCGCCTTCCGCAATCCACATATCTTTCTTTCCAGGCTTTGCCTCGTACAGACGGTTAACCATTTCTGTAGGGACAAATGTGTCGCTGCCTCCGTGTATAAACAGCATCGGGTACTTGCACTTTCTGATCTGATCGATAGCAGAAGCCTCGCCAAAACTCCATCCATTCCGTATTTTGCACAGCAGGCTTGTGGAGTACATCAGTGGAAATTCGGGGAGACCAAATTGCTCCTTCAGTTGTGCTGCAAACTCGTCCCAGGCACTTGTATAACCGCAATCCTCTACGAAACGGATTTCTTTGATTGGCTTTGGCAATTTTTCGCCAGACAACATCATTGTTGTGGCTGCTCCCATCGACACTCCATGAACCACCATCGTGTCCGTCTGAAATACGCTCAACCATTGCAAGGCATCCTTCCTGTCAAGCCATCCCATCTGTATCATGTCGCCCTCACTTTTCCCGTGGGCATGAAGATCAGGCATGACGATATTATAGCCCAACTCTCGCTCATAGAGACGCCCCAAATACAGGAACTCTATGGAACAGTCGCGCCAGCCGTGAATAATCAAAGCTGTTTTGTTACTGCCATTCCTAACGTAGAGGGCATGGTGTCGCTCTCCTGTTGGCATCGTGATGAACGTGTCCTTGAGTGCATTGACGCTCCGTAAACTGTCTATCCAAGGACGAGTCTCAGGGTAATTTGTAAACTGCTCACGATAGCAGGAGTCAATATCGGTCTTGTTGTTCTCTGGAGCCAGCGAAAAGTCAAGCATATAAAAACTGCCTCCGATGGATATTATCAAGAGAACTACCAAAACTATACCTATACACCAGGTGATTACTTTTTTCATACCGAATCGAAAGACCTAATCATTGCTGCAAAGGTAACCATAATTTCTGAAACCACCATATTTATATTTAGGGAATTATGAAAAGTCCGTGTAATCTTTCGACTACACGGATCCTTTATGGCTAAACATGATTATGCGTTTAAGAGTGAATCAAAGAACCAGTCCCCTTGATTCCCCGGAGGCATGAACATCGATACGCTAAAGAAAGACCTGAACGATGTGTTGTGATTTGCTAAAAAATAGTATCTTTGCAGCCAACTATGGGAACGCGGGCGTCCTCGCCCGCAATGGTCGCGGGCGAGGACGCCCGCGCTCCCATGCAAACAGCTGTAATAACGGTTAGTTATATAGAAGAGGCATAAACAACATAGCGGAGTTCAATAGCACGGAACGCATAGTTGTGATGTAATATGTAACTTTGTACCGCCAAAATTTCGTAAGTTAAAAGCACCAGAAATTGGCAAAGTTAAATAACCAACTATGGTAAGTAATAAAAATCGGGA
>CACZZQ010000054.1 GCA_902785695.1 uncultured Prevotellaceae bacterium | reverse complement strand
CATTTCATAGCAGAATGTGGAATTGAGTACGGTTGCCAAATCGTAACCCTATTTTTCCTCAATCCTCCAGACTGCCTTTATACAAAGAAAAGCTGAGAAATCTTCCAATGTTACGAAAATTCGAGGGAAAAGTTGTACCTTTGCACCCGATTTTATAATAGTTTATGATATACAGGGCAAGAGAATGCCATAAACATGGTATGCAACATACCATAAAAAGGCGATTGCCGGAACATGGATTTTGTCGTACCTTTGCAGCCAACTCTGGGAGCGCGGGCGTCCTCGCCCGCCATCTTTGCGGGCGAGGACGCCCGCGTTCCCAGACATATCACCACATTTCCCGCATACCTACTGGAACTTCTGCCAGCGGTTGAAGCAGAACGGAGTGACGGTGCTGGGCATTGCCGATGCACCGTATGAGGGTCTGCCGACCATCCCTATTGGGACGTCTACCGTCATCGCCGCATCATTATGTGCGTAGGACAGGGCTCGTGGGAGGATGAACTGCTCGACAGTACCCGACAGATGGATGCTCTGCTCAAGGAGAAAGACGTTCCTGCCTGGATCGACTACTGGGGTTTCGACTCCGCTCACGACTGGGCCTGGTGGCGCAAGCAGATCGTCTATTTCATCGATAAACTACTGGCACCAGACAGGGATTACGTCAATCCTCCTTCTATTCTGCCTTTCCGCCAAACTCGTTATACGATATGTTCTCTGGCTTCCATTTGTCCTTCGGTGTGGGACTTTCAGCCGGATGGCCAATGACAATGGTGCAAAGGGGGATGATTGTCTCGGGCAGCTTCAATGCCTTGGAGATAGAGGCAACACGCTCCTCCATGGGGTAGCCACCCGTCCAAACAGCTCCGAGACCAAGGGCATTAGCTGCCAGCAGGATGTTTTCAGTAGCAGCCGAGCAGTCCTGAATCCAGAATTCCTGGCCTTTGCCCTGCATCGTCTTTTCCATGTTGCCGCAGACCACGATGGCCAATGCACACTGTTCCAGCATACCGCCACGTCCTCCCGACAATTCCTTCAGCTTGGCCTTGTCAGTGACGACTACGAAATGCCAGGGCTGTCTGTTGACGGCTGTGGGCGCAGCCATACCGGCACGCAGCATCGTCTCGATGTCAGCCTTTGAGACAGGCTCATCGGTGTATTGTCGGATGCTGGTTCGCGTCATGATGCTGCTTAGTATGGGATTCAACTCTCTGGTGATGTCGGCTTCAATATTGCTTATCTTATCCGTCGGCTCATAGCGTTTCACCACACGACCATCGCGAGAGACAAGGAACTTGGTGAAGTTCCACTTGATGTCGCTCTTCTTGTCGTAGTCGGCATCCTGTTTGCGGAGCATTCCGTCCATCATCTTTCCCCGTTGGTCGTTGACATCAAAGCCGCTGAAGCCCTTTTGTGCCTTCAGCCAAGTATAAAGCGGATGCTCATTCACACCATTCACCTCGATCTTGTCAAACTGCGGGAATTGGATGTCGAAGTTGGCCGAACAGAACTGGTGAATCTCCTGAATCGTTCCGGGAGCCTGCTCTCCGAACTGGTTACAGGGGAAATCCAGAATCTCCAGTCCCTCGCTGCGGTACTTCTCATACAGTACCTCCAGTTCCTTGTACTGAGGCGTGAATCCACAGCGGGTGGCGGTATTCACGATGAGCAGCAGCTTGCCCTTGTAGTCAGAGAGCGACACATCCTGACCCACATCATCTTTCACCTTGAAATCATAAATACTCTGTGCCGAAAGCGTCAGTACACAAACCATTGCCATGAGGCTTAAAATCATTCTTTTCATATTCGTCCATTGTTTAGTTTCTATTTTCGGTGCAAATATACAACTTTATTTTGAAATCGGCAATTATTTGGAGATAATACCTACTTATGATTAATTGGTTTGGGATGCTGTTAGGGCGTTACGGCAAATAAAAAGCCTAACTTTTGAGTATTGCACAGTTTGTAGAAACACCGTACCTTTGCAGCGTGATATTTTAGCCATTATAAATAAGATAGAAATTAATAATTGAGTCCACTTTAAAAAGTGGACTCAGTAATTTATATGGTTGCTTCTCGGAGTAAATCCAGATTATTGCTTGATAAAATGAGGATAATCGGGGTCTTGCTCTGGCAAGCATCCCATAGGGCCGAGCGCACCAAGTTTCGGGGCGTATGCAAAGCCCTCATAGCTGAAAGCATTGAGATCCTCGGGGTTGGTGATACGGTTCTCGATGATGAATCGCGTCATGGCTCCCCGGCAGGTCTTTGCCCAAACTGCCTGGATCTTCAGATCACTCCCCTTACGGATATAGAACAATGGCTGAACAATACGGACTTCCTTACGGACACGCTGCCAGTCGAAAAGGTGCTGGTATTCCTCAGTGGCAAGATGTATCAGAATACCGTCATCGGCTTTCACGGCATCAATCAGGACATCTGTCAGGCGGCTCTTCCAGAAGCCGAACATATTCTGTCCCGCTCCGCTTGGCAATTCCACATGACCCTCCATCCGATAAGGCAGAATGCCATCCAAAGGACGAAGCAGACCGTAGAGAAAAGAGGTAATCCATAACTTCCCTTGGGCATAATTGAGGTCATCCACATTCAGCGTCTCAGCTCTGAGGTGCTTGTAAGCCTGACCATGATAGGCAAAGATTGCTGGAAGCTTTGGCTTTTCATCGAAAAATTGCATGAACCTGAGCCTGTTATGTACAGCAATCTGCTGACTACAGCCCAGCATTTCGGCTATCGTCTCTGCGGAATACTGGGCCATGTCCCTGGCAAAAGCATCTGCCTCATTCTGGAAACGAGGTATTGACAGGCTTATGTCAGGAACAGATTTTAGCTTGTCGTGCATGATTTTTGCGGAAGCGAGTATTATCTGCATTACCTTATTATTTTATTGGATGCCATTTATTGTCCATGTCATTTTTATGTGAGGGATGCCGTCAAGCATGAAGGTCTCGGAGGATTGCTTGAATCCTACGCTTTCATAGAAGCCTTTGGCATATTCCTGTGCCTCAATATCTATCTGCCTTGCACCGAAGTGCTCTTTTGCTGCATCAATGGCATAGAGCATTATCTGCTTGCCATAGCCTTTGCCTCGTACCGTGGTGATAACTCTGCCGATGGAAATTTCCTTCATGTGGGTACCTGCAGGACATACACGAGCCAAAGCAACCACCTTGTTTGCAACGGTGAGCCACAGATGAATGGACTTCTGGTCATCACCGTCCATGTCCTGATAGACGCAGTTCTGCTCAACGACGAACACCTCGCTGCGAACCCTCAGAAGTTCGTACAGTTCATCCACCGTTAACTCATGGAATGATTTCTTGTGCAATACTAGTTCTTGCCCGATGCTCATTTCTTTTCTTTGACTTTTTGTCGAAACTGCTTTCGCTCGGCAAAGCTTAAACAAGTTTAGCTTTGCTCTCGCTTACTCGCAGCTTTTGTCTTTCTTGCAAACTCGAAGAGTGATTCTGGCAAATGACAGTAGCCCGTTGGATTTTTGTCAAGATAGTCCTGATGATACTCCTCTGCTGAATAGAAATTCTGCAACGGAAGCTTTTCTACGGCTATAGGCTGCTGATACTTCTTCTGCTCCTCAGCAAGCACCTTTTCGATGATAGGCAAATCCTCGTCACTGGTATAGTAGATGCCCGTGCGGTAGCGGGTTCCTTCGTCATGTCCCTGTTTGTTGAGACTTGTGGGGTCGATGGCCTTGAAGAACATCTGCAATAGGAATTCGAGGCTCACTATATCGGGATTGTACTTCACATGTACCGTCTCAGCATAGCCCGTCGTGTCTGTATAAACCTCCTTGTACGATGGGTCGGCAGTATGACCGTTGGCAAATCCCACTTCCGTTTCCACCACACCCTCAATCTGCTTGAAGTAATGCTCCGTTCCCCAAAAGCAGCCTCCAGCAAGAAAGATGTCTTTACCGCTCTTGATTTCAAGAATCCCGTCCACCTCATGTTCAACAAACGGACCTGCTTTGCACTCCAAGAGAACACTGGGTTCAAGGCACTCCAATCCATGCCAGACGTTCTTAGGAATATCAACACCATAGGTCCCGTTCTCCTGACTGATGACGCAGGATGCCAGTATCTTACCGTTATCCTTATAAGTCGTTACTCTGACCTTACCCTTTAGGATTACGAATGTCTCGTCCTTGTCAGGATGGTGATGCACAGGGATAAATGTACCCGGTTCCAAGGCATTGAGGAAACGGTGACACTTGTCCTGAAGGGTCTCGTGGAAGTTGTAGTTCATGCGCAGACGAGGTGACTTCTTCGCCTGTTCCACTACGTCACTGATTAGTTGGTCGTCTATTATCTTCATTATTACTTATTTTATTGGGTCTGAACATCTTCGACTTCACAGTGTAAGAATCCCATTTCCTTTGCCTTCTCTTGATTCATCAGGAAATAGATGGCCTCGCCTTCGTTACAGAGCTCTTCCTTCGAATTGACAATCTCCGCGTTGATATATACCAGATTGCGGACTTGCTTCGCGACTTTTGCTCGTATCGTCAGTTCTGGTTCTGTAGTCGGAATAGCCTTTTTGAACAATACCGCCATGCATGGTGTTTACCCAGCCCTGATAATTGTGCTGCGGATGCCATTTACTTACGATATAGTCACCATCCTCATAGAACTCCAGATGAAGTCCGATGGGATTGTCTGGACAACAGCCAAAGCAGTTGTACTCAGGATGGTTGCGCCAAGGGTTTATTATCTTCTTCATTTCTTCTCTAAATAATCGAATAGATTAATAGTTCCTGACTCGTTTCTGACATCAAGGGTAGGAACATATTCTTCCATTCTCGTTGTACCACTTATCTTATCGACATAGAAATTGACGAATGCCCCTGTATAACTGCGGAAAACCACCTGATAGGCAGAATCGGTCTCTTCTCCCATCTGAACATACATGATGGAGGGGTTCTCTTTGGCTATACTCCAGTCATACGCACTATGGCAATAGTTGTTGACTCCTTCGTAAGCCATTTCTGCTGTTATTTCGCTCGCTGTGGTATTGGCTCCACATGAGCATAATAACATGGCTGTCAATATGAATGAAAAAGCAATATGTTTCATAGATACAATCATTCCTTAAACTTACCTTTAGCCCATAGTTTCCAGTACTTCCAACCGCCAGTAGTCCACAATGCCAGGAAGATGAGCACAGGCTGGAAGAACAGTCGGATGAGACGCAGATTGTCGGTATTGAGACCAAAGGCATCGATGTGGTTCACATATTGGTTGATGTTACCTGGGAAGATGGCCACATAGAAGAGTGCCAGTAGAGCACCTGCAATAGCTCTCCATTTACTTACAAGGAAGATGATGCCAAGGCCAAAGGCTATTTCTACTACGCCAGATGCCAGCACGATAAAGTCAGTAAATGCAGGGCTGAACTGTAACCAAGTGGGCACCTGTGCCACAAACTCCTGACGGTTGAACGTCAGATGACTGAATCCTGCATAGACCATAAAGGCTCCCAAAAGCAGGCGGAAAATAAGTTTTACGTACTTCATATTGTTGGTTCTTTATTAATCTTCTAATCATTTATCACTTTCAGGAATCGCTTGTCGTTCATCTGTTCATTAGTCAGATACTCACCATCGCGGAAGAATGCGTATGTTGTGATAGGCGTGGGGGCGTTTTGTGCCTCAGACTTGCTCTGCAGATGAATGGCCCTGAACGGGACGCCCTGTTCCTTTGCAACGGCTTCAAGAACTGGAACATACTTTGCATTAAACGGGCACTGGCTGGTGTAATACAGCACATATCCACGTTCTGCGATCTTCGGATGCCTGGCACACTCCTTGAATCTGGGC
>CACZZQ010000053.1 GCA_902785695.1 uncultured Prevotellaceae bacterium | reverse complement strand
CATCAGTATAAGTCGCCACGCATAGATGGCAAACAGGACTTCATCATCGACGAACAGCTGATAACCGAGTTTGCAGAATTGGAGGCGCATCAGTTTGATTACTGTACTCCTGAAAGCAAAAGCCGCATTTGGGGAATCTTTGGTGACAATGACACGCTGGCTCATTTCGAACCACTATTCCTAAAGCACTACGACACGACCTACCACTTCCCAGGTGCTCATACACCAACAGCCGAGGAAGTCCACACTTGGTACATGCCATTAGCAGAAAAGATGCTGATGGACTATCCCTTGCCCGAAGACGGCATCCGGTGATTCAAAGAGATAGACAAATAATACTTATAACGACATTGATATGACAACGATGAGAAAAGCAGAAACAAGAGTTTTTCCTAGCATCAAGATCTGGTTTCTGATAGCCGTACTGGCAATTTGCGGAACGACCAGTTTCGCATCATGCTCTTCAAATGAGGACAACTCTACAGAGCAAAGCAACATCACAAATATAGCTGATAAGGTTTGGGCTTTCAGTCAGTCCCATCCTGACGGATTCACCATCGACATCCGTACGATGACGGAGCCGACGGAAGGGATTGCCGTCAGTTATGCAGCTACCCAGAACAGCCACTCGCGCGACCAACTCGACAAGGTCGTAAGCCATGCTTTGCAGCACGAAGGCTATGTAGGCGGCTGCTACAACAGCGAGGATGGCCTTTACTACTTCGACAGTACAAAGCTGTTTCCGGAGAGTGACTTGAAGGGGGCTGTCCAGTTCGGAAAGGAGAACGGTCAATACTCAGTGTTTATCCTATCTACCTATACGGACATTCCCCTCGATGGAAAAGTTGCAGAGATTATTGAACGTGGTACAATCCTCTTTGGCACCACAGGTGACTACAGACCGCTGTCTTTCCGTGAGGCCGACGGAACCTATTGGGGCTTTGGCATCGAAGTGGCTAACGAGATTGCTGCACGATTAGGAGTAAGCATAGCGTTTGTACCAACCTCATGGCCTACGCTGACGGCAGACGTATTGGCTGAACCTCAGACTTTCGACCTCGCCATTGGAGGAATAACCATCACCGATACCCGCCGCGAGACGATGCTTATGAGCGAGGGCTATCTGGCTAACGGCAAGACCATCCTTTGCCGTGCCTCGGAGGCCGACCGCTACCAGTCGTTGGCCGACATCGACAAACCCGAAGTCCGCGTGATGGTGAATCCCGGTGGACTGAACGAGAAGTTTGCCAACGAGAACCTGACGCATGCCACCATCGTCATCCATCAGAAGAACGAGGAAATCCCTGCTCTCATAGCCGAGGGCCAGGCCGATGTGATGATAACGGAGATAACGGAGGCTCCCTACTACGTACAGACCGATGCCCGACTTGCCGCACCGTTGTTAAACAAACCATTTACCCACGGCGAGATTGGTGTGCTCATGCAAAAGGGACAGGAGGACTTGCTACAGATGGTGAATAATGTCATCCGTCAGATGAAGTCCGACGGTTCTCTCCAAAAACTGCATGAGAAGTATGGATTAGTATATGCCTACGAATAAAATATGTACAAAACAATAACAAATATGCGAAGACCTTTTTTCTGCTTTATGGCAATGATGGGTGTGTTGACCCTTTCGGCACAAAGTGTTTATGAAAATGAAGTGATTAACAACATCATGACGCGCACCAGCATCCGACAGTACACCAATGAGCCTGTTTCAAAGGCTGATATAGAGACGATGCTTCGTGCAGGCATGGCTGCTCCCACAGCCGTCAACAAGCAGCCCTGGCATTTCGTAGCAGTCACCAACAAGGAGAAGCTGGCAGAACTTGCTGGTCGAAGAGGCATGATTAAGCAAGCTGGTGTGGCTATTGTTGTTTGTGGCAATCTGGACAAGGCGATGCAGGGCAAGGCACAGGAGTATTGGATTCAGGACTGCTCGGCAGCCACAGAAAATATCCTCCTTGCAGCTAAAGCCCTTGGTCTTGGTGCCGTATGGACAGGCTGCTATCCTATGGACGACCGCGTTACTGAAGTCTCCAAGGTGTTGAAGTTGCCTGAGACCATCGTTCCTCTGTGCGTCATCGCTATAGGCCATCCAGCAGAACAACCTACACCAAAGAATAAGTGGAAGCCTGAGAACGTGTCATATAACGAGTTTGGTGGCAAGGCAGAGTAGTTGGTTTTATCGGATAAAATGTGTTTCTGTCAGTTTTTCCTGAATCTTCGGCGATCCATATTGCTGGAGAGCGAGACAGAAGGACTTAATTATGAACGCCATGTTCAGTCCGAGCTGACGCATTGTCTGCATACCCTCTTCGTCGCGGACGACCTCGCCTGGAGCTGTACCGTGGGCTATGCTCCAGTACTGCGAGGGCACGACGGGCATGTTCGTCTTCAGGAAATACTTGTTCAGTACGTCAATCGTTGTTGTGGCGCCACCACGGCGGGCGATGCTCTGCTGCTGCAACGTACGCTCCACTTCATGCAGCGCCGTTGCCGTATTGCCGTGCGCCTTCGGGCTGCCATTAAGAATGATTACTTTCATTATACCGTTGTTAAGTCTCATAATCTCTGTTTTGTTGGGTTTGTTTATAAACTATCCTAAATCTCGGTACAAATATAGCGAATTTTCTCGGATTTTGTGTAAATTTGCCATCTGATTTAAATGATTTTATGAGCATTGAGCAGATTCTGCATAAGAAAACGTTTCAGGAATTGACTACGGATGAGCTATACGAACTCCTTAGAGTGCGTAGCGAGGTATTCGTGGTTGAACAGAACTGCGTCTATCAGGACATAGACGGCGATGACCAGAAGTCTATCCACTTGTGGCTGACTGTAGACGATAAAGTAGTTGCCTTGGCTCGTGTATGTCCTGCCGGTACTCACATGAAAGAAATCTCGATTGGCAGAGTTATCACCACTGTGCGTGGCAAAGGATACGGCAAGCAGATTATGCTACAAGCCATCGATGCTGCCATAGAACATTTCGGTGCAACACTTATAGACATTGAGGCACAGGAGTATGCCAAAGGATTCTACGAAAGCGTAGGATTCAAGCAGTCATCCCACACCTTCATGCTCGACGGCATTCCTCACATTAAAATGACTTGGGAAAATAGATATATATGAAGCAAGGCTGGTCCGTTCGTCGAGCATTAGAGATAAAGGAATAAGCATTCAAAAAGCAATGGTATGAAACTGGAGGTTGCATTATTGCTACTGGTTCTTTTACCGACACTGGTAGTTTACGCATTTACACTCTTTGCACTCCGCATTCTTACTAACTCAATGGCTTCCTTGCCTGTCAGGTGATCGATGTCGAAGCGAATCATCAGCATACGAGAGAAGCCACTCTCAATCTCCTTTTGCAGACTCTCATCATCGTTTGGATTGTAGCGGTTGCCAAGCATACGGGCAGTTTCCAACTTCTCCTGTTCATCTTCGATGATATGGATTCTGCCAAATGCTATCACACTACGGAAGAAAGTGGTATACTTCTTCGGCTGCACATCATCCTGCTCAATAACACAGAACGAAGCCTTGTCACACTTGCGGATAGCATCCACCTTATGGCCTGCCAAAGCACTGTGGAAATACAGCTTTCCGTCGTGATACACATAGCTGATGGGAACGGCATAGGGGTAGCCCTCATCACCAAGCAATGCCAGTGTGCCTGCCGTTGCCTTCTCCAAAATTGCAATGCTCTCCTCATTGGAAAGCTGCTGGCGCTTGCGCCTCATTTGACGAAACTCACTCATGCGATTATTCCTTATTTAGTCCCATGTCCAATATTTCCTTAATTCTCCAACTATCTCGTCCCAATTCTGTAGGGTGAACGTGCCAGGGCCCATCATCATTATGGTCATCTCCAAGTCATCCCAACTGCGATAGACATTGGTTTCACGAAACCCGTTGCGGAGATAGAACGCTTGGCGACGTAGCCTTTGCTCCTTGTTTGCACACTCCTGACGAGGAGATTCCATATCCAGAACACATGACTGTCCCTTATATTTATCTATCAGTTGATTGAGAATCTGCTGACCAAGTCCTTTTCCACGTAGTTCTTCCTTAACGGCGAAATACCAGTACCAGTTGAACGACGGTCTTGGATAGACAATAGTAAATCCCACAAAATCTTCTCCCTCATAGTAGGCCGTGAAGTCAAGATTCATCTCACCAATTAGCCGTACCAAGTCATCCCAGGGAATCTGTTCTTCCTTGGGGAATGCCGTTTCGTAGAGCAGTCTCAATTGCCCGTCGTTGGCGTTCTCTGCTGTTATCTGTTTCTGTTTCAAATCCTAATAATTCTCAAATCTTGGCACAAGGACGGTGCAAATTGAGCGCAAAAAGCTCGTTTTTTGCTGAGATGCAGCCCGTTCTCGCAATTTTTAATTGCAAAGGTAGCAAATAATCATTTATTTTTCGTATATTTGCCCATTGATTTAATATGTTTTGTGATATGATAGACCAGATTATATAAAAAAGATAATAAAAACTAGACTTATGGACAGAAGAGATTTTATCAAGAAAGCAACGATGGCAGCTGCAGGTGCGGCGGTAGTATCGCCTGTATCGGCGATGTTAAACAACGTGACTGGTGGCAAGACTCCACGAGTATTATTGATTAACGGCAGTCCAAGAACAGACGGCAATACGTTCTGTTGTCTGAAGGAAATCGAAGCGACGCTGCAGAAGCACGGCGTGGAGTCGGAGATTGTGCAGATAGGACGAGGTAGTGTCCGCATGTGCATCAACTGTGGCGGTTGCCGACAGAACAACGGCGCAGGCTGCGTGTTCGATGATGACATGTGTGCTGTCATCACAAAGAAGATGGCAACAGCCGATGCGTTGATAGTCGGTACTCCCGTTTATTACGGTCAGCCGAACGGTGGCATCCTCTCGTTGATGCAGCGACTGTTCTTCTCGGCGGGTCATCTGGTGCAGAACAAACCTGCAGCAGCTTTGGCAGTCTGCCGACGTGGTGGTGCTACGGCAACGCTCCAGACGATGAATATGATGTTCGAGATGATGAACATGCCCGTGGTGACCTCGCAGTACTGGAACATTGCCTACGGCGCTGGCAAGGGCGAGGTGAAGCTCGACACCGAGGGTATGCAGACCATGCGCACACTGGCCACCAACATGGCCTTCCTGCTTCAGAAGATCCATGCCGACGGCAATCCCGCTCCTCAGCGCGACGAGCGCCCAGCATTCATGAACTTTATCAGATAACCTCACAAAACTATAACGATTATGAAGAATTTTGAAGAGCAATTGAGAAAAGACTTGCATCAGTTCCTGCTGAGCATGAAGGAGGTGGACGAACGTCTGCCGGAGTGTCCTGACGTGGAGGAGAAATGGGAGGAGATAGCCAAGGCCTACATCCCAGATGGCATCCGCGAGTTTCAGGACTTCCCTTCGGCCTCGCTCGGCTGGATGATGTATATAGGCATGGCTGTGGCGAAGATGTGGGACACGGAATGGGAAATCTACTCTAAGATTGATGACCTCTACGCCTATATGCGTGACAAACGAGGCTACGATGCGATGGACGAATACATCCGCGAGGAAGTGCTTTTGCTGCAGGGCGTGGACTATACCGTTCTGGAAAAAGTGACTGGTGAATGTGCCTCACGGGTCTATAATGCCCTGATGCACCAACACCTCGAACCAGGCACAAAGGAGGCCTTCAACGGCTATGTTGCCTGCCTGCACCAGCTCTACCTGCTGGGAGCCGCCATGCAGCTAAAGCGTATGGGGTATCACATGACGAAAATGACATGAATCTATTCATATATGCCATAACCACCTGAAATCATTAAAGTATCGCAATTTTTTATTGCGAAGGTAGCAAATATTCATTTATTTTCCATATCTTTGCAAATAAATTTGCCAGCAATGATTAGAAAAGCTGAAAAAAGAGACATACCAACTATCATCGAACTGCTGCATCAGGTGAATATGGTGCATCATGTACTGCGCCCTGACCTGTTCAAACCGAACACGACCAAAT
>CACZZQ010000052.1 GCA_902785695.1 uncultured Prevotellaceae bacterium | reverse complement strand
CGACCTTCCTCCAAATGGGCCTTGAACTCCTCAGCCGTGCGCGTGGGGAAAATACGGTGCAGACCTTCACAGACAGAATCTACCTTATCCAGCCACAACGAGTCATTCTCAAAGGCTGAAGCCTGGAAGTCCATGAAGATTTTATATTCTGGTATGGAGCTAGCCATCAACTGACCATCACTGCTGAGGATATTGCCGCGATTCGGCTTCACCACCACACTATCTCGCTTCAGACGACCAGCCACCTCCGTCCAATACTGTTTTTGAGCAGTCATGATATAGAAGGCCTTGCCGATAACGGCAATACCAACAAGTGTCAGCACTAAGGCAATAGCCATATAGCGCGGCATCACTTTATCATTGTCAAACTTGCTCATTCTGGTACTTCTATTATATAGGGGGGCTGGTCTGCCTGATGGAGCAGTGAGTCCTTGTTTTGTTTCAATATCTCTAATACGTGGCTTTCGCGACACTTCTCTGTCAGTCTGCTCGATGAGCTCAGTGCTCTGAACTTGGCATCCTTCAACTGTTGTTCCATCTTGTCAATGGTTAGCATGTCTTGCTGACATTGATAGCGGAAGGCTACATAGACCGTTGAGAAGGCCACAATCAGTACGAACAGCCAGATTTGTGAACGCACCATCTCCGAAGTCAGCAGGTCGCCACCAAGGATGGTACGCAGATTCAGTTGTGAAGAAGGTTTAGGGTCTTCCTCACGCACCGTTTCTTTAATCTTCTTCAGCGTCTCTTTGAGGTCGTGCTCTCCCTGGCTTTTCTCATTAGCCGTTGTCGATGCGCTGTCCTCTTGGATTTGCTCTTCTTGTATCTGTTCGTCAGTCATGTTCTTCTGTTAAATTCTTTCAGCTATACGGAGCTTGGCACTGCGACTGCGTGGATTTTCTGCCTGCTCTTGTTCATTAGGCACTATCACCTTGTTGCTAGTAGCTTTGAAGGGCGACAGGAAACGTCCGAAAAAATCCTGCTCCACTTTGCCCTCTGTATTACCTGCTTTTATCACGTTTTTTACGAGACGATCTTCCAGTGAGTGATAGGTGATAACGCTCAGTCGTCCGCCTTTTCTTAGCAGGTGAGTAGCACCTTTTAGCATCTCGCGCAGGGCATCCATCTCGTGGTTCACCTCAATGCGTAACGCCTGATAGATTTTTGCCATATCTTTCTTCCACAGGCCATTCGTATTGTCAACATCTATGCCAAGTACTTTTAGTAGCTGGCCAGTAGTCTCTATACGTGCCTGTTGGCGGGCTTTCACGATGGTTTTTGCTATACGGCGTGCGTCTTTCAACTCTCCATAGAGGTAGAATACATCAGCCAACTGCTCTTCGCTATAGTCGTTCAGTATCTCAGCGGCAGTCTTGCCGGCACGGTTGTTCATACGCATATCCAATGGAGCATCGAAACGGAAGGAGAATCCGCGGGTCTCATCATCGAAATGGTGACTCGACACGCCCAAGTCGGCCAACAGCCCGTCAATATAGTCCACTCCGTAATACTGCATCCAGTTTTCTATATATCTGAAGTTGCTGCGTACGAAGGTGAATCTGTCGTCATTAACGATATTCTTTTCAGCATCGGCATCCTGGTCAAAGCTATACAGGTGGCCTTTGCTTCCCAATCGTGAGAGAATTTCCTTGGAATGACCGCCTCCACCGAAGGTTACATCCACATAAATGCCGTCGGACTGGATGTCCAGTCCGTCAACGCTCTCCTTCAAGAGCACAGGTACGTGATATGTCTCAGTGTCAACAATCATTTCTCACTCTTCATTCTTCATTTCCACCATCAGTTCTTCCAGCGTCTCGCCGAAATCTTCTGGGTTCATCTGATTTTTCTCAGCCTGCTGGCAACTCCATATTTCTATGGTGTCGCCCATACCCACGAACTTGATGTCCTGCTCGATATCGGCCATGCGCAGATAACGCTTAGGTACTAGGAATCTGCCGTTGCCGTCGAGTGTCAGCACTTCCACTTCGCTGACAAACTGGCGGAACACCTGCTGGTGTTGCTTGTTCCAACGGTTCAGTCGCTGGCGCAAAGCATCCATCTGTTCGTTCCATACGCTTTCAGGGTACAGGACTAAGCAAGGCTGGAATACATCCTTGCGTAATACCAGACGCAGACTTTGGTCTGCGTAAGCCGTGCCATTACTGCTAGCTGTCTGCAGTATCTTGCGGAATACTGCGGGCAGGAAGGCGCGTCCTTTAGCGTCCATCTTGGCTTCTATATTACCTAAAAATCGCATGCGTACTTATATAAAAACTAGTTTCGGATGCAAAGGTATACATTTTCCTCCACATTTCCCCACATTTCCCCACTTTTTTTGAGTGAAAAGATGCAAAAGATTCCTTATTTGCGCAAATTTTCTTTAAAAGTGCAATTATTAGAACATTTTTCCGTATATTTGCATGCCGTTAGGGCAAATAGAGAGAAATGGGACAGATTACAGAGAAGACTATTGACATTGATAGCATTCTGAAAAACAAGATGGGGGCCAAGGCAAAATGGGTGCCCCGTCCGTTGGTGGCATGGCTTAAACACATTGCTCACCAAGATCAAGTGAATGCTTTCCTCTGGGAGTCTCGCGACAAAGTAGGAACGCCTTGGTTAGAGGCTTGTGTCGACTATTTACAGATGACGCTTGAGATAGAGGGAATGGAGAATCTGCCTGATCCTGCAGACGGTCGTCTCTATACTTTTGTGTCCAATCATCCACTGGGTGGTGAGGACGGAGTGGCACTGGGTGCCCTTATCGGTCGCCACTACGATTCTCGTTTCCGCTATTTGGTCAACGACCTGTTGATGTACCTTCCAGGGTTGGCGCCACTTTGTATTCCCATCAACAAGACAGGTAAGGCCAGTCGCAACTTCCCCGCTATGGTGGAGGCTGGTTTCCAGAGCGACAACCACATGCTGATGTTCCCTGCCGGTCTCTGTTCCCGTCGTCACGATGGTGTGATTCGTGATATCCCATGGAAGAAGACGTTCATAGCCAAGAGCGTAGAATACCAGCGCGACGTGGTTCCTATCCACTTCGGTGGTCAGAACTCCAGCTTCTTTTATCGCTTGGCCAATTTCTCCGACCGTTTCCTGCCATTCAACTTGGCCATGCTGTTTTTGGTCGATGAAATGTATAAAAACGTAGGAAAAACGTTCCGCGTGGCCATTGGCAAACCTATCCCCTGGCAGACCTTTGACAAGAGCAAAAGTCCGATGGAATGGGCAAATTATGTACAAGATATCGTCTATTCTCTCTAAATATTAAAACTCTAAACTCTCATATAATGGAACAACCGATTATCCAGCCCATTCCCAAGGAAGTGCTCAAAAGTGAGCTTACTCCTGACAAACAGTTGCGTATGACCAACAAAAGCAACAACGAAATCTACGTCATTACGGCACATAATGCACCCAACGTAATGCAGGAGATTGGCCGATTGCGCGAGATAGCGTTCCGCGAGGCTGGCGGTGGTACTGGCAAGGAGGTCGATATTGACGAGTTCGATATCTGCGAGAACTGCTACAAGCAACTCATTGTCTGGAATCCTGACGAAGAGGAGATTATTGGCGGTTATCGCTATTTGGCAGGAACGGATTGGCAATACGACGATAAAGGACAGCCCATATTAGCAACTAGTCACATGTTCCACTTTTCTGAGAAGTTTATCAAGGATTATGCGCCATGGACCATCGAACTCGGACGTTCTTTCGTCTCTCTGCCTTACCAGAGTTCACGAATGGGGGCCAAGAGTTTGTTTGCACTCGACAATCTGTGGGATGGACTTGGTGCACTGACAGTTATCAAACCCAACGTAAAATACTACTTTGGCAAGATGACGATGTACCCCAGCTATATCCGTAAGGGACGTGATATGATTCTCTACTTCCTCAAGAAGTATTTTGACGATAAGGAGAACCTGATTATCCCGATGAAACCGCTGGAATTAGAAACAGATGTTGCTGAATTGGCGGCACTTTTCTGTGGCAATAACTTCAAGGAAGATTATAAGATTCTTAATGGTGAAATCCGTAAGTTAGGCTATAACATTCCGCCGTTGGTCAATGCCTACATGGGATTGTCGCCCACGATGAAGCTCTTTGGAACTGCCATCAACTATGGATTTGGAGATGTTGAAGAGACAGGCATCCTGATTGCCATTGACGAAATCTTTGAAGAGAAACGAAAGCGCCACATTGATACGTTCATCCAGGAGCATCGTGATGAACTGGAGTTAACCTCCGGCGCTAATAAAATCATATATAAAAAGAAAGATTGATAAATATAAATAGAAAGATTGATTAGGATGAATAAATTTTATAAAGTCGCTGGTCATACCTTCTCTGTGGAGTTGCCAGAAGGAACGGCTCTTCTCGATAAAATGGGCCAATATGAGCCTTTTTCCGTAGAAGAAGCCTCTGAGGTGGTATTCTCTGTTCGAGTGGTAGGCAAGGACGAGTTCCCACAGACTGACGATATTGTTGCTGAAATGAATCAGGATGATGACGGCTCTCAGATTTTGGCAGGCCGTCTCCATGAACAGCCCTATTTTGAGTTCCAACTGTGGGGTCGCTGTGCAGCCCGTATGGTCACAGATGCCCATTATCACCATGCTGACGTTCTGTTGGTTGACGAACCATTGTTTGGCATCAATAATGCCCTGATGGTGATGTATGCCCTGTCAACAGCCAATCTGCAGACGGCGCTGTTCCATTCCTCTGTTGTCAGTTGTGCAGGCTATGGCTATATGTTCTTAGGTAAGAGTGGTACAGGTAAGAGCACTCATTCCAGTCTGTGGCTAAAGCATATCGATGGCACCGAACTGATCAACGACGACAACCCCGTAGTACGCAGAATGCCCGATGGATTCTATGTTTTTGGCTCTCCTTGGAGTGGTAAGACACCTTGCTATCGCAATGTCAGCTATCCTTTGGGCGCTGTAGTTCAGCTGAGTCAGGCGCCCTATAATAAGATACAGCGTTTAAGACCGTTGGCCGCTTATGCCGCTTTGGTGCCGTCTATCTCTGGCAAGCGCTGGGACAAGCAAGTTGCTGAAGGATTACATCAGACAGAGGATATGATGGCGAGCGAGGTGGCAGTCTGGCATCTGGAATGTTTGCCCGATGAGGCTGCTGCCCATACCTCTCACGACGCTATTGCAAAATCCTAAATGACGAGTGCTCATGGCAAGTGACAACGAAATCATCCAAAGTGCTGTCAAACTGGTTAATGAGGGCCTACGCGTCACCTTTCCTGTGAAAGGCTACAGCATGCTTCCCTTCATCATCGGTGGTAAGGAGAGTGTTGACCTGGTTAAACCGGAAGGTCTGAAGGTGGGCCATGTCGTGTTGGCATGGGTCGAAGATTCCCGCTATGTAGTACATCGTATCATTAGCATCGATGGTGAGAAAGTGGTGCTGATGGGTGACGGTAATATCGCTGGTGTAGAGCACTGCCTGCTTAGCGACGTAGCCGCATTGGCCATCAATGTAGTCACACCGAAGGGCAAGCACCACGACCTCTATGCTCCTTGGCGTATCAAGGCCAGCCGGCTGTGGTGTCGTCTGTTGCCTGTCCGTCGTTGGATTTTGGCCATCTATCGTAGGACGTGGCTGAAGATAATCTCGTAATGTCGTTATAACGTTATCTCGAAATAATTAATTTAGAAATAAGGAAAAATGAAACAAAAAGAAGGATTTGTTCTTCGCACCGTTTGTGGTGAACACGTTATTGTAGGCGAAGGACTCGGTACCATTGACTTTGGCAAGCTCATCAGTCTCAACGAGACAGCAGCATGGATATGGAAAAAGGCCGGTGAAATGGGCGATTTTTCTGTCGACAGTCTCGCTGCAGCCCTCTGCGAAGAGTATGATGTCGATGCTCAGCAGGCTCATGCTGATGTGGAGAAGATGGTCAATCAGTGGAAAGAGTTAGGCATTGTGGAAGGCTGATAGCTAACTGCTAATAGCCCAATGGCATGAAGTACGTTGCTTGGATCATACAGAACATGGCGGGTATCAGGTGGAACACCCTGATACGCATTGTGGTGGGTGTCACACAGGTGATGCTGGGACTTGTCATGATATGGTTCAGCAAGCAGTTCATCGATGTCACCATCCGTACTGGCTCCAATCAGGAGGTCATCATGATGGTGGCGTTGTTAGTCTCGCTGGTTGTAACGGGCATTCTTTTGCGTCAGTTATATTATTATATGACGACCAAAGCCAATACATTCCAGTCGAACAGCATCCGCCTGCATGTGTTCAGCAGTCTGTTCCGTCGTCAGATGTACGAAGACCAGCTG
>CACZZQ010000051.1 GCA_902785695.1 uncultured Prevotellaceae bacterium | reverse complement strand
CGTAGAGACGAGTCAACGTGAATTAAAAATTAAGTTTAACCGGGTCAACCCTTATCGTGAGTAAGACTCCAAGTAGTCAACTAAAATCGTTAAACTACAGACAGCGGCGTGTCGTGGATTGTTGAGACTGAGGATAAACGTATCTTCCATGCGGGCGACCTGAACAACTGGTATGCAAAGTTTCTGTCAGACGACAATCCTGATCAGGAGCGATACAGTTTTGAGATGGCAGAGACGTTCAATCCGATAGCACACGAGAAGCAATTCCTTGGCGAGTTGAAGGACATCCGTAAGGTTGCCGACAGTTTCGATGTGGTGATGTTCCCAATAGATGGGCGTGTCGGAAATGGATATACCCTTGGTGGCCGACAATTTATCGAACGTTTTCCTATCAATATACGTCTAACAGATAGAAACTTTTAAAAGATAAAAATTATGATACTATCAACAACCCCACAGATTGAAGGTCACACCATCCGCGAATACAAGGGTATTGTGACAGGTGAAACCATTATCGGTGCCAACATGTTCAAAGACCTCTTTGCAAGTATCCGCGACATCGTAGGCGGTCGTGCAGGCGCTTACGAGAAAGTGCTTTCCGAAGCCAAGGACACCTCCATGCAGGAGATGATGCAACGTGCTCAGGCTATGGGAGCCAACGCCATCGTAGGCATCGACATCGACTATGAAACCGTTGGAGCTAATGGCTCTATGCTCATGGTAGCCACCAGCGGAACAGCTGTTGTCATCTAATGACACTGATGTTGATCCGCACGTGATTGTGTTTTAGTTTGACGATATGCCCGAAAAGATAGATTTATATATCAACGAGGCCAACGATTATGCCCGTGACATCAATGCGCCGACCTGGCATCCGCACGTCTCGGTCGTCCACTACGACGAGGTGGGTGAGATTCGTCATACATTAAACCGCTACAACGTCTATGGCCTGTTCCTGCAGCGGGAGTTCCCCGAGAACCTTACCTATGGCATCGGCCGCTACCATGAGGTCAGCGGCTCGCTACTGGCGCTATCGCCAGGGCAGATAGGTGGCAAGCCTGATGACGGCACGCGACGGCAGTATAGCGGATGGGTGCTGCTTTTCGATGCCCAGTTCATCCAAGGCTCGGAGATAGAGCGAAAGCTGGCCGACTATCATTTTTTCTCTTATAACACCAACGAGGCACTCTTCCTGACTGAGGAGGAAAAGGATGTGCTGGCAGGGCTGATGGCCAACTTGTACAAGGAGATACAGGCAGATGATAGCCAATATAATGGTCAGGATGATATTATCCGCGACTACATCCTGCTGATACTCGACTACTGCCGACGCTTCTACACCCGTCAGTTTAAGGAGATGACCACTGCGGGAGGCGACATCCTCAGCCGCTTCCAGCAGGTACTTATAGATTACTACAACAAGGGCCGTCAGCTGAAGGACGGACTTCCCAGCGTGAAATACTGCGCCAGCGAACTGTGTCTGTCGGCAGGCTATTTCGGCGACATCGTGCGTGAGGCTCTGGGCGAGAGTCCAAAAGACTACATCCGCGGCTTCATCATGATGCGGGCCAAGAACCTTCTTCTCAGTGGTATCGGCGTGACGCAGGTGTCAGAGCAACTGGGCTTTGAATACCCCAACCATTTCACCCGTTTTTTCAAGCAGATGACGGGGAAGACACCCTCTCGTTTCTTTGCTGAGCAACAACAAAAATAACGAATCCGTAAAAATGGTAGATTTATCCGCAATCCGTCTAACCGTGTTGCGGATTTTTCGTCGTACCTTTGCACCGGAATTCAAAATATAAAGGAAATGAGACCATACGTAATTTGTCACATGATGGCTTCGCTCGACGGCAGAATTGACTGCGAGATGACAGAACAGATTGACGACACAAACCACTATTACGAGACGCTGGCCTCGCTTGATTGCCCTTCAACGCTGGAGGGTAAGACCACGCTCCTGAAGCACTACGCACAGAACGGAGTGTTCCAGCCAAAAGCAGTGCACGAGGATGCCGGTCAGCAGCTGTACAAGGCTGAGGATTCAAAGGGTTATGCTGTCGGTGTTGACACTTACGGTTCTCTGTTGTGGGACGACAACACGACAGACCTGTTTGGCCGTCCTTTGCTGATGATTCTTTCAGAGCAAGCCAGTCAGGAGTATCTGGACTATCTGAAGCACAAGCACATATCTTATATTACTACAGGACGTGACGGCATTGACCTCGCTTCGGCTTTGGAGACCCTGCGAACTGTCTTCGGTGTAGATCGTCTGGCACTGGTAGGCGGTGGACACATCAACGGCTCGATGCTCGACCTTGGACTGATAGACGAGATAAGCATGATGTACGGCTATGGCATCGATGGACGTGAAGGCATGGCAGCCTCATTCGACGGAAGGCCGATGGAGCGCAAGCCCAAGCGCCTTGTATACAAGAGTGTAGAGGAGTTGGACGGCATTTTATGGATGAGATATCAGGTAATCAACGATTGAAAAAAATATCACATAGCGTATGAGACACCCATTTGCAAACCATCTGCTGCTGGCAGTCATGTCACTGCTTACTGCATCATGTGCCAGCGAGGACGTTCAGGCCCAGACAACATCATCGGATATGAAAATCAACATCACCATCGAGGGCAAGACCATGCCCGTCAACTTAGTGGACAACGAGGCTACACGAACACTCGTGGCAGCACTACAAGAGTCGCCCATCACCTATGAGGCCGATGATTACGGCGGCTTTGAGAAGGTGGGAGGTCTGGGACGCTCGCTGCCTACGAGCAACCAGCAGATAACCACCGAGGCTGGCGATGTCATTCTCTACAGCGGCAACCAGATAGTGCTGTTCTACGGCTCAAACTCGTGGAGCTATACTCGCCTCGGACGCATTGAGTATTCCAGTATAGACGAACTAAAATCGTTTCTGAAGGCTGGGCAAGGGCGTGTCAGCGTAAAGCTGTCTGTACCAGAGACCACTGGTATCAAGGCTGCTCCTGCATCAAGACAGGACGGGAAACTATATGCCTTGAATGGAACGGAGTTGAAAAAAGAGCCAATGAGGGGGATGTATATCAAAAACGGGAAAAAGTATATCAAATGAAAAAGACAATAATGATGGCTATGCTGCTTGGCGGGATGCTGGTAGCATGCACGGACAAGAAACAAACAACTGATAACGATATGGAACAGAAGTTACAATTAACACAGGAATGGGACAAGGTGTTCCCGCTGAGTGAGAAGGTGAATCACAAGAAAGTGACGTTTGAGACACAATACGGATTGACCTTGGCGGCCGACCTTTATACGCCAAAGGATGCCCAAGGTAAGTTGGCTGCTATTGCCGTCTCCGGTCCTTTCGGAGCCACCAAGGAGCAATCGAGTGGACTCTACGCCATGCGGATGGCTGAACGCGGATTTGTGGCTCTGGCTTTCGATCCTTCATATACCGGTGAGAGCAGCGGCGAGCCTCGTCGCACAGCCTCTCCCGACATCAACACCGAAGACTTCATGGCGGCTGTTGATTTCCTCTCCATGCAGGACAATGTGGATGCAGAGAAGATTGGCATCATCGGCATCTGCGGCTGGGGAGGAATCGCCCTCAATGCCGCCGCTGCTGATACCCGCATCAAGGCAACCGTTGCCAGTACGATGTACGACATGACACGTGTCAGCGGTAACGGCTATTATGACAGCGAGGATAAGGAGGAGTCACGTCATGCCGCACGCGAGGTACTTTCCAAACAGCGCCTCTCAGATCCAAAGGCAATGGCAGGTGGTGTCATCGACCCGCTGCCTGATGATGCGCCACAGTTTGTTAAGGACTACTACGATTATTACAAAACAGAAAGAGGCTATCATGCTCGCAGCGGCAACTCTAACGATGGCTGGCGCACTATCGGCACCCAGGCATATGCCAACAGCCGCTTCCTTTATTATATCAACGAGATTCGCTCTGCCGTCCTCGTGATGCATGGCGAGAAGGCCCACTCCCGCTACTTTGGCGAGGCCGCCTATCACTACATGGTTGATGGTAAGGCAAAGGGGTACAAGTTCGTTGGCGAACCCAATCCCAACCCAGAGAACAAGCAGCTGCTCATCATTCCTGGAGCCTCGCACTGCGACCTCTACGATGGCGGCTATACTGAACTCGTAGGTAAGGGCGAACCCAAGAACATGATTCCCTGGGATAAGCTGGCTGACTTCTTCGCTCATAACTTATAATCAGCGGTGATGACGATACAAGAATTTAGGGATTACATGGCATCGGGCAAACCCGTCGTTGGCGGTGGTGAAGTCCACATGATGTTCCATCAGCTGTCGCAGGAGGCACTGAAAATCACAGCCGAGATCAATGGCAAGTATCATACCCCAGAGGAACTGCACTCCCTGCTGGAGCAGCTTTGGGGGCGGTTGTAAGTTCCAAGACCAAGGTGGCATCACCATCGACGAGGGTGCACTCATAGGTCACAACGTCGTGCTGGCAACCATCAACCACGACCTTGACCCAGCCAAGCGTCAGAGTATGTCGTATGCCCCCATTCACATCGGCAAGAATGTCTGGATTGGAGCCAACGCCACAGTACTGGCAGGCGTGACCATCGGTGATGGAGCCGTGGTTGCAGCTGGTGCTGTAGTCACGAAGGACGTTGAACCGAATACAATTGTTGGCGGTGTGCCAGCAAAGGTGATCAAGAAGATAGAAGTATAAGATATGAAAAAGGTAATTGTAATTTCTACGAGCCTTAGACGGGGGTCAAACAGTGACATGCTCGCTGACCAGTTTGTTGAAGGAGCCAAGGCTGCCGGAAACGATGTGGAGAAGATCTCACTTGCAGGCAAGAATATCCAGTTCTGTAAGGGCTGTTTGGCTTGTCAGAAACTGGGGCGCTGTGTCATCAACGATGACGTGAACGACATCATGACGAAAGTGCTTCAGGCCGACGTCATCTGCTGGGCTACTCCCATCTACTATTACGAGATGAGTGGACAGATGAAGACACTCATAGACCGCATGAACGCTATGTATGAACTGGATTATCAGTTCCGTGACGTCTATCTGCTGACAACTGCGGCAGAGGATGAAACCGAGACTCCGAAGCGTGCAGAGACAGGGTTGACTGGCTGGATAGACTGCTATCCCAAAAGCCGCCTGGCAGGAACGCTTTTCTGCGGAGGCGTGAATGATGCCCATGAGATTGAAGGTAATCCGAAACTGCAGGAGGCTTTTGATTTAGGAAAGAGCATCAGCTAAGAAATGTGGATGATGAAACGGTAGAAGTTTCATCATCCGTAATTCAAGTTTCGTATGTTAAGTAGATATATGAAGATAGAGGTAGATAGCCGCTTATCAGCGGCAGAAGGTAGAGGACGTTACTTTGTCTGCGGTACTGCTGCTGCATGTCATAATACAGAGCCTCCAATTCCTGAAGGGTTAGGTTCTCTACAGAGTGCTCAATTATCCTAATCAGTTCTTCACGACGAAAATCGTCTGACTGTCCGCGCTCGGCCCAACGGGACGCTTTGCTTGCAAAGAAATTCTCTCTGTGTATGCCATATTACTCAACTATTTCATCAATGCCTTTGCGACTCTATCCAGGCAGAGGTGCCAAAGGTAAGAATAATACCGATGATAGTACCCAGCGTACAACTAAGCGTCTGTTTCCAGAAATCAGATAATTTCCATTTTTTCATCATAAACAATCCTAATTCTAAGGTGCAAATTTACAAAATCTGCTGAAAATTCACTAACTTTGCAAGCAAAATTTGCGCTGTTATTACAAGAAAGTGGTGAGTACCAACTTTTAAGTGGTGAGCACCAACTTTTAAGTGGTGAGCACCAACTTTTAAGTGGTGAGTACCAACTTTCTAGTTTAAGAGAATAGGCTTATGATTGACCAGATTATTGACTATAACAAGACCTTCGTAGAACAGAAGGGCTACGAGAAGTATCTGACCAGCAAGTACCCCGATAAGAAACTTGCTGTATTGTCATGTATGGACACAAGACTTACCGAACTGCTCCCTGTAGCACTCGGTTTGAAGAATGGCGATGCCAAGATTATCAAGGACATCGTGGTTCGTGGGTTTATTATTGACTCTGAGACGGGAGCATTAGAAGAAATTAGAGAAAATGTTATAACAGAACTAAAATAGACTGATATGAAGAATTTGATTAAGCGAGAGCAAAGCGAATGTATTTGCTTTGCCGAGAGTGAAAATTCTCGAACGAAGTTCAAAAGAATGATTTTAAGCCTAATGGCTATGGCTTGTGTGCTGACGCTTTCAGCACAGAGTTTCTATGAGAATGAAGTGATTAACAATATCATGGCGCGTCGCTCCATCCGCAAGTACCTCGACAAGCCTGTGGAGCACGAGAAACTGGAGGTCATCGTTAAGTGTGGCATCAATGCTCCCAGTGGCATGAACCGACAGCCGTGGGTTGTTCGTGTGGTGGAAGACCAGAAGCTGATTGCCGACGTGACGGAGGTCTATAAGCAGGAGAATGCAGAGATGGTGAAGCGCGACAAGGACTTCAAGAATATGTTCCGCAATGCACCCAATCTGATTTGTGTCTGCACCCCTGCCAATGGCGGTGGAGAGTTGGATGCCGGTCTGCTGGGCGAGAACATTATGCTGGCAGCGCAGTCAATGGGTCTCGGCACCTGCTGTCTGGGCGGTCCCGTACGCTTCCTGCTGTCAAACAAGAAGTGCAAGTTCTTCCTCGACCGTCTCGACATCCCTACGGACTACAAACTATTATATATCATCGCTATCGGCTATCCAGACGAACAGCCCGAAGCCAAGCCCCGCGATGTCTCGAAGGTGAAGTACATTAAATAATTCACACTATGGACAGAAGAGATTTTATCAAGAAAGCCACGATGGCGGCTGCAGGAGCGGCTGTCGTATCGCCAGTATCAGCTATGATAAATACGGTGACTGGCAAAAAGTGCAAAGTACTTTTGGTCAACGGCAGCCCAAGAACCGATGGAAATACGTTTTGCTGTCTGCAAGAGATAGAAACGACGTTGCAGAAGCACGGCATCGAAACTGAAATCGTTCAGATTGGACGGAGCCCCGTCCGCATGTGCATCAACTGTGGTGGTTGTCATCAGCCCGGCAGCAAGGGTTGCGTGTTCGACGATGATCTCTGCGCTGTCATCACGGAGAAGATGGCCACTGCGGATGCACTCATCGTGGGCACTCCCGTCTATTACGGTCAGCCTAATGGTGGAATCCTCTCTCTGATGCAGCGTCTGTTCTTCTCCGCAGGCCATCTGGTACAGAACAAGCCTGCAGCGGCATTGGCAGTCTGTCGGCGAGGCGGTGCTACAGCCACACTCCAGACCATGAACATGATGTTTGAGATGATGAACATGCCCGTCGTCACTTCACAATATTGGAACATCGCCTACGGAGTAGGCAAGGGCGAGGTTAAGCTTGACACAGAGGGTATGCAGACCATGCGTACTCTGGCTACCAACATGGCTTTCCTGCTACAAAAGATTCATGCCGACGGCGATTCGGTTCCCAAGCGCGACGAACGACCCCAATTCATGAACTTTATCAGATAGTCATTATGAAGGAGATTTGTGTTGTCATAACAATCATGATGATGACTCTGACGGGCTATTCGCAGGGGTTCCGCAATCCTGTATTGCCTGGTTTTCATGCCGACCCCTCTGTGTGTCGCGCTGGTGATGATTTTTATCTGGTGAACAGCACCTTCCAGTATTATCCTGGCGTGCCTGTCTTCCACAGTAAGGACCTGATTCATTGGGAACAGGTTGGCGCCTGCCTCACTCGCGAGTCACAGGTCAAAATAGAAGGGATGGACGAGCAGACGGGCATCTATGCCCCCACCATCCGCTACCACGAGGGCCGATTCTACATGGTGACCACGGTGTTTCCCTCGCGCAAGCATTTCTATGTCTATACCGACAATCCCAATGGCGAATGGAGCGACCCCATCTACATAGATTTCTGCGTGGGCAGTTGTGATCCGACGCTGTTTTTCGACAACGGTAAATGCTATTTCCTGTGGAAGGAGGGCGACATCAAGATATGCGAGATTGACGTAAAGACCAGCAGGCAGCTTAGCGAGATTCATCATCTGGGTGTAGGTCTTGGAGGCCGCTATCCTGAAGGGCCACATATCTATAAGAAGGATGGCTATTACTATCTGTTGCTGGCAGAGGGCGGCACGGAGCACGGTCATCATGTGAATATCCTCCGCAGCAAAAGCCTGTTCGGTCCTTACGAGTCGAATCCTGCCAACCCGATTCTCTCGCATTTCAACATGAAGATGCAGAACAGCCCGATACAGGGACTGGGACATGCCGACCTGGTACAGGCTCCCGATGGTTCTTGGTGGATGATATGCCTCGGCTATCGCACCCACGGCTATCTGCAGCACGTGATGGGACGAGAGACTTTCCTTGCTCCTGTCAAATGGGAAGAGGGCGAATGGCCTGTTGTCAATGGCGACGGAACGCTTCAACTGGACATGCAATGCAAGACGCTGCCGCAAGTGCCGATGCCTTTGGAACCTACCAGAGACGAATTTGATGCCGATATGCTATCGCTCTATTGGAGTCATCTGAATATGCCTCAAAAGACCCACTATTCGTTGACAGCACGCAAGGGATGGCTTCGCATGATGACTTCTACCGTTACACTCGATGAGGTAGGAAATCCTACGTTCATCGGTCATCGCCAGTCGGAGGCTAACTTCACCGCCACCACCAAAGTAGATGTGTCAGGACTGAAGGAGGGTGGTGTGGCAGGCCTCACGGCTTATGCTGCCCACCACAATCATTACGACGTGCAGGTAGTAGCGCGAGACGGACAGCGCTACATTCAAGCTAAGATCCGCATCGGCGAGATGGAGCATATCGAGAAAGAGATTCCTTTAAACGAGAGTGTTGTCTATCTGCGCATCACTGCCGATCCGCAGTTCTATCATCTGTACTATTCAACGGACGGCGAGCAGTTCACCCATCTTGCCCGCATGGACTACCGTTATCTGAGCACCGAGACCATCGGTGGCTTCTGTGGTGTGCATCTCGGCATCTTTGCCCACACGCTTACAAGCGTGATCAGCCACGCCGATTTCGACTGGACAGAGCTGACAAACTAAAATATAGTTATTGGTTTCTTCTTGACATCGCGGCTATTGGGTGTCTTTCAAGTAATATGATGAAGTTAATTGCAATTCCAACACCGTTTGGCAAATGAAGTGGACAGTACTATCAGACAATCGAAGGTGTGATGATTCGTTAGAGACGGAGCATGGCCTGTCGATTCTTCTTGAGACAAAGAAGCATCGCATCCTGCTGGATACAGGAGCCAGTGATGTGTTTATCCGTAATGCCGCGAAGATGAACATCGACCTCGGCATGGTGGACTATGTGTTTATCTCGCACGGCCACAGCGACCATGCTGGAGGACTGAAGCATTTCATGGAGATTAATGACAAGGCAGCGATTAAGCGTGAGCAGGCTCGAACGAAGTTCAAAGTCATTGTTTCGCCCAATGCTATGAGTGATATCCTGACGGCTTGTCCGTGGCCTGTTCATACCGTCGTTGGAGGTTTCCATTTACTTGACGGCCAAGAGACGGAAAACGAACTGGTAGCTTTGGCTCAGAAGCTGAAAATTAAATATCCCAATACCCAGTTCTACACCAGCCATTGTACTGGTGATAAGGTCTTTGCTACGCTCAAAACAATCATGGGCAATAGACTTCATGCTTTTAGTTGTGGCACGACGATAACAATATGATAACGCCACTCACAGCAATGTAGGCATAGACGACGTAGCGGAAGATGCGGTTAGGGATGTGCTTGAACACATAAGCTCCCAAACTGGTACCGATAATAACTCCACCCAATCCGAAACAATAATCCGTCAATACGGTTGTAGTCAGGAAACCATTGTAGGCACGAACGATGGTCATCATCACATTGCCAATCAGGAAATAGGCCTGTGCCATTGCCATATAGTATTCTTTCGTTGGCTCACTCTGGATGAAATAGAACACTGCGGGCGGGCCCTGCATACCAAAGAAGCCTCCCATCAGTCCGCTCAGCGTACCAGCTCCCACCTGTACCCGTTTTGTCGTAGGCAGCTTGATCTTTTGACTAAAGGCTGCAAAATAGATACTGATTAAAATAAGCACCACACCAAGGATTTGTCTTAGGATGTGATCTTCAATACGTGTCAGGGCAAAAATGGCTATCGTTGAGACAATCATAAAAGTAAGCAGTATCGGCCATAGTCGATGCCAAGCCACATAGCTTCTCATCTTCCAGACGATGACAGCCGATGTGGTAATGGCCAGCAGACCAGATAGGGTAGTGGCCTCGCCGTATGTCGGAAGGAAAAACGGCAACATCGTCATAATGAAGATACCAAAGCCGAAGCCCGTGGTGCGCTGTACAAGGCTGGCTCCGATGCTAAGTAGAAATATGGCAATGACAAGGCTACTCATCTTAATAATTCCCAAAACTTCCTGCAAAGATAGCAATAATTCAGCAATTCTTGCTAAATTTGCAACAGAAGTTGCGAGAATGGGCAGCATCTCAGCAAAAAGCAAGCTATTTACAGAGAAGGAGACTGTACAGCCTTTGACGATTGACGACTTGGCCATCCAGGTCAGTAAGGATGAGAACTGTGAATTCTCCTTCACCAACAAACATTCGGCCTATTGGTATGGCAGGACTCATCAAGACCACTTCCGTGAGTGGTTTGCAGGATGGAATATTTCCACCCGTCGTGTTCTCTCAGACTATTCGCTGTCGATTGACGGCCAGCCGCTGCTGAGAGCCGAAGCAGATAGCACCACGGTGGCTCCAGACGGTATCGTCAGACAGTGGCCACAAGCCAAGGAACAGATGAGGATGATTGAATCCGTAAACCCTGCTGTTCTTGTGGATAGTGGTCTCATTGTCCTTCTAATTTTGAGTGCAAAGTTAGTGATTATTGGGGATTTCCCCTATTACGATTTAGGAAAAACCACCCCTCAGATTAGGCAAAATCCTTTTGAAATGCCGTGAAAAATGCCGTACTTTGCACCGTGAACATTTGAAGCCCCTTGATAAGGGGCTGGCGTAAGCCAGGGATTAATAACAATTAAAGATAGGAGATAACGATATGAAGAAAACGATAGTGAGCACTAAGCGTTTGATGATCCTGGCAGTGATGATGGTCATGACTATCTCGGCCAACGCAATGAGCTATAACGCAGCAAAACACGACACTTCAAGTAATCGCTAAGATTGTTTACTTGCCTCTATCATATGCCTCGAAAGAGGACTCTCGGGAATCTCAGTAATGAGGTTCCCTTTTTCTTAAGTATTAATCCTATTATAGATTTTTGATGACCTTGCATGGGTTTCCTACGGCAATAGTATTTGGCGGAATGTCACCTACTACTACAGAACCTGCTCCGATGGTGACATTATCACCGATAGTTACTCCTGGAAGGATGGTTACACTACCTCCAATCCATACGTTATGGCCGATAGAAACAGGCTTTGCCCATTCCTGACGGGAGTTGCGCTCTACAGGGTCTGTACTATGACAGGCCGTATAGATGCTGACATTAGGGCCGATGAAACAATCATCACCAATAGTAACACGGGCTTCATCGAGAACCGTGAAATTGAAGTTGGCAAAGAACCGTTTGCCGATGCTAATTTGCTTGCCATAGTCGCAGCGGAACGGCTGGTTGATGATGAATTCATCATCTGCCACATAACCAAGCAAGCCCTTCAGGATTTCCTTCATCCGCCGGGTTTCCGATGGATGCAGGGAGTTGTACTCATAAAGCACCTCTCTTGTCGCCATCAACTCTTCTAACAGTTCAGGGTCAACGGCAGAATAAACCTCGCCTGCCAGCATCTTCTCTTTCTCAGTCATTTCTATCGTATTATCTTTGCCTTACCAATTCAATGGCCTCCTTGCCCGTCAGATGCTCAATGTCGAAACGAATCATCAACATACGGGAAAGGCCGCTTTCTATTTCCTTTTGCAGACTTTCATCATTGTTCGGATTGTAGCGGTTGCCTAGCATGCGGGCCATTGCCAACTTCTCCGTTTCATCCTCGATGATATGGATTCTGCCAAAAGCAATCACGCTGCGGAAGAAGGTCGTGTATTTCTCTGGCTGAACATCATCCTTGTCGATGACACAGAAAGAAGCCTTGTCGCAGTTCCTGATGGCATCAACCTTGTGGCCAGCCAAAGCACTGTGGAAATACAGCTTTCGCTCATGATAGACATAGCTGATGGGAACGGCATACGGATAATCATTGTCCCCCAGCAGTGCCAATGTGCCAGCTGTTGCATTCTGCAAAATACCAATACTCTCATCATCTGAAAGCAGTTGGCGCTTACGCCTCATTTCTCTAAATTCACTCATCCTATTCCTAACAGTTCTATTTCAAAGATAAGCGTTGAACCGCCAGGCCACTCTTTGTTTGCCTGAATATATGCTCGCTTACTCATAAACTATCATAAATATGGCTGCAAATATACGAAAAAATGGGGAATAATGAGTACCTTTGCAAATAAAAAACAGTAAAATGATGAAGTTAATAGCAATTCCGACACGTGATAGCATGGTGGACGACCACTTCGGTCACTGTGCCTATTATACCGTAGGCAGACAATTATGTATATCGACTGCCTCTGGGTATCGGGTAGTTTTAAGGGGCATGGCTATTCCAACGACCTGCTTGACGAATGTATCAGAAACGGCATTCAACTTTGGTATCTTCCTTTCTCGGCAGATGCAGAAGCGCCCAGATTCAAGGAGTGTGCCAGGCATCCGAAGATCGCAGAACGTGGATATGTGCTGTATTACACCAGCCAGTGCCCGTTT
>CACZZQ010000050.1 GCA_902785695.1 uncultured Prevotellaceae bacterium | reverse complement strand
TCGTTTATACGATTTGAAGACTTTACATAGTTACTTTCTTTCGGTTGTTTCACCATACTTTTTTGAACTTTTGGTGTCAACCTTATTTAAAATAAGACAAAGGGCGGCTATTGGGAAGTGATAGAGAATGGTACTGAACAATAGCAACATACCGAAAGTGGCGTAAAAGGCGGCGTAAAAGGTGACACAAAATAACTATCTGGTATTCAGGATATTATTGTAAAAGAAATGCTATTCGACCCGTCTATTACGACCAGTGAAATGGCGCAAAAGACTGGCATAAAGTTCAGAACTCTTCAGCGACATATCTCTCAGCTTCAGGCGATGGGGGTTGTTGTCCGCAAAGATGGTCGAAAAGATGGTTATTGGGAAGTTGTAAAAAACAAATAGTTTTCTGATACTATGCCAGCAATCATTACAGATACATTCGACTACGACGATATTGTCAGGGTGCTTGACCTTGATGAAGCATTCGTGCATCATCAGATAGATGCGCTTCAGCCGAAGTATTGGCGTGTTGTGATAAAGACAAAGCCCAAGGGGCTGAAGTTTTTCGCACCTGTGATGGTAAGCGGCAACAGGGGCATCGATTATATGATATACATGCTGAGTCGAGACTGGCAGATAACAAAGAAGCAGCGATTGCTCGACTACATGTATTTCGGAGTGTACCGCCAGAGGACGGCTTCCACCTTGTAGGCTTCATGTATCTTGATTCCAATCCTTTGGCAAAGCCGGAGAAAGCATTCTTTACGCCTCACTTCTTTGACAGGTATAAGGAGAGAACGGGCTTACCTATGGATCTGCCAAAAATGGACGTGATGAAGGATTGAATCATGAAGAATCTGCATCTCAACTCCGATGCGCAAGGCAATGAGAAATACCCCGATGGCATCTTCTGCGCTTATCCAAGTGGTGTCGCTTTGGGGAGAGAACTGCCAGACGATAATAGCGAGATGAAGACTTTTGTCACCTATGATATGCTGCGAGGAGAACAAATTGAGAAAGGTGAAAACCAGAGCAGAGCTGCCAAAGTGCAGGAAGAGGAAGGCTTCAGGAACTGTAAAGAGTTAGTAGATAAACTTGTGAAATATGGCATACACCTATAAATATCCAAGACCAGCTGTTACGGCTGACTGTATTGTAATAACGAGGGAGGCAGAACCCAAGGTGCTGCTTATCCAGCGGGGGAATCCTCCTTTCAAGGGTGCATGGGCATTCCCCGGCGGTTTCATGGACACGAATGAGACTACGGAACAGTGCGCTATCAGGGAACTGGAGGAAGAGGCGGGGCTTCGACTGTCGGATGTGCATCAGATTGGTGCATACTCCAAGGTTGACCGTGACCCAAGAGGACGCACCATCACTGTGGCATACCTTGCGATAGTTGATGAACCTATCGCTGTCACCGGCCAGGATGATGCGGCCAAAGCTGAATGGTGGCCACTATCGGATTTGCCACATCTGGCATTTGACCATTATGACATTATGCAGGATGCGATCAAGCTATATCATCAGATAGTGAATCCGCTCCTGCATGGTTAATTGCAAGAGTATTACCTCCATACTGTTACAACTCCTTATATTTGTTGATCGTTTGCTCTAGCTCTTCCAAGTTAATGAACTGAGAGGCACGGTAGATTTCCTTCCCTTCCATCAGCAACAATACAGTCGGCCCTGAATAAACCAGGAATCGCCCGGCAATCAACGGCTCTTCACGAATATCTGTGTAGAAAGAACAAAGTGACGTATAATTGTCTGCAAGACGCTCCACTTTATCAAGCATGACATTGCAGACTCCACAATCGGGAGCCTTGATGTAGAAGAGACACAAACGGTTGGCTTTCAATGTCTGTTCAATATCATGTATGTTCGTCAGATGCTCCATTTTCTTTTAATCTATGATATAGAATCCTGCTTCTGAAGGATGGTCGAGAACCATGCTCCAGGGATTCTCCTTGGTCAAAAGCCATGTCATCCAGATGTCGCCAGCAGCTGCAGCAATGAAGAAGATACCCCAAGCCAACATGGGCAGACTGCCAATGAAGATGGCTGCAATGGCTGGGATGACACCCAAAATAACGCAGGGCATCATGGCTCCCATCATATAGCCGGGAATATGCATCGGCTCGTCACAATGGCAGTAGGGAGTCAGCAGTTTCCACATAACACCGAAGCTGATGCTCTTCCAACCGCTTTTTGCATAACATGCCCACGTCAGGCCGTGAATCAGTTCATGAACCACGATACCCACGATGACAAGGATAAAGGTGATGCTCCAGTCGCCAAAACCACCAAGGAGTTCACCTATGGGCTTCTTTCCTGCCCATATCCAGAAAAACGGCACGAGGAACACGATGGCTGCAACCACCATAATCACAACGGCAAATATATTCGCCTTTACAATATCGATGGCCACCTTCTTGAGACCACTTTGTGGAACAAGCGTCTCCTTCGTCGCCGAGCGGCGGCCTTTTACTTCTTGCTCTTCCATATTCTCTTGTAAATCCGAAAAACTCTTTATTTCTAATCTGCTGCGAAGATACGAAAAATCCTCCATATCATTGCGATACAGAGGAATAATTTGGGAATAATTATGATTTCTATTAACTAACTGAACTTTCCCACCCTTTTTAACGACCACAGATTACACAGATGTCACAGATTAATAACGTCACCCTTCGGGATGCCGAGCGGTCGAAGACCCACGAGTGCTCGCAGTAAATCTGTTAAATCTGTGGTAGGAAAAGAAGGGTGGGAAACTTGAATTAACTAATCTTTTCGGCCATTCTCACTAGTTCCTGATATGGAAGTCCGCCAACTACACGCTCTATGTCTCCCTCCTTCGTGATGAAGAATAGAGTAGGAATAGACTGGATGCGAGCGGCAGCAGCAAGAGCCTGGTTTTTGTCTACATCAACCTTCAGCACTTTGATACGGCCATCATACTCGTTGGCAAGTCGCTTCAACATAGGGGCGAGTGCCTGACAAGGGCCACACCAAGTGGCATAGAAATCGATGATAACTGGCGTGACGCCTGTATAGTTGTAACCTCTGAGGTACTGCTGATAATCTTTGATATTCTCCATAATCGTTTGAATTTTTAATGTTTTAACGTCATAATCTTCGAAGGACAGGTCAGCGTGCATTTGCCGCATTTCAGACAGTCGGGATCGAGATAGCCTATTTCCTGACCACGGCTGTCATAAGGTGTGAGTTGCATCGGACAGACGCGGGCGCAACCCTTACACTTGGCTTTGCCTTCGCCAGACGCGACTCGGCCATTCAAGCGAGCTTGATGGCTCTCGCTGCTCCTGGCGTTCATCTGACAGGCACTTGATACGTGAATGTTCGTAAAGGCCTTGGGCAGTGGTGCCTTCTTCGGAGCCACCCAGCGTGAGATAGTACCCATGGGACAGAACGAGCACCATGTGCGTGGCGCATAAATGAAACTCAGCGTAACACCGACAATGGTAGTCACCACGATAATCGTCCAGAACACGCGACCAATGCCACTCCACATAGCCATTCCGCCCTCGCTCCAGGGAACGGTTAATGTCAGTTGGATGCCGAACATGCTGAAGATAAAGAACACCATGAACAGGCGGAAACCGAAGGTACGCACAAATGCTGGTATTGGCTTGTGGGGTGAGTACTTCGACAACAGACGGTCGTACATGTTGCCGCGAGGACACACATTGCCACACCACCAGCGTCCCTTCCAGATGCTGGTCATCACGGGACCAATCATGCAGACGAGTGCAATGAGTCCCACAACGGGATAGAACCACCCTATTATTATATACGCGATGATGATCCAATAGAGATTTAATCCTGGTGTCGCAAAGTGGCGATGGAAAGTCTTTTTCTGTTGCATATTCCTTATTAATTCTTAAATTCGGTGCAAAGGTACGAAGAATATAATAGACAAACGAATTATTTTATCTATCTTTGCATCGATTTTATCTATCATCAAAGAAGTGTATGACCCTACAACAACTGAAATACATCGTGGCCATCGACCGCCAGCGCAACTTCGCCAAGGCTTCCGAACAGTGTGGAATTTCACAGCCTACACTCAGCGCCATGCTTGTGAAACTGGAAGAAGAACTCGATGTGCGCATTTTCGAGCGCAGCAACAAACTCGTCACTCCCACAGCGGCTGGCGAAAAGATTATCCGACAGGCTGAAAAAGCGTTGGCCGAGGCAGAACGCATCACGGAACTCGTAGCCGAAGACAAGGGAGCCGTCAATGGTGAGCTGGCACTCTCAGTCGGTCCTACCATCGCGCCTTATATCCTGCCTAAGTTCATTCGTCATTATGTGGAAAACTATCCCACCGTAAAACTTTCTATCCGCGAGATGAAGGCCGACGTGATGCTTAGCGAACTGCTGCTGGGGCACATCGATGCTGGTATAGCCATCAGTGGCAATTCGCGTCAGGGCATCCTTGAAATACCGCTATACACAGAGCGGTTCATGGTCTATCTGGCTGAAAGTTGTTGGCGCAAGCTGCCCGTGTTCAAACCCGAAAATCTGGAACACGAGAAGATGTGGATTATGAAGGAGGCACAGTGCTTGCGTGAGAGTGCCTTTAGTTTCTGTAAGGCACGTACCAAAGGCAATCGCGTGTACGAGGCTGGCAGTATCGAGACGCTGATCCGCATCGTTGATGAGAACGGTGGCTTCACCATTATCCCAGAGATGCATCTGCCATTCCTTTCCGATCGTCAACGGGTGAACGTGCGTCGCATAGAAGGTGACTATCTCTCACAGCGCCGTGTGTCGCTCTACATCCGCGAGGACTACATCCGCCAGCGCATGCTCAACACCATTACAGAAACGCTCCTCCGATTTATGCCTGATGGGATGATGGAAGAGCAGATTGTGAAGTACGGGATTAAGCTATGAGATCAATAGTGGAGATAAGATATGGATGTGCCGTCCTTCAACACGGATAACACCTTTCTGTTTCAATTCGTTCAGACAGCGCAATAGCGAATATTTCTGTATGCCGAAGTGATCGGCCAGTTCTTGCCGTGACAAGGGTAGAATAATATTCTTGGTCTGTTGAAGCCTGCTCTGCTCTATCAGGTAAAGACTTACTTTCTCGCGTACACTCATGGAAAGCATGCGAACTTTCTTAGTCAATTGAGCAATGATGTTTGATAGCAATTGTAAATAGTTTCTCATTATTCTCTGCTCGCTATGAAACAGCTTTTCAAGATCGGTAGGCGATAGACGTAAGATACTGGTGTCACTAGTAGCCTCGACTGTCACGGGGTAATGATTGTCTATGGCAAAGAGAAAAGCAGGAGCCAACAGTTTGCCTGACTGATGGGCTGTCATTCTGATAATACGTCCAGAGGGGCTAGTAATGTATGCCACCATCTCGCCGCTGATAATGATGTCGGCATATTGGCAAACAGAACCAGCACAAGCCAACATATCGCCTTTGTGAAAACGGATGACCCGATAATGCACCGTGTGCATCAGGTCGATGATTTCCGACTCTTCTAAGTCTTTGAATAACGGGCATTGCTTCAGCCCATGTAAGGTGTCGATATCCATAATTGCCACAAAGATAAGGAAATAATGTGAATTATTCTAAAAATTAACACGAATTATAGGGTTTGGGGCACAAATGTTACCAGGCTATATCCCCATAAATGATTATATTTGCCGCAAAACTTGAATAATCTACGTATGAGTTGGAAAAAGTTATTATCACTTAAAGATATATTCTCATACAGGCAGAAAGTTGGTTTGCTGGTCGTGGCGGGTGTGCTCTGCGGACTTGGCGGATTGTTTATGTACCTGCTCAGGGCACATACCTATTTTGTAGGCGACAACCCGTCGGCCTGCGTTAACTGCCACATCATGACACCTTACTATGCCACGTGGAGCCACTCCTCGCATGGGCGTGATGCCACGTGTAATGATTGTCATGTGCCACACCAGAATCTGGGATTCTACTACGGTTTCAAGGCAATGGACGGACTGAAGCACACAGCTTACTTCGTGACACACTCTGAACGGCAGGCCCCGATGGCCGAGGCACTGACAGGACAGGTGGTGATGGAGAACTGCATCCGCTGTCACACCCAGTTGAATCAGGAGTTTGTGAAGACGGGGCGCCTGAGCTACATGCAGCAGCAGACCCAAGGAGGCAAGGTGTGCTGGGACTGTCATCGCAACGTGCCCCACGGCGGTATGAACTCGCTGATGGCTACACCGAATGCGGAGTTTGTGACGCCATTACCGCCGTCACCCGTTCCAGATTGGTTGCAAGGAATGCTTGGCAAATGAAAAGTGAATAATTATAAAAGAAGATATTATGGCAAAGACATTAAAGAAATGGCAAGGGTGGGTTCTGTTTTTAGGCTCAATGGCTGTGGTCTTTGTACTGGGACTGCTCGTCTCGTCGTTGATGGAGCGCCGTGCAGAAGTAGCTAGTGTGTTCAACAACAAGCGCACTGTGTTTGAAGACAGTATTGTGGCCCAGAATGAGAAGTTCAAGACTGACTATCCGCGTGAGTATGAGACTTGGGCAAAGACCGAGGACACCTCGTTCGAGTCGAAGTACAACGGTTCAGAGGAGGTTGACGTGCTCGAGCAGCGTCCAGAGATGGTAGTGCTGTGGGCCGGCTATGCTTTCTCGCGCCACTACAACACGCCTCGCGGACATAAGCACGCTCTGGAGGATATGCGTAAGATTCTGCGCACGGGCAATCCGGGTATCGATGGCGACGGTGATATGCAGCCGGCTACCTGCTGGACGTGTAAGGGTCCTGATGTGCCTCGTATGATGCGCGAACTGAGTGATAAGAAGTCTGTGTTCGATCCTGCTAACTTCTATGCCAAGAAGTGGAGTGAACTGGGTGCTGAAGAGATGAACGCCATCGGTTGCTCCGACTGTCACGATGCCACGACGATGGATTTGCGTCCTGCCCGTCCTGCGCTCTATGAGGCGTTTGCCCGCAGAGGACTCGACGTGAAGAAGCAGACTCATCAGGAGATGCGCTCGCTGGTGTGTGCCCAGTGCCATGTGGAGTACTACTTCATCAAACCCGATGATCCCAACAATCCCGGCAAGGCCAATTACTTGGTATTCCCACACGACAAGGGTCTGACCTGCGAGGCTGCTGAGGAATATTACGACTCAATCGGCTTCTATGACTATATCCATGCCGTATCAAAGACGCCTATCCTGAAGGCTCAGCATCCAGGTTACGAGATTTCACAGCACGGCATCCATGCTCAGCGTGGCGTGAGCTGTGCCGACTGCCACATGCCGTATAAGCAGGAGGGTGGCGTGAAGTACAGCGACCACCAGATTATGTCGCCGCTGGCCAAGATCGACCGCACCTGCCAGACCTGTCACCGTCAGGATGCCGAGACGCTTCGTCAGAACGTGTATGATCGTCAGGACAAGTGTACGGAGATCCGCAACCGTGCTGAAAAGGAGTTGGCCCGCGCCCACTTCGAGACTAAATTCATCATCGACAAGGGTGCTACCGAGGCTGAGTTGAAGCCCATCCAGGCCCTGCTGCGCAAGAGTCAGTGGCGTTGGGATTACTCGATTGCCTCGCATGGAGCTACCTTCCATGCACCACAGGAGGTTATCCGACTGCTGGCTGCCTCTATCGACTATGCCAAGGAGTCCCGAATCCTCATTGCCCGCACAGCTGCCAAGTATGGACACACCGGCGAGATTCCTGTACCCGACTATTCTACGAAGGTTAAGGCTCAGCAGGCTATCGGTCTCGATATGCAGAAGTTGAACGAGAAGAAGCAAAAGTTCCTCGACGAGATTGTTCCCAAGTGGATTGACGAGGCCAAGAAAAATGGCAAGTTAATTGAAAGCTGATGTGGACTAAACCATACGGAATGAAAGAAGGCTTCCTCATAGGAGGAGGTCTTATCATTGCTGGACTGATGCTTGAACTGAGCAGTGGTCCTGTCGATTGGGATGCCTTCCACTGGCCTATCAATGGCATTGTACTGGCAGGAGTTCTCACGTTTATCGCAATCATCTTCCTGCTGAGGAAACGGGTGTATGGCTTACAGTTCATCGGCTCCTATAAGGCCGCGATACCCGCACTGGTCTATGCCGTTGTACTCACCATCATTATGGGACTGACGCGGCAGGAAGTGAATGGAACGTGGCTGAACAATATGCTGTCGTTCTGGCCCTTCGTACTGATATATGTGTATGTTGCCGTCATTCTCGGGCAAATCATTCTCCGACGAATTATCAATTGTCAATTATCAATTGTCAATTTGAAAAGGGACATCCCTTTTCTCTTGAACCACCTCGGACTGTTTCTCGCGCTGACTTCCGCAACATTGGGCAATGCCGACATGCAACGGCTGAAGATGATTACGGTGAAGGGAGAACCCGAATGGCGTGCGCTGACCTCACAGCAGCAGATTGTGGAGATGCCCATCGCCATCGAACTGAAGGAGTTTATCATGGAGACCTACGATGACGGCTCGCCCCGCCGCTTTGCCTCCGACATTCAGATTCTGACGAAGACAGGCAAGAACATCCAGACCACCGTCGAAGTGAACAAACCCGTAGAGGTGGACGGCTGGAAAATTTACCAGTACGGCTATGACACGCAGATGGGTGCCATGAGTCAATACTCGATACTGGAACTGGTGAGCGACCCGTGGCTGCCGCTGGTTTATACCGGCATCTATATGATGCTCGCCGGAGCTGTATGTATGTTTATTCTTGGGGGGAGAAAGCGCGTATGACTTGGGAACAATTTATATATTTCGCAATAGCAGCAGTCTTGCTGTGGGCCGTAGGTGCCTGGGCGGCATGGCGCGAAAAGACGGCCTTGGCCTACGCATCGACTATCATCGGACTCGCCGTGTTTTTTAGCTTTATCCTGATGATGTGGATCTCTTTAGAACGTCCGCCACTTCGTACGATGGGAGAGACGCGCCTCTGGTATTCGTTCTTTCTGCCGCTGGCAGGCATCATCGTCTATTCGCGCTGGAAGTACAAGTGGATACTCTCGTTCTCTACCGTCTTGGCACTGGTGTTCATCTGCGTCAACCTCTTCAAGCCCGAGATCCATTCCAAGACGCTGATGCCGGCCCTACAGAGTCCGTGGTTCGCCCCACACGTCATCGTCTATATGTTCGCATACGCCGTATTAGGCGCTTCGACAGTGATGGCACTCTATCTGCTATTTTTCAAGAAAAACGGCATTGCTGACGAAGAATTCAACATTACGGATAATCTGGTGTATGTCGGCCTGGCCTTTATGACTATCGGCATGCTCTTCGGTGCCTTGTGGGCCAAGGAGGCTTGGGGACATTACTGGTCGTGGGATCCCAAGGAGACGTGGGCGGCCATCACCTGGCTAGCCTACCTCATCTACGTCCACTACCGCCAGTTACAACTCCATCGTGAGCGGCTGGCTCTTTGGATAATCATCATATCGTTCGTACTCTTACAAATGTGTTGGTGGGGTATCAATTACCTGCCATCAGCCCAAGGTTCAAGTGTACATACTTATAGC
>CACZZQ010000049.1 GCA_902785695.1 uncultured Prevotellaceae bacterium | reverse complement strand
AGCGAGAGACTGTCTCGGTTACAATCCCTATTCGTGACAGGAATCTGTTACAAGAACTCGTCCGTAAATTCGGATGGGCATGTGTATTCTGATACTAATTTCCGACCTCAAAATCGAGTCAGACAGAGGAAAGTCATACGGCCTGACTATCAGGTAGATAGGTTCCTGTCAGACAATTGTCAGGAAGAAAAATCGTCTAATAAACAATCTCTTCATACCTTTGCAAACAAAAATAGCAGACGTATGAAGAGATTATTGTTTTTGTGGATGCTAACACCCCTCATTGCAAAAAAAAGATTATTTCCCCAATTCCCAAAAGGCCACGGCAGCGGCAGCAGCCACATTGAGTGAGTCAACGCCATGCGCCATGGGGATGCGCACCACGTAATCGGTAGAGGCGATGGTTTCCTTGGGGAGTCCGTCGCCCTCGGTGCCCATCACGATAGCCAAGCGGGGCTCGGCTTTGAGCACAGGGGCATCGAGTGAGATGGATTTATCCGTCAGGGCCATTGCCACCGTCTTAAAGCCCAATGCTTTCAAGTCGGCATAGCAGTCGAGCCACGTCCAAGGTACTAAGAATACAGACCCCATAGACACACGCACAGCACGGCGGTTCCAGGGGTCGCAGGAATTACGCGTCAGCAGCACGGCCTCGATGCCCAAGGCGGCAGCAGAACGGAAGATGGCACCAATATTCGTAGTATCGACTACGCCATCAATCACCACCACCCTACGCGTATCTTTTATCACATCCTGCAAGGGCTTGGCCTGTGGACGACGCATGGCACAAAGCACGCCACGCGTCAGGGTGTAGCCAGTGAGCTGTGCCAACAACTCACGGTCGCCAGTATAAACGGGAATTTCGCCACAGCGGGCAATGATATCGGCGGCATCGCCAGTGATATGCTTTCGTTCGCAGAGCAAAGACAGAGGCTCATAACCAGCATCAAGCGCCACACGAATCACCTTGGGACTCTCGGCAATGAAGATGCCCTTCGCTGGGTCAAGCGCATTGCGCAACTGGGCTTCAGTCAACTGACCGAAGACCTCTATGCCAGGCTCATTTAAGGTAGTAATCTCAATAATCATGAAGCGGTAGCAAACTATTCACTATTCACTCTTCACTCTTCACTATTCACTCCTACTGCGCTTCGCGATACTTTCCCTCCTCCTTATCATCGAGCATCGAGAGGTACGACTGATAGCGGCTCTCAGCGATATAATGTTCCTCTACCGCTTTCAGCACGGCACAGCCAGGCTCATGGGTGTGGGTGCAGTTAGAGAAACGGCAGTCCTTCGAGAAATGGAAGATATCCTTGAAATAGCCGGTAATCTCCTCGGGCTCCATATCGAAGGTTCCAAATCCCTTAATGCCTGGGGTATCAATGAGGTAGGAAGCCCCCACTACTGCCCCCGAGGGGGCTTCTATAGTATCCCCCTCGGGGGACGAAAGGGGGGCCAACGCAATCATCTCGCTAAACGTGGTGGTGTGCATACCCATGTTGTAGGCATCGCTGAGTTCAGCCGTACGCAGGTTGGCACCAGGCACCAAGCGGTTGATGAGCGTGGACTTCCCCACTCCACTATTTCCACTAAGCAACGTGATTTTACCTTCCAGCATGGGGCGCAGGTCGTCGATACCCTCGCCCGTCTCTGCCGACACCTGCCGACATTCGTAACCAATCGTCTCATAGAGATTCACCACGGCCTGCTGATAGCGCAGCGCATCCTCATCAAGCAAATCGGTCTTGTTGAAAATCAGCACCACGGGTACACGGTAGGCCTCAGCAGAAGCCAGGAAACGGTCGATGAACGTCGTAGAGGTCTGCGGATTGGCAACGGTGACAATCAGGAAAGCCTGATCCACGTTGGCCGCAATGATATGACTCTGCTTCGAAAGGTTGATACTCTTGCGAATGATATAGTTGCGACGGTCCTCAATCTCTGTAATCCAAGCTCCCCCTCTATCGGAGGGGGTTGGTGGGAGGCTTACTTCCACCCTATCGCCCACGGCAACAGGATTGGTAGTGCGGATACCCTTCAAACGGAAGTTACCCTTTATCTTACAATCAAGCAGTTGGCCATCGTCCGTTCGAACGGTGTACCAACTGCCTGTATTCTTTACGACGAGTCCCTTCATTAGACCGTCATAATCTCCTTGTTCTTTGCCTCAATGAGCACATCCAGTTTCTTGATGTACTTATCGTGCAACTTCTGCAACTGATCCTCGGCATCCTTCTCGTTGTCCTCAGAGAGTCCGTCCTTGATGGCCTTCTTCAGTTTATCCTTGATGTCGCCACGTACGTTGCGCACCTCAACCTTGGCCTTCTCGGCAATCTTGTTGCACTGCTTCACCAGGTCACGGCGACGTTCCTCAGTGGGCTGTGGGATAGCCAGACGAATCACCTCACCATTATTTTCAGGCGTAATGCCTACATCGCTGTCCATAATGGCTTTCTCGATATCACGAATCTGCTTCCTGTCCCAAGGCTTGATAGCAATGGTACGGGCATCTGGACAGTTCACGGTGGCCACCTGATTCAGGGGTACACGACTGCCGTAGGATTCCACACGAACGCCATCCAAAATGGCCACATTAGCACGACCGGCACGGATGCGGTTCAGTTCCTCTTCCAGAAACAACGCTGCCATCTCCATGCGTTCTTCGGCCTGCCCTAAAGTCTCTTTTACGTCTATCATAATACTCTTGTTTAAAATTCTGCTGACAAATTTAGCACTTTTATTTGGATTGCGCAATAAAACAGGGTGTATTTTTTGGAAAAAGCAGTACAAATCGTCTTTACGGCTACTTGCTGACCACTACCTTTCGGCCACCCCTGATATAGAGTCCCTGTTTCAGCTGTCCTTTGAGTGCACGACCGTTCAGGTCGTAAACAGGAGCCGTAGCCTCATTGTGAATGGCGAATTGCGAATTGTGAATTTCAACAATACCCGTTGCAACGACATCACTAAGCGTATACGTCATGGTGCTGAAGTCAATGACCATACAGTAGGTCTTTTCCACCTCGCTGGCAGGGATATACCATGCTCCGTCAGCTGACGGAACGACGAAGGCTCCTGTGCCTGTTGATGCGCCGTTATATGTCGGGCGCACCAGACTTCCCCAGAAGTTGTTGCTGGTGTAAGCACTGGCAGGAGCTATGCAGAACCAGTCTTCCACATTGGCAGGTAGCGTCCATGTATAGCTGAACACCATATTGCCTTCACGAATCAGCGGCGAACCCTGGTCAGTCATGTCCCAGCCGTTACAACCACCAATATAGAAGTAGTCATCCTCTACGGTCAACGGCTGCTGCTGTTCAATGAGCGTAATGACAAAAGGTTCCGACTCAGTGAAGACGGTCAGGTCCTGTTTCGTGACATAGCCGCGCAGCTTTGCAGAGAACGTAGTTGTCTTCACACCGTTCTCCACCTTCTGCGTCTTGTCTGCAGCAAAGTCAGCCAAGTATTTCAGACTTGTAGCAGGATATGTATAGTCAGGGCTTTCCAGATAATAGCTGTGGTTGCCAACCACCAGATAGAGCGCAAGGTATTCACCCGCCTGTATGTTGACCACCTTGACGTTTGCATCCTTGCTGACATCGATAGGATCAGCAGCTGTAGCTGTGATGGTGGCAAACTCCTTGTTCAGGTACAGCCCGTCGACGGTGTTTTCTGAATCGATGCTGCCAGGCAACTGGGCTGTCTCGGCATCCATGAACAGATAGCGACCATCGATATCGTTGAAGAACACCTTCCATGTGCCGGCCTTGACAGAAATATTCGCACCATTTGTGACACTTTGCCCGTAGGGGAATGCCTGCTCACCCCAGTTGATATCCCAACTGCCATTGGCACGGAATTTCAGCTCAGTACTCTCTTCAAAGGTGACCTGTGCATACCACGTATGACTGGTGGCACTGGTTCGTGTCATCTCCAGATCGCTTCCCCAGCCATTGAATGAACCGATTATTCCGATGGAGCTGTATTCCATAGGCGTAAAGTCCAGTGGCTGAACCAATAAGAAACTCTCTTGCGGATAAAGGGCGATGGTGTAGTAACCGTTGAGTATGATATTTGCCGATGATCCCTCGTTGAAATAGTATTGGCCATTGATCTCTCCCACTTGATTATTCCAGTCGCCTGGTGTGGCCACGCCCTTAAAGCCATTTCCACCGAAATAGTCGGTATAGGTCAAACTGGCATAGCCATTATTGTATACCTGACTGATGAACATTGGCACCATTCCGGTACCTACAGCATTCACGCTGTTTGCCCATGAACCGTCGGCAATATCGAAACCTGTCAGGAACCATGTTTTAGGCTGAATCATGACGTTAGAACGTACTACACTGAAACTGATGGCATCCGTGGCTACACCGTGGCAAGCCACACGGACATAGAGAACGACTGTTTCACCGTCACCGATGCCCATTCCACCCAAGTAGTTGTACAAAGACTGCGCGGAAAGCTGTATATTGGTTTGGCTAAGGCCATCTATGCTGAAACTGTTATTGAAAGCAGCATCAGTGGCTATCTGGACATCGTAGGTCAGCTCGTCGCTGTCGTTGAAGTTGGTAGGACGCGTCCAACTGAACTGAAGGGCTTGGAACTTCTTCAAGTCGACGGTCAAGTCTGCAAAGGCAGGGGTGTTCATAGTCATTCCCTCAGGTTTGACGCTGAAGTCCTCATAGCCTGGATTCTGTACGTAGTTGGGATATTCCCTGATGATGTTGTTGGGTACAGGCATCAGGTTACCTACGGTGTTACCCTTGCCATCCCACAGGTAATTGGCATTGCTGTAATAGCCGAAGCGTATGAGCTGACTGCGTCGCTGACCTTCCAGATAGAACTCACGAGCCCACTCGTCACAGATTACGCCGAGGTCGGCACTGTTCAGATTACCGGCCTTGGCGCGGGTACGCAACATATTCAGGAGCTGCAGGCCGTTGGCTGTACACACACCGCCGTTCAGCCGTGCGTCAGCCTCGGCGGCAATGAGGTAAGCCTCAGCCAGTCGCATCAGCGGGAAGTCGGTGTCGGCATGACTGGGATCGGAAGGTGTGGTATCGTCAGTGCGCAGGTTGGAATATTTCAGACAGTGGATGCCATTGCTGAAATTAGCTCCCAGCTCAGCCTTTCCGTTGCATTGTATCATGCAACGCTCATCACCAGCATCCTGCTGGGCTTCAGCAACCGTATTCAGATATGGGATTCCGTCCAAGCCGAATGCCCGCAGCATAGAACTGCGCAGAACGACTCCCCCCCAATATTGGTTCAGGCCGCAGTCGGGCATAGTGTAGTCATAGGTGCTGGCTATCAGGAATGTGGTATTACCCCAGTAGGCCATATAAGAACTGTTCACCGATACAGGCAGAACGATCTCCTGCTGTGCGCCGTTGCTGTCGTTATCACCCATGAACAGCCTACTATAGTCGCTGCACAGGGTATAGCCTCCATTAATCACCGCTGTGGCCATCTCCTTAGCTTCAGCCCATCGTGCCTGACCTGTATACACCTCGCTGTTCAGGTAAAGTCGAGCCAGCAGCAGTAGTGCCGCACCGCGTGTGGGATGTCCGTAGTTGTTCTCACTGGCAGCTGGCAGTACGGTAGCGACATCCGTCAGTTCACTTACCAAGAAATTAAACACCTCGCTGCGTGGTGTACGTGTCTCTTGTGGATTCGGAGTCTCAGCATACGACGTGCGCAGAGGAACGTCGCCCCAAAGGTCAATGGCATAGCTGTAGTAGAGGGCACGCAGAAATCGTGCCTCTGCCAACAGGCTCTTCATGGATTCGTCGTCACCGCTGAAATTGTCTAAGAATTGGTTGCAGATGTCAATGCACTCAAACAGTTGCAACCAGCAATTCAACACATACGGATTGGAAGCCTGCGGACTACCTGCACACAGATCAGGAAGGCCTGCGTCAGCCCACACGCAATAGGCTTGGTCGCTGGACAGGTCGTTCATATAGACAAGATTTCTTGTCAGGTCAAACGACTCGTTGATGTGAAGCACCAGCGTGCTTATCATCTTATTGTAAGCCATAGCCGGATCTTGCTGCGGATCCTGTTGAGGATTATTCTCTGTCTGACCCGTGATTGTCAGTACACTCATCAGCAGTGTTGCTGTCAGGAAAAGTCGTGTAAATAGTTTCATAGAACAATCGTTTTAGTTATCGATGCTGCAAATGTAGTAATTATTTTTGAAACAACAAAGAAAAAGAGGAATAAAACGCAATCGGAAGAGGACTTGGCTTATCGTCATCATTTTCGTGCCATAGCTTATTAATGTTATATCAAAGGCTTGGAAATTCGGACTTACAGCCATTGGATAATAGACATAAACATCTTTTGTCTGTCCAATCCTGTAGGCGCGGTCTGTAGCTTGACCTTCCTTAGCTGGATTCCAATGCCTACTATAATGAATCACATGGTTGGCTCCCGTGACATTCAAACCTGTACCAGCAGCGATGGCGAAGCATAGAAGTGGTATTGCAAAATGGACTATTTTGTTCATTAAAATGGTCTGTATTACTCTGCAAAATGGACTATATCAGTTTGCAATATCGTCTATATTGTAACGTCGGCCATACACTTTGACATCACCGTTGAAATACTTTGGCAATCAGTTTAGTGACGAAGCTGTATATGGTAATCCATGTTTCTTTTATTTCAGCAAGGAAGTACAAATGGGAGTTAACTTCAGAAACTTGAATTAATTTATTAATAATGTGTTAAAAGTTTGTACAACGATGCGTTTTCTAAGATTTCTTCGTATCTTTGCTCACAAATTGCAACAGATATGATAGTAGCCAATCCAATTTACGACATCGTCTTCAAATACCTGATAGAAGACGAGCGTATTGCCCGCACCATTCTCTCAGCACTGCTGAAGAAGAACGTGGTAGAGGTAGAGGTACGCCCACACGAATATGCCAACGACCAGCGCGACACGCTATCGGTTTACCGCATTGACTTCGGAGCCACCATCCGCGAGGACGACGGCTCGGAGCACCTGATTCTTGTGGAACTACAAAAGACCTGGCTTGAGACCGAG
>CACZZQ010000048.1 GCA_902785695.1 uncultured Prevotellaceae bacterium | reverse complement strand
ACGATAGGCTCACCACCCAACTCCTTCGGAGGATTAGCGCGGAAGTCAACCATCATCTGCTTGATCTCATCGGCACCGCTCTTACCTGGCTTCACCACGTTGATGGTGCTCTCCTTCGAGAAGCCATACTCAGCGTAGATGTTCATCAGCAGGTCGTAGAGGGTCATACCGTTGTCCTTTGCCCAGGCTGCGATCTCACAGATCAGACAGATAGAAGCAGGAGAATCCTTATCACGAACCTTATCGAACGGCAGGAAGCCGAAGCTCTCCTCACCACCGCCGATGTACTTCTTCACACCCTCAGAGACACGGATCTCGTTGGCAATCCACTTGAAGCCTGTGTAGCAGTCGCGCAGTTCCACACCGTTCTTCTTGGCAATCTCTGCAATCTCCTCAGTAGTAACGATGGTCTTTACGAGGAACTCATTGCCCTTCAACTGACCGAGTTTCTTCTTGTTGGCGATAATATACCAACGGCAGACGATAGCCAGACGGTCGGCATCGGGATCGGAAGCAATCACGAGGTCTGCATTCAGACGGGTACCGAGTTTCATACCCAGTGTCATAGCCTCTGCATTCTCGGGGTTCGGACTTACCACTGTGGGGAAGTTACCATCGATCACCATCTGCTCGGGTACTACATGAATGTTCTGGAAGCCCCAAGAACGAAGTGCCATCGGGATGATGACACGACCTGTGCCGTGCATCGGAGAGTAAACGATGTTGAGGTCTTTCTGGCGCAGGATCACATCCTGATCTACCATCGCCTCCTTCACTGCCTGCAGGTAATCCCAGTCCATCTCACCACCGATGATGTCGATGAGTTCCTTGTTACCCTCAAACTTCACGTCCTCGATCTTCACCTTGTTCACCTCGTCGATGATACCCTTGTCGTGCGGAGCCAGCACCTGTGCACCATCGTCCCAGTAGGCCTTGTAGCCGTTGTACTCACGCGGGTTGTGAGAAGCGGTAACGTTGACACCTGCCTGTGCGCCAAGCTGACGGATGGCGAATGAGATCTCCGGTGTAGGACGCAGGCTCTCAAAGAGATACACCTTGATGCCGTTAGCAGAGAAAATGTCAGCCACTGCCTCAGCGAACATACGTCCGTTGTTACGACAGTCGTGACCTACCACCACGGAGCACTGCTTGCCGGGGAATGCCTTCAAGATATAGTTGGCAAATCCCTGGGTAGCCATACCCACGATGTACTTGTTCATACGGTTTGTACCGGCACCCATGATACCACGGAGACCACCCGTACCAAACTCAAGATTCTGATAGAAGGCATCGATGAGCGCAGTCTTGTCTGCATCATCAAGCATTGCCTGAACTTCTTTACGTGTCTCCTCATCAAAGGCCGGAGAGAGCCATTCTTTAGCCCGTGCCTCGCACTGAGCAATCAGTTGAGCATTATCTGCCATAGTTTCCTATATTTATATTTATTTGTTTTAGATTGAATGAATTGATTCTAAAACACAAAGATAAGAAGAAAATGTCAAATACGTATGGAAATAGGCAATATTTTTTATTTCTTTAAGATTTTATCAATCTCATCAAACTGTCGTCCGAGGTTCAGATTGAAGTAAATCCGATAAAGCGAAGGGCCCCATTTCTCCTTTGCATCAGGCAAAAGTTGACGACAGGACTCCATGAAAGGCCGGGCTTTCTCATACATCTTACGGATCTGTTTCTTCTCTCGGCGAGAGTCCATGTTAAGGGCCATGTTCAGACAGGCAGTACCTGCATTGTAGTAGGCATCGGCATTCCGGACATTCACTTGGATCAAACGCTCACTGACCTTCAAACATTCTTCATTGCGTCCCAGATTAAGCAGCATGGTGGACTTAGCCAACAGGAAGAGTTCGTTCAGGCTATCCGTCTGCAAGGCGTCCTCTGCATAAGAGAGTCCTTTCTCGTAGTCGCCCTTCTCCATGTAGTAATCCATCAGACGAGGGAAGAAATAAGGTGATTTCGGGTACAGTTTGACACCCTCCTGCAACTGGGCCAGATAGGCCTTCTCATCCTTGAGCATGAGCCTGGCCTGTGCCATATACTGCATGGTGTATTCCAACTTAGAGGTGTCACGACGCGCCTCGTTGGCATAACGCAGGGTGAGTGCCGGATTTCCCATACGATAACCCGTATAAGTGGCCCAATATGCCACCGTTGGCATCAACGGATCATTCTTCCAGAAGTCATAGCCTGTAAAGAGTGGCTGACGATCACAATCGAGATACATCTCGAAACAATCATAGGCCGTCTGCAACTGATTCTTTCGCAGATGATAGGTGCCTCCGAAATAAAGATTGGGACGATAGGTAGCCAGTCGCTGGGCATTATCAGTACGATATGAAAGGCTGACGCGCCCCTTCTTGTCCGGACGCATATCCAGAGAGTCAAGACGTTCGCCAATCGTAAAGATCCGTCGTGTGAGATCGAAGAACTTGGTGGTATCCACTTTCTGCTTCTTATACATCGCCTCATTCACCTGATCATATTGTTTCTCAACCGAGGTGAGCCACATTTCGTAAATACGGGGTTTATGGAGGTTGGCAGAATCCTTCAACAGTTTGGTCATCATCTTCTCGGCCTGATCATAGTTCTTGCCGCTTTTGATGATGGAACGTGCTTCCTGTAACTGGCGTCGCTGGGCCAGCATACAGATAGGGAGACTTATTATTATAAATAAGGTAATAAATATCCTGAGTTTCATCCTAATTTTTGTTTTGTGGGTGCAAAGATAGTGGATTTCGGGCGGAATAACAAGTATAAAGCAGGTTAAAGTGTGAACAGAAGTTAAATATTAGACTTTTTTAGGCTAAAATCGAAAAAAAATCGGCAAAAAGCTTGCAAGTATCGGAGAAAAGATGTACTTTTGCAATGTGTTTTTCATAGTATTAGATTTAAGGTTAACAATTAGGCTCGCAGCGGCGAGCCATTTTTTTTGCCTGAAATCCAACTATCAAAAAACGTTGCGGATTATCTGTTCTTGTTGCTGACGAACCAGTTGTGGACGAAGTTGTAGAGCAACAATGAAGCCAGCACCAGACCCAGGGCTGTTAATAAAATAGGTGTTGAATCACCTTCGAACAGCGCATAGCCAAGTCCTAAGCCCCAAGCGATACCACTCTCCCATCCCAGCATAAACGTGCTTTGAGAAGTGCCACGCTTACAATGACGACTCAGTTTGATAAAAAACAGCAGGAATCGTGAACCGATGATACCCAAACCGAATCCCACAAAGGCAGGGGCTGCAAAACCCACGATCTGTTGTGTGCGTGTCAACATCATCAATAGCGCGGCTCCCATCAGGATCAGACCTGTCACCACCTCACTCTTCACCTCTGCATCACGGAACACAAACCGTTGGGCAAGAATAGCCAGCAGGAATCCCACCATCATCATCGCATAGAACTGTTCCGTTAGAGCCAATGAGAACAGCAAACCTACTGCCAGCATGATCAACTGAAGATTCAGGAACAACGGGATACCATGAGGTAGGAAGAACCGGTCGAGACTCACGGTGAGGGTATCATCCAGAGGTGCTCTGAATGGAAAATCAACCAGGAAGATCAGTACCAGTGCGGCAGTAGCCAGACCGCCGGCAGCGATCACCACACTTTCAAAACCTGCCACACGCTGCAACAACAGTCCTGCCAAAGGGCCTAAAGAGAGGGCAAAACGTCCAAACCAGGCTGCAGCATGATTGGCTTCCGTACGCTGATAACTCTCACTGGTATCAATGATCAGCGTACTGGTGAGTACCATCTGTGCCAATCCAAAACAGGCACCTAAGGCAAAACGCTGAAGCAGCATCAATGAGAGATCGGCATAAAGACCTGATTCGATACCGACATAATAGATGACACCAAACAGTGCCACCATCGCCAATACTGCCAGGATACACACCATATTACGACGATAGCGCTGGATCAGGAACGATACAAACGCACCGAATGTAAAGAGTCCGACCCCGAAGACACCCATAGCCAGACCTGTCTCCTGAAGCGTAAATTCCTGCGTCAGAAGCAGCCACTGGGGCAATGTCGGCACCAGGATATAGACCGCCATCGTCAACAGCAGATTGGCAATCGCCATACGCCAGAAGTCATGATGCCAGAGTCGGATATGTACAGGTGTATTCTGAGAATTCATGGATTCAAATTGAGTTCAACAATCGCACAAATAAGCCGTAGTTAACAGACTGGTAGTCAGAAATCTGCATATCAGAGTAAGGTTTAATATCTTCCGCCTTGTTCGTGGTAGCCAACCCCACGACAGCCATCTCTGCGGCACGTCCGGAACGTAAGCCGTTGAAGCTATCCTCAAAGACAATGCACTCCGATTTCTGAACACCCAGACGGGCTGCTGCCTTCAGATAGCAATCCGGATCGGGTTTGCTGCGATCGAAGTCCTCGGAGGTAAGAATGGCATCAAACAGACGCTTGAATCCAGGCTGATAGCGATACACACTCTCCATCTTGGGGATGTTCGAACTGGTGACAACTGCCGTCTTCACCCCATGCTGATGCAGGTCGGCAATCATCGCCTCAAAACCCGATATATAATCGTAGTACATCTGCTGTTCATAGGCATCCAACCTACGGGTCACATCCGCACGCTCAGCCTCCAACGGCCCACTGAACCAGCGGTCATAGATCTGCGTGAGTGTAGAACCCTTGATTTCATGTTCAAGTCCCGGATGTTCAGGATGGTACTGTCGGCAGATTGAACCCCAGAATACAGTGTATTGTGGCTCAGTGTCAAACACCACGCCATCGAGGTCGAAAAGGGCTGCCTTGAATACTTTCTGATCCATGTCTATTAAAATTTGGGTGCAAAATTAGTATTTTTTTGCGAGAAATTTGCTTTTTTGGGCTTTTTAGTGTAATTTTGCCCGAAAATCATGATATATATGCGCAACAATAAACACTATTTGCTATTATTATTGCCCCTGTTGCTCTTCGCTTGCAAGGGGACTGATGAGCCCAGTCTTAACTTCGAGACCATCACTGTGGATAAGACCGTCATGCTCTCTAATGACGAGAACTCACCCAGATGTCAGGTACACCTGAAACTGCTTCAGCCCACTGCTGAGAACGGCGATCGTACCCAGATCATCAATGAGGCGCTGATGTCAAGACTCCTCAACAAATCAGGGGAGCGCGACTTACAGACGGCGGCAGAGAAGTTTGCCGAAGACTATACCACCAGTTACAAGAACACGATGCTGCCCCTGTATAATCAGGATCGTGCCGACACCACGAAGAAAGCCTGGTATGAATACCACTATATCATAGAGGCTACCACCCAGCCAGGTACAGCCAACACGCTGACCTATCTGGCTACTATCGATTATTACGAAGGAGGTGCTCACGGCATCAACCAACTCATCACCTTCAACTTCGACATCGCGACAGGTAAGCAGATCACTCTGGCTGATCTCTTTGCACCAGGTTATGAGACTGAGTTGAAGAACACGTTGCTGAAAGCCCTGAAGTCAAAGACGGGCCTCAACTCCATGAATGAGTTGAAGGAAGCGGGTTATCTCTATTCGATGGATATCTTCCCGTCGGAAAACTTCATCCTCAACGATGAGACGATCACCTTTGTCTATAATCCCTACGAGATTGCACCTTATGCTGTCGGCTCCATCGAACTTATTATCACCTATAGCGAGGTCAGCAAGATACTGAACCCCTCGTTTAAGCACTGATCCTCATGGCAAAGGCAGAACTGATACAGAAATACTTCCCCACCCTCACGGAGACACAGTTGCAACAGTTTGAGCAACTCGATGCCCTCTATCGTGAATGGAATGACAAGATCAACGTCATCTCACGTAAGGACATCGACAACCTCTACGAACATCATGTGCTCCACTCGCTGGCGATTGCCAAGATCATCAACTTCCGTCCTGGTACTCAGATTCTGGACTTCGGAACTGGTGGCGGTTTCCCAGGCATCCCCTTGGCGATCCTCTTCCCGGAATGCCAGTTCAAACTCATCGACGGGACAGGCAAGAAGATCCGTGTGGCTCAGGAGATAAGCCAGGCCATCGGTCTGAAGAGCTGCAACCCTGTACAGTTGAGAGGTGAGGAGGAGAAAGGTAAGTATGACTTTGTGGTCAGTCGTGCCGTGATGGCATTACCCGACCTTGAGAAGATCGTCAGGAAAAACATCGCCAAACCGCAACGCAACGCCTTACCCAACGGAATCATTTGTCTGAAGGGTGGCGATCTGCAGGCTGAGACCCGTCCCTTCCACCATATCGTGGAACTGACAGACATCAGCGGATTCTTCAGTGAGGAGTGGTTTAAGGAGAAATTTGTGATTTATCTACCCGTCTAATTCAGAAAGTTATGATCACCGTCAAGACCTTTCCATGCAACCAGTTACAGGAGAACACCTATGTGGTGAGTGATGATACCCGCGAGTGTGTAATTATCGACTGTGGCGCCTATTATGAAGAAGAGTTCCAGGCCATTCAGAACTATATCGAAACCCAGCAGCTGAAACCCGTTCATCTGTTGGCTACGCATGGACACTTCGATCATAACTTCGGCAATAACTTCATCTTCGAGACCTATGGGCTGAAGGTAGAGATCTCTGCAGATGACGCCTACCTCATCAACGATCTGCCAGGCCAGTTTGAGTCGATGATCGGTTTCCCTCTGCATCGTCAGTACCCGGAGGTAGGTCATTATTTCGAAGCGGGCGAGACGATCACTTTCGGTCATCACTCCTTTGAGATACTGAAGACCCCAGGCCATACACCCGGTGGTGTCACCTTCTATAATAAAGAAGAGGGCATTGCCTTTACTGGCGACACCCTCTTCCGTATGAGTATTGGACGTACCGACTTCGATCGTGGCAGTTATGAAGAGATGATGGACAGTCTTCTGAAAGTCATTACCAAACTCCCTGCTGACACAGTGGTCTATAGCGGTCATGGTCCGAAGACCACCATTGCCGAGGAACTGCAGTACAATCCTTATCTTTCATAGGTTCCTGAGCCTGCCGAAGGATCAAATGTTCGGGGTATCCCAAACCTTTGTCTGCGTGCAGGCAGCATTCACTGTCTGATCACCTACTTTCAGCACGAAGTCACCCTCTTCGAGTGTCCACTTGCCGTCGGCACCTACAAAAGCGAGACTCTTGGCTGGCAGTTCGAAAGTGACAGTCTTCACTTCACCTGGCAGGAGTTCGATCTTCGTGAAGTCACGCAGGCGCTTGTTGTCAGGCACGACAGAAGCCACAAGGTCACTTGAATAAAGCAGCACAGCCTCCTTACCAGCCTTAGCTCCCGTATTCTTCACATCCACAGTCACCTTCAATACATCATCATCAGTAAACTGGGCCTTGTCAACCTTCAGGTTTGAATACTCGTAGGTGGTATAACTGAGACCGAAGCCGAAGGGCCACTGCAGACTCACCTTCGCATCGTAGTTATAGGCACCTTCCATCGTACCGACCTCCTCACTCACCTTATAATCATAGGTATTCAGTGAGTTGATCTCACGCGGATAGGTGTATGGCATCTTACCAGAGAAGTTGGCATCGCCAGCCAACAGGTTTGCCAGGGCATCAGCACCATAGTTACCTGGAATTAGGATATCCACCACAGCCTTTGCCAAAGGTTCGATATCAGCAATCAAACGGGGACGACCCTCGTTGAGTACAAGGATGATAGTCTTACCCGTCTTGGCGAGTTCCTTCACCAGATTGCGCTGGTTCTCAGAAAGCCAGAGATCTGTCAGGTTACCAGGTGTCTCCGTATAGGAGTTCTCACCGATGGCAGCAATGATGATGTCAGCCTGAGCGGCAGCAGCCACAGCCTTGCCAATCTGAGGCTCGTTCTCATCGTAGTAAGCACCATCCTCATTGTAGGTCACGCCCTGCTCAAGGATAATGTTCTCCTTACCATATTTATTGCAAAGTGCCTCGTAGATCGTATTGTATTTCTCTGAGAGATGCTCCGCTCTTGATCCCTGCCAGGTATAGCTCCAACCACCATTCAGACAGCGCATCTGGTTGGCGTTAGGACCTGTGAGCAGAATCTTCTTACCTTTAGCCAGAGGCAGGATACCGTCGTTCTTCAGCAGCACCTCACTCTCCTCGGCAGCCAAAAGAGAAGCCTTGGCAAATTCGTCGCATCCGAACTTCTCGAAGCCTTTGCCACCGGTATTCGGTTTCTCAAAGAGACCCAGACGATACTTCGCACGGAGAATACGACGCACGGCATCGTCGATACGACTCATGGGCACCTTACCCTCATTGACCAACTCCTTCAGCAGGATACAGAACTCCACGCTGTAGGGATCCATCGACATGTCGATACCAGCATTGATGGCAATACGGATCGCATCTTTCTTATCCTTTGCCACCTTCTCGCGCGAGCCACTTGGTCAGATACTCATAACTGGCATGCAGGGGTACGCCATTGACAGAGGCAGAATTTACCATCATCGTCAACGTACCGGCAAGGGCTGCAGCCTTGAAGGGCTCGAAATATTTCTCGCGGATCATCAGCGGAGAGAGATAGGCAGGTGTACGATCCTTACCAGTCCAGGGGGCACCATAGGCGAAGTAGTGCTTTGTGCTGGTACCTACGTGATACTGGTCGATATGATTGTTGTCATCACCCTGATATCCTCTGATCTCTGCCACCACCATTTTGGCGTTCACGATGGGGTCCTCACCGAAACTCTCATACACACGAGGCCAACGGGGATCGCGACTCAGATCCACCACTGGGTTATACACCCAAGGACAGTTGGTTGCACGACTCTCGTAAGCCGTAATCTCTGCACCTCTGCGAGCCAGTTCTGGATTAAACGTGGCACCCAGGTTGATAGGCTGCGGGAAGAGGGTACCACCTACAGCATAAGTCACACCGTGGTTGTGATCCAGACCGTAGATATCGGGGATGCCCAGATACTTCATCGACTTCTCCTGAATCTGAGGGATCCATTGCTGCCACTGCTCCATCGTAGCGGCACTGGAACCTGGGGCATTCAGGATTGAACCCACCTTCCACTTCGAGATC
>CACZZQ010000047.1 GCA_902785695.1 uncultured Prevotellaceae bacterium | reverse complement strand
GCATCATGCTTACAGATTTTAAGCTATCTTGTTGCTCCTGTCCACTCGCTGATATAAACGCAAGGGCGATAGTCGTAGCCAAAACAATTCTTTTCATCAATTTTTATTTATTGAAGTTTGACGTTGCAAAATTACGAAGAGTTGCGAATTATACCAAATATTTGGGATATTCACCTTCAATTCTTGATATCTACACCACCAATAAAATTGTCGGCTATGATGTGTAGGCAATGTGCATCCTTTTCTGCTGTTCTTGAAGCATGGTTGCCGACACCGCCAATAAAACTACGGCTCTTGACGACAACGTTCACAGTCTGAGGTACAATAAGTTCCACACCGCCACAGAAGGTATGGATCTCTATCTCCTCATCCTCTGTAATAGTGGCATTTCGCAGATCTATACGGATACCGCCACAAAAAGCGTCAAGACGTGCACCGTGGAAAGGCTCGCCACGATAGATGTACTCGTCACCGCCGTAATGTACGCTGCAACAGATGCGCTTGCCGTCTTCACCAATAGGCAGAGGACGCTTGAGCCACTGGTCTGGGTCGCGGCGATAACTGTTGACAATCACTAATGCTCCTAAGTAGATAAGTGCTGCTGGAGCAATATAAGTCGTCCAGGGCTGGCGCCACAGCCAGTCGTTCTCAATGATTCCCCACATGTTGGCCAGCTTCCAAGCACCAGCCACAATCAACACTATTCCAATAATCGTTCTTGGTTTCATAACTATAACTTTTTTATGATCAATGTTTCTGGGTGCAAAGCTCGTGCAAGCCGAATGCAATGGAGCTTGCTCCAATTGCTGAGGCGCCGCCGAGCTTCGCGGTTTCAGCCGCAAAATTAAGACGTATCATCTAACCCTCCAAATATCTGGGATATTCTGCATAGGTTTGTGATAAACGGGCAATGAAATGGGATGAAATGAGCATAAAGTGACGAGCGGAAGCACTTTTTTCCCCTCTTCACAATCCACTTTTCATTTCTTTTTCGTACCTTTGACTTCGTCGAAAGTACTTTCGCTCGAGAAAGCTCAAAATTCTTTTGGTTTTCTGCTCACTTATTCGTACCTTTGCCAGCTGTATGAACAAAGGTCATAAAGAAACAATTAGCACCCGTGTCATCAGTTGCGCCTTTATCGTGCTGGCACTGGCTGTCTTCAAGCCCTTCGGACTCGAAGTGTGGCAATGGCAGGCCTATGTTCATTTGTTGGCGATATTTGCATTGGGCTTGCTGAGTTGTTTCCTGACGGAAGTCATTCTGCGATACATTGTCCGCATGCCACGCTCCTACGATCGTGGTGTCAGCTATATCATCAGTCGTAATCTCCGTTTCCAATGCATTAACACTCCGTTGGTGTCACTGCTCATCTGCCTATACCGCCATTTTGCGATGAGCGATGTAGTAGAGGGCAATAAACTTTCTTTGAGCAATTATCTGGAAACTCTGGTGATTATCGCTTTCCTCTCCTTTGCAGTCGGCTTATACTGGCGCTTCAAGTTCCGTAGCCGCTATCTGTCTGCAGAGCTGGAGGAAACCAAGCTGCTGAACGAACAACTGAAGAAATTGCAGGATTCAAACGCAGGAGTCCCACAACAAACTGAGGACGACACTTTAGCAGGTGATACTAATCAGGATTCAAAGATAACACTCGAAGGTAACACCAACGAACATGTAACCCTCGAGATTTCAGACCTATTATATATAGAAGCTGTTGGTAACTATGTCAAGATTGTGAGTAAGCGAGAGAAATCAGAGCCTGATCTGATTTCCGAGCGTGAACAATCTCGACCAACGGTCAAGGTTTGCAAACTACAAGGAAATGAAGCGCATACCAATATGCTCCGTGCCACGATGAAACAGATGGAAGATGCACTTGAGGCTTATCCTATGATAGTACGTTGTCATCGTGCTTTTATGGTCAATCTCGCTCAAGTGGAACAAATTTCCTCCAATTCCCATGCCATGCAGCTCGTGATGCGTCATTGTCACGATACCATTCCCGTTTCGCGCAGCAATGTCAATAAACTGAAGGAACTACTGGGATAGGTAATAATTATTTCAAATACTCCATGATACTTTTACGATACAACTCTGCAGGGTCTGTGATGCCTGTTGCAGAGAGACGGTCAAAGATCTGGCAGAAAGTCTTCACGTCGGCATTGCTGAAGTTACGGTAATCTTCCGTTTTCTTGCCTGCTATCTTGCAATTATACCAGCAAGCCAGACTCTCGAAAGCACTCCAGGGTACGTAAGTCAAATCCTTCTTAGATCCAAGCGAGCGAGTGTACTCCTTCATCTCATCCACGATTGGATCAATTCTGTCCTGCATCAAGAATATTCCGAACTCATGGCTGAACATGGCCAATTGGTAGTCCAAATACTGATTGTAATAGACGGTGTTGGTGGTCTCGTTCAGGTTGTTGTAAGATGGACCTTTTGCGCCTGCACGATACAACAGCCAATGATAGTCGCCTCTATTCCAAGTATAGCCAGTAACGCGCTCCCAATCCTTAACGAAAGAATGGTCCTTCATGTGTTGGCTGAGCTGATTCTGACGTTCCTCCATATCCTTCTTCGCCTGAGGAAAGACATCCTTGAGGTATCGGTTATAGTTATCGACATACACTTTGGCAATGGCATTGGCTATGTTCATGATCTCATCAGGAGAGTTATAGCTTTTTGCCATCTCCTGATATTTGTCCATCACTTTCTGGAGACTGTCCGCATTGGCAAATGTCTCTGCTGAGACCATAAAGAAGAATGTACCTGACAACATACCGCCTTCACCTTGTCTGAACGTAAGGTAGTCCTTGTATTTCTGCAAAGTATCGACAGCTGCCTTAGAGAGCGTATTGCCATATTTTGCTGTGTATTCTTCGTCAGAGAATCCCAGTCTGGCAAGCGTGTAGAGATGGGTAACGTAGTTTACCTCAGGGCGAATCTCAAATAGAATCTGTACATCGCCTGCCTGTTTGGTGGGCATCTGTGAAGCAATGAAAGCCTTCAGTTTCTCGTTGAACATATCAGGCTGCTCCATGTGGATGAAGTGTCCGCAAGTAGTCAGTTCAGTATAGTCGAGGTTGGGATAGAGACGCTGCATTTTCTGCTTGTTGTCAGGATCAAGACCGCTGTTCTGGGTACAGATGACCATCGCAGGCTGAGTTATCTGACGATTCGGCCACCATCTCTTTTCAATAAGGTGTTGCATCGTGCTCGAAGCCACATATTGGGGCGTTTCGGGCATCACAGACATGGCATAGTCGTTAATCTCCTGAGGTGTCTCCTTACCAGCCAATGACGAAACAAAGCCTGTTATGACTTCGCGGCATTCTGGACCGTCGAAGGCATGGCCAAACTGATTGACTGCCTCTACATACTCTGGTGTCTCAGTACCATCGTAGAAACAATATACACCGTCAACATCCACCAATGCGCCTTTGTGACCTGTGGCCATCATCGTCTGACGACATACGGGCGTTCCAAGACTGTGACCTACAAAGACCGCATCTTGGATGCTGTTCCTATTCAGTACTTCATCAATGGCATGGGCAAAGAAGTCGAGCGTGTATTCCACGTGAGGCTTATCGCTCTGTCCGTAGCCCGGCAAGTCGATGAACACGAGTTGCAGGTCTTTCTCATCACGGAATGCCTCGAACTGTTTCTCCCATGTGTTCATATCACAGCCAAAACCGTGAACGAAACAGATGGTTTTAGCATCTGCTTGGCCGTTCATTATCTTATAATGTACGTGAATACTATCATCGATAGTGATGTATTCAGACTTCAATTCACCAAGCGTCTGTGGCTGACTGCCACAGTTAATTAGCAACAGTGCGAACAACAAATATAATACTGTTCTTTTCATACTACTTCTTTATCAATTGCATAACTCTTACAGGGCAGTCTGAGCCCACTTCCAGGTTGGGACATAATGTTTCCTCGCCGGTATCTACAAAACCGCACTTTTCCATCACGCGACCAGAAGCCGGGTTTGAAGGAAAGTAGTCACCCCAGAGTGTAGTGAATCCCTTTTCATTAAAACAATAGTCGATGACCATCTGAAGTGCTTCAGTACAGATGCCTTTGCCCCAATATGGACGGGCTATCCAATAACCTACTTCTGCATGATCTTCTGCAATCTTCAGGTTTGATGCGGATGCCGTGAGGTAGCCCACACAGCCAATGGCCTCGTTCGACTCTTTCAATATTACCGCCCACATCCCTTCTGCGTTGAAGACAGTCTGGATAATCTCCAAACTTTCTTCCACAGACTTATGTGGTGGCCATCCGGCACGAGGCCCTACGTCAGGATCGCTGGCGTATTTAAACAGCGTCTCGGCATCGCTATCCTGCCAAGGGCGTAATAGTATTCTTTCTGTTTCCATCTTCATTTTTATCATTTGACCTTTGGTCTTACTCTGTCGCGACTCGGCATAACTAGAATTCATTCGGTTCTGCTCTCGTTGCTCCATCGTTTGACGATGCAAAGGTACGGATAGTTGCGAGATTTACAAAATATCTGGGATAAACTGCACAAAAATGTGATGAGTGGTAATATGATTGAGGGCGCTCGCTGTGTTGGGAAAAGCTATATCGCTGAGGAGTTTGCCCGCAGGGAATATGTGTCGTCCAGACTTGCTGAGATTCCCTGAAAATGTAGCGTTAGAGCCAGCCAACGTTGTATGATCGGACATTGTATCTCGTCACGAACCTTATTAGCAGCCAGCATCTTCCCATGCCTGTCAGCTTTATCAAGCCAGCGATGGAGAACGATGCCTCGCCGATGGGGGATGCGGGAGTCTCCGGTAGATGTGAATACCAATGGATGAAGGCAATCCATCTGACCTGTTTACCACTCATTCCATTCATGCATGGAATAACGCCGTCTTTTACCAGACGGTAAACGTAGCTTTTTGTGTAGCCGGAAAGTGACACGACTTCACTGATTGTGAGATGTCCCTTCGATACTACATTCTGCCACTCTACATCCAAACTATCGTAAGGATCGTAGTAATGTTTGAAATGCTTGTAATTACTCAGTTCACCACGCTGGCCCCCGCGAGCGAAACGGGAAATAACATTTTTCATCCCTGCGCTACAGATTCGCCTGAGAATAGTTACCTTTGCACCGGCAAGTAAGTAGGCCATAAATGGCAATGGACTTTCGAGTCCAATACTCAGTTTGGTTCCGTCTGCTCGTAGAGTGATAATTGGTCGTTGGAGACCTTATAGGAGACTACACATTCTTAGGAGCATCGGACTTGCCGTTTTTACAGTTATGAGATATGGCACGTAAGGCAGAAAAAGAAAGGACGAAGGATGGCTTGAAGCTGAAGATAGTCAATCCTAATGCAGCAGGCATAGACATCGCCTATGGTGAGATGCAGGTCTGCGTACCCGAGGTGCAGGCAAAGAAGTCCAGCACATGCAAAAGTCGCTTGTGCTGATGAACATCAAGGTTGATACCGTTATCAGCGACATCCTCGGCAAGTCGGGGAAAACCATCATTGAAGCCATACTGGAGGGTAATCACGACCCTCACTCAGAAGAGTATCATCATCTGTTCTGCATTATGCGGTGCATAAGATAACTATAAATTACGAGATAACAAAGAAAAATAGAAGAAAAGTTCTAAAAAGTAGAATTTTTTATCGTTTTTCTTTTGAAATTCAAAATAATTGTGTAATTTTGCAGCGAACATGAGAATAGTATCACATAGACGATTAGTTGAGTTCTATAGTTCGGAAGGACATGGAGACGCTCAGGCTGCACTTGAACGATGGTATAACATCGCAGAAAAGGCAGAGTGGAAGAACCTGTCGGATATAAAGGCAGATTTCCCCACAACAGACTACGTTGGAAACCAACATTATGTCTTTGATATTAGGGGCAACAAATATCGTCTGGTAGTGGTCGTAAAATTCACAATCGGGCATATCTTCATCCGATTTGTGGGAACTCACAGTGAATACGATAAGATTGATGTTTCAACGATATAATAAAAGGAGGTACGAATATGGCAAAGATTACTAAAGAACAATACGAGTTTGCATTGGCACGGATTGAGGAACTGTTGCCAATGGTGGATGACAATACACCTGCCAACGACCGCAATGCTGTGGAGTTGACAATGATGTCGGATGTTGTCATTGACTATGAGAAGGAACACTATCCCATAGGCAAACCTACCGTAGCCCAGTTGATACAGCTTTCGTTGGACGAGAAGAATATGAGTCAGAAGCAGTTGGCTACAGAGATTGGAGTCAGTCCTTCCCGAATCAGTGACTACGTTTCTGGCAGGGCTGAACCTACGCTGAAAATAGCCCGTTTGCTTTGTGTCACTTTGGGAATAACGCCAGCTGAAATGTTGGGATATTAAACTAAAGAGGTCTTCGTGTGGCCTCAAGGCCACATATGAAGAACTCTTTAGTTTTGTTCACTTTTTCGCTTTCATTATGCTCAGAATGAGAGTTCATTGTGTAAATATGCAACTGTAGGTTGAAGTGTTATCGTGACCTTCCTTTGCGTTCTTCTTCATTCATATCGTCAATGTCATCGTAGTTCTTTCGTCTATTAGGGGTGTTGTCACCATTAGATGACGGAATATAAGTGGAACTAGAGTAGAGTTTCATGTAACTAAAGATGGTCTTCTCTATGAGGGAAACAGTGGCAGAAAGTTTGTCGGGGCTTGAAAACTCTCTACGGATATAGGCTTCGATGCGTGGCTTGTGGTATTTGGCTATAACCTCTTCTTTCGTCAAACTACCGTTCTTGAAAGCCACAAAGTCCTCGTTGCTCATTTTCTCTTTATATTCCTTGGAGCCACCTATAAACTTCATCGTGATGTGGCACTGCCCCTGTTTGTCTTTATATGCATGTGTGGCTTCAACATTAATGAAAGAGGGTAGGACATAATGTTATGGATAGCTTGATAGTAAACGGTTTATGTCATATCGAGTAATATCGAGTGATAACCGTTAATCGCATTCTACTTTCCCACGCAGAATCTACTTTCCGACGCAGAATGTAAATTCTGCAAATATAAGTAGTTGATAATCAGCGCATATTCCTCTAATTACGGGGGGCTGATACTATGCTGAGGGAGCTGCCGTCAAAAATAAAATATACAAACATCTGCAAAGACGTTTTTCCAGTTCTTTGTATATTCACATTCGTTAACACGGATTTTTGCACATTTTTGTGGTTCTTCATAGGAATGGCGTGATACCTGCATCGTGCAGGGCCAGCAGACGCAGCTTGAAGTAGCGGTCGTCGGCGAAGCCCAAGCCTCACGCTTCATCACCTTGATCTTGTTTCGAAAAATGACATGAAAAAGCTGACAATCCATTATCTTGGTTCTTCATAGGAATGGCGTGATACCTGCACGATGCAGGTATCACGCCATTCCTATGAAGAACCATTTTTGTATTCTCTGTGAAGCGAGTGAAGTGTGACTTCCAATTTCTGTCCCTTTAGGTACATTTATCTTTGCAGTTCTTTGTATATCTTTGTAATCTGACGAAAATGGGCGCATTTTATAACTCAAAATTGGCTTGTTAAAAAGTGTCAACACTGTTTTTGTCCCTCCGTGATATATCAACCCATTTTACGGATTTAGCAGTTTTTTCGCTTTAATGTCGGTAAGTCACTGAAATATTGGTTTTATTGTCAGATGTCGCTCGTAGCGGGCGGGCTTGACCTGATAGCCGGGCAGCACATAGCAGGCCGTACAGCCTACGCCTGTGGTGTTGT
>CACZZQ010000046.1 GCA_902785695.1 uncultured Prevotellaceae bacterium | reverse complement strand
CAAAGATAACCAAAAGGGCTGAATCTCATGCGAGACTCAGCCCAAATTTTCTTTATGCGCGCACGTGCGAGAGGGATCAAAGTTTAGCGGACAACAATATTTTCATATTAATCATCATTTAAACTTATTTGTCATATTTGGCTTTCAGCCTTATTCTGTCGCTCGGCAAAACTCAAGCTTGTTTTTGCTCTCGCTGCTCCATCATTTGACGCTGCAAAATTACAAAGAGTTGCAGAAACTCCTGCATAAGTGGGATATTATGCAGGAGTTTGTGACGAATGGTGTGATAAACGGTAAATCTGTGACGATTCTGTGACAAACTGTCTATCTACTTACGAATCAAATGCCCTTCCTGTATAGCTGCAAAGAGGGCGATACTGGCAATTATCCATGCTACAGGGATTTCATCGATACCAGCATTCATGCTGAAGAATGCCCCGATGCTGTTGGCAATCAGGATAACATTCTCGTATTTGCCTTTCAGTTCTTCTACGGCTATGCGTATCTCCTTGACTGCGTCGAGTTCCGTCACGACTCGGCCATTCAAGCAAGCTTGATGGCTCTCGCTGCTCCGTCCCTTGCCTGTTTCCCAAGGAGTGAACGTTTGATAATCCAAACCTATCACTTCGTTGTCAGGAAACAGCGGCTTGTCGTGCTCACTTTCTGTTGCACTACCGCCTTTGCCGTGTATGTATAATATTGCGTTCATTTTTAACTGTATGGTTTATCATCCAGCGGGCGAGTGCATCCCCAACTCTTGGCAAAGTCTTCAAAGCCTTTGTTGACCTTTTTCAGGAATAGTAGGCTCACCATCTTACGTACCAGCCAGGGATATTGCTCTGGGCCTGTGAACTTCTTTGCCTCTGGGGTGAGGAAGTTGCCGTTCTGTGCAAACAGGCGTCCCATCTTTTCGTAAGGTGCAACAATCTTGACTTTTACAGCATCCTCTCTGGTGCGGATGCCAAAACTGCCGCCATGAATCAGTGTGCCGCCGAATCTGCAACCGAGTTGTGCGGGCAACCCTTGCAAGATTCGTTCACAGAAACGGAACTCAAATCCTTCATCCATGCCTCCGTGGAGGAGGAAAGATAACTGAGCAGGCTGCCTACGCTCTGATGGCAGCGATTCAAGGAATTCCAGCATCAGGCTGGGTATACACTCCACATAGAGCGGAAAAGCAATGAGGATACGCTCGTGTGAAAGGAAGGCTTCACGTGCTGCATCCCATTCCTTACGGTTGGAGAGATTGTGGAGTTCCCATGTGATGCCAGTTCCTTCCAGCCCTTTGACAAACGAGTGGATAATCTTGTCCGTATTGCTGAACTTTGCCACACGTGGGCTGCCGTTGATGATGACCAAGTGTGGCCTCACCCCCAGCCCCTCTCCCAAAGAGAGGGGTGCAGGTAGTTTTGCCGTCGGAGTTTTCTCTTGTAACACTCTCTTCTCCCCTCTCTTTGGGAGAGGGGTCGGGGGTGAGGCCAATTCTATAGCACCAAGTGACTGCCCACCTATGTTTACTGACGTACGTTTGCACCAATCTTCCATCATCATCTGGTCAGCATAGCCTTTGTATAGGAGTCCTATGTTGAGTGGATGGTAACGCAGTTCATGACGCATCCATCCATCACGGAAGCCGATTGTCATATTCAGCATGGGCATAATACGATCCATCAGCCGTTTGCCCTTATAGTCCAAGAATCCAAAACGCGTATCAGAGACAATCCAAAGGTTGTCGGCTTGCACCAGTTTCTTGAGGATTATCTCGTAATCATCTTTATATGCACAGATGCCAGGTGTCTTCAGCCAGCACTGGTTACAGCCCATGCAATGTGCAATCTTCATGTCCGAGGTATCAACAATCTCCACCTCTTTGTCTTTAATCAGAGCCGTTATTTGCTCAGATACTTCCTTGCCTAATGTGTTTAATACTAATGTTTTCATTTTTTGATGTTTAATGTCTGCCCCAACAGAGTGAGGCAGACAATAAATGATTATTGACTTTTGTCGATAATGCTCATGCTCAGCAATAGATGCAAGCATCATTGCATTCGCTTAATCGCATCATTCTATCGGAATCTGAATGACTGAAAGCCATTTCTCTGGATCTTCCTGATTCCATGCGCCATCAATATAACAGGTGCGGTGCTGCCCGGCAACCTTGTAACCTTGCTCTTCCATATAGCGGAAAGCCTCGGTGTAAGATTCGTAAAAGCGCTCGTAAGGGCCAACATGCTTCATGCAGAGGGCTTTGGGAACAGCAGTTAAGCGCTTAAACTTGATGATGGCACTGTCTGTGCCCATCTCCTCGACTTGCTCACAATACTCGATGTCGATATCCGTTGGCGTATATTCCTTGTTATGCTCTATAGTAAAGCAATAGCCTGGAGGCAGACACTTACAACCCAGACGCTGCATCTCTGGACCAATCTTCTCGTAACACATAGGGCCGATGGCGGCATAGTTGGGGATGACTTCACGATGACTTGCCACGATGATTTCGGGCAGTGATTGAATACTGAATTTTTCCATTGTCTTCATTTCTTTGCGAGAGTCTCTCCAGTCGAGCAGTCGGTTACGGCGGGCAATCAGTTGCTTCAGTTGCTGTTCCGTTTCCTTAATCTTCTCCGTCAGTTGTCGGACACTGGGTGTATGAGACACGTCATCATACAGATCCTTAATCTCGTCAAGCGAGAAACCGAGTCGTTGCAGGTCGCGGATGGATTGCAGCTTCTGCATCTGATCAAGGCTATAGTAGCGATAGCCCGTCCACTCGTCCACCTCGTCAGGCAACAAGAGTCCCTTCTGCTCATAGTGACGCAAGGTCTTTACGGTTACCTGCATCATCTGTGAAAACTCTCCGATTTTTAATTTCATTTTACTCATAATCGCGCGATGTTTTGCTAAGCGATTGCAAAAATAAGGTATGACCTAAGGGACGAGTCAAGCGTTTTCCTGATTTTAACTTTATTTTAACACAAAAGGAGTATTTCCTTCTGTAATATATCCAAGAAACATGCTGCGTGGCCACCATCCATCTGAACGTGGTGGAATTGGAATGATACTGGCAGCGTTGTCTTAAACATCCCCTTCCGATACTTGCCCCACATCACCATCGGGTTGCAGAACTGATCTGTGTATTGGTTGACGATGCAGTCGAGCTCCGTCTGTATCATGGCAGATGTGCCGATAACTATGTGCTCGTTGAGGAAGAATTGCTGTAAATCATCGGTGAAAGGAATGTCGCAGGAGCTGATGCCTCCCTTGCTGTTCTCTACAATGACGTTGACGGCAAGCTTGTCGTAGTGGTATAACTTCCCGTCTACAGGCAGCGTATAGAACTCATCCACCTGGCTCGCCGCCTTGCCTACGCACCAGCACATCAGCATGGTGAACTTCATGCCGCTCCTTTTGCAGACCTTTTCCAAGCGGCTAACATCCAGCGTCTTCACCAATGTTACCATCGGCATGGGCGATGACATCCACATACGGAATGCATCTGCCCTGTTACTCTCTTGTGGGTTTATTTCTAGCTTCATTTATCTATCGACTTCTATTCTCATTTCGCAATCTGCCCCACCACCCAAGATGGAATGACAAAGCATTACGGTGAAGTTCTTGTCTTTCCACAAACTGTGCAGCGAATAAATCACACTTTGGCGAGAACATTCACAGAGCAAAGGCGTAGTGACATATCCCTTTTTACACAACTCACAGGTGCATTTCAAGAAGACAAGTCGATAAACATGACCTTTCTCAACAACCTCACCTTTTACTCCTGGCAAATCATTAGCCATCTGAAAGAACACATCCATGTTCCCTTTGGCATCCTCATAGAGTTTCTTGTAAACAGAAAGTGTGCCGCCATTTACACAGTTTTTCCCACATTCCGAGAAGAATGCAGACCGCTCCTCTGGAGAGAGCCGTGCTATACCTTTCTCGAAACCCTTAAACCAATTTGATATTTCCAAGACGATAAATATTTAAACCAGGATAATAGCACCACACTAAAAAGGCAGGAATGACGGATGAAATAAATCGCAGCCAATTGAAATCTATCGCACAAGCCCAGCCTCCCACCAAGGCTCGAAGGCTGTAGAGTATGATGATAACGATAATGGCTGTTCGAGTCAACGGGAGCCTTCGAATGTCGCCTGTAGCTGAGAGGGCATAGAATCCTGCCAGAGTGAAGGCGAGGGCAAGGCCGATGGTCAGCGCATAAAGTATCCAGACATGACCAAACACCATGTTATGCATCACGTCTTTGATGCCGTAAGCGTCGAAGGTTTCATCTAAAGCAAAGAGACAGCCAAGATGCCCAATGGCTATGATGAAATGGAGTGCTGCTCCGAGTCGTAATCTTTTCATTGTTTTATTGTTTAACAAACGATCCAATTTCTATGAGGTTTCCATCAGGGTCGGCAACGTAGCATGTGCGCTGTCCCCATGGTTCAGTAGTTGGAGGAAGTACGGACTTTGCGCCACAGTTTAGAGTATTCTGATACTCTTTGTCAACATCGGCGAAAGTTGGTACATCGAAGCTCAATTCCATAGTGCCGTTAAAACCTTCAGGATATTGGAATCTTTTAGAGACCATTTGCTCAAATGAACTACGTGGGAAAAGAATGATTCTGTTGTTGCCAAGGAACATCTCTACATTTGGCTGTACACCATCCCATGAAGTGGTAAAACCAAAGGTTTTCGTATAGAATTCAACGGTTGCCTTATTGTTGTTTGTAAACAGTCCAACGGTGTTGAACGTAAAGCGGGGGGCTTGAATACTTTTCTCCAAATATGCCCAAGTTAATCCAGGTCCTACTTCCTCGCTCTTGTAAAGTTTGAACCCTTCACGCAGATAGAATTCGTATGGAGGACGCACCTGCTGGCATGTACAGAGCCAGGCGTGGCGATGTGGCAGACGTGATTGAATCTCTCGGAACAACTGCTTGCCGATGCCTTGTTGCTGGTATTCTGGCAAGACCATCAGTCGGCCAATGTATAGGGAGCCGTCAGTCACGTTACCATTAACGGAACCGATGATAAGTCCTTCGTCGTTTTGCACTTTCAATGTCGTATATCGAGCGAATTCCTCGTAGGCATGTTCCAATGATTCTGTCAAAACTGGAGCATCCTTCCAATCCAGTTCCTCGCACAAAGGACCAAAAGCCTTGCGCTGCAAGTCGAGCAGAGCAGGAACATCCTGTTTTGTTGCAATTTCTATTTTCATACCTTTTATCCAATTATCCAAGAACATCATTTGTTCATCTGTGTGGAACCAGTGCTCGCCACCCTGCATCACGGCGAGTGGGGCTTGATGCTTATTGGCAAAGTCACTAATGGTCTTTATTGATGTCAATTGATCGTTTCTACCATACAGAATCTGCGTTGGTACATGCCATTCTATAGGGTGGCTTCTAACGTAGTTCAGGTATTCCCATGACAAATCTTCACCAAAGTCTGTGTGAATAACACCTTTTGATTCCAACTCCTGTTCTGTGACATTAGCCCATTTCATCATGTCAGTAATCAGTTTCTCCATATCCACGATAGGAGAGATGAAGTAGGCTTTCTGAATCTTATTGTCAATGCCTGCATTCATGCTGAAAAATGCCCCGATACTGTTGGCAATCAGGATAATGTTTTCGAATCTCCTTTTCAGTTCTTTTACGGCTATGCGTATCTCCTGGCCTGTTTCCCAGGGAGTGAACGTCTGATAATCCAAGCCTATCACTTCGCAGTCAGGAAATAGTAGCTTATAGTGCTCACTTTCTGTTGCACTACCGCCTTTGCCGTGTATGTATAATATTGCGTTCATTCCTTGATAATTTAATGTCCTTTATGCTTTTCTTTCTTCTTGGCTTGGCGCAAGTCGAACTGACGTTGTTTTTCAGCCTCACGTTCTGCCTTTGAGCGCTGTTTCCGCTCGGTTTTATTCTGTTCTTGTTGTTGCTTCAGAGCCTGTTGCGACTTAGTGCCGATGCCTTGTGATTGCATTTGCTTTCTGGCTTCACGCAGTTGTCTTTTAGGATTAACCTTAGCTCTTTCTGATTCGGCAGAAACTTCAATAGTCTGACTGAATTGAAGGCGATGCCAGTTCTTATCCACGAACTCTATCACCTCCTTGTCAGTTGGTTCTGCTCCAAATGTTACCTTACAGGCACGCAGCCCCTGCTGGTCGATCATCTCGAACAGTCCAATCCAGAATGGATCTTCAAACAGTACAGTTAGCGAGCCTGTGGTCATATTGTTGACAAGGTAATTATTATTTATAATGAATAAAACATCAGATAATTCTCAAGATTGTCCTTGATGTATTGAACCGTGTGATGTCCTTTGTTCAGATGGTTATCTACTTGAACACCGCGTGCTTTAAGCGTTTCGGCGAGCAGGGCACAACCGTGATAGAAGCCACCCTCGTCCTCATTACCTGCATCCAGATAGAATGCTGTTCCTGCGGGCAGCGAACATTGACGGGCAAGGACAAGTGGGTTGTTGGCTGCCCAAACATCACGTGTACCGAAGTAATGCAGGTCTTCATCGTCCAAGTGTTCATCAATGGCAGGCATGTGACCACCTACGCGGACAAACATCTCTATATGGCGAAGTGCATAATTGAGTGCAATATAGCCGCCTGCCGAACAACCACCGATATAGCGTGTCGAGGTTTTATATCGTTGCTCAATAAGGGGCATCACCTCGTTGAAGAAATAACCCTCGTATGCATTCAGTCCTAACGCATCACCCATTCGTGGACACACTATCAGCATCGGGCGCATCCGGCCCTCGCCAGTCATCTTGTCGGCCACAGTTTGAATGTCGAGAGCATGGATGATGTTTTCGTCACCACTGCGGCCATGCATGAAATATAATACTGGCAGGCCGTCTGTAAAGTCGGCAGGCACATAAACCGTAATTGCCATCTTTTGGCCAAGCGCCTTACTTTGTATTTCTATTCTATCTATCTTTGAGTTCATTGAATGGCATTCTTATTTAATATCATCTAAAGTAAGCACTTCGCAACCTTGCTTGGCGTAGTAGGCGAGCATCATTGGCAGTTTCTTCAGGTCGTAGCTGGTGACACAGTCAGAGAGAACGTGCACCGTGTAGCCGGCTTTCCGCATATTGAAGCATGTGGACTTCACGCATGCGGTAGCATCGGCACCAGCTACATAGAACTCTGTAATTCCATTTTCCGCAATGAACGTCGCAAACGCCTCACTCGTCAATGCGTTACTCTTTGTCTTCACAAAGATGTTGTCTGAAACCACCTTCAGTTCAGGTGCCAACTCTTCGCCACGAGTACCAGGCTTGAATGTACGGGTGGCGGCGGAGATGTTGTTGTGCTTGATATAGACAACGTGCAACCCCTCAGATACAGCCCATTCGATAGCAGCATTGATGTTGTCAATGATGTCGCGGTAGTGCTTGGTGATGTCGTTCTGGATGTCAATAACGACTAATGCTTTTGTTTGCATATCTTTGTTATTCAATTACGAAGCTACGCGGATAGAAGTCGCTGTAGAAACGGCCATCTGCGGCGGTGAACTTCAGAACACAATAGTTGGGATCGGTTACGCCCTCAGGGTAGTATTGCTCGTCGCCCTCGCGCCAAATCATCTCCTTGCTCTTGGCATCTGTCAAGACTTCCATTGTGCCACGAAGCATCATACCTTTAAACCCTTTTACATCGCAGAAGTAGATGCTGGCCTTGGGATTAGCCTTGTAATGGGCCACACGCAGAGAGAAGGTATTGGTGGTAAAATAAAAGACTTTGATGCCTTCACGCTTACGAGGTGCCAGCATGGCCTTGGTGCAGGGATAGCCCTCGTTGTCTACGGATGAGATGTAGGCTATGGGCAACGAGTCGGCCATCTGGGCTATAAGCTCTTTCACACTTGCCAAAGCTGGATTGACCTTCATGGCCTCATCATCGCTAACAGCAAGTACTTTACGCCAACGCTTCAGCTGTGGGAAGTACATCTTCATCTGTCCGATATACTCCTCTTTTGTTATTGGATTAGGCAACCCTTCGTTCACAGCACCTACAAACTGGGCACAATGCTCAATCATTTCTTCCATCGTGCAGTCTTGCAAGAACTTACCGTCCTTATAGCAGTACATGCAATAATCTTCGTTCTTACTACCATCGGCATTGGTGCCGAGAACATCGTCAGTCAGTGGCATTCCGCAACTCTGACAGAATCTCATTTTTTTTCCCATTTTTATTATTTTATTTTGTTGTTCGATGTCGCAAAGGTATCAATTGTTGTGTATTCCGCCAAGTTTCTGGGATATTCTGCCAGAAAATGTGATGAATGGTAATGGTGCTATCTATGACCCCATTCTGGCCTGAGCATCCTTGACCTTCGGTCGAGCCTGCTCACGCTCTGTAGTCGATGCAAGTCACTGCAATCGCTCAATCGCAGCCTTACCTGCGCCAGTGCCTTTATACTTGCTGCGAGTGGCGTTGAATCTATAGATGAGCGATAGCATCAGCTTGTGGGTAGAGAAGCGGTTGTTCTGCTGTATCTGGTTATAGCCACAATCAGAGAACTCGTTCATGCGGTTATGCTGGAAACAGTCGAGCACAGCAGCACGCAGGGTGAGCGAGTTATCCTTGAGCAGACGACGATTAGTGCGCACTATCGTCTTCTGTGCAACCAGACCCAAACGCAGATTGTAGGTGTCATTATAGAATACGTAGGAGCATCCACTGGAACGGTACATCAGGTTCACATCGAACTTCCAGCCGTGTTTCAGCGTAAAGGTGTTATAGGCATTGAATGTATATTGTGGTTTGTCGTAACAGACACGGTAGGCCCCCCTCCCGTCCCCCCGATAGGGGGAAGCCTCGACATCGAGATAGAGGTCCTGCTTCTCGAAACCAGCCGTTGCATTGAGTGACCAGATGCCTACACGAGGTGTTACGGCTAGATAGGCACTCAGCGTGTTGATGGGCTTATCGAGATTGATATGCTTGCAAAGCATGGCGTCTGTCTCAGTAAGGAAGTTCCACTGGGTAATGGGATTCGTCAGGTGCTCGTACGAGGCTGTCAGCGTGAGCCACTTATACGATATGTTCAGTGTCAGGTCGCGTACGCGCTCGTTGAGCAGGTGCGAGTTTCCGGCCTGATACATATAGCGGCTGATATAGGTCACGGCATCGTTCATAGCGAAGAAGCTGGGGCGATAGGTCTTCATACTATAAGACAAGGCCGTCTGTACCTTACCCAAAGCTACAGAATACGATGCCGTAGGGAACCACTCGTCCATCGAGCGATGCAGCCTTTCGTCTTTATTGATGGCATCATCATAATCCAGGAGTGTATGCTCATATCGCAGACCTACGGAGGCGCTGCCGTACTTCTTAAAATCACAGCTATACTCTGCAAAGGCAGCGATATTGTTCTCTGTGATATCAGCATCGGTATTGGCTATCAGGGCCTTGTCAATCCAATAGGTATTGTTACGATTTACGAAGGTCATCTCAGTACCAGCCTCCAGCTCGCCCTTCCAAACGGGGTACGACAGCACCAGTTTCGTGGCATAGAGATGGCTCCTGGTGCCGGATTTGCTGACGACAAAATCGTCAGCCACACGGCTTTGCTCTACGTTCTCGCGGTCGGTATCCGTTCCATTTCTCATGAAATCGAAGTTGAAATCGATACCCAGTTTGCCAACCTTACCATTATAATAGGTGTTGGTAAGCCATCCCAGCGGCTTCGTCTCCTTGCTGGTCTGGTGGGAGTAGAGGTGGTCGATAAGGGCATTATTCTCGAACACGTCCTCGTCGTAAATTACCTGATTCTTGCCGTTCATCTGGTGCGTCAGATCGGCACGCACACCCAGCGAGTGATTGTCCGACAACTGCCAGTTCACACCAAACGTATAGGCCAGGTTATCATGCTTCCACGTCATCGTGTAAGGACCATACTGACGAAAGACCTTATTCGTCGTGGTGATATCCTCGATGGTACTGTACTGACGATAGTCCTGATGATAGTAATACACAGAGCTAAACACATCAACACCGTTCTTGCGATAGTTAGCACCTACTTTTGCCTGCGGACGGTCGAAATCGTAGCGCAAGTCGTGCTCATCGGACAGCGTGAGGTCGAGACTGAGGCCATCACCCTGCTGACGGACAGTACGGATGCGCACCACGGCTCGCACCGTCGCGTCATACTGCGCACCGGGATTGTTGATCACCTCTACATCGCGTATTTCCTCGCTGCGCAGACGCTTCAGTTCGCTATTGTCGCGCATCAGTCGGCCGTTGATATAGATAAGCGGTGAGCCCTTCCCCAACACCTCGGGTGTCTCGTCTGTCCCCGTCATGCCAGGCACTTTTAGCAGCATCTCGCCCAATGTGCCTGCATCTGATAGCGGAGTTCCCTGAATGCGGGTTATCATAGCATTGCCCTTCAGACGGGTATTAGGGAGGTTGCCCTTCACGACAACCTCCTGCAACTCC
>CACZZQ010000045.1 GCA_902785695.1 uncultured Prevotellaceae bacterium | reverse complement strand
CTCAGATGTACCAAAGACTCAACGAAGAAATGCACCCTGCAATTTGAGCTATTGACTACCTACCACTCAAAAATACCCTGCAAAATGAGCTATACGCCTATATTCACAACGTCAGCATCATGGTGGAGTGCATACATTACACCTGCAATCATTGCTGACAATGGGCATTTTCCGTTGTCAAACACTTGAATGGGCATCAGTTTGCAATTGGGTGCAACACCAGAGGCTCCTTTGCTGTAATAGTCAGCAGAACCTACTGCCAAACCTGCCGTGTGCGTTCCATGACCCTGACCAATACTCAAAGTGTTGTTCTGCGTAAACACATTATATGCGTCTACTATTCGTCCATTGAACATTGGATGATCTGCTTGAATACCATCATCGACAATTGCTACCCTAATATCTGATAAGCCTTTGGTAATTGCCCATCCTTGTTTCAGATGTATAGCACTTAAATGCCATCCTGCATCTTCTATAGACGAACTGACATGACCATTCAACTCATAGACCTCTTCATCAAACACGATGAACTTGTGATTAGGCAATTGGTTGTTAATTGTACGCCTAATTTGGTCTCTTTCGTTTTCTGGCACTTGGATAACAAGGAGTTTTACTTCTTTATCATATCCAATAATTCCATATTCATCACCAGGATAGGTTTTCTTAAAATCACGCGCCAAAGACTCAATATCGCCATTCTCATCCTCCATGAATAGGAATAGGCGATCACCCATGATGCTTGGAGCACCTGGCTGTTCCACAATATGAGGGTCTGTTCCGTCTTCACCCATAATGGGAGCAACAATCGTGTTATCATCGGGTAATGTGCCGTCATTTCCCGTTATGGGACGGACATGGCCATTGTCATCTATAACTCTTCCATCTGAACGTGTAATTGTATCCATTGGGGCTACGCCATTAACAGGTGCATGATGGCCAGCACAACCAACACAACCTCTTAACAACCATGACAGCAGCCAACAAAGGAGTATTGCAAGTAGCAGCCATAAAAGCCACTTGAGGCAACCTTTACCTGCAAACAATCCTGTTAGCCATAGCCAACAACGACGATACCATGGGATATTCTCTTTATATTGAGCAACGAACCGCTTGTCTTCTTTTACAATGCAGTTATATGGAGACGGACTCCAACCTGTAAACTCGTAGTTTTTGCCTGCCCTTATTCGTGGAATTTCAGATGTTTCAATTTTAGATCCTGCGGGTTTACTAAAATATCCAACTCCATCTAATTTGCCATGTGCTCCGGCATCAAAAGCACAATTAAAGAACTCTGGTTCTTCTGGCTCAATGGGAGGAATAATGACAGGGGGGGCTTCTTCTGTTTTTTCCACCTTATCATAATTAGCTGAGAACACCGCATTTTCCTTAACAATATGTCCTATAGGATTGGGAGTCCATCCTGCGAAAGACCATCCTTCATTTGCAATGACCTCAGGAATGTCGTCTTCTGTTAGTATGGCACCATCTACTCTCGTGAGTTGTTTATCTATTTTCAGGTTTAAAGTTCCATGTTCTCCAACATCAAAAGTAATCTTATACTTCTTTTTTTCATCGTATTCATGGATAATAGATCCACTAACATTGTGTTTTGTGGTATCGGGTGTCATACCCCATGCTACGAGATAAACTTTGTCGTCTGCACAGTATATTCTATTGTCATCAATATACCTGATTGCAGAGGCAAGTATTTGCAATGATTCACCATCTAAGTTTGCTGCAGCATTTCTATATTGCCGGATGGTATCATTTTTGATAGCCTCATACCGTGTCCTTTCGGATTCAGATAGTTCGGAAAGTTTGATTGGATAATCTTTCCATTCATCTATATGCCAGCAGATTTGATCCTCATCATCAATATACTGTGGGACGGCAAGGAAATGTCTGTATTCTGGCGGCACTGCTGTTTTAATTACACTATACACGCTGTCGTACCTCATATATAGGGGGTCCCGACCAATACCTTGAAAGTCGGTATAGTCTACGACATCTGTGTAACAGAGTTTCCGCTTCCCAAAGAAAGTATGTGCTGCCATATCAAATTAGTTGTATAGGGTTTGACAGTTATCCATTATTTTCTTTATCTTCGCATTGGCCACAGGGTCACAACGTGAAATATCGCTGGCGTAAATAAGACCTATGGTAACTAGGTTCTGCCAACGTTGGAAATTATCCCAAAGAGGGAGTTTCCTAAGAACATCCATATTAATGACATCCTGATTGACGATACTTGCAGAATCGTCGAAAGCTTTTAGCGTTTGTATCAGCGGCCTTGGCTTCCTTACAACATCCCAAGTGTCGGAAGCAGTGTCTATGGCCAAGTGGCATTTCTGCGCTTTTGCATTGATGTCTGCTATCTCATGGTCATCAATGTAATTTCTTCCAACGCTACTCACAAAGTTGTTTAGAGTAAGCGAGGCATAGTCTGCAATAGCATTGGGCTGTTCATTGAGACTGAACACATTGCAATAGCGATCTATCTTTTCTGAGATTAGCTTTCTCACTCCAAGCTTTTTGAGAAGACTAACCAACATGAACACGACTTCGTCTGCATGTGGCAATATACTCTCTATCGATTTAGCTTGATTGTTCAAATAAGTGACCCAATAGTCAATGATATGCTTCGTGACCACATCTGCCACAGTGGTGAGGGTTTCCGCATTACTTGATATAACTTCCTCTATGGTGCAACCTTTTTCCTTCAAATCTCGTTCAAGCTGTTCTTCATCACAGCTAAAGAAGTCACATAGTTTTTCGATATTGATATCTTTTCCGTCTTTTAGATTGATGCCAACTGTTGCACGGATGAAGTTGATGGCAGAAAAATCTTTCGGTGTGTCTGAGTGACAAATGATGATATCGTAAGCGATGTCTCGAAGATCGCCCACAGGAACCATTAAACTATCAATGATCCTACCAAAAATCTCCGGCTTTGAACCTATCGTAAAAATCAGAGAACGCCTAATGTCACCGCAAATCTGTTTGACTTTTCTGTTCTTTTCCTCACTGTCTTCTGGCTCAAAATATACTGACAGGGCTTGATACATTTCCTGCTTGATGGCCTGAAGATCAGCCAAATACTTCTTTCTACGGGCATCATCTAATACATTGGCGATAGCATCAAGGCTCCTAATGATGGCCTTTGAACCGTCGTTATTGATAGTTGCAACATCATTCCAGGTTTCTTCAGGATGAGCAAAATGGGTCTTCACAAACTCATTTCTGAGAAAACTCTTTTTTAGTGCCTCCATATAGTTGGGAAAATCTGGATGAACATATTCACCTGTTTCTTCTGATTTTGTTGCCCCATCCTGATAACCCGTAAACAGATTGTTTTTGCTTGACCAATAGAAGTCGCGCAGGGGGTATACATTCTGGAAAGCAGAGGACGTAAAGAATCCACCTTTGGTTACCCATTCATCAAACCACTTGTTTGGCTTGATGATCTCGGGAATAACCGTATCGAATCTATTCCAATGGTCATCCAATTTATCCAAATTTGACGGACTGTCTGTCTTTGTACGTTCAAGATCAATATTAAACTTGGTTGCAATCATAAACAACGGTGCGATGCCATTCGTGTTTTGTAACAGTTTGGCTCGTTCGTTGGGTGTCCGACCTATGTTGTCCTCTATCCAACTATTGATAGTTTCACCTATAGTCGGTTCGGTTTTCTGGTCGTTATGATGGCAGAATAAAACACTGCTTATTCTCAATGAACGGGAATACTTGTTAAACAAGTATGCAACTTTTCCACGTCTTAATATTTTGGGAAGGACAGTATGAATCTCGTTCTCCTTAAACTTTTCACGCGAACGTGCTCCAGGAAAATCCAGCAGGTCAATCTTGTTTAAGAACTTTCGCTCTTCAGCAATTGTAGCAGGCAGCTCAAATGTCAATTCTGCAATGAGTGCGGACAGATTTCCCTTGTTATAGTTTTGAGCTATAAGATTTCCATTCTTGTCATATATGTCTGTATAGATGATGTCTCTGCCGGTATCAATATTTACTCCACAAACAGTGTCTAACCATTCGATTTTGAGAATGGTTCCGTTTTCACGAAGAACAGCATCAAATGGCACATAAACCTCGGAGTTAAAATCAAGTTTTTTATACTCATTAATCAGCACACTGAATAAATGACTCATTTCTGGGTTCTTATTCCACAAGAGACTAAAAATGTCAACCCACTTGTCGTAGGACACATATTGAATAACAGGGGCAACAATCTTACAGAAGTTTGACTGATATACACTAGCAGCATTGTTTCCTATTACATCTTTTATATAGTCATTAATGTCCTTAATGTCATCGTCGATTATCTCTGATTGTTGCTTTGTCTTGCTATTCCACAGCCCGGACAATCCTTCTAAAGCCTTATTAATTTCGTCATACTTAAGAATCGTATCAGGATTTATCTTGATGTCATTATAATACGAATCTGCTATAAGGAGGATGATGTCGACAACAGTTAATAGTCGTACCTTTACATAATCCAACATTGCGTCATTCCCCTTGGCTATTGTAAATCTGGTAATAACACCTGTCGATTCTATCTTGGCATTGTTGCCACCACTGGGATTCAATTCATCTATAAAACTGTATGAACGACCTCCGCTTTGAATGACAAATGGGGAATTTGCTGAAGACAGAAGGCTACTCATCAAGTAGGATTTTCCAACTTGACTCTCTCCGTATGCTGCGGCAGAACAGTTCTCTTCAAGAGCAGATCGGATTCTTCTCAGTTTCCTGCGGTATTCTTTGAAAACTGTCACAGGAAAGGAATCTTTTTTGAACTCTTTCGCCCACGCAATAGAAGACCCTATCAGTTCTAAATGTTTATCTATATCTTGTATCATCTTTGTCTGTTTTTATTTGTTAGAAGTCAAATGCACCTGAATCAAGCCAATACTGGTCTTCTACTCCAAGGCTTTGGATATGAATTTCAAGGTTTCCATCGATTACATCATTACCTTCGTTGTCGACAATCGCACTGATTGACAGATTTTCTTTGTCATCCACATCGCGTTCTATCGATATTTTGAATGGCATCCTCCTTTTCAGTGCATCAATATTTTCTCTGACAAGGCCGGATACTTTTGCATCAGTTGGAATGTCTTCTTCATTTAGAAGTGCTTTCTTCCTTATCCTGTCACTCATCTTATAGCGATTAAAGTCTATATTATAGAGAGCACGGCATGGATAAGAATCCAAACCTATCTGTCGCACATTCAGTGTCTCTGGTATTGTACTAACCATCAAATCTCCCTTGCTCTTCTCAGGAGTAATGAAATACTCAATAGGCTGACCTTCTCTTGATGCCTCAATATAATTTACCGTTGATTTCAGGTTGTCCTTCAACTTGTCAAGATTGATTACAAACTTGTTGAGATTGGATAACTCTGAGGCATAATGACCTATTACACCTCCAATAGCAACAATGGTCTTAGCGTTCCTAATGTGACCTGTATTCTCCCCAAATGGATACCAGTCTCCAACATAATAGTTGTTAAGGACGATAAGACGGTTGGGGGATACTGAATAGTATTTCAAGAACAGGTTTCTTATGGATGGCAAAGACGCTGGCCTGCCAGAAAGGAGAACGATGTCACAGGCATAAGAATACATGATGGTCGCTATCTTTTTTAGCAACGGTTCAAACTCTTTGCTTACGACATCAGACACTTTCTCGTTGTTAAAGTCCCATGTTATCGATGTTATGTCAATGCTTGTATGCTCTTTAAACCCTTGGATGACATTGTCGTTGGGCGGACAGTCGCTAAATACATCTTCATATTTTACATGGCAATTCTTGCTACCTTTATTAAGTAGTTCCAAAAAGTAGCACATCAGGGGGATGGAATACTGTATGTTGAAATCTTTCCTCAACATTCTGTCTGCAATGGTCTGCCCGTTATAGTCTTTGCCAAAGAAATCTTTCATCTTTTGGCGATACTCTTTTAAGCCAATTCCATTCAGTTGCTTTCGGAAAGCGCTGTCTTCATCAAGTATCATGATGTTCTTGATGAGGGCATATAGCATGTCATCGCCAGCGAAGTAGTAGCTATCGTAGAATAGAGGATCAGGAGTTATCGTTGTCACATCACCTTTTTCGTATGTGTACTTGCTTATCATTAAGTCTGATGTTCCTGCACCTATATCGAGCGAACCAACGGTGATAGATGGCTGGATTTCTCCTTCTTCAATTTTCCCGTAAAGATTAAAGAACTCACTGCAACACCCTTTATATTTATGGCCAACCTCACCGTACATATATACTAATTGTGAACAAGTTGCTTCGTCGTAGTACCAGGCACCGTCAGTATCCTTCATAGAGCGAATGGCAGGAATTACTTCTACGGTCTTTCCTGGCTTTTCGTTGTCTGCCGGATTCTTATATTCAAAGTTCTCCAAAAGTATAACGGCATCTTTTGCACAACGAACAAGAGCCTCGCGCTCAACTTTTGACATAGCAGTAGGACATGTGACTATAATCCGCTTGATTTTTCGCGGCATAGTTGGCTTACCTAAACCTGTTTTGTTCGAACGGTGTCTTTCTCCGTTTATTTGGACTTTTGCCTGCACAAGCATCTCTAAGAATGCAAAGGTCATCAAGGAACGGCGGGAATAGTGGAACGACTGGCCTCCGTTGCCTTCGAGATCGAGTTTCCCATCGCTCTTTAACTGATTAGTGATTCCTCGAAGATTTAGGATGTGAGTATCTTTTTCTCCTTCGAGAACAAGAAATTTCCATTCTTCTCTGTTAGGTTTCCAATCCCATAAGTATCTCTTGGGACTAGAGTATGTTGATAATGATTCGTCGTCTTCAATATTGTTTGTTGACAAATGGATTAATTGGTTGGCTTCTTGCCCCAAGCGTACAAGACTAGGATAAACGAATTGCTTACTATCTTTTATACCAAAATCACCGAAATCTACTTTCCGGAAGGCAAGTCGCATATCAAATGGTTCTGAATATGAACGTATGGATGCACCCTCATTGTCAATGTTTACAGGATTCGTATAGTCTATAAGTTCCAGATGCCTTACTTGGTTGAAATTGGTATTGTCTTCTATAAGTAGAGCCGTTGTTCTTGAATTGCCAATATCAATAACCATATCAACATCCTTTGTTTCCACCTCAGTATCTTTATATAAGGTTACTTTAGGGAAGAACCTATGCTGTGCAAGGTAGTTTATAAGGAATGTGTATGAAGCTATATAAGCTGTCTTCCTGACATTTGCCCCCTTGATTTGAGAGACTCTCTGAATTCCTGGGTGAACAAGTTTAAGCAGATATTCGTCAATATAACTCCACTTCTTTCCTGATGTGCAATAGTCCATCAGAAAGAACTCGTTACTGCACAGGTCGAAATCCATATCGGTACGGAACTTATCGGGGAATACAGGACATTCATCGTATTCATCGCTTTCGTATCTGGCGCGAGTGTCAAATGCCAATACCACATGATAGGTCTTTATTCCTTTTGTGTCCTCAACAGGAATCATCTTGAATCTCGCCCAGTTGAGAGGACCGAAACGAAACTTCTTCTCTGTTCGTTTAAAGAAGTATGGCAACGGTAGCCAGACATTTTCAAAGAATGGCAACTTGTTGTCTTTGTCAGAGAAAGTCATGCTAAAGATGTCGCCTTTAACTCCTGGGCAGTTGGTATCGTCGATGCGAAGTGGGGTTATACCATCGCTCTTCAATTCTGATGGGTCAAGTGCAAGGGTAGGGTCTGCCAAGTAACCACCATTATAAAGTTTCTTCTTCTCATAATAGATGCATTCATCTTCTGTCCTCAATTCATAAACAGAGTCCAGAATCCATTCTCCGTTTTCAGTATCGTACCATTCATGATACCATGACTTAAACTTTTCCTGCGTATTGATGCTAAAAGGAAAAGTGTATATCTGGATACCTGAGTTAGCAATAAGTTTTATGTCTTCAGCCATTGCGATTCTTTTTACGCATCGTTCCCAAAATGCGAATTTCTCTTTCTTCGTAACGGCACAAAAAGAAGACGTGGGAACAATCCTTGTCGCCCATCCCACATCCAAAGGCTCTCGCATTGCCCGATATTGAAGAACGAGCAACGTAGAAGCCCACGCCGATATGAATATAGCTCCCCCCACGTATGATGGCATTATTCTATATAATACCTAAAGGGGGATGCGTATAAACACATCCCGAGGACATCTTTAGTTGCCTTGCTCTGACAATATCGTTCGAATTTGCGAGATTCTTGGATGTCAAAGACAAGACGCCAGAAGACGCCTTTAATTATGTCGTGACCCTCGCACTTCCCACCCAATGCCCGCCTTGTTATGGCGGCATCGCCTCACATGGCCCGGCGTGGACTGTCAATCAAGTTGTGGGCGGTAACGGAATTCATCCGTCAGTACCGACTGCTCATGACAACGAGAATCGGGCGTAAAGATACAAACTTTTTGTGACATTCCTTGTCTTTTCTTAACTTTTTTCACAAAAAAAACCTATTTTTCTATTTTCCGTCCCAAAAACTTCATAAAATAGCACTAAAAAGCAATCAAAATGAAGATAATTTGCCTTTATCATCCACTTCTTGCAGAATGAACTAAATTACACTATCCGAATGCCTTTCCTTCCCATTTCCTACGTCCTTGCAACATCCATGTTTGCGAACAAGTCGATTCGCATTTATAATATGCGGATAATGCGTGGAAATATGAAGAATTATTTGGAGTTTCAAAATATTATTCGTACCTTTGCACCAAAGAAAAGCGTTCTATGGAAGCTAAGCAAAGTAAGAAAGAATATAGAACTTAGCTCGTTTCTAAATCGTTACCTATTCAAATTTAAAAAAGGTAACTCCCTGATTTTTAGTTAAGAAAGAAAGTCAAAATGACTTCCACAGTGATGTGTCAATTAGGTCTCTGGCCCTTCCTGTGGTGTGGCAATCTTTTGATTGGAAACGCCCAATCCTAACAGTCGGATGGGGTGTGAGTGGAATTCCACTTGCTGCATCAGTTGTTTCGCCAGAGGCAGGATCTCGTCCTTGGTTCGCAAGATATGGTCAACGGTAATGCTACGCGTAATCTGCTGAAAATCCAAAAATTTGACTTTCAGCGTTAGTGTGCGCCCCTCAAAGTCATTCTTCTCGATACGCCTGACCAGCTCCAGCACCGTATGGTACAAGTGGATGGTAACGGCTGAGTTCTCGCTGATGTCTGACTCAAACGTCTGCTCACAGCTGACGGACTTGCGCTCCCACTCGGAGATAACAGGTCTGTTATCGATCCCTCGCGAGAAGTCGTAGAACACCCGGCCCATCTTACCAAACTCCTGAGTCAGCCGAGTAAGTGACATATTCCTTAGATCCAGCCCCGTGAAGATACCCATCCGATGCATCTTCTCTGCCGTCTTCTGACCGACACCCCAGATTTTCTCCACCTTCAATTGGGCGATGAAGTCCAAGGCTCTGTCAGGATGAATCACCGTCAGGCCATCGGGCTTGCGCCAGTCAGAGGCAATCTTTGCCAGGAACTTGCAGTAGCTGACACCAGCTGATGCCGTCAGGCCCGTCGTCTCGCGGATGCGCTGCTTGATTTCACGGGCTATGTCCATTGCATAGATTCCTTGACGATTGGTGCTCACCATCGGACGATTGGTGCTCACCATCGGACGATTGGTGCTCACCATCGTCTTATTCTCTGTGACATCGAGAAAGGCTTCATCGAGCGAGATCGGCTCAATCAGGTCGGTATAGTCATGGAAGATGTCGTGCAACTGTGCCGACACCTCCTTATACCGCTGGAAATGTGGCTCCACGATAATCAGTTGCGGACACAGGCGTTTGGCCACCTGAATGGACTGTGCCGAATGCACTCCGAACCGTCGGGCCTCGTAGCTGGCTGTTGCCACCACGCCACGTTCGGCATCGTGGCCAACCGCTATCGGCTTCCCCTTCAGTTCCGGATTGTCTCGCTGCTCCACAGCGGCAAAGAACTGGTCCATATCAATATGGATGATCTTCATTTTGTATTTACAAACTGAGAAGCATATTTGAAACGATGGGGGCAATCATTTCCTTGGGAACATCACACTCCTGCGCCATCTTAGGCCACCCTGATGCCGTCTCGCATACTTCATCGATGATAGGTTCTGCATCCTTGATGTTGTTCTGATGTGCCAAGACGCAGAATCTCAGCGATGGCCTGCTTCTTGTCATCATTCAGATTGGCATCAAACGATGATTTCTCCGACAAGGCTTCTCTTGTCACATTGACCAACGCATCTATTTCAAACTTCGCATGAGCGTCGTAAGCCAAATCCATGGCAGGCTCAAATTCCAGTGCGCCCATGCAGCGCTTGCCAAGGAAGCAGAGTGTCTCTATGGGATTGCTGCTCGTTCTTCCCGTCAAGGCCAGCCATCTGTCGAACAGCGCACGACCGTATGTGTCGGGCAGCGAGTCTGCCAACATACCGGGCAGGCCCTTGAACGTTTCCCTGTCCAGACCGGCAAACGAATAGACACGCCCCTCACGAACAGGCATCATCAATGGTGACGGTTCCAGTCCACGTCCCACGAAGTTTCGGTCATATTCAAACCTTACTACCTCATATTGTCCGTCCCACCGGAACGTCCCGACGGGTATGCCAAACATACGGGCCATCGCTACATCTACCATTCCGACTCCTCCTGTTTCGCGTTTTTAAGTTTGCCGACTGCCCGTTTCCGCTGTTTGGTCTTCGAGGCCTGCACCATGTTGTAGTATTCACTGGGACTCAACTGTTCCTCCTCCACCAGCTGTTGCAGCATATCCAGTTTCCCTAATGTGCGGAGCATCCGCAGTAGTGAATCAAACGAGCGAATCTCCCCTTTCTCTATCTTCTTGATGGAAGAGAGAGAAACATTGGCCGCTTCCGACAAGCTCTGCTGAGTGATGTTCTGCTTCAGCCTGGCCGACTTCAGGTTCTCCCCGATTCTTTCGAGGATGGCCATGTCTGTCAACATGTAAATATCATCCATAACAGTTTAAATTTAACCTTTTTCGGTGCAAATATACAAATAAAAGTTTAATTTGAAGCCAAATTAGAGAATTATTATTCAGTCCAGGATCAAAAAGCAAGAGATTATCAAAAAGAAACCTTTTAATCCTTATATTAATAGGTAGACGATGACACAACAGATGGCAGCGACAGGGAATAGTCCCAAACGGAACCATGCTGCAACGATGCCAGCCAACAGCGCAATTATTCCTGGCAATGGAGTTGGCGTAGCCATAATCATATCTGGGAAGGTCATCACGGCCAGCGTGACGTAAGGCACATAATACAAGAAACTGCGCACAAAGCGGTTGTGTAACTCCCCTTTGATCAGTACCATTGGTGTCACGCGTATCAGGTTGGTGATGGCAATGGCCAGGAGAATATATATGAGAATACTATGCTGTTCCATCGTCTTCCGTCTTTATAGGTTTAAGCCATGCAGCCACTGCTGAAATGACAATCGTCAGTACCACCGTTCGCATACCGCTGCTCCACTCGCCGATAACAGGAGCCACAGCACACAGACCACTCAACACGAAACTGGCTATCAGCGCATAGAGCACGTTACGGTCTTTATGGGCAGGAGGAATGATAATCGCCAGGAACATTCCGTAGAGCGACATACTCAGGGCTGTCACCATCGGCTGGGGCAACAGACTGCCAGCCACGATGCCCACAGCACAACCCGATGCCCAGAACAACGTAGATATCAGGGCTGCCGAGTAAGTATAAGCCGGAGGCGTATAGCCAGGATGGGCCACAGAGATGCCAAACACCTCGTCAGTCACGCAACAGGCCATCAGTATACGGTGAAACCATGATGTGCCAGGAGCTATCTTCTGTGAGAGTGCCGCACTCATCAGCATATAGCGCAGGTTGGCCACCAGACACATAGCTATCACCTCCATGTATGCTGCCTGTACCGCTACTAGCGTGTAGGTGCCATATTCGCCAGCCGAAGCACGCGTGAAAAAGCTACTCAGGAATCCCAAGGGTGCCGTCAGACCTGCCCTCGCAGCAATGATGCCAAGCGAGAACGTTACAGCAAAATACCCCATCGCAATGGGTATGCCATCACGCAAGCCGTGGATGATATGTTGTCGATTCTTTACCATATTCAACTAAAGTGCTCACTGTACGATGTCTGTTGACATGACAGGTGTGGCTACTGTCCAAGAGGCCTTCGTCAGGTCGATAGTGAGGGCAGGCAACACGGCGGCATCGTCGCAAGTGACTGCCGTACCTTGATTATACAGATAGCCAAAGTCGCAGATATAAGTGATGTTACTGGGCGTGTAGCCATTAGTGCGCATAAACCAGAAGGAGTTGCCGCGATAGCCCGTGACCGACGACCACCATGCTCCACGGCACTTGGCATAGAGCGTGGAGCGGAACCTGCGGGCTGCATCATCGATGCCACTACCAGCATAGAAGCCATAGTCTGCGGCCAGTGTGGAGGCAAACACTTCCTTGTTGGAAAGGATGAACACGCGGTCCTCAGTGTCGGGTCCGCAGTTGGTGCCGTATGAGGAGTTGGGGGCATTCTCAACGCTGGTCGTTTCGATGGCATTGCGCTCCGCCTCGGAAAAGGCACGATGGAGGAAGTCGTTGTTGAGCCACTGGCGCAGATGGCTTCCACTCCAGTTCACATCCTCGTCTTTGTCGTGGAAGGGGCAGGTGTCGGGCATACGGTCGGCCAACAGCACGGCTTTGATACCGCTGATTTTCAGGATGCGCCATTTGATGGGAGCGTATGCAAAGTAGTGCCAGCTTTTAGTATCCGTCCATCGGTAGTGCTGTTCGCGATTCGAATAGCAGGTGACGGCCCCTGATCCGTTCAGCCTGTGATAACGCTTGCCATCAATCTCCGTGTCGTCGTCCGTCCACTCTGCCTGCTCCAGTTGATGGTAGAGTAGGGCATCGGTTATCACGTCGCCATCGGCCAGCGCGTAATCATCTACAGCATTGAAACTGCCGCTAACCACCTCGTTGGTGGGATACGAGCCAAACAGGATGCACTCCCACCGTGTCACATGCGTCTTCTGGCTGGGATCCTTCACCCAAGGACTGTGCAGGTCTTGGTAGCTATCGCCCGTATATCGTTCCTCGCTACCGGGTGTTATGCTGCCACCATCTTCATCGTCCTTGCTACACGATGTCACAACTGCTCCTAAAACCAGCAGCCATAGCAGGTATATGTATGTTCTTGCTTTTCTGTCCATAGCCTATTTTTGGATAATATCGGTAGAATAAACGGGTTCTGCAGGCTGATAATCGGCTTTCGACAGGTCGATGGTGATGACAGGCAGCACGGCAGCATCGTTGCAGGTAACTACAATGCCTCGGTTGTAGGTGTCGCCCGACTCACCTACATAGACCACGTTGGCCTTTGTATAGCCGACGGAACGCATGAACCAGAACGAGGTGCCGCGATAGCCCTCTACGGGCGACCACCATGCCCCACGGCACTTGGCATAGAGCGTAGAGCGGAACCGGCGGGCAGGATCGTTACCGCTGTCACTGTCGCTGAAGCCATACTCAACGGCCAGTGGCGATGAGAACGCTTCACTTTCTGAGAGCACGAACACGCGGTCCTTCGTGTCCGGTCCGCAGTCGGTGCCGAAATAGTAGTTGGGGGCGTTCTTGACATCCGTCTCCTCGATGGTGCTTCTCTCTTGTTCCGTGAAGGCCCGGCTAAGGAACGCTCCGTTCAGCCATCGACGCAGGCTGCAGTCGCTCCAACTGGTATCACTGTAGCTGTCGTTAAAAGGGTAGGTGTCGGGCATACGGTCAGCCAGCAACACGGCTTTATCGCCCGTCTGCTTCAGAATGCGCCACTTGATGGGGGCGTATGCAAAGTAGTGCCAAGCTTCGGTATCGCTCCATCGGTAGTGCTGTTCCCGGTTCGTAGAACAGGTAACGACACCTGAGCCGTTCAGCCTGTGGTAGCGCTTGCCGCCAATCTCCGTGTCATCGTCCGTCCACTCTGCCTGTTCCAGTTGGTTGTAAAGTGAAGCATCGGTAATCACGTCGCCATCGACCAGCGCATAATCGTCCACGGCATTGAAACTGCCGCTGACCACCTCGTTGGCAGGATACGAACCAAACAGGATACACTCCCATCGTGTAACCTTCTGCGGTGGCTGTTCGTCATCCGCAGATGACTGGTGCTCACCGTCGTCTTCCTTGGAGCAGGAGGTCAGCCCTATTGCGCCGCATAGCGTCAGGATGACGGCTATCATCCATAATTGTTTCATTGTCTTTTGTTACATTATACGATTACTTGCGGAAGTGCCTTATCATCTTTTTCAGCTATTCTACATCACCATCCTGGAGGCAGCACGATATTCTCCACGTCGCGAGCCTTTTCGAACAACGGGGAGATTTCATCGTCGGTGAATCCTGCAATGCCGCAACCGATGCGGGTCACAAGGAACGTCATGTTCTTATTCTCCTTGGCGAATGCGATAAACTCGTCCACATACGGGCGGATGGTCTCTACGCCGCCCTGCATCGTAGGAATGCCGTAGCTCTGACCCTGCAGACCCACGCCCTGACCCATGATGGCCCCAAACTTGCGGTAGGCGATATAGGCCGCACCGCCGCCGTGCATACCTTTGAGATTGCTGCCGAACACAAATATCTCGTTCGGCTGCAGCTCCGTGATAAACTCTGGTGTAGTTCTTTTCTCCATAACTTCCTCTCTGATAAAGTCCATATCCTCGCAAACCATCGATTCTGCCATATCGGCCATCGAACCCGACATTGGCGGTGCAGGCATCGACATCCTGGCATCGCCCATTGTGGACTCCCTGCGTAGGATGGCCATTTCGTCCATCACCTCCGGCATATCCAAATCCATGTCGAAGTTCATGTCGATAATCAGCCGTTCCTGACGGTCCAACGGTGCATGGTCGCACACATCCTCCACCATCCTGTTGAACTGCAACCGCAGGTCGCTGGTCACGTCAAACGACATCAGGTAGTCCTCGAATGTGATGCTGCCGTACTCCTTGCGGTACCATTTCAGTGCATCGAGAACCACATAGCGGAACCCGTTGATGAGCCACGTCTTCAGACTCACATTCGGCGAGTGATCCTCCAGCGGTTTCCAGTCGTGCTCCATCAGGTAGAGCGCATACTGGTGAGCCAGCGACATGAAGTCTAGGTTCTCCTTCTCGCGCAGCTGATACCGCTGGTCGAAGATGTTATAGCCCACCTGACAGTACCCGTAGAAATACTCACGGATAATGTCGGCATCGCCCTCGCGGAAACCGCTCAGAATCTCTTCGTCTG
>CACZZQ010000044.1 GCA_902785695.1 uncultured Prevotellaceae bacterium | reverse complement strand
ACGTACACCGGGAAGGTCCTTTACACGACCGCCACGAACCAGCACGATGCTGTGCTCCTGCAAGTTGTGTCCCTCTCCGGGAATGTAACTGTTGACTTCTTTCTGGTTAGTCAAACGAACACGGGCTACCTTACGCATAGCCGAATTAGGCTTTTTAGGAGTGGTCGTGTAGACACGTACGCAGACACCACGACGCTGAGGACAGTTGTCCAAAGCAGGCGACTTTGACTTGTCGACGATTTCCTTTCTGCCTTTGCGAACCAATTGTGAAATTGTAGGCATAATTTTAATTTTTAATTTTGTTGTTTGTTATATATATTATTGTGTATATTTCGCACACCATACTATCCCCACACTTCTGTAGGGACATTTCGGGCTGCAAAGGTACATAAAAATCCGCAATCCACCTAAATAATTATGGAGGCAGATTGCGGAAAATGGTTTTAATTAACAAAATATAACTATATTAACATTTTTAAAGTTCAATTTTGCCTTTTATGTCGCTACTTGAGGCACCTATGTAGGCCGTGAACTTTGTTGGTTCGTACTTCCAACCATGTGTCTGTTCATCCCAGGACATGAGATCTTTTTCTGTAACCTTGAAAGTGGCTGTTTTTGTTTCTCCTGACTTTAATGTGAGCTTGGCGAAGTTCTTCAGTTCCTTGACGGGGTCGTTGGCAGTGACTTTGGAACGTCCGATGTATAGTTGCACAATTTCCTTGCCTTCGCACGTTCCGCTGTTGGTCACATCAACATTTATCGTCCATTCATTCTGGCCTTTTGCAATAGTGGGTTTGCCGTATTTGAAAGTGGTGTAGCTCAAGCCGTAACCGAAGGGGAACAGGGCTTTGGTCTTGTTCTTCTCAAAGCCGCGATAGCCTACGAAGATACCCTCTTTGTAATAGACCTGACGATGTGCCATCTCGCCTGCGCTGTTCTTGGGCGTTTCTATGTCAGTGATGCCGGGGTAGGCTTCCTGTCCGTATTTCACGTAGGGATAGTCCTCGTAGTTCTTGGCAAAGGTGACAGGGAGTTTTCCGCTGGGATTCACTTTGCCTGTCAGAATATTAGTTAGTGCCGAACCAGCCTCGCTACCCAGATACCAGCAATGCAGAAGTCCCTCTATCTGATTGAGCCAGGGCATGTGATAGGGGTTGCCACCGAAGGTGATGACTATCATTGGAGCGTCGAAGGCAGCCAAATCGGTGATGAGTTCGTTCTGTCCGAATGACAGGGCGTAGGACTCGCGGTCTCCGTTTTCGCAGTCCTGCTTATGGTTCTTGTTCATGCCACCTATATATATAATAAGGTCGGCATCCTTGGCTTTCTCCAGTGCCTCGGCTTTCAACTTTGCCTGTTTGTCAGGATCAACTTTGTCTACTTTGTCGTACAACGCACGACCAGACATATAGCCTTGAGCATATTCTACAGAGGCAATCTTTTGCAAGGCCTCTAGAGGCGAAACATCCTTGAGTGTCTTTAGTTCCGAGGAACCGCCGCCTTGTGTCAATGAGCGTGTGGCATTCTCGCCAACCACCAGAATCTTTTTGTATTGCGAAAAGTCTAAAGGCAGTATCTTCTCAGACTCCCTTCCCTTCGGGAGGGGTCGGGGGTAGGCCTCATTTTTTAGGAGTACGATACCCTCTTCTGCAATCTCCCTACAGGTCTTGTAATGCTGCTCGCTGCACTGGTTTCCAATCACCTTATTCGGATTCATGGCCGTGCGGAAGATGGTACGTAGTACGCGAGCAACCTTTTCGTCGAGGACAGACATGGGAACTTTTCCCTCGTTGACGAGCTTCTCGAAGGGGTTGGCCAGGTAGTAGTCATCATAACCGAACTCGCTCTCACGCAGCTTGCCATCGGTATAGGTGCCCATCTCAATGTCCAGTCCACCGTAGATGGCTTGCATGGTGTTGGTGGTGCCGCCCCAGTCGCTAACCAGTGCACCGTCCCATCCCCATTCTTTCTTAAGTATACCGTTGAGCAACTTGTCGTTATGACAGCAGTGGTCGCCTTCCCAAAGGTTATAGGATCCCATGATGCTCCAGACATGTGCACGTTTTACAGCCTGTTCGAAGGGATAAAGATAAATCTCGCGCAAGGCACGCTCTGACACATTGACATTGACGGAGGAGCGGTCTATCTCCTGGTCGTTGAGTACGAAATGCTTCAGACAGCAGGCCACGCCGTTCTTCTGTGCCGCCTGGATATATGGCACTACTATCTCACCTGCGAGATAGGGGTCTTCGCCCATGTATTCAAAGGCTCGTCCGTTCATGGGGGTACGCTGGATATTGACACCGGGTCCAAGTAACATATCCTTGCCACGGAAGGCGAACTCCTCGCTGATGGCATTGCCGTAGGCACTCGACAGGTCACGGTTCCACGTCGCAGCCAGACAGGTGAGCGACGGGAAAGCCACGATATAGTCGTTAGTCCATCCTGCTGCCCGCCAGGTGTTCCATTCCAGTTCCTCGCGCACACCGTGCGGTCCGTCGTCCATGTTCAGCTGACGGATGCCCAAGCGGGGAACACCGGCACTGGTGAACTTGCTTTGTGCATGGAGTATCTTGATTTTCTCGTGTGTGGTCATGCGCTTCAGCGCATCCTTCACCCGCTCTTCAACAGGAGCTTGAGGGTCTAAGTAAACTTGTGCCTTCGCGAAGGCACAAGTCATTGCTATTGTTGTAAGAATCAGTATTCTTTTCATAAACAGAGATGTGGTGTGTTAATAGAATAACATTGACAGACAATAGGCCACAATAGTAGATGTGGTGACACAAATCAGTCCCGGCATCATAAACGAGTGGTTGAGCAGGTACTTGCCAATAACCGTCGTACCACTTCGGTCGAAGTTCACTGTCGCGATATCCGATGGGTAGTTGGGGATGAAGAAGTAGCCATAGACACTTGGAAGAACACCCAGAAGTATAGGACCGTCGATACCCAACTTATAAGCCAAAGGCAACATCGCTACAACAACAGCTCCCTGAGAGTTAATTAATACTGATACGAGGAAGAACACGAAGGCGATGCTCCACGGATAAGCCTCGACGATGCCTGCGAGGGCGTCTTGCATCTCCTGCATATAATTTGAGAAATAGGTGTCGGCCAGCCAGGCGATACCATAGATGGCTACCACAGCCACCATACCTGACTGCCACACAGGACCGGCAACAGCTTTCTTAGGCTGTGCCTTGCAGAAGATAATCATCAAGGCGGCAGCACTAATCATCACAATCTGAATCACGAGGTTCATCTTTAGGTCAACCATACCTTTCTCCGTGAAACCTTCTGCCACAACACCAGCTGCTGCGAGTTGTTTTGCAGAGATGGTCACGCCACTAACCAACGTCAAGTCACCTGCATCCTTAACTGCTTTCACTGTGCTATAAGAAGGAAGTAAATCGGGTAATGCAGCAAACATCACGATGATAGCCAGTGCACCCAAGAAGATGAAGACCGCATTTTTTGCCGACTGGGGAATTGTCTTGTCTAGTGTGGTGGCACCACTGCCATAGATATATTTGTATTGTTCAGGATCTTTCAACTTGGCTTGGAAAGCGGGATCCTTATCCAGATCCAATCCGCGATGGTAGGAAGCTGCAGCGGCTGCCATCAGTCCACACAGACAGGCTGGTATGGAAATCATGAGCACCTTAGGAATGGTGATGTCGAAGTGATTGGCATTGGAGATGGTGACGAAAGCCACCACAGCAGCAGCGATGGGTGAACAGGTGATACCTACCTGAGATGCTATTGATGCCACGCCGCAGGGGCGCTCCGGACGTATGCCTTTCTTCAGGGCAATGTCGCAGATGATGGGCATCAGCGTATAAACCACATGGCCTGTTCCTACCAGTACGGTAAGGAAGAAGGTGCAAAGTGGAGCTAGGAATGTGATGCGATCAGGATGTTTTCGCAGCAGTTTCTCCGCTATCTGTATCAGCCAGTCCATACCGCCGGATGCCTGCATCATACCTGCACAGGTTACGGCGGCAATGATGATGTAGATGACATCCGTGGGAGGATTACCGGGCTTCAGTCCGAAGCCGAAAACGAGGATGGCAAGACCGATTCCTGAGATGGCACCCAGTGCCAGACTGCCATAGCGTGAACCGACGTACAATGCAAGTAGCACTACCATCAGCTCAATAATCATCAAAAGGGTCATAGAATTAGGTTTTAGTTATTGGAAATCAGTGAGATTGCTTATGCTTCGCCCTTACCAAAGGGAGCAATGGTGCGTGGACCTTGCTGCTGCTCTTCGGGCATCTTGATCTTGCCGAACTGATGCTCGTAGCGCATGATGTTCTCCTGCAGGGCACCCAGCAAACGCTTGGCGTGTTCAGGAGCCAGGATAACGCGGCTACGCACCTGTGCTTTGGGCAGACCTGGCAACATTCGTGCGAAGTCTACGATAAACTCTGATGATGAGTGGGTGATGATAGCGAAGTTGGCATATTCACCCTGTGCTTTGTCTGGGGCTAATTCTATTTGCAGCCCTTGCTGCTTCTGTTCGTTCTCGTTCATAATATCTTTTCTTTTTAATCTTTTAATTTTTCAACCTTTTAATCTTTTACTGCGCTTCGCGTCCCAATGCCAGTGCCTTGATATTGGCCTCTACGATAGCTTCGCCCTTGCGTCCAAACACACGACGGATGGCATCTTCTAACTTCTCGTACTCAATGCCGAGTGCCTTCTGGGCAGCACCTAACAGGATGACGTTGGCCGAGCGTGGCACACCGTTGTCCTTTGCCATCTGCTCAATGTCGATGCTGATGACATGGGGCAGTTTGGCCAAGTCGGCTTCGATGACAGCCATATCGGGATAGTTGGGGATATTGACGAAAGGCGTCTTGCTGGTGATAATCCAACCTTCCTTACTCAGATAGGGCAGGTAACGCAGGGCTTCCATGGGTTCCATGGAGATGATCACGTCGGCACCGCCCTGGGGAATCAGGTCGCTGGCGATGGGGTCTGACGATATGCGCAGGTTCGACTGCACATCGCCACCGCGCTGGCTCATGCCGTGTACCTCGGCCTGTTTGATATATAGGTTCTCGTTCATAGCGGCTTCGCCAATGATGGTGGCGATAGAGAGGATGCCTTGTCCTCCTACGCCGCAAAGTATGATGTCTGTTTTCATTTCTTTCCCTCCTGTGCTTTCTTTTGTTTCAAATGTCTTTGTAAAGTCTGCATACATTCGCGTCGTGGAATGATGACAGACGTGCCTTTGTAGTTGATCTCATCGCGAATTATCTGCGTAATCTCAGGCATATTTTTGGGCAGGGGAACGACCACCTTCAGGTGCTCGTCGCTCAAACCGAGACCGCGACAGATAGCCTCGAACTTGTTTGTACCAGCAGAATCCTGACCGCCCGTCATACCCGTTGTCAGGTTATCGCTGATAATCACGGTGATGTTGGCATTCTCGTTGATGGCATCCAGCAGACCCGTCATACCGCTATGCGTAAAGGTAGAGTCACCGATGATGGCAACAGCAGGCCACTGACCGGCATCGGCAGCACCCTTAGCCATTGTGATAGAAGCACCCATATCTACACAAGAGTGGATGGCACGGAATGGGGGCAGGAAGCCCAGCGTGTAACAGCCGATGTCACCAAAGACGCGAGGATTCTCGTATTCCTTCAGTACCTCATTCAGGGCAGTATAGACATCGCGGTGACCGCATCCCTGACAGAGTGCTGGTGGACGGGGAACAACGTCTTCGCAAGACTTAAATGAAGAGTGTAGAGTGAAGAGTGTAGAGTTTGCTACCGCATTGATTGCCTGTCCTACTGCATCTGGTGTCAATTCTCCAGTACGTGGCAGTGTGCCGTCGAGCTTACCCTTGATATTCTCGCTTTCGCTGACGCCACGCACGATATCCTCGATGAAGGGCTGTCCTTCCTCAACGATGAGCACCTGCTGGCATTCGTTCATCAGGCGGCGTACCAGTTTCTTAGGCAATGGATACTGTGAGATTTTCAGGATGGGGTAGGGACTTCCGCTGGGGAAACACTCGTTCACGTAGTTGAAGCCGATGCCGCTGGCAATGATACCCAGCGACTTGTCCTGACCTTCTACATATATATTATAGGTGGAATTGGCGGCATCCTCTTCCAGTTGCTTCTGCTGCGCCGTCACCACATCATTACGTTTGCGGGCATTGGCAGGCAGCAGCACCCAGTTGGCGGCTACGGCGTTGTAGTTCAGCTCGTTTTGCTGACGGGGTTCGTCAGCACACTCTACCACGGCACGGCTGTGAGCCATACGGGTAGTGACGCGCATCAGCACGGGCAGACATTGCTTCTCCGAGTATTCGAAGGCAGCAGCCATCATGTCGTAGGCCTCCTGCTGATTCGAGGGCTCGAAGGTAGGAATCATAGCAAACTTGCCGTAGAAACGGGAGTCCTGCTCATCCTGTGATGAGTGCATCGAGGGATCGTCAGCCACGAGAACGATGACACCGCCGTTAACCCCCGTCATACCGCTGTTTACAAACGGGTCGGCGCAGACGTTCAGTCCTACGTGCTTCATACATACCAGCGCACGCTTACCCATGAACGACATACCCAGGGCAGCCTCCATAGCCGTCTTCTCATTAGTTGACCAGCGGCAGTGAACGCCGCGTTCCTTCGCAAGGGCATTGCCCTGGATGAACTCCGTGATTTCTGTCGACGGAGTGCCAGGATAGGCATACACACCAGAAAGTCCGGCATGTAGTGCACCCAGTGCAATGGCTTCGTCGCCAAGTAATAGTTGTTTCTTCATTTTTATTTTGTTTTTAGTGTAAAATCATCTGCATCCTGCAACACGGGAAACTTTTTCCTGAACCTCTGCAACTGCTCCATGCTGAGGTCGGCAGTAGCGATACCTTCCTCGTTGTCCTTGCATTGGGCCATCGTCTTTCCGTAGGCATCGATGACGACTGAGCCTCCGCAGTAGTCGCAGGCGGGATCTTTGCCAATGCGGTTCACGCCAATGACAAAACATTGGTTCTCCAGTGCACGGGCTTTCAGCAGTGTCTGCCATACGTTGATACGTGATGACGGCCAGTTGGCTACGTAGATGGCAGCATCATAATCCTTACGGTTACGGCTCCATACGGGGAAGCGCAGGTCGTAGCAAACCTGCAGCAGGAACCTCATGCCTCGCCACTCCACGATGACCCGCTCTTGTCCGGCAACGTAGGCATCTGTCTCACCTGCATAGCCAAAGAGGTGACGTTTGTCGTAACAGTCGAAAGTGCCGTCTGGACGTACGAAGTACAGTCTGTTTCTCAACTGTCCGTCGGCATCTGTCGTTGCCACGCTGGCAGCAAAGGCTGCATCCTTTGTCCTGGCTTGTCGTTGAAGCCATTCCAGTCCCTCATCGCTATCTTGGCATTTCGTCTCTTCTGGCAGGAATCCGGTAGTGAACGTCTCGCTCAGCACGTAGAGGTCGGTCCCCTGTTGCCCGTCAATCATCAGGCTCAGCCTTTGCAGATTCTCTGCCGGCTGTCCCCATACGATGTCATGTTGTACGATGGCTACCCTCATCCTGTCTGTCGTGTTAGCGAATGCAAAAATACAACGAATTTATCGGATAGCCAAAGTTTTAACCATTATTTTAAAAACGGATAGTCGGGAATCAAGGAATAACTGAAAAGTTTTTCTGTTTTTGGGGAAGATATAATGAATAAAATGGTTACCTTTGTACCCATGAACAGAATGAAGATTGTAATGAATGCAATCTCTATAACGTCATTATTTTGTCCTTATTTCGTGACTCCGTAGATTCGTTAGTCCTTGTTTCCGTAGTTCCGTGACTCCATCTTACTTCTTCCTTCTAACATCTAACATCTTATTATAGTGTAGAAAACACGAAAATGTTACATACCACCCTTGTTGCCTTTCTTCTTGGTTTTCTTCTCAATGAGTTTGATAGACTCTAGATAATCCTGTTCTACTGGCGACAATGTCTTCACTTGGAATTTCCTGTACTCAATCAGAGCCTTATCCATTGCTTCCTCATGAGATACAGAACCTGCCCCTATTAATAATTCATCGCCATTGGCAGACAAGATGTTGTCTAACTGACGAACATAGTCTTCCATATACATAGGTCGATGACGAAGGGCCTGAGTCTCTGCAAAGTCAAAATATCCAGAAACGATGTTATTCAATATCTTTAGTTCCTCAGCCGTGAGATAATTCTTTGCTATCTTAATATCGTTAATGCAAGGCAGTTCACCTTTGAACGATGTCAATCCCATAAAAGGTTTGTCTGCATCCGCACGATTATAAATCACCTCTGCAGCCGTATGTCCGTGAGCTGCATAGTGCAGTTTGTTCTGCACCATCTTAAAGAATAATCTCGACGCATCTGTCCGTGGGTCATAATCAACACTGGTAGCATAGAGGTCAAGCACCTGTCTGTACATCACCTTCTCAGATGAACGGATGTCACGGATACGATCCAACAACTCCTTCCAGTAGCCCCCACCACCAAGATTCTTCAGTCGCTCATCGTCCATCGTGAAGCCCTTGATGATGTATTCCGCCAGCCGCTCTGTAGCCCACTGACGGAAGCGAGTACCCACAATAGATTTTACGCGATAACCTACAGAAATGATTACATCGAGGTTATAGAGTGTCACTTCTTGACTCTGTGTCTTCCCTTCTACAGCACCATGTTGAGTGGTATGTCGGAATTTCCGACATACCTTCTCTCTTTCCAATTCTCCCTCCTTGAAGATGTTAGAGATGTGTTCTGTTATCGTTGATCTGCCCTTACCATACAGCTGAGCAATTTGTTCCTGTGTCAGCCATACCGTTTTCTCTTCCAACCTGACATCGAGCCTTATCTTACCATCCTCTGACTGATAGATGATAATTTCACTATTGTTTTTCTCTATCTCGTTTGTCATATTACTATAACGTTTTTATTTCGTTCTTATTTCGTGACTCCGTAGATCCGTAAGTCCTTCTTACTTCTTACTTCTAACATCTTACATCTTATTATAGTATAGAAAACTCGGAAATGTTACATGTTCCATCAAACATTATTTCTTTAGTGCATCGATTACCAACATATCTGCAGGCAACCACTTCACACTGTCCAGCTCTTCTTTAGAGAGCCACTTCGCTGCCTCATGCTCATTCAAGTGCAATGCCTCCGTCAACAACGAGCAGAGATAGCAATGCATCTTCAAATGAAAGGCAGGATAATCATACTCCACCGTACATAGAAACTCATCCACGCTGATCTCCGTTGACAGTTCCTCACGAATTTCCCTCTTCAGCGCCTCCTCCGGTGTTTCCCCAGCCTCCATCTTTCCGCCAGGAAATTCCCACCAGTCTTTCCATTCACCATATCCTCTCTGTGTGGCGAATATCTTATTATCCTTGCGGATTATTGCTGCTACGACCTCAATTTGTTTCATAGTGCAAAGGTACAAATAATATGAAAAAAGCTACCTAATAGTTCTTTGTGTACCTTCTATTTTTATTCCCACCATGTGCCTCCAAATAGCCGAACTCTGTAAGCTGACGAAGGTAACGTTTGGCAGTAGTGGGATTAAATTCGAGGTAGCTGACGATTTCTTCTGTTGTAATCTGATCTTTGTCTCTCACATATTCCAGAATACCGACCAGTTTCTCTGCCAAAGAAGGCTTTATTGACCATTTATCGACCATTTCCTGCTTTAAACTCGATTTATCGACCACTTTTTCCGTTGTCGAGCGCACAAATTGGTCGATATCGGTCTGAAGATGCTGGCAATGCAGCTTAGTCATGCAATCGATAAAAACTGCGATATCTTCACTCTCTCGAGTATCTATTAGTGCTTGAATATATTCTGCCTTGTCTTCTTTGAGTACCTTTGTCGGCAACACACCAAATTCCCATTGCAGCAGGTTCATCAACAACCTACAAGTACGCCCGTTTCCGTCTGCCCAAGGATGAATAGTCACCAGTTCATAGTGCGCCCAGAAACTGAGTTCATAAACAGATGCCACATCAGCAGGATTTATAGCCTTGCGACGTTTATTACCTAAATTCCGCAGCACTTTAGTTTAACTTCCTTTTTAAGTTCCTGGGTAACAAAATATTGCCCAGGATTTTGCCATGTCAGATTTTTCACTTACCTTAGTGCTGCAAATCAAGACAAGCAAAATCATCTATGGCATGGCAAAGGTAAGCAAAAAATCTGAGAAAATCACCGCTTTTGGTGGAATATTTTGCGTCTTGGACAAATTTGACCGTATTCTGTCCTCTGTGATAGACTCACACTTAGGACTTCGCAGTACGTTGATTGGCTATCAAAGCGCGAGATAATTCGGGCCGTCTTCTCCGTTTTCTGCTGTGGCGGCGACTGCATGGAAGACCTCAACCTGTATCTGAAGGATGTGCTTACCGAGCGTCCACATACGCGTGTT
>CACZZQ010000043.1 GCA_902785695.1 uncultured Prevotellaceae bacterium | reverse complement strand
AACGGCGCAGTGGTGTGGGTAGTGCTTCTCGATGAGGACGTGACGATAGAAGCGGCTCATGTTCTTGATACCGAAGATACCGATAGAACCGAATGAGCGTGTAGCTACAGGAATAACCTCGCCCTGAGCGATGTAAGCACGGAGCTTGGTGTCGGCAGTAGACTGCAGACGATAAACTGTAGCCAGACCTGGCTGGATGTCACCCTCCAGAGTACCGTTGGTAACCTCAACAGGCAGGGCGCGAGCCATAATGCGCTGGAAGCACATCTGGCAGTTGCAAACCTTAGTAGAAGCGGTGTTACCGCAGTGGAAGCCCATGAAGATTTCCTTCTCGGTATATGTATCGCAAGCAAACTTCTTGCCCTTGATGCTCTCCTCGTACATATCCTTAGGTACGGTGTTGTTGATGTCGAGCAGGGTAACGGCATCCTGAGAGATACATGTTCCGATGTACTCAGACAGTGCGCCATAGATATCAACCTCACAAGCTACGGGGATACCGCGACCGGTGAGACGGCTGTTTACGTAGCAAGGTACGAAGCCGAACATGGTCTGGAATGCAGGCCAGCACTTGTTAGCCATAGCAACGAACTGACGGCTACCCTTGTGACCCTCGATCCAGTCGGTCAGAGTCAGCTCGTACTGAGCCAGCTTAGGCAGAACTGAAGGTATCTTGTTACCAGTACCGAGCTCAGCAGCCATATCCTTCACCACGTCATCGATACGTGGGTCGCCCTGATGCTTCTGGAAAGCCTCGAGCAGGTCGAGCTCTGAGTTCTCCTCGATCTCAACGTCGAGATCATAGAGGGCACGGATAGGAGCGTTACAAGCTAGGAAGTTGTTAGGACGGGGACCGAAGCTGATGATCTTCAGGTTCTGCAGACCGATGATAGCACGTGCGATAGGCAGGAACTCATGGATCATCTCAGCGCACTCACCTGCGTCGCCAACGGGCTCTTCAGGGATATAAGCGCGGGTCTTACGCAGAGACAGAGCCTGACTTGCGTTCAGCATACCACAGTATGCATCACCACGACCGTCGATCAGGTCGTTCTGAGTCTCCTCAGCAGCAGCGCAGAACATGGTGGGACCCTGGAACCAATCAGCAATCATGGTCTCAGAGATCTCAGGACCGAAGTTGCCCAGATAAACGCAGAGGGCGTTACATCCAGCCTTCTTCACATCCTCAAGAGCCTGCTGAGCGTGAATCTCGCTCTCAACGATGCAGATAGGACACTCGTAGATGCCTTCCTTTCCAAACTTTTCTTCATACTTAGCGATAACGGCCTTACGACGGTTAACAGCCAATGACTCGGGGAAACAGTCGCGACTTACAGCGACGATTCCGACTTTAACTACTGGTACGTTTTTCATTTTAATGAAACTAAAAAAATTATAATAATCTTAGGTTTACTTTATCAGATTAACATTTTGGTGCAAAGATACACTTTTCGCGGCTACTCTCCAAATAAGAGAGGGGAAAACTTCAATAATTTATAATTTTTAATGTTAATCCTCCGACATATCTGCCACCATCTTCCGATATTGGGTATAAATTCGTTCACGTGAAAGGTAGCCTTTCAAATGATTCTCGTTGTCGAGCACGGGGAGCCAGTTGGCATGAGTGGCATCAAAAGTTTTCATCACGATGGCCATAGAAGACTGGTCGTTCAAGGTAGCAGACGGCTCTTGCATCAGCTGACTGGCCGTGAAGTGATGATACAATTCCGTGCGGAACATGATATGGCGAATCTTTGCAATATCTATTTCCCCCAAAAGATTGCCTGCCGCATCCAGAACAGGAATCACACTATTGCGCGAACGGCTTATCTTCCTGACAATTTCTGCCAATTCGGTATCTGGCTCCACAGACAGGAAATCCTTGTCAATCACACTGTCTAACTGCATCAATGTCAGTACGGCATGATCGGTGTGGTGGGTAATCAGCTTACCCTGCTTTGCAAGACGCGAGCTGTAAATACTATGTGGCTCGAATATGATAATGGTGAGATATGAGCATATTGAGACAATCATCAGGGGAAGGAACAGATTATAGCCACTTGTCAATTCCGCAATCAGGAAGATACCTGTCAACGGTGCGTGCATGACACCCGACATCACGCCTGCCATACCCATCAGGGCAAAGTTTTTCTCTGGAACAATGACACCAACTTTGTAGATATTCCACAATCTTGAGAAAAGGAAACCACTAAAGCAGCCAATAAACAGCGAGGGAGCAAACGTACCGCCACAGCCTCCGCCACCATTAGTTGCCGAAGTGGCAAACACCTTTGTCAGGAGTACCAAGGCAATATAGGGTATCAGCATTTCCAAGTGACCGGAAAAAAGCGAATTGTCAAGAATACGACTCCAATCGTCTTCCGATGTCCCGTTAAGAAGAAGATTGATAGGGCCGTAACCTTCACCATAAAGCGACGGGAACAGATAGATTAGCAGGCTCAGCAGTATGCCGCCGATTACAAGTTTCACATAGGGCTTGTCCTTGAAACGTGCGAAGATGTCCTCACAAAAGCCCATCGTACGGATGAAATAGAGACTGACTAAACCGCAGAACACGCCCAAACCGATGCAGGCAGGCACACGTTCTACACACCAAGGATTGTCTAAATGGAAGGTGAAAAGCGCTGCTTCGCCCCTAAAGATATAGGTGAAACAGGTGGCTGTGACACAGCTCACGAGGATAGGCATCAAGGAAGCCATCGTCAGGTCGATCATCAGCACCTCAATAGTAAACACCAATCCGGCTATCGGGGCCTTGAAGATACCGGCTATGGCACCGGCTGCACCACATCCGACGAGGAGCATCAGCGTGCGACTGTCCATCTTGAACAGCTTTCCAAGATTGCTGCCTATAGCAGAACCCGTCAGCACGATAGGCGCCTCAGCTCCCACGCTACCGCCAAAGCCGATAGTGATGGCAGAAGCAATGACGCTTGACCAAGTGTTATGGGACTTCAGTCGCGAGCGGTTCTGGCTGATGGCATAGAGTATTCGCGTAATACCATGCGAGATATTGTCCTTTACCACATAGCGAACAAAAAGCGAGGTGATATAGATACCCACTACAGGATAGACTAGATAGAGCCAGTTTGACGATGATGCATCAAAAGAACTGGTCAATAGCGATACAATCTGATTGATGAGCCAATGAAGCACAAAGGCCGCCACAGCTGCGAAAAAACCCACAAAGAATGCAAGTATCAATACGAACATACGTTCGCTGATATGATTCTCACGCCATTCGTGCAGACGTGAGAGCCATGTGACTGGCGCAGAAGATTCTATCGTTATATCCGTCATTCCTCCTGTTTAGGATTTCAGAAGTTTTTCCAGGAAATCGTCCAAATCCTTATCCAGGCCTACCATCAAATCAGGATCCATAATCACGGTGTCGCCATCAACCACATAAAGCTCAGCAACAGTCTCGTGATCATCGTCCTCAAGAACGAAAGCATACGGCTTTAGCACAGACAGATTGTCAGCCAACTGCGAATGCTTTGAGAGAGAATGACGAATCACAGGTGTAATCTTCTCGTAGAAGTCATCATCCTTGTTGTCTATCCATTCCTCTACCACACAGCGTGTAAGTTCGCGATCATCATCGTCAAGAATGGTGACCTCACCCGTGTCCTGACTTACTCGATAATGAATATCGGTCAACATCGTAGCTTCCTGCTCTGAAGGGAACTTCTCTGCCAGTTTGCGTAAAGCGCGCTCCAGTTGCTGCTGGGTCTGTTCATTGAATTTCATATGCTTTTTCTCTATTTAGTAGTGCAAAAGTATCAAAAAAGATTTGTATTTGCAAGCGATTCAGACTTTTTTTCTAAAATAAAAGAATTTCCACCTTTAAAATTTGCTTTTTGTTTTGTATTCTTCTCACTAATTAGTACCTTTGCACGCAAATGGAGAACTCAATACGCCACGAAGGAACCGTAGAATCTATCGAAGGAGAGCACGTACGCGTGAGAATCACTCAGCAATCCGCTTGCAGTGCCTGTAAGGTAGCTTCTCATTGCACCGCATCGGAATCGAAAGTGAAGATTATAGATGTGCTGCATTGTCAAAGACAGGATTTGAAAGTGGGCGACCCAGTGGTAGTCTGTACGTCGAGCCATTCTGCAGGAAAAGCATTGCTGTGGGGCTTCGGATATCCGCTGCTACTGCTCTTGGCTACAATAGGTGTCATGCTGGGAATGGAGTTTAACGATGGTGTTGCTGCCTTAACGGCTATAGGAGCACTTATACCTTATTATATTATATTATGGGTATTCCGAAGACGCATCACCAAGAGTATTGCTTTTTCCATAGAAGATGTCTGAGACAGACAGGAAGCAACAACTAACTATTTAAACAAATATTTAAAAGCATAAACAATATGAATTTTATCTTGATTGCAGTCATTGTGCTTGGAAGCATCGGACTCATAGCAGCCATCGTGCTGTTCGTCTGCTCCAAGAAATTTGCTGTATTCGAAGACCCACGCATTGCACAAGTCAACGAGCTGTTACCTGGTGCCAATTGCGGTGGATGTGGCTTTGCCGGATGCGGAGGTATGGCCGATGCATTGGTGAAAGGTGCCGACAAAGGCAGCATCGAAGGACTGAACTGTCCTGTAGGCGGTGCCGATGTGATGGGACAGGTAGCCGACCTGCTGGGGATGGCAATTGCCAACGGAGAGCCGAAGGTGGCCGTAGTGAGATGCAACGGTAGTTGTGTCCTCCGTCCGAAGATTGCCGAGTATGCCGGTTTGCGTACCTGTGCGGCTATGAATGCCTGTGGTGCTGGTGAGACGGCTTGTGGATTTGGCTGTCTGGGGTGTGGCGATTGTGTCGCTGCTTGTCAGTTTGATGCTATCCACATGAATCCAGAGACTGGTCTGCCAGAGGTTGACGACGAGAAATGTACGGCTTGCGGAGCTTGCGCAAAGGCTTGTCCGCGAGGTATTATAGAACTTCGCAAGAAGGGACCTAAGAACCGTCGCGTATTTGTATCATGCGTCAACAAAGACAAGGGTGCCGTTGCGATGAAGGCTTGTAAGGCTGCCTGCATAGGTTGCGGTAAGTGCGAGAAGACCTGCCCGTTTGGTGCCATCACCGTTGGCAGCAACGTGGCTTACATCGATTTCAACAAGTGTCGCCTGTGTAGAAAGTGCGTTGACGCTTGTCCTACCAAAGCCATCCACGCGGTCAACTTCCCTGCGCCGAAACCCGTAGAACCCGTAAAAGAAGAAAAGGAGGCTGAAGCATGAAAATCAAGACATTTAAAATAGGTGGTATTCACCCCGAAGAGAACAAACTGACTCACGAGGTTGTCACACAAGTGGCTCCGCTGCCCAAGAAAGCCATTTTCCCACTTTCACAGCACATCGGTGCGCCTGCTACCCCTGTGGTGCAAAAAGGCGATAAAGTAAAGGTGGGCACCATGATTGCCGATGCCGGTGGCTTCGTCTCGGCTCCCATCTTCTCGTCGGTCAGCGGTACCGTATTCAATATCGACACTGCTATTGATGCCACAGGCTATCGCAAGCCTGCCATCATTATCAACGTAGAAGACGACGAATGGGAAGAGACCATTGATCGCTCTGAAAAGCTGGAACAGATGAAGGAGCACCCCGAACTGACACCCGAGGAAATCGTGACGCGCATCAAGTCGGCAGGTGTCGTTGGTATGGGCGGCGCATGCTTCCCCACTTTCATCAAACTCACCCCTCCACCTACGGCAAAGGCAGAATGCGTAATCATCAATGCCGTAGAGTGTGAGCCTTATATCACAGCCGACTACCGGCTGATGATGGAACATACCGACGAAATCATCGTGGGGCTGGAACTGCTGATGAAGGGTGCCAAAGTAACGAAAGGCTATATCGGTATTGAGACGAACAAGCCCAAAGCCATCGAATTATTGACAAAGAAGTGTGCAGAGGCATTTTCCGCATCAGAATACACCGTAGAGGTGGTACCCTTGGCTCAACGCTATCCGCAGGGAGGTGAGAAGCAACTGGTGGATGCTGTGATCAACCGTCAGGTTCCTGCACCTCCTGCCATCCCTGTGAATGTCGGAGCAATAGTTCAGAACGTAGGTACTGCGTACGCTGTCTATCAGGCTGTTATGAAACGTAAGCCTCTCTTTGAACGCTATACTACCGTTACGGGAAAGCGTCTGCAGAAGCCAGGCAACTATTTGGTGCGTATAGGTACACCGATGCAGGATTTGATAGACCTCTGTGGTGGTATGCCTGAGGGTGACAACAAACTCTTGGCAGGCGGTCCGATGATGGGTAAGGCTCTGACTTCAACAGAAGTACCTATCTGTAAAGGTACTAACTCCGTGACGATTCTCTCTGAAGATGATGCCCGCCGCAAGGAACCACAGCCGTGTATTCGCTGTGCAAAGTGTGTCGGCGTATGTCCTATGGGCTTGGAGCCTTACCTGTTGGCAAAGCTCTCTGCTTTCAAGAATTGGGAGCGTGCCGAACAGGAAGATATCGTCAGTTGCATAGAGTGCGGCTCGTGTCAGTTCACCTGTCCCGCCCATCGTCCACTGTTGGATAACATTCGTCAGGGAAAACAAACCGTTATGGGAATCATTCGCAGCCGCGCTGCTAAAAAATAATTATGCATTATGCATTATTAATTATGAATTAAGAACATGAGTAAGTTAATTGTATCATTATCACCACATGCTCACGGAACAGATTCTGTGGAACGCAATATGTATGGTGTTATCATTGCATTGATACCTGCCCTACTGGTTTCGTTCTTCTACTTCGGTATCGGCTCTGCCATTGTATGCCTGACCAGCGTCTTATCATGCGTGCTGTTCGAGTGGGCTATCAATAAGTTTATCCTCGCTCGGAAGGAATGTACCATTATGAACGGTTCAGCAGCCCTGACAGGTCTCCTTCTCGGCATGAACCTGCCTTCCAACCTCCCCATCTGGATTATCATCATCGGTGCACTCTTCGCTATCGGCGTAGGAAAAATGACCTTTGGAGGATTGGGAAACAACATCTTCAACCCTGCATTGGTAGGACGATGCGTACTGCTGGTGGCTTTCCCCGCACAGATGACAAGCTGGCCAAAGCCTGGTCACCTTTTGGAATATACGGATGCCACAACAGGTGCCACACCACTGGCTGTGATGAAGCAGGCCATCCAGAACCACGACGCAAGTGTACTGAACGACCTGCCTGATGCCTTTAGCCTCTTACTGGGCGATCACTCTCTGGGTGGTGGTGCAGGTACTATCGGTGAGATTTGCGGATTGGCACTCATTGCCGGTTTCCTGTTCATGCTCTGGCGAAAGATTATCACTTGGCATATTCCTGTGAGCATCATAGGTACGGTATTCGCATTCAGTGCTATCATGCATCTCATTGACCCCATCTATGCCGATCCCACAACAGTGATTCTGAGCGGTGGTCTGTTATTGGGTGCCATCTTCATGGCAACTGATTATGTCACCTCTCCTATGACACCCAAAGGACAGATTATATATGGTGTCTGCATTGGTCTGCTCACCATCATCATCCGTAACTGGGGTGCATATCCGGAGGGAATGTCGTTCGCTATCCTGATAATGAACGCGTTTACACCTCTTATTAATAATTATGTGAAACCAAAGCGCTTCGGTGAAGTGCCGGCTTCTAAATAATGTAAAATTGTAAAAATGAAAGAATTATGAAGAAGCTTGAATCATCATTAATGAATATGGTGCTCGTACTTACTGGCGTGGCTGTCATCATGGGGGGCATACTGGCGTATGTGAACCACCTTACCGAGGAACCCATTGCCAAACAGCAAAAGAAAATATTGGCCGATGGTATCAAGACAGTGATGCAGGCTGAAGAAATTAACGTCAGCAAGACCGACACCTTACGTCAGACAAACGCAAAGGGCAAAGAGGAAGTCTTCATCATTTATAATAATGAGAAAGGTGCAGCAGTGGAAAGCACTACCGATGGTTTCGGCGGTAAGCTGCGTGTACTCGTGGGCTTCAATCCAGAAGGACAGATCTTGGGCTATACGCTACTGGCACACACAGAGACACCAGGTCTGGGCGCAAAAGCCGATAAATGGTTCCAGAAAGGTGAGAAAGGCAATATCGTGGGGATGACACCATCTAATCCTTTAGTCGTCAAAAAGGACGGAGGACAGGTAGAAGCCATCACTGCCTCTACCATTACAAGTCGCGCTTTCCTGAAAGCTGTCAACAACGCATATAGTGCTTATATGGTGAAACCTGTAGATGCTCAGTCAGGTGCCACAAAGCAAGTGAATAAAGTAAAGTGAAATGTTTATGAACTACATCAATATCATCAAAAACGGCATCATCAAGGACAACCCCACATTTGTCCTGATGCTCGGTATGTGTCCTACGCTGGCTACAACAACGTCGGCCTCCAACGGATTGGCAATGGGACTGGCTACAATGGCTGTACTCATTTGCACCAACATTGTTATCTCATGCTTGAAGAGCATCACACCAGATAAGGTTCGAATTCCCGTATTCATTGTGGTGATTGCTGCTTTCGTCACTCTGCTGCAGATGGCTATCAAAGCCTATCTGCCCGATGTTGACAAATCGCTGGGACTCTTTATTCCGCTGATTGTAGTCAACTGTATCATCTTGGGACGGGCTGAGGCCTTTGCTGCCAAGAACACTCCCATAGCCTCACTTTTCGACGGCATCGGCATAGGACTGGGCTTCACCCTTGGCCTCACCCTGCTGGGAATGGTTCGAGAGATATTGGGGGGAGGTGCCATCTTCGGAGTCGCTTTCATACCTGAGGACTACAACATCCTGCTCTTCGTCTTGGCTCCAGGAGCCTTCATCACACTGGGTTATCTCATTGCAATCGTTAACAAACTGAAGAAGTAACACACTATGGAGTACCTGTTAATATTTATCAGTGCCATCTTCGTCAACAATATCGTGTTGGCACAGTTTCTGGGTATTTGTCCTTTCCTTGGCGTATCAAAGAAGATTGACACCTCGCTGGGCATGTCGGCAGCAGTCGCATTCGTAATGGTGCTGGCTACACTGGTTACATGGCTCGTGCAGACCTTTGTTCTCGTACCCGCTGGATTGGAGTACCTACAAACTATAGCATTTATCCTGGTTATAGCCTCATTAGTCCAGATGGTTGAGATTATCCTGAAAAAAGTATCACCTGCCCTTTATCAGGCCTTAGGTATCTTTCTTCCACTGATTACCACCAACTGTGCTGTATTGGGTGTGGCTATCCTCGTCATTCAGAAAGAGATGAATTTGGGGCAAAGCATCATGTATTCCCTTTCTACCGCTATCGGATTCGGACTGGCTCTTACCGTCTTTGCAGGAATGCGTGAGCAGTTGGAGCTCACCAACATTCCTAAGGGTATGCGTGGAATGGCTATTGTACTGGTCAGTGCCGGGCTACTGAGCCTCGCATTCATGGGATTCTCGGGGGTTGACAACGGTTTGCGCACGCTATTTGGATTGAACTAAGAAAAAAATTCCGAAAAAGTTGGGCAGTCATAAAAATAATTACTATCTTTGCACCAAGACTAACAAAACTATAGTTATGAAACAGACAATCCTTGTTACTGGTGGTACAGGCTTCATTGGCAGCCACACAACCGTAGAACTGCAGCAGGCAGGCTACGAAGTAGTCATTATCGACAATCTGTCGAACTCAAATGCTAACGTCGTTGACGGTATTGAGAAAATCACAGGCATACGTCCTGCCTTTGAGAAGGTGGATTGCTGTGACTTCGAGGCACTTGAGGGTGTGTTTAAGAAATATCCCAAAATTGAAGGCATCATCCACTTCGCCGCCTCTAAGGCTGTGGGAGAGAGTGTGGAAAAGCCCCTACTCTATTATCGCAACAACCTTACTTCGCTGATCAACTTGTTGGAACTGATGCCTAAATACAATGTCAAGGGTATCATCTTCTCAAGTTCATGCACCGTCTACGGTCAGCCTTCAGAAGAAAATCTGCCTGTTACGGAGAATGCACCCATACAGAAAGCACTCTCGCCATACGGCAATACCAAGCAAATTAACGAGGAAATTATTCAGGACTATATCCACAGCGGCGCACCTATCAAGAGCATCATCCTGCGCTACTTCAACCCCATCGGCGCACATCCCTCAGCACTCATCGGTGAGTTGCCAAACGGTGTCCCCATGAACCTGATTCCTTTCGTCACACAGACGGCTATCGGCATTCGTCAGCAGCTGAAGATTTTTGGCAACGACTACGGAACACCAGACGGCACATGTATACGCGACTATATCTATGTCGTAGATTTGGCCAAGGCTCATGTAAAGGCAATGGAACGCGTGCTCGACAAGCCAGAGACAGATGCTGTAGAGGTATTTAATATAGGTACTGGTAAGGGACTGAGTACACTGGAAGTGGTTCAGGGATTCGAAAAGGCTACTGGCGTGAAGCTCAACTGGACTTACGCTCCTCGACGCGAAGGCGATATCGAAAAGGTATGGGGCAACGTGGACAAAGCCAACAAGGTATTGGGATGGAAGGCCGAGACACCTACAGAGGAAGTACTCAAAACAGCATGGCGGTGGCAAAAGAAGCTGCGCGAAGACGGAGTACAGTAAACAATCAATAAATACAAAAATGCATCCTACCAAAAACGGTGGGATGCATTTTCTTTTTAAACAATTACAGCTCTGTTTACTTTTGCTTCAGTAAGTCACGAATCTCTGCCAGCAGCTCTTCCTGAGTGGGACCCTTGGGAGCTTCTGGAGCAGGAGCCGGCTCTTCTTTCTTACGGTTCAATTTGTTGATGCCTTTCAGCATAAGGAAAATACAGAAAGCAACAATGATAAAGTCTACAGTGTTCTGAATGAAGTTGCCATACTTCAAAACTGCAGCACCTTCGCCTTCCCCAATCTGGAAAGCCAACTCGGTAAAGTCAACATTCCCAGTCAACATACCTACCAGCGGCATCAGTACATCGTCGACCATACTGCTTACAATCTTACCAAACGCACCGCCGATAATCACACCGACAGCCATGTCCATTACGTTGCCCTTCATGGCAAACTCCTTGAATTCCTTAATAAATCCCATAGTTTTGAATAGTTAAATGTTATTGATATAAACTTTTCTGTTTGCTTTTCTATTTGCAAAAGTAAACTATTTTTTTGAGACTCATCACTTTTTTCTTCATTTTTTTCTTTTCCATCGTAATTTTGCTATGTGTGTTTTACAATCTGACTCAGAATAGGTTGACATAGATTAATTTTACACCAGCGGCTTGCGTTTTTTGGTTAATTTAAGACTATACCCGTGCGCGATTACAATTTTTTTTTTGTAATTTTGCGAACGGAAAAGCAAACATATATTTTATACCCTTTATAATTAAATTAAAGTAAAATGACAAAAGTAGCAATTAACGGTTTCGGCCGTATCGGTCGCCTCGCTTTCCGTCAGATGTTCGAGGCTGAAGGTTATGAAGTAGTAGCTATC
>CACZZQ010000042.1 GCA_902785695.1 uncultured Prevotellaceae bacterium | reverse complement strand
CTTAATCACGACCTTCTTGCCGTCAATGACATAAACGCCCTTCGCGGTCTTCTCAACCTTGCGACCCTGCAAGTCGTAAACAATTGAGAATTGAGAATTGAGAGTTGAGAGTTGTGCAATGCTGGTCGTTCCATTCAGGAGCAGCTCGTGACGCTCGCCGCCTACGGTGACGAACATAGCACGGTCTACATTCACGAAGGCATCACCCTGACCCTTCAGGTTCAGACGGATTACCTCGTCCCATGCACCGGGCAGAGCCTCGTTATCCATCGAGAATACCACTACGCGGCAACGGCCATCACTCAGCATATTGTAAGCTAGGCTGTGGCTCTTCTTTGCCATCTCGGTCAGTTCTACACCTTCGAACACATAGCCGGCAGGAATCGTCAAATCCATCTGGAAGGCGGTGTAAGCCGACAGGTCTTTCTGAGAAGCCTCAACACCACGAGACAGTTCAATCTTGCCCAAGATCTTATCGATCACCAGCACCACGTCGGTCACGTCAATCTCATTGTCGTGGTTCACGTCAGCCAGTGTAGCATCGAAGTTTTCAGGATTCTTCAACAGAATATCGTCGATGATGATCACCACGTCAGTCACGTCAACTTCATTGTCGTGGTTCACGTCACCATTTGCAAATTCGGGTTCAATGATTGTGGGTTCGCCAATCTCAGCGTCGATGAAGTAGATGTGACAACCCTTAGTGTTGTAAACGATGATGTTGCAAACGCCATCCTCACCGGGAACAGCCCATGTCTGCTCTTCATAAACAGAAGGAACAGCTACATCGCTGCCATCAGGAGCAGTCAGTTTAGCACCACGTGCACCCTCAGCGCCCTCGACGAACAGCTGTACGCCACGGCCTTCAGAAGTCTTGTGAGACTCAACACCCATCTTAATCTGAGTGCCAGCCTTCACGTTCTTGATGACGAAGCAGTCAACATTCTTGCCGCCACCGCCAAGCCACAGGTAAGCAGGACCTGCATATGTGCTCAGTGCAACAGGATAGTTCACAGCGATAGCGAGTGAACGAGCTGTAGAATAGGTAGAGTTGAATGCGAGACCCTTCAGTTCTTCAATGACAACGTCGTTAGCAGACAGCTCTCCATTTTCGTCTGGAGTAACTGTTGCCCAGAAGCAGTTGTCCTTAGAAGCTTCTGTAGGCTCTACATCAGCCTCAGCGTCAGCCTTCTTCTCTACGTCGCTCCAACCTTCGAGCTTGCTTGCAGCAGCGTCAGCCTTCAGGTTAGCAACAGTAGCATCGCTCCACTTAGTGAAGTTCCAGGTATGAGCCACCTCAATTACTTGCTTCTCGAACTTCACGTTCTTGAAGCTCAGCCAAGAGATGTTGTTGTCGGCAGCCACGTTGAATGTGATATTCAGCGCGCCGTCCTCAGCAACAGTACCAGTAGCGGTGAACTCCTTCAGATAGAACTGAGACTCGCCTATCTGGTCACCAGCAGCTACGTCAACAGCCTCGCCGTCGTTGGCCTGCAGGCTGATGCCATAGGCAGGAGCCGTGTATCCGTTCTTTGCACGAACGCGTACCCATGCGGTCACGTCATATGTGCCTGGCTCCAGGTTGCTCATCGTAGCGGTCAGCTTGTTCTCGCCCAGCGACTCGCCGTCGCCAGTCCAGTACTCGAAGAACGGAACCTTGAAGTTTGAACCGTCGTTGTTTCCCTCAACACTCCAGGTATTGATATACATGCCAGCGTCGTAATCCTTACACTGGGTCTCACCGATAGTCCAGACAGAGAGCAACAGGTCATCGACGGTGTTGGCTGCATGCCAGCCCATCTGAGCCTCAGGATTCTCAATGACATCGTCCTTGGTCAGTTCACCAGCCTGATACTTGCCCTTAGCGGTTTCGTAGATGCCGTTGTAGGTCTCGAAAGCCTCAGCAGTATAGACATTGGTACCTGCCATCACATTAGCCATACCGTCAAGAGCTGCTTTGGCAGCGATGTGTACGTCAGCCTTCTCAATAACAGCCTTCATAGTTGTAATAGCAGTATTGATGGCATCAGCACCTGAAACCTCAGCGGTAGCACCAAGAGCCTCATCGATGGCAGTCTTCACAGCATCAACCTCAACCTCAGCCTTCAAAGCCTCGGCCTTTGCGCGCAGATCGGCCAGTTCCTTAATGATGGCAGCGTTCTTCACAGCCTCAAGGTCGGCATCGACACCGTAGTAGGTCAGCTGGAAGTTATCCCAGATACACCAAAGGTTGGCGTTGTTTTCAAGCTTAGCACCTACGGTCAGATCACCAGCTTCGGTCAACTGGAAATAGATGGGATCAATGGTGTAATTTCCTGCGCTGAACGATGCGGATGCGTCGCTCATAGAGTTCTCGCTACCAGTCTTCAAGGGGAAGGTCTGAGTATAATCGTTAGCGAAGAATACGGGCAGGTTCTCATTGTCTTCACCATCCTGGCGATAGAAGCCCTGAGCAGTCAGAGTATAAACACCCTTAGGCACATTGGTCAGCACCTGACTCAGTGTAAATACAGAATGGTATGACTCTGCGTTGTTGTTGGTGTTGTTACCACCAGAAAGGTTCTGGTTAGAGGCTTCCATAGTCCATGCGCTCTTACGCAGGTCGTTACGACAGAAGTTGGCATCCTGAATCAGGAATGTAGCGTTAACTGGAGCTTCTGCGGTTGCAGTAGCCAATTCGGCAATGCGAGCCTCGAGGGTCTTCAGTGACCACTGAGCAGCCTCGGCAGTAGCATCATCTGCAAGAGTAACCTCGCCGTTCTCCTGAGCAGTCAGGAACTTCTCACCGTTGCTGATGGTATAGACACCCTCCTTGCCTTCTACGGCAGCGAAAGTCCAACCCATAGCAGCACCATCGTTCCACTCACCGTTAAGGAAGTGGTTGTTGCCACCGTTAGATACCTGAGAATCCAGAGTGTACTTGCCGTCAGCCAGTACCCCAGTTAGCACCAGCGGCCAGATATTTCTGTGCGCCTACATTATAAATATAGTACTTACCGTCAGCGAACAGAGGCTTGAAAGGAGCCTTGTAGCTTACAAGCTCGTTGTTAGCTTTGAACTCATAGGTCTCCTTGTACTTGGTCAGCAGACCAGTAACAATTACCTCTGCGCCAACCTTTACGTCATCGATTGAAGCGAAGTCGGCACCATTGATATCTTTACCACTGTAGCACTCAAACTGAGCACCATTGGTGGTACCATCTTCAGAAATCCAGTAAGAAATGCTCTTGTATTTTTCAATGAATGTGTCAACTTGACAAATGATACCCTTTACAAATACTGTATCGCTCAGGCCCTCACCAGCATCAATCAGCTCGATAGCCTTTGCGACGGTGTAAGCGGTCTCAGCAGTGTTGGCGATGTGAACGGGCTCTACTGGCTGGGGATCTACAGTTTCTGCATTCTTATCAGCGATTGTAACTTCAATCTTAGTTATTTTAGTAGTCTTAGAAGGTACAAACTCGACATTGGTTGAATTGCCTTCCCATACTTTGGAAGTCAGGCCTTCGGGAGTAGCAGCCAAACCGAAGTCGCTGGCAGTAAATTCAATCTTAGTGACAGCCTTTCCTTCGGGAGCGGCAATCTTCATCTTGCTATCCTTGTAGATACGAATTTCCGGACCGGTCCAGAAACGGGCAGGAGTACTTGCATTTGCTTTGTCAAAACTCAATGTAACACCGTCAACAATGAGGGGTTCTGTGATATTACCAGCATCTGCTGTTTCGCCAGATCCGCTTCCAAGCACATGTTCCCATGGGTTAGCTGCAATATCGAATGTAACTTCAGTAGGTACAGCAGGAGTATCAGCTTTCTTGGTCAGCAGGAGATACCAAACAGTACCCTTGTTGTTGTTGTCCCAAGGCAGACAGATACAGTTCAGATCCTGTTTGGTATACTGAGTTAAGTCAACTTCAGCGATACCATTTTCATCAGCCTGAACATTCAGGAACACGTACTTGCCAGAATCAGCAGGTGCATAGTCACCAGCATTCTGCTGAGCATCTACCTCATGGTTCATGTAAACCACAAGCTTCAAGTTGGGAGAAGTCACAATTGTGAGTTTGCTGTAAGCAGAGAGATCAGCAATGATGTCCTTGGTCCTCTGTCCAACAACCACGTCACCGTTACCAAGCACAATAGGATGAGTATCTTCACCTAATCCAATTCTCGGCTGAAGAGTAGAGAATACCTCGATGAAATCAACGAAATCGCCTTCGGGCTTACCGGGATCTTCCTCATACTGAATCTCAGGAATTTCAACAGACTCATTCTCAGGATAGGTCTCAAGATTGCATTGTTACCAGAAAGACAAATCTCGTCACATGCTAACAGATACTCGTTGTAGTCATTAGGATAGAGAGCCTTCAGCGTGTCAGCCAAAATAAACTCATTTACACCATTCTTTGCATAGAGAGTCAGGTTAGAACCGCCCTTGTAAATCAAGACACGGAACTGATCACCACTCTTGATTTCACAATCTACAATCAGTTTTTTGTACTTCGTGATGTCACCACTGGGCAGACCGATGTTGCGAAGCTGGTTGTAGTAAGTTGTAGACCATGTAAAGGTCTTCGTCCCAGCATCCCAGCTAGTGTTAGTGTTGCTGGGACTCTCAAAGGTAGCATAAACTTTCTCTCCCTCGTCATCGTAGGTCTCAAGATACATGTCGTTTGCATTGTTACCAGAAAGACAAATCTCGTCACATGCTAACAGATACTCGTTGTAGTCATTAGGATAGAGAGCCTTCAGCGTGTCAGCCAAAATAAACTCGTTTACACCATCCTTTGCATAGAGAGTCAGGTTAGAACCGCCCTTGTAAATCAAGATACGGAACTGATTTCCACTCTTAATAGTACAGTCAACAACCAGCTTTTTGTACTTCGTGACGTCGCCATTAGGCAAACCGATGTTACGAAGCTGGTTGTAGTAAGTTGTAGACCATGTAAAGGTCTTCGTCCCAGCATCCCAGCTAGTGTTAGTGTTGCTGGGACTCTCAAAGGTAGCATGGACTTTTTCAGTCTTTGCCTGTGTTGTTAGCACGCTTAGCGTACATAACAACAACATGAGAAAAGCCTTAGTAAAATTTCGCATGTCGAAAAAGTTTTAAGTTAATAATAAAAGAAAAACACAATACAGGTAATAATAGGGAGCAAAAGTACGAAAAAAAAAGATAACTACCAAGAAAAAGGCAAAGAAAAATACCACAGCATGGTCAGACGCTGACAGCAACGTGGTCAAGCATCGACCGAGGCGTGGTCACCCCATGACCGATGCCTGGTCACCCCATGACCGATGCCTGGTCGTGCCATGACCGTGGGTTGGTCATCGGATGACCAAGGCCTGGTCAACTGATGACCAGAATCCGGTCACAAAACTGGTCAATACAACTTCGGTTTTATCAAGGTATTCAACTATTCTGTATAAAGGACCTGTATCAGGGTCTGGCCTACGGCCTTGAGGGTATTGCGGTCCAGATGAGCCATGTCATCATGGATGGTATGCCAGGTAGGACCGAAGCTGCTCTGTTCGCAGTCGGGGTAATAGTTGATGATGTCGATACAGGGGATGCCGGCCACCTCGTTGACAGGCACATGATCGTCGGTGATACCGCCCCCGTCTTCCTGCGGGAAACAACTGCTATAGCCGGCTACGGCAGCCGCTTTCCACACACGCTTCACCACGTGGTTGGCATAGTACTTGGAATAAGCCTCCTGATAGAAGCGGGCTCCCTGACCGCCCACCATATCCAAGAGAATGCCATAGCGAGGTTTGAGGTTTGAGCTATGAACTTTGAACTCCTTTGCCCAGTGCTGGGCACCAAGGGCCCAAGAGTCGTTGTCATCATGGCTGCCCCAATCCTCGGCATCGAAGCAGACGAAGTCCACACCAACAGGAAGGCTACAGGTGTCGGCCTGCAGCAGACGGGCTATTTCCAGCATCACGCCCACACCACTGGCTCCATCGTTAGCCGCCATCACGGGTTTGGTATGGTTAGCCTCATCGGGGTCGTTGTCAGCCCAGGGCCGGCTGTCCCAGTGGGCGCATATCATGATGCGCTGCTCTTTATCAGGTTGGTATTGGGCAATGATATTATTGCTGAGCAGGGGGGTGCCGTCGAAGCCCTTCAGCGTGGCCCGCTGTTCGGTGACCTTCATCCCGTAACCCTGGAACTTCTCAACAATCCACTGTCCGCACTGCTCGTGCGCCTCGCTGTTCATCGTTCGCGGTCCGAAGTCGCACTGCTGCTGACAGAACATAAAGGCTGAGTCAGCCGAGAATTCCGGTCCTGCAGGGGTTGCTTCTGCCACTATGTTCTTTTTCCCATTGCCACAGCCAACCATCATAACACCTGCCATCAGGAGAATGTATGCTTGTTTAATCATAACCTTGTTTCCTTCTATTTTTAGCGTGTGCAAAGGTATGTACTTTCTTTTAATACGCCAAATTTTCGTTGTTTTTTTATAATGAGACATAAAAAAAACAATCTGCGACATAGCATAAATACGTATAAAAGGAAAAGTTTTACCTTTGCCAGCAGAAATTGCTAAAAGCCTCTTTTAAAGAGATTACAACCAGATTATTATACTATTATTATTAACTAAATTATCAAGACATGAGAACTTTTACAAGATCGTTATTGATGTTCCTGTTGCTGTTGGCTTCGGGGACAGTAAGTGCGCAGGATGGTCTCCAGTTGATTCTGGAACGAGACTACACCACAACGGACTCCTATCCTTATTATTGAGCAGAGCAATAACTGGGACTTGCAGCCGTTCGTGCTCGACTGGTTCAACACCGTAGAAGGTGAGGACTATGTTATCAGAGTATGGATGAAGGCCGATATGGACGGTTATGCCAACCTGTCTATCGGTACTTGGGGTACAAGTGGTAATGCTACGTTAGAGTTCCAGCAATCTGACGAATTCAAGCTCTACACTGTCAACCACACCGCTGCCGTTACCTCTACCGGTAACGACGAGCACATCCTTTGGCAGATGGGTAAGACCATAGGTGTTGTCTATATCCAGAAGATTCAGATCCTGAAGCCGGGTGACGTGATGCCTCCTCTGTCTGAGTATGGAATCTGGAAGCCACTCATCATCAACAGCGACATGGAAGGTGAAAGCGATAGCTGCTTCTACGCCAAGATTGCCAATGACCAAGCAAATCCCGTTCCTCATGCAGCAATCAGCAATGACGTAGGTGTTGATGGCAGCCGTGGCATTCTGGTGGAAGCTACAGAGAAAGTAAAAGAAGCATGGGACAACCAGTTCTGGTTCCGCTTCACCGAGCCAGTGGAATCTGGTACTAAATACCGCGTAAAATTTGACTATAAAGCAGACCAAGGAGGCGCTATTGCTACACAGGCACATGCTGAACCCGGTGACTATATTCATTATGATTTGTTTGGAAACATCGAATTCTCAGATGACTGGCAAACTTATGAAAAGGAAGGACAGGTTACCAGCCAGCAGTCTACTGCCGACAAGAAATTCCAGTCTGTGGCATTCAACCTGAACGACATTGCTGATGCCAACAACTATTATTTCGATAACATCTATTTCGATATCTATACGCCAACAGTTGAAGCCTTGTACAGCAAGACTTGTATTCGAATTCTCTTCCCTTACTACACCAATATTATTAAATTAGTGAAGAAAGGTGCTCAGGGTAAGAAGCGTCTGATGATGCCTACCGACTGCATCACGGTAAAGGTCAACGGCAAGGTTGTTCCCCTGATGTCTGTTGAGGCCGACCTCACTGGCGAACTCTATGTATTCTTTGATGAGAGCTGGGAAGCCGATGGGGAAGCCGATGTCTTGGAAGAAGAAGAAACCGAGTTGCTTGTTAGCTGGAACAAGCCAGAAGACGAGACCTATCTCCTGCTTCAGATGGATGCCAAGGGCGTGTTAGGCGATGCCGTTGAATTTGCAGATGTTAAGGGTCACTATGACGAGGAAGACCAACTCCAAGAGGTGATGTCTTACCTCTATGGTGCTCCCGAGGTGATGAGCAGCGATCCCGAAGAGGGTTCATTCAACCTGCCTGCTACCATCAAAGAGTTCAAGGTGGTGTTCGACAAGAAGGCTGACTGTGCAAGAATCAAGGCTAAGCTTGACAACGAGGCCCTGACCATAGAACCTGCTGAGGGCTTTGCAACCGAAATCATCCTGAAGCGTACTGGCACTGCAAATCTTGCTGACGGTGAGCATACCATCTCTATCGATAAGATCTATGGCGAGGTTGACCTGGGTGACGAGTACTATTCTACTGGCGAGATCAAGTTCTCTACCGGTAAGCAGGTATCTGAAGAACTGATGACTGCTATTGCACAAGCTAATGAGACGAAGACCGCTAATGAGGACGAGAAATATGCCGGCGAGGCATTCAACGCTCTGTCAGAGGCTATTGCCAAATACGAGGCTGAGGTAGAAGGCTACACCGCTCCCAGCGTGATTGATGCTGCCATCATTGATTTGAGCAACTTGGTAAAGGCTATGACCAATCACCATGACCTCGTTGACACTTACATTGATTGTAACGACAAAGTTCAGGGACTCGCAGAGCAGTATGCCGAAAGCAAATTCAACACCACTCCATTGTACCTGGAACTGAAGGCCACTGCCGAGAAATATGCCGGCAAGAATATCATCTTGGATGACGAGCTCAACGCTGCCAATGCCGAGCTGAAGCCACTGGCCGACCTCTGCGGAGATATGTTCACAGAAGGTGAATCAAGACTGGGTGATGCCGGTTACAAAGTACTTACCGAGCGTCTCCGTTTAGGTGTTGAGTTACTAACAAAGGAACTGGGAGTCAGCGAAGAGGATCCCGTGATAGTTGCAGCCAACAACTCTATTAGCGATAATGACGATATTGCAAATGCCATCAAGGCTATCGCTACCATGAAGACCTACGAGGCTATTAAGACCAATAAGGACGAATTCTTCAAAATCGTTTCTGAGGACTTCGATGAGGAGACTGGCGATGAAATACAAATCACCAAGACCTACGACATGAGCGTGTTCGCAAAGAACCCGAACATCTATGCACACCAGCAGAGCAAGGGCTTCGCAGAGGGTAATGTTCCCGGCTGGACGGCTTCTGGCAATGGTAACCTATATGCAAACACCACATGGCAGGGCGAACGCAACATCGAAGGACTGCCTGAGGACTGTGCATTTACCACATGGTATGGCGATGTACGTATGGAGAATGCTTCCATCACCGACCTGCCCGCAGGTGAATATACCATCCAGTACTATGTATGTGACTGGTTAGATAGAGCTAACAATGCAGATAATCCTACTGTGGTACAAGGTTACGTCTTTGCAAAGACTTCTAAAGAAATTGCAGAAGAGGAAGAGGCAAAGGCAGCTGCAGAAGAAGAAGAAACAGTAGAAGAAGTATTTGCAGGCAAAGAGCCTATCATTGGTGGTCAGGGCTTCAATCAGGTCATTGTAATTCCTGAGATTGTCGTAACTGATGGCAAGCTGGTTGTCGGTGCACAATTTACCAGTGACTCTCAGTATTTCTTCAGCAAGATCAAACTAATTATGACTGGTGTAGCACCCGACTTCGACTACGCTAAGGCTTATGAAGATGCAAAGCAGGATATCGAGACCAACATCGACGCTGCCAAGAGCAACAAGGTTCGCGCTATCCAGCTCTTCGACCTCAACGGCCGCAGCATCAACAAGGCTCAGAAAGGTATCGTGATTGTGAAGAAGGTGATGAGCGACGGCACCATCAAGACCGAAAAGGTGGTGAAGTAAACAGTCATCAACCATAAACCATATACTATGAGGTCGGGAAACGAAAGCTTCCCGACCTTTTTTCATCTCCTATGACGCGCCCTTGATATATTCTCCCGGGGTGATTCCAAACTGTTTCTGGAAACACTTGGTAAAATACGAGGGATTGGAGAAGCCCACCATATAGCCCACCTCGCTGACCAGATACTTGCCTTCGCGCAGCAGACGGGCGGCACGCTTCAGGCGGATAATCTGAATCATCTCGTTTGGCGTGACATCGGCCAGCGTCTTGATCTTCGCGAAGAGTCCACTGCGGCTGATGCCCAACTGCTCGGCCAGGAAATTCACCGACAGGTCGCTGTTTGAAATATTTTCCTCAATAAGCCTTGTCATCTCCGTGAGGAACTTATTGTCGGTGGGGTTATTGGAGATCTCGGTGACAGATGCCGACGGCTCATTGGAGAACTTCTCTATGAGCTTGCGCCTCATAGCAATGATATTGCGGATGCAGGCCTCCAGATACTGAGGGGAGAAGGGCTTTTCGATATAGGCATCGGCACCGATGTCCATGCCCTCCACCTTCGACTGGTCATCGGTCTTGGCGGTGAGCAGGATCAAGGGGATATGACTGGTCTGAGCGTTGTTGCGCACCCGTCGGCAGAATTCTGCCCCGTCCATGCGCGGCATCATCCAGTCGCTGATAATCAGGTCGAACGGCTGTTTTGACAACTGGTCGAGGGCCTCGATGCCGTCATGGGCCGTGCTGATCTGATACTGCTGACTGAAGCTGCCAGCAAGGAATTCCAGCATATCGTCGGAGTCGTCGACGAGGAGGAGTGATGGGTGAGAAGTGATTTCATCTTTCATTTTTTCATTCTTCAGTTTTTCATTTTCTTTTTGCCTGACTGGCAAAATGATAGTAAAAGTAGAACCCTGCCCCACCTCAGAATCTACGGTAATGGTGCCGTGATGCTGGTCTATGATATTCTTCACGATATTCAGGCCGATGCCCGTGCCGGGCTTGTTGTCCTGAGCCTGGAAGAAAGGCTCGAAGATGCGCTGGCGGTCTTCCTCGCGGATGCCCACGCCGTCGTCGCTCACCGTGATGCGGAAATGCTTCTCGTCGGGCTCAATGATGCAACTTAGCGTGACATTCGCCTTACTGTATTTATTGGCATTGGTAAGCAGGTTGCTCACTACCTTGGTCAGGGCCTCGCCGTCGACGATAGCCGTGAAATGGCCGTCGGGGTAATGGACGGTGAACGTCTTGCCGTTCTGCTGGAACGTGGGTTCGAAGCGTTCACACACGGCATGAAGCAGTTCGCTGATATTCTGAGCCTGAAAATGACTCACCAACAGATGCTGCTCGGCCTTGCGGAAGTCGAGAAGCTGGTTGACAAGTTCCAACAGGCGGTGGGCATTGCGGTCTACGATGTCGAGGTTTGAGGTGAGAGGGGAGTGGGGAGAGGGAAGAGATGCTTTCATCTGCTCCAGTGGACCGATGATGAGCGACACGGGGGTGCGAATCTCATGAGCCACCATAGTGAAGAAGTTCAGACGGGCCTCGCGGGCCTCTTTCTCCTTCTGTTCCTGCAGTCGCTGCAGCTCCTGCTGATGGCGATGCTCGGCCTGACGCAGCCGGAAGCGCACGTAATACCAGATGCAGAAGACGATGAGCAGCACATAGAAGAGCTTGGCATACCACGTCCACCAGAAAGGCGGCGGCACTACGATGCTTACAGAGGCCTCGTTTTCGCTCCAGATGCCGTCGTTGTTGGTAGCTTTCACACGGAAGGTATAGGTGCCTGCTGGCAGACTGGTGTAGGTGGCACGCGTCTGGTTGCCCACGTAGTTCCAGTCCTTGTCGTAGCCTTCAAGCATATAGGCATACTGGTTCTTCTCGGGCGAGCAGTAGCTGAGGGCGACAAAAGAGAAAATGGTCTGATGGTTGCCCTCTTGCACCTGTACATAGACGGGCGGCATGATAGTGTTGGTCTTGATCTGATAGGGGAAGAAAGTACAAAAACCATTCACAGAACCGAAATAGATGCGCCCGTCGCTGGCTTTGAACCCAGAGTTGGGCTGCCCCTGCTCACAGACCAGTCCGTCGTGGCGGGTGAAGCGTTGGATGTTGAGGGTTGATGTTTGAGACTGGGGGGTTGAGGTTGACGGCTCGTATTTCACAATGCCATGATCGGTGGAGAGCCATAACAGGCCGTGGTCTTCTATGATGCTCATCACATTGCCCGTCTCTACGCTCAGGTCTACCTTCGTGAAGCGGTCTTTAGAGGCATCATAGTAGCACAGACCGTCGAGCGTGCCAACCCAGAGGTTTCCACCAGTATCTATCAACGTACAGTTCACCTGGTCGTTGGACAGCGAGTAAGGGTTGTCGGTCTGATACTGATAATGCTTCATCTCTTTCTTTTCGGGCGAATAGCAGCACAGGCCTGCCCCTTCCGTGGAGAGCCACAGGCGATGGTGGCTGTCTTCATCGATATCAATCGTGAGGGCATTGGTGGCACCGATACGTTGGAAACTGTCGGTCTCAGGAAGATAAAGGTAAAGGCCCTCCATCGTGGCCACCCATGTGCGCCCCTTGCTGTCGTGGCAGATGGCGTATGAACTGGGGTCTGTCAGCTTGTCTGGTCCGTAATGGCGCAGTTCCCCCGTAGCGGTGTTCAGCACATAGACACCACGGGTGTAGGTGCCTATCCAGAGCTCCGTGCCTTTCATGGCCAGGGCATGGGCATTGACGGTGCTCAGTTCGTCCTGATGGGCATAATCCACGAACAGTTGCTGCTGCGGAGAATAGCACATGATGCCGCCATCGTCGCTGGCCAACCAGACGTTGCCCTGCTGGTCTTCGCAGAACCGCGACACGACATTGCCCCGCAGACCGTTGTCGGTGGTAAACGCATCAAAGCGTCTGCCCATGGGCGACACGTAATAGACACCCCCATAGAAGGTACCCATCCACAGTCCACCCTCCGTGTCGCTGGTGATGGCATAAGTAAAGCGATCGTCCTTGGACGGCTGTTGCCACAGTCGGCTCCAGTTGTTGGTAGCGGGGGTGAAACATATCAACCCATCGTCGCAGCCCAAGCAGATGGTGTTGTCGGAGCGTTCGTAGAGCGTATGGATATGGTTGGCCACACTGGGAGGGAGCACCTGTTCCAAATGGCCGTCGCTATGGATAAAGACCAGTCCCTGTTCCCACGTGCCAAGCCAGTAACGCCCGTCGCGTGTCTGTAGCATACACAGGGAGTTATAGGGTATGGTGGAATCGAACACAGCCCTCTCGAACTTGTTATGCAGACGGTTCAGACGTCCCACCACATAGGTTCCGTAATTGGAAACCGCCCAGATCTGGTTTGTGTTGTCAACATAGACCTGAGCCACGAAACCGTTTGTCTGAAGATAGGGATATTGGCGCGACTCCTGGCTGTTGAAGGTATAGTGCCAGATGCCTTGTGATGATGTGGAAATCCAGAGACCACCTTCCTTATCGAGTGTAAGGGAGGTCACCGTGGAACGGATATCGATAGGGAGTTGCTCGAAGCTATCGGTATGATGCCTGAGCAGGAACACGCCCTGCTCTGTTCCCGTCAGGATGCCCTCGTCGGTAGCCAGCAGCGCCGACACATACTGGTTGCTGTTGTTCTGGACAATACGGAAGGGCTGCACCCGGATTCCGTCGTAGCGGCACAGGCCGTTGTCGGTGCCAAACCACATATAGCCGTACTTGTCCTGCACTATATTGCGCACGGTGTTCGAGGGCAGTCCGTCCTCCATACCAATATGACGGTACTGGTAGTTGGCAAAAGTCGAAAGGGGGAAGATAAGCGTCAGGATGAGCATCATAGCCCTGTCGCCGCAGCATAGTTTTAGTAACATCGCGTTCATTGTTTTTAGTTTGCCTGACAAAATTACGACTTTTCCGTTGTCCGTGCAAACAAAATCAAGAGAAAAAGAGAAAAAACGCCTTTTTCGCTTTTCAGGGCTGACAATATCATCCAAAAGATAAAATTATCGTCCAAAGACCTTAATTTAATACACTTTTTTCATGGTCGAATGAAAAAAAACTGTATCTTTGCCACAGATTTCATCAACAGACAAAAAAAATCTTCAACTTAACTATTATAATTACAAACTAAAAATTTTCAAATGGTATGATTACTACTCATTTCAAAAAACTATTAGCCGTCGTCGTTTGCCTATTGGCAGGTATCACGGCACAGGCACAGTTCAAGGGATCTACCGAACAGTATCCCACGAAGGACTATTCTTCTTCGGCTATCAAATTCAGTCTGACAGAAATTGCAACGGCACTGGAAACCGACACCACCACGTTGGCAACAGCACTGAAAGCCTATATCGAGGCTGAAGCACCATCTCCACTATTATTTTCTGCTATGGTGGACAACACAGAAGTTGAATGGGCTGATTCCACCAAGGCCGATTCAAATGGCTTTTGGCTGACTATCAATGGACAGCCTACCAAATGGGGAGTTAATAGCGCTTTCTATGCCAGCCCCGACGTTGAGGCAGAAAACGATGTTTTTGCTTTCTATGTAGGCCAGATGCCTGATGTGATGAAAGCCGGCGAGAAGGCCAGTGCCAAGATTGCACTGAAATTCAACAACAAGAGCGTCACCTTCGAGATTGAGCTCAGTGTCATTGAGAAGCCCGTCGTCATACTTCCCGAACCCGAAAAGCAAATCAGCAAACTCAACATCGTTGCTGAGCTGACACAGGACGTGGAGCAGAAGCCCCGTGCAGGCTACGATGCCGACAAGGTGGAGGTGAATCTGACGGAGGCACTCGACAAACTGGGCATCACAGACCTTTCTGTTGTAAAAGAGCAATTGAACGAACTGCTTTTCGCTACCAACTGCTATCTGCCTGATGATGTTGTGATGGGCGTTCAAGTGCTCGACTCACTGACAAACGAGTCATCTGCAGGCGGCATCGGTTTCTGGATGCATGCTGTCAGCGATGCTGAAGGTACAGAGACTTCTCAGGTCGCACGCTATGCTTACGACGGGCAGGACAAGTTCTATATGGAGTCCTTTGCTTTCGATCCCGAGACAGGAATGCTTTCCTGCAACCTGGGACAGTATCCTGGCAATCTGAAGGGTGGTCAGACCTTTTACACCAATATCTATATCGTCTATGGTGACAAGGCCATTAAGATTCGCTACAACCTGAATGTACTGGATGTGCAGCTGGGGTCTTTGGATCAGTTTCGCTGATAAGAACCAGGAGGGTGTAGGCTACTGGGTAGACAATGCTGGTGTTGTCGTACCCTGGGGTACCAGTGCCATGTTCTATGTCACTCCGAAGGCTGAAGACTTCTCGAAGCTCGGTATCGGCCAGTATCCCGGCCACATGAACATTGGTGACTCTGTACGCGCAAACCTCTACTTCCTGGCTAACGACAAGTACTATCAGTTGAATATCGACCTGGTGATTATTGCACCAAAGACCGTTGACAATGAGTTTGAAGTCGTGGCAACACGCCTTATCAATGTGCAGCAGACACCAGGTGAATACGAATGGACACCAGGCAAAGAGATTCCCGCTGAGTGGGTTGAGCTGCAGATAGGTACCAGCGACTGGGTGCTTTACGCACTGGCTCCGCTGAATGAAGATGGTACTGAGAAAGAAGGCAACGCCAAGTACTCGAAGTCATATACTTGCACACCATATCCTGGCTTCTGGATGGACGGTGAGGGTCACAACGTAGGTTGGAATAGCAATGCACGTGTAGGTCTTACCATTGCTTCTCCTGAAGGATCATTCGCACTGATGCAGTATCCTGGTGTCAAGTTGGGTGAAGAATTCAAGTTCCCCATCTTCCTGGTCAACGAGGATAACGGTAAGATGGTGGAGTTTGATTTCACTTACAGCATCGTAGAGACAGTGGTTGAGGAAGAAGAGCTTGAAGAGGTAGGCGAAGAAGTTATCGTAGTGCCTGTAGATCAGAATGGAGCCATCGCAACGCTTAACCTGAAGAATGTTGCAGAGAAGCTGGGAACTACCGTTGATGACCTGACTGCTGGAGAATATCTGCACGGTATGACTGCCAGTGGCACATACGGTGGAGGCGTTGAAGTATTAAGCTCAAATCCTCTTTCTTTCTCCATCAAGGGTAAGGCAACAACAGATGCAGACGAGGTGTTCATGTGGTTTGACAAGGCCGAACTGAGCGACGATGGTATCCTGAGCATCACCACGATGAGCAATGAGGATGTTGCCGATGATTTCAGCGTCGTAGGTGAGATGTGCTTCATTGTTGAGAAGAAGTGCTACGTGGTAGAACTGAAGTTCATGTCAAATAAGACATACCTCGCTGGCATCAACGATATTCAGACCGCTGCCGTCAAACTTCAGCCCATGTTCGACCTACAGGGTCGCCAGGTGAAGAAGGCACAGCGCGGACTCTATATCCAGAACGGACGCAAAGTATTGGTTAAGTAATCATAAAATGTTAGTAAGAAAGATGGGGTCTCATTGCTGAGTTCCCATCTTTTTTTGTACTTTTGCACCCGAACCAAAACCATTCATCATGTCACACGAACATCATCATAGCCATGAGTGTTGCGAACACGAGCATCATCATGAGCATCACGAACACAAGCATCATCATCACGAACATGGAGGAAAACGCCAGTTTTGGCTGATCATCGCTACGGTGGTATTGCTCATCGGGGCGGTTGTCATCGAGAAGAATATGAGCCTGCCCACATGGCAACTGCTGCTCATCTATCTCGTACCTTATTTATTAATAGGAGCAGGCACACTGAAGGAAGCTTTGGAGGGACTGCTCCACGGCGATGCCTTCAACGAGCATTTCCTCATGTCGATAGCCACTATCGGTGCCCTGAGCATCGGCTTTATGCCAGGAGCAGAGACAGAGTTTCCCGAGGCGGTCTTCGTGATGCTGTTCTTCCAGATTGGCGAACTCTTCGAGGGCTACGCAGAGGGAAAGAGCCGTACGAGCATTGCACACCTGATGGACATCCGGCCGGACGTGGCACATCTGGAGTCCACCCCAACCTCTCCCCATGAGAGGGGCTCGCAACTCTCAGACGTGAAGCCAGAAGAGGTGTCGGTGGGTTCGGTCATCATGGTGCGCCCCGGTGAAAAGGTGCCTTTGGACGGTGTTCTCATCGAAGGGACATCAAGCCTCAACACCATGGCACTGACGGGCGAGAGTATGCCCCTTGAGGTGAAGGTGGGCGACGAGATCATATCGGGCTGTATCAACCAGAGCGGGGTCATCAGAATCCGTACCACCAAAAGCTTTGGCGAGAGCACCGTGTCGAAGATTATCCGTCTGGTAGAGGATGCCGGGGAACATAAGTCGAAGAGCGAGGCCTTCATCACCCGCTTTGCCCGCATCTATACACCTATCGTGGTGTTTGCCGCCCTGTTCATGGCCATCGTACTGCCACTCATCAGTGCGGCAGCTAATTCTTCACTCTTCACTTTTCACTCTTCACTTTATAAGGCCCTGATGTTCCTGGTAGTGAGCTGTCCCTGCGCACTGGTCATCAGCGTACCGCTGACGTTCTTCGGAGGCATCGGTGGGGCTTCGAGAAAGGGCATTCTGGTGAAGGGTGCCAACTATCTGGACATCCTGTCTAAAATAGATACCGTAGTGTTCGACAAGACCGGCACGCTGACCCAAGGACGCTTCTCAGTGGTGGCCGTACACCCCGATATGTGCAGCGAGTATCAACTGCTTCACCTGGCTGCTCATGTGGAGCACTCCACCACCCACCCTATCGGTGCCGCCCTGCGCGATGCCTTCCCGGAAGAAGCTACCGACGGTTGTAAGGTAACCGATGTAGAGGAGGTGGCCGGCAAAGGCATACAGGCCACCATCGAGGGTCGCAAGGTGGCTGTGGGCAATACAAAGATGATGGATTTGATTGGTGCCAAATGGCATCACTGCGAACATGGCGACGACGGCACCATCATCCATGTGGCCATCGACGGTACATACGCCGGACATATCGTGATCAACGACCAGGTGAAGCCCGATAGTGCTGAAGCCATCCGCGAACTGAAGAAACTGGGTGTGAAGAAGACCGTGATGCTCACCGGCGACCGTGAGGAAGTGGCTGCCCGTGTGGCTCAGCAACTGCAGATAGACGACTATCATGCCGAACTGCTGCCTACCGACAAAGTAGAAAAACTATCCTCTTACCTCTCAAACCTCAAATCCTCAAAGCTCGCTTTCGTGGGCGACGGTATCAACGATGCCCCTGTGCTGGCACGTGCCGATGTGGGTATTGCCATGGGAGGCTTGGGCAGTGATGCGGCCATAGAGGCTGCCGATGTAGTATTGATGGACGACCAGCCATCGAAGATAGCTACTGCTATCCGCATAGCACGCCGCACCATCGGCATCGCCCGACAAAACATCTGGTTTGCCATAGGCATCAAGGTGGCCGTTCTCATACTGGCTTTCTTCGGCATCGCTACCATGTGGCTCGCTGTCTTTGCAGACGTAGGGGTCACCGTGCTGGCCGTACTCAATGCCATGAGAGCATTGAAAGCATAACACTCAAAAAAAGGCTTCTCCGTTTTGGAAGAAGCCTTTTTCGTTTATTTGACTCGCGATGTCATAGGACCGCGCACGCCCTTATATGCCTTGAGGTAGGCCTTGGCCGAACCAAAGCTGAGGAACATATCCAAACGCACGGGGATATGGTTGTCATCGTCGGTCACGAAGAAACGGATCAGTTCGTGGTTCTTGCCGTCCTCACGCTCGTAGAAAGAGAAGACCAGACAGCGGAACTTTTCTTTCGTGCCTTCTATCTTATAGGTCTCCTTGCCACGATAGGTGAGCCAGGAATTGGCAAGGCTGCGGGCATCGCTGATAGGCATCGGGATGATGTCGCCCTCCTTCATGCCTGCACTGCTGAAGTTACGGGCGCGAAGGAAGATGCTCATCATGTCATAGATACACTCAGCATACTCCTTGTCCTGCCAACGCTGTTCGCCGTCGGCATCAATACGGTGCATATGCAGACGACAGTGGTTGCGAGGATAGGTGTACCACAGTTCATCCACATAATAACGCTTACCCTCCAAGGCACCCTTGCGGAAATACAGGGGCGTCAGGTCTTTGGCACTACAATACGACAGCAGCGTGTCGCGCATCACGAAGACACCGTCCAACTTCTCGTTGCCACGGGTTGTCAGACTGGTGCGGTAAGCCGACTGTCCGCCGAATGTGGACTTCACCGTGGACATGGATGCAGAACCAACCTTCAGCCATACGAACTTCCAGTTGAAATAGAGGTCGTAGGCCAGGAACTCACCACCGGTAAACGCTTTATTCTCGATACCGCACTGTGACTGTGCCTGCATGGACAGGGGCAGCAGTGAAAAAAGGAAAAACAACAACTTCTTCATATGATGTTTACTGTTTAGCCTCTGAGCGAAGCGAATTTAATGTTTAATGTTTAATCTTTAATGTTTAATCTTTAATCATCACTTTCCCAAATACTCAATGCCCAGGCTTCGCGCACGCTCTATATTACGATTGCGCAACTGCTTCTCCTTGTCGGGCTTCTGCTTGGTAATGGCCATCGGCTTCTGCTTGTAAAGTGGCGTGGCAGTGAGGTTCCACTGACGGTTGACTTCCCACTTGGCCTTACACTCTATCTGCTCACGGTGGTAATAGACAGGCTCGGGCTGCAGGTCTTCATCATAGACACCCGTATCCCACTGACCATTGCCATTACGGTCGACGAAAGCACGGAGATAGTATTTCGAGGGTTTCACGTACAGGAACTCAGCCACCCCGGAGGCATCGGTGAGTGACTCACGAACCACCTTGTCCTGCGTGTCAAGCAGCTGTACGATGACGGAGTCGGTAGGCGGCACGCCACTGACCTCGACAGAGAGGTAGCCAAATTCCTCCTCATTGCGCACCTTGAACTTCTGCTCCATCTTCTTCGTGGGGATGCCGTAGATGCTTTGCATGGCGGCCGAATCGACGGTAAGGACATAACTGATGTCCTGCTGAAAGTCGGCAGCCACCTCGTAACGCCGGATAGAGACCTGCTCCAGACGGAAAGGCACCGGCGTCTCCACGGAGTCGATCACCGAGACAAGACGGAAGGCTGCCGTGTCGCACTGTGCCAAAGGCTCGGCCACGTCGAAGAAGCAACGCTGGTTGGGGGATATCTGACCCTGTATGCTCCACTTGATGTTCAGATAATCAATAGGCATCACACTGTCGTAGGGCTCATCGTGCTTTTTCTTCTTCTCCTGAGTCTTAAACCATTCCTCGTACTCCTTCTGTTTCTCCTTCATACGTTTCTCGTACGATTTCTTCACCACGAACTCGGCCGTATCTACTTTTTCCACCAGATTGCCCAGCGTATCGGTCATCAGATAGGTGAGCTCCACCGCCAAGGTGTCCTGATTGACCAGCGTGGTATCGGCCAGCCAATAGGTCAGCGTGTCGTTTTTCTGCGAGGCCTCCAGGACAAAGGCATCGGTTTCGTCGAAGTTCAGACCGCGCAGGCGGGGCAGCGTGTCGTTGCCATAGCTGAAGAAGAGTCCTAAGCGGTCGATGTCCTTGCGCTCGGTCTTCACTAAGTAACGGTCGGTCTGAGGCTCCTGGAAACAGAGCAGCGTCACGTCATCGGGCAGGAAATGGGTATATCCCACCTGCAGGATGTCGGCAATATGCAGGGAATCCATCCAGACGGTGTCCTGTCTCACATCGGGTTTCCACGAGGGCTTCACGCTGTCGTGGTTGAAGGCAATGATCTCGCTCTTCTGACCAAAGACGAAATCGCCGTCGGCATCCTTCAAGGCAAAACAGCGATAGCTACCAGGAGCCACGCCCTTAATGGTGAAACGGCCACTGCCGTTGGTGCGCGATATGCGCATCATGGGCTGCGTATGGAAAAGGGAGTCCTCGAAATTATCGTAGAGACCTACCAGAATGCCCTTGATAGGCTCCAGGTTCTCGGCATTCAGACAGTAGCCTGATACCTGAAGCGTGTCGATATGGTCGCCCGTGGAGAAGCTGAAGGCATAGTTGCCCATGGGGTTGCCCTCGTTGTTGTCGCTGATGGCATCGCTGAAATCAATGGTGTAAGTGGTATTCTCCTTGAGCGAGTCCTTCAGGTCAACGACAATCTTCCTGCCGGCGGCCTTGATGTCGGCCTGTTCCAACTGAGGGGGCGAGATGATTACCTTGCTCTGAGCATCGTCCAGCTTGATATACTCATTGAAATTGATGGTCACCTTCCTGGCCGTCACGTTGACACCCTGGTCATCGGGGGTAGAGCCGATCACGCGAGGGGGCGTGTCGTCGTACCAACCGCCATCGGGACTACCCATGCGGGCGCAACCTGCAACTATTGTTGCAATTAAAAAATTTAAAAATGTAAAAAATAAAAGATTCTCTTTCTTCTTCATCCTTTTTACATTTTACAATTATTGCATTTTTACATTGAGCAAGAGTAACTGCTCTATATGCTCCCTGCTATTACTCAGTCGCGGCACCTTATGCTGTCCACCCAACTTGCCTTTCGACTTCAGCCAGTCGTTGAACAGGCCCTGACGGGCAGGAATGATTTCCAAGGACTGAAGGGTGATGTCCTTGAAACGCTTGGCCTCGTAGTCACTGTTCACCTCCTGGAGCTTACGGTCGAGGATGTCGGCAAACCGCTCCAGGCTCTCGGGAGCCTTGGAGAATTCGATGAGCCACTGGTGACGGCACTTAGCGTTCTGGTCCATAAACACGGGGGCAGCGGTATATTCCAACACCTGCGCACCCGTCTTCTCACAGGCATATTTCAGTCCTTGCTCGGCATTATCGACAATGAGCTCCTCACCAAAGGCATTGATGAACGACTTCGTGCGACCGGAAATCACGAACTTATAGGGATTGGTAGAGGTAAACCGCACCGTGTCGCCTATCTTATAGCGCCACAGACCACACGAGGTGGAAATCAGCATGGCGTAGTTCTTGCCCGTCTCCACACCCCACAGCGGCACAATAGCACCCCCTACGGCCCCCGAGGGGGCTTCGTTAGTTTTGCCGCTTGGGGCTATAGTAGCCCCCTCGGGAGCCGAATGGGGGGCTACTTCTTCAAACTCATAAAACACATCGTAATCGAGCATCAGCAGCATCGACTTATCCGACGGATCGTCCTGAATGCCGAAGAAGCCTTCGCTGGCATTATAGGTCTCCATATAATGCATACGGGGCGAAGTAATCAGTTTCTCGTACTGTTCACGATAGGGCGTAAAGGCCACGCCGCCGTGGAAAAAGACCTCGATGTTTGGCCATACCTCCTCTAAATGGGTCTTACCCGACAGCTCCATCATGCGGTTGAGCACGGAGAGCATCCATGAGGGTACGCCGGAGAGGTTGGTCACGTTCTTCGTCATCGCCTCACGGGCAATGCGGTCGCGCTTTACCTCGAAGTCGCTCAGCAGAGCCGTCTGCTTCGAAGGCACACGGATGAGGTTAACCACAGGATTAATATTCTCGATCAAGATGGCACTGAGGTCGCCCACTAACGACCCCGGCAGGTTATAGTTAGGCGCATGACTGCCGCCAAGTATCAGTCCCTTGCCGTCGAACATACGGCTCTGAGGGTTGTTGCGCAGATAAAGGGCCACCACGTCGGTACCGCCTTTATAGTGCAGATGCTTCAGACCGTCGGGCGAAACGGGGATGAACTTCGACTTGTCGTTCGTCGTGCCGCTCGACTTGGCATACCATTTCACCCTACCCGGCCAGAGGACATCCGTCTCACCCTGACGCATACGGTCAATATCGCCTTTCAGCTCCTCATAGGTGTTCACGGGGTTGTTGCGTACAAAGTCATCGTAGCCTTTTGTGGCGGCAAACAGATGTTCGCGGCCGTATTCGGTATCCTTGGCTTTACCCAGCAAACGGACCAGCACCTCACGTTGCAGCTGCTCGCCCTGCGTGTTATGTTTTTCCAGTTCCCGCCAGCGTTTCGCAAACAGCGGTCGTACTATTCCTGTCAGACTCATTTCCTGTACAATATAATAAGGGGTGCAAAGTTACAAAAAGTCGAGAGCAAAACAAAAGAATTTATTCTTTTTTTTGCCGAGACGGAGTAACTTCGCGATATTTTTCGCAAAGTTACGAAAAAAGCTTGTAAAAGCGAAGCGATTTTGGAAGATTAACGCAATTCAGCCTTAAATAAAGGCAACACGGGGATTTAGAGCCCCTTGATAAGGGGCGGCTATAATGCAGGGATATGCAAATTGGGGAGGATTGGTGAAGGAGTTAGGTTGCCAAATCGTAACCTCATTTGGCCATCTCCTTCATCGAAGCGGCAAGCCGATTACCTCGTAGGCACTGCGCTCAATTCAGGGAAACAAAACCCTAATGTCTGCCGAGCTTGCTCATCAGAAAGCAGACAAGCATCTTTGTGTGGAACTCCACAGAAAAGGCGTATTAGGCTATTATCTCACAGTAATACTTATTACATTGTATAACAATAACATATATTGATTATTACTTTTTTAAGTAACAAATAGGTAACATTATTGATGATGTTTTTTAACTGCATTTCATTATCTGGCATTTCTTATAATTGAGGTATAAAGCGAGAGTTTTTCCGAATCATTCATCGTTTTCAAGTCGCTTAGTTAAAAAATCCCAATCACCCAAATTTATGCTAACGTGGTAATACCCAAAAAGATTGCAGCCAGCAAAATCTTGATCAAAATTAAGGTGGCTTATATGCAACTTGTAAGCCGCAATTTTGCTTCAAATTCACTTTTTTGACGACAAAATTATATTTTTCCTACAGAAAATGCTTTTATCTGAAGAAATAATAGTAATTTTGTCGCAGAATCAAATTATTATAAGATGGAGAACAAAGACGTGAACCGCCTAAAGGTTGTATTGGCTGAAAAAAAGCGTACAAATAAATGGTTGTCTGAACATCTAGAAGTCAACCCCGCCACAGTGAGTAAGTGGTGTACCAACTCTGCACAGCCTGACATTCAAACCTTCATACGCATAGCTGGCTTGCTTGGCGTGGAAGTGGAAGCACTTCTTAACAAAGAGTATATCGAGTATATCAAGCAGCAAGAAAAAGGTGATGCAGATAAAACGAATAAAAGTGAATGAATAAAACCTATATTGATGTCTATAAGCTGGGGGTGAAATTCATACACAAGCAATAATGCAGATTAAAAAAAATAGAAAATGGCTAAAAAGAAATACTGTATAAATTCATTTTTCGCAGGGATTGGAGGTTTTGATGTGGCGTTTGAGAAACAAGGATTCACAACGTCCTTGCTTTGTGAAATTAATCCATTCTGCAATCAAATTCTAAACCGCCATTGGCCCAATGCCATGAAAGAGGGGGACATTAATACCATCAAAGTGGATGATATTCCTGATGCTGAACTCTGGTGTGGCGGGTTCCCTTGTCAAGATATATCTGTAGCCAGAGGTGCATCGGAAAGATTGGGATTAAAGGGAAAACGTTCAGGTCTTTTTTATCGTTTTGCAGACTTAATTGAACAAAAAAAACCTGAGGTTGTTATCATTGAAAATGTCGCCGGACTTTTTACTTCTAATAAAGGGAGAGACTTCGGTGTCATTCTGCAAACATTATCCTCTTTGGGATATTGTGTCGCTTGGCGATTATTAAATAGCAGATATTTTGGCGTTCCTCAATCTCGTACCCGTGTTTACCTATGTTGCTGGAAAAATAATCCTGTAAAGGCATTAAATGTTATGTTTGATGCCCAAGGTGCATTTAAGCCGACGAACGAAAGGAAGGATTTTATTACGGAGGAAAGCCTTGCCGAGGAATATCCCAAGGTACCCAAAGTGGCATACTGTTTGGCCGCCTCTTCAGGAAGACATACAGGTACCGATTGGAGTAGAACTTATGTGGTATGCAAAGATGGGGTTCGGCGTCTTTCACCTTTGGAATCAGAAAGACTTCAGGGGTTTCCTGACAATTGGACATTACCTACAGAACAATCTGTTAATGATGATAATATTAATACCCTTAGATATACCGCTATTGGAAATGCAGTTTCTGTTCCTGTTGTGGAATGGATTGCTAATAGGGTAAAGACGCAACTTGTCAGGAGGGATAATTTGGATGATTTTGAAAACGTACTAACTCAATTTAATGATTTAATAAAATCAAAATGGTCGGACTCAAAGTTATCTGATGTAGATTTTACTGATACGGCAAAAGACTACAAATGGAAAAGAGGGGGGATAGTTTGGTCGGATAGGGTTTTGGAATGTAATATTAGTCCTACACCAGCAAAAGCGATTCCATCTTCTTTGTTAAAGTTGATAGAAAAAGATCAAAACAACCCTGTTTATTATCTTTCTCCTAATGCGGCAGAAGGAATATTACGAAGAGTAGATGGACAAAATAGGACCCTTTTTCGTCCACTTCGCATAGCTTTAGAAAAACTTAGTTCAAGAAATATTTAGAATTATGGCAGGTTTCAATTTTATAACTGTTCGTCTAGGAAAAGATAGTATTCCAGACATCAAGCAGATTTGCTCCTCATATGTAGGAATCCTAAGCGAACCATTAATAATAAATGTAAAATGTACTCAGGTGCCTGACAACTACGGACACGATGATTACGCTTTCTTATGGCTTGGTTCTGACAATAATAAGGGAATGCCAACAAATTGGAAACAGGGCTTTAAAGCTGTTGGTCGTGTTAAGAATGTCCTACGTGGAAAGAATTACAATGATACATCTGAGACAACAATAGAGATTGTTTACATTTTCAGAGAGTCTGTTAATAGAATGGACATCTTAAGATGTGCACCAACTGCTTATTATTGGTGTTCCTCAATGCCGTTAATTGGATTGGATGATCATGCAAATCAAACAATACGCAACATGTCTGGTAGCGCCTTTTCAGACCTACGTGCATTCTTTTCTGCTATTGATTCTGTTGCAAATTATTTCAAGAACGATATCCTTCAAATAGAACCTGGATTTGAACAATATTTTGATTATCCGTTGCCAGATCCACAGCTCTATCCTAATATCAAAAGCCTCGAAGATATAAACTTTGAATTAAATGTGAAGAGGTCTACATGTGCCCTTCAACAAATCTTTTATGGTGCCCCAGGTACAGGTAAATCCAATACAATAAAATGTGAGGTTGACCAGAAAGACTTACCAAGAGTACGTACAACATTCCATCCTGATAGCGATTATTCAACCTTTGTGGGTGCATATAAACCGACATCGGTGGAAGTACCCGAGATGACAAAGATAGGCACAAAAGCTGTTCCTGTAGAAAATCCAGACGGGACACCACGAATGGAGAAGAAAATTGTCTATGAGTTTGTACCACAAGCATTTTTGAAAGCCTATACGGGAGCATGGAAGAATCAAGACGAGCCATTTTTCTTGATTATCGAAGAAATTAACCGTGGAAATTGTGCTCAGATATTCGGTGACTTGTTCCAATTGCTTGACAGAAACGACGAGACGGGGCTTTCCGATTATCCCATATCGCCAGATGAGGACATCCAGAAGTTCTTGCTAACGGACAAGAAGTTTGGTTTTGCCGCCTTGACAGAGGAACAGAAAGCTGCAATACCAGAAGAAGTATTGTCGGGCGAATTGATGATTCTCCCCAAGAATTTGCATATTTGGGCAACCATGAATACAAGCGACCAATCACTATTCCCTATCGACTCAGCCTTTAAGCGTCGTTGGGACTGGCAGTACATGCCCATCTCAAACGGAAAGAAAGGATGGCTGATTGAAGCCAATGGCAAGCGTTATGACTGGTGGCAATTCCTTCAGAAGATAAACGACAAGATAGGCTCTACCACCAATTCCGAAGACAAGAAACTTGGCTATTTCTTCTGTAAGGCAAAGAATGGTGTCATTGATGCTGATACTTTCGTTGGCAAGGTGGTGTTCTACATCTGGAACGATGTTTTCAAGGACTTTGCAGAAGAAGCTGGCGACCTCTTTAAAGATGTAGATGGTATTTTGTCGTTCAACAAATTCTATACTATTGGCATAGATGGCAAGGCAAAAGTCGTTGAAGAGAAAGCGGAACGACTATTGCTGAATCTTGGTATGGAACCTTTCATTAATGGCGAGGACGACGAAGATGAAAACAATGGTCGTGTAAAATATATTATAGACGGTGAGATTTTCAAGCGAAAATCATACGCTGGAAAAGAAATAATGTCAAGATACTTAAAAGAGCATCCTAATCTGACTTTCAAAGAAATCAAAGAAACATTCCCCGACAGTATGTTGGTACACTCAGGTCATAGGGGGTTAATTGTATCAACAGACACTCCTTTAGATAGTTATGGAAGATATTATTCTCCAGAACCATTTACCTCGTCTGATGGTGTTACATTCAAAATATATAAACAATGGACAAGTGTTAACATCAACAATATCATCAACTTTGCAAAGAATCAAGGATTGGATATTAAAGTAGAAGAATCAGATGGACAAGGAGAATAAACTAATACTCTATAAGGATGACGAGGGCAAGGTGAATGTGAACGTGCGCTTTGCTGACGAGGATGTGTGGCTGACACGTGAGAATCTTGCTGAGATTTATGCGACCACCCCTCAGAACATCAGCCTTCACGTTGGTAATATTTACCAAGACAAAGAATTGAATGAAGAGGGAACTCGAAAGAAATTCTTTCTAGTTCGCCAAGAGGGCAAGCGACAGGTGCAGAGGGAGATAGACCACTACAATCTGGACATGATTATTGCCCTCGGCTACCGTGTGCAGTCACCCATTGCTGTGCGCTTCCGCCGTTGGGCTACTCAGCGGTTGCATGAATATATCCAGAAAGGGTTCACAATGGACGATGAGCGACTAAAACAAGGTGGCAACCGATACTTCAAGGAACTCTTGCAACGTATTCGTGACATTCGCAGTAGTGAGAGGAATTTCTATCAACAGGTAACTGACATCTATGCCACATCAACCGACTATGATCCACGGGCGAAGATGACAAAGTTGTTCTTCGCTACTGTGCAGAACAAGATGCACTATGCCGTGCATGAGCATACGGCAGCGGAACTTATCTATGAACGTGTAGATAATGAGAAGCCATTCGTGGGTATGACAAACTTCAAGGGCAACTATGTGACTCGTGATGATGTAAAGATAGCCAAGAATTACCTGTCGGAGCTGGAACTGCAGAGGCTCAACCTACTCACCTCCCAATTCCTCGACTATGCCGAGTTTCAGGCACTGGAGCAGAATCCTATGACCATGGCCGACTGGATATCTGCCCTTGATGACCAGATTCTCAGACTGCGGAAGAACATCCTGGAAGGCAACGGTACAGTTTCCCACCAAGAAGCCATTGAAAAGGCTGAGCGAGAGTTCGAAATCTATCGCGAGCGAGAGATGCGGCAGTTAGAGAGCGACTTCGACAAGGCTGTCAAGCGATTGAAAAACAAAAAGGACAAAGACGACAAGGAAGAGACATGAGAATACTCATTGAAGAATATCAGTATGACGTAGCCAAGGTGAAAGACATTCTTCATGGCATTGATGCCTTGGAGAACGTAGAAGGCAAGGTTTCCATTCACTATGTAGGGTATTATTACAATACCCTGCTGAAAGACTGCGTGTTTATTCTTCCGAAGGTACTTCTCAAAGATGTGAATGGTAAGGAACTTGCCTTTGGCAAATACGAGCCAGAAGATATAGTCAGCCCAGACAAGAATAAGGAAATGGAAGTCCAGGAGAAAGACTTCCTATATAAGTTTGCCGTATGGATTTATCGTGCCATCGTCGTTTACAAGAACGACAAACGGAATGACACAGACATCGTGTATCACACGAAGATTGCACAGATAGGAAAAGGAAACCGTAGGTTGAGTAACACTTACCTTGACATCTTGCTTCAGCTATTACAATTTAATCGGGACAACCAAAGTTTTTTCTTCTTTGTTATCAAGAATCTGCATTCTGGCTATAACAAGATAAACTGGACTCGTACCATTAGCCGTGAAACTGCAATTGTGCAAGGTGAACAGCCCATCTATTTGAAACCTGTCAACAAGAAAAGGCTGATAAACTTCGATGAAGAATTGTTGGTTATCTTCTTTTCCATCTTGAATTATATTGGTGATACCTATGGTTTCCCCAAGGAAATCAAGTGCCAGTTCCAACTCATAAAGGGGGCACAGTTCAAGACTTATCTGAATGGGTATGGTCGTACCCGTCTGCGCCAGATAAAGTACAAGTTTTTCTCAGACAAGGCTCTGGAACTATGGAACTTGTGTTATGCTTTCTTCGATGAAGCCAGACAGGTATTTGTCAGCACAGAGAAGAAAGAATATCTGCTTGTAAAGAGTTTCTATATTGTCTTTGAAGCCATCATCGATGAACTGATTGGCGATAATCCTCTTCCTGATGGCATGGATAAGAAGCAGGAAGACGGAAAAATCGTTGACCACCTTTATACTGCGAAGAGTCTTATTGAGAGTGAGGCAAGCCAAACATATTACATTGGTGATTCCAAGTATTATAAAATGGGACATCCGCTTGGAGCAGAATCCATTTACAAACAGTACACGTATGCTCGAAATGTCATCCAATGGAATCTCGATATTTTCAATAGAGGCGAAGAACCTCAATCGGGTGTTCGACTTCGTGATGATGTGACAGAGGGATATAATATCATCCCCAACTTTTTCGTTTCTGCGAAGATGGATGAAGCCTTTGATTACACAAACGATGGCATCGAAAAAACTGATAGGTTGCACAACAGACACCGCAAAGAGCAGTTTAAGAATCGCCTTTTTGACCGTGACACTTTGTTGTTGTTCCACTATGATGTGAACTTCCTCTTTGTCCTCTCACTATATGCAAGAGATAATGCTTCACAGAAAGCAGACTGGAAACATAAGGTACGCAACAAGTTCCGAGAAGAGATTCAAGACTGGCTACAGGATGACTTTGATTTCTATGCAATGGCAGCAAAGCCTGGCGTGGATGCAAAGCAGTATTTCAAGATGCATTTTCAAGATGTGCTTGGCAAAACTTATACTCCCTTTGCCGACAATGATATTTTCTCGCTGGCTCTTGACAAAGAAGATCCAGAAGAGAATAATGAATTGTTGATGGCCGAGTTAGAGAAGTTCTTCTTTATAAAGCCTTGCAAGTTAGGTGTAAATCCAGAACCAATCATTGAAAAGGCAAGAATGATGGAAGGAGGAACGGCACCTGCACCAGAGAAGGACGGTGTTCTCATGGTAATGATGGAGAACTACGATACGAGGAGCATGAATTTCTTGCAATCTGGAAAGTTGGCCATCGGCATCAAGTACACAAAAGACTCAATGGAGATAGTGGAACATCTATCAACCATTGGTTATGTGTTATTTCATCACCGTAACACCACTGGGCAACATTTGTTCGCCGTCAAAGAGACGTTCAAAGTAGTTTCTTCTAGAGATGTTGAACAAGACAGGTATAAGAATGTCAATACGACTGAAATGTACTTATCCGTTGATATAGACACATCCGTAGAACTTAACTCTATAAAATTGGATTCAACCAAGAAGGAATATACTTCTAAAAGTCGGTATGATGCACAGTATTCCACGTTAGGAGAACTTAAAAAAAGTAAATAGTTATATCAGTGAATTCCTTTGATTATTTTATGAATATGACAGTTTTTAATGAGTTATCCGATGCTTTAACTAAGCTTATACAGGAATGGGGCGAGAATTACCGAATTATCCCATTAGAAGGGCAAAAAGAAGGTAAAAAGATTCGAAGCATTATTATAACAGTTAATAAACAAGCATTCTTGCGAGTTGATTCAGATGATTTTCTTGATTTTTCAGAACTATTCCCATTGACAAAATTCAACCGAGCAACATATCATTACTCACCAGATAGAACAGGGAAGTTCATACTATATAAAAAGGGGGAAAAGATTGAAGGCAAAGAATTTAATTCGATTGACTCGCTAATTAAAGAAATCTTTGGCGATATAGAAAGTAAACTTCAGAAAAGGCAAGAAGTAGCAAAACTCCTTGGTAATATAATGAGCCGTTACGTTTGCGCTGATGAACTTGGATATGATGTTAACGATGAAACATACCACTTCAAAGATTGGAACAAAACCTTTGGAACAGAATACTTATGGTTCTGTAATTATTTTCGTAATTTAAAGAAAATGGTTGACAAACCATTCCCATATGATAACTGGCATGTTGCAAAATACACCTCACTCGATACTGCATTGAAGATACTGAGTAGCGGGACAATGCGTATGATGTCGGTTACGGCGATGAATGACAAATTAGAAATAGGTCATTTGTATGGAAAATTGCAGAATGAAGAATCTGCTTATATTGAAGATAAAACAAAAGTTCATTTTGCACGTCATAGGTATATCACAAGTTTTACTAATAGAATAGACGATTTGACAATGTGGAGATTATACGGCGATAATGCCCAAGGTGTCTGTCTCGTTTTTTCCGAACCTTACGAATGTAATTACTGTTTACCTGTTGATTATTCTGGCAGAGATTCGGAATTATATATAAGAATAAAAAGAATTTACAATGAACTTGATAAGCATGGAATAAAATTCACATTCAAATCTTTAGAGACCACATGGCAATATTTTCTTAAGCCAAAAGGCTTCAGGGATGAGCAGGAATTGAGGTATCTAAAAATAGACAATTCAAAACCTGATGGGTATACTCTAGCATCCAATGGCGTGATAAGTACGTATAAAGATTATTCTCTGATTATGGATAATGAACATCCAGAAAATAGTTTCCCAGCTTCTTTGCAAGGCATAATTTTAGGTCCTAATATGAAAAATGCTGAAATTAACAAGTTTCAATTGGAAGCATTAGCTGAGGAGAATGGACTATTTCTTTTTAAGGGAGTACAAAATAGCTCCATCAATTACTATCTTTGAACTATCTCATCATGCCATAAGAGACAGGTTCTCAAATTTCCGCATGGACTATCTGGACATGAGCCATCTGGTGGGTGACGAGCGTTATCATGATCGCCTGACATACGACGGACTTTGGGAGAATAACTTGTACCAGTTCTTCCGTATCGTATCACCAAAGGTGCAGTTCGACCTGCCGAGACCTTTCAAATTGGAGAAAGGCGGCAAGAGGAATGATGACACACCTCAACATGAGGCTGTTCGTGAAGCCTTTACCAATGCCATTATCCACTGCGACCTGATGATGGATGCAGGTATCCTGAGAATAGAGAAACATGACGACCGGCTCTGTTTCCGTAATCCTGGCTTGTTGAAGTTGCCTGTAGAGACGATATATCGAGGTGGAAACTCCAAGGCTCGCAATCCAAAGATTCAGAATATGCTGCGTATGATTGGCTTTGGTGAGAATGTCGGTTCCGGATTCCCAAAGATAATCGCTGCATGGAAAGAGACCAATTGGGGCGAACCACAACTGCTGAACAAACTGGATGTTGACGAAGTTGAACTGATACTACCTGTGCCTTCACCTAAGTCAAATAGTACTGGGGTGTCCGAAGGGGTGTCTAATAGGGTGCCTAATGGGGTGTCTGATACTGCGAAGGCTATATATTCTCATATTGTTGGTTAACCTTACAGGAATTTCGCTCAAAAACGTTCAGAAGCATATAAATAGGCTCAAAGAGTTAGGGTTAATACGGCGAATCGGTTCAACAAGGTTTGGCTATTGGGAGATAATAGAGTGAACTGTAGGTTGCCTGAAGGGTTGTCTATAAGGTTATCTAAAGAGTTGTCTAAAGGGTTATCTGAAACTGCCGCTAACATATATAAGATGATATATGCTGATAACTATATCACAAGGAGTGAGATTGCGAATAGAATCGGAATATCTGTAACAGCAGTCCAAAAGCATATCAATAAACTTAAATCATTGAGATTCATTGACCGTGACGGACCTAAATTCCGCAGCACTTTAGTTTAACTTCCTTTTTAAGTTCCTGAGTAACAAAATATTGCTCAAGATTTTGCCATGTCAGATTTTTCACTTACCTTATTGCTGCAAATCAAGACAAGCAAAATCATCAATGACATGGCAAAAGTACAAATATAATCTGAGAAAATCACTGCTTTTGGCGGACTCTATTCTGTCCTCTGTGATAGACTCACACTTAGGACTTCGGAACATACACGGGGACGGTTCTTTCGTTATCACAGCACGATAACAAAAGAACCGTCCGGTCTGTCCCCGTGTGAGCATTGCAAAGTTACGTTGATTTTCTTCCGATTCCAAGAAAAATGCCAGATTCTTCTCAAACTTGTATGGACAGACGTCCCATTTTCGGACAAATAGCGGAAACAGGCCAAAAAGTTGTCCGAAAGATTACTAGTAGTACCCTAATCTAACGTAATGCTGAGGCGGGATGAAAGGACACCAGAAGATACGAGCACTTCACCTCTGTGAGCCCGAATAATTTTGGAAAGTTATTCTCTTTTGGACGAAAAACTGAAAACAAATGGAGATTTATTTGGAAGTTTGCTCGCTTATTCGTATCTTTGCAGCGTCAAAACGTATGTTTTGACTACGCCGCTGAGTGCGGGGAGTACCAGAACTTCAACAACCTGACGCGCAACCACTCGTACGAGCTGACCATCGTCACCGTAGGCGTGGCATACGGTACGGAAATCCATCGGGTACGCGAGGTATTGGTAGAGGCCATGAAGAAGGTACGTACCAAGGACCAGTACGGGCGCGAGATTGTAGACCCTGCTTACGGCATCAACGTGGTAGTCGGCAAAATGAACGTGCGACGTACACCTGATTCATGAAGAATAAGAAAGATGCTCATAGACTTAGGCCTTGACGCGTGGATTACCATCGTGACGCTCGTTGCGGTGATGGCAGTGCTATTGTTTACGCGGCTCAGGTCTGACGTAGTCTTTCTTGGTGCCATCGGCATCTTATTCGTGACGGGTGTGCTGGACACCACTGAAGCCTTTTCCGGCCTTGTCAGTTCGACGGTCATCATTGTGGGTGTCATGTTCGTTGTCGTCACAGGACTGTCCTTCACAGGTGTTCTTCAGTGGATATCGAAACATGTGCTTGGACAGCCCAAGGGAGAGGTCCATGCCCTGCTGCGCCTGATGGTGCCCGTGGCGCTGCTGAGTTCATTTGTGAACAACACTTCCGTCGTGGCGCTCTTTGTAGGAGTTGTCAAACTGTGGTCCAGGAAATTGGGCATCCAACCCTCCAAATTGTTGATTCCATTGAGTTATGCTGCTGGAATGGGCGGCCCTATGGCCGCTATTGCCACGCCGACGGCCTTATTGCTGAGCGACATGTACGAATACAAGTCCGGTCAGCCCCTGAGCATCTTTACATCCACGCTACCAGCGTTGGTCTGTTTGGCTGTTGCCATGTCGGTCATCATCATCTTCCGCAGGCTCTTGCCCGACACCAACAACCCGGAGTCGGCTTTTGAGAATACCGGCGAGTACACCTTGGAAATGCTGGTCCCATCGAACAATCGTCATATTGGCCAGACCGTCGGCGAACTGGGGCTGAACCATGTGCCTGCCGGCAGCCTCATGGAACTGATTCACTTCGACAACGACCGGCTGGTGTTGCCGGTGCGCGAAGAGGAGCCCCTGCTGGGAAGCGACCGCCTCATCTTCTCGGGTCAGATTGACCAACTGCTGGAACTGGCTAAGACCTTTCAGTTAGTCATTCCCGACCATACCGTATTCAGCGTCAAAGAGCCAGGTGGCAAACAGCGTCTCAAGACGGCATACATCTGTTTCGGCAGCAACCTGATAGACACCCGAATGGGAGATACTACTTTCGAACGAGACCATGAGATAACGCTGGTTGCCGTATCGCGACGGGGTGAACGCATCAAGGTGCCTCCACGCGATGTCGTCCTGCATGCCGGCGACTCACTGCTCTTTGTCCATCAGCCACACCAGAAGATCAATACGGAAGCTATGAAATTACAGCTGGAGTTCTTTGATTCTCCTGTAATTCCTGTGACTGGTCTGAAACCGCTGGTCTCGACGGTCATTATGATCAGCATGGTGCTTTTGGCCACTACCGGCATCATGTCGCTGTTGCAGAGTGCCTTCCTCGCCGCCGGTGCCATGCTGGTGTTTGGGTGCTGTACGCCAACGCAGGCCATGAACGCCATCAAATGGAACATCCTGATATCCCTGGGAGGAGGCATTGCATTGGGTACGGCCCTTCTGAAGACAGGTCTGGCCGATCAGATGGCGACGGGTGTCCTTCATTTGTGCGGCGGCCAGCCTCTCCTGGTGATGATTGCTCTTTGTCTGTTGGCAGCAATCGTCACTGAGTTCATTTCCAATTCGGCAACCATCGCCTTGATGTTTCCCATCATCTATGAAGCTGCTGTGAACATGGGCTGCGACCCACTTCCGTTTTCCCTCGCACTCTTGCTGGCGGTGAATGCAGCCTTCCTGACTCCCATCAGCACACCCCTCAACCTGCTGGTCTACGGTCCGGGCGGTTACAGCGCCACGGACTACCTGCGCATCGGACTCCCCGTGAAGCTGGCCTATCTGGCAATTTCCATCATCGTCATCTGTCTTATTTATGGTATATAAAACAAGTGAGTGACGGCTACCTGCCGCCGTAGACGAAGTCCAGGCCGACAACCAGTCGGGGATGGGATTCCAGCAGTACAAGTCAAGCTCAAGCGTTTCTAAGCCCAGAGTCAGACAGAATCGTCATAAGCAAGGACTAAATCAGACAATCGAAAAATTATCTGCGGATTTTAGGCAACATATAATTCCCATGAACAGCCCATGTAATTTGTCATACAATTCATGGATAATTCGTGGTCAATTAATGGCAATTCGTGTTAAATATAAACATATAATTCCCATGAATTCTTGCGTCCCGTTGGTGGCAAGCGACCAGAGGTCGAGCGGCCCATGCAATTTGCCATATAATTCGTATGTAATTACTTCATACAGTTCTGATTTTTAAAGAAAATCGAAGAAAAACTTGGTGGTTAAAAAAATTTTCCCTATTTTTGCAACCGAATTATGTACTAACTCTAACTATTTGGATATATGAACGCAATATCACTTAACAATCTGTGGAGCTATCTGCAAGGACTCTCACTTACAGCAAGCAACCAGCGATGGTTGGCCAACCATCTGATGGAAGCAGCTGAAAGCGCAGAGACGAGAAGCGAGAAAAGGGACATTGTGTTTCCTAAGATTCCGAAGGACTACAAGCCATCACCCAAAGTGTTGGCTATGACGTGTGGCAAGCTGCCAAAAGATTTCGATTTGGACAAGGAACTTGATGAAATGTGGGAGAAGAGAGCACGATGAATGTATTCCTAGACACTAATGAAGATGCCGTACAGTATCTGTCGGCACTACCATATCATCCAGATGTGATAATCACACGCGACAAGAAAGGATTCAACGACTTCGGCATATTGGTAATGACACCAGCAGAATTCATCTGTAGGGCAAAAGAATAAAAACTAACGACAAATACCCGATAACGAAAAAAATTATTAACTAACTAAAAATAATGCATTATGAGAAAACTAAAACTATTACTGGCCTCTTTAGCCCTATTATTTGGGGGAGGTATCTCTGTGTGGGCACAGACTGACGTGACAAGCACGTACATCACGAATCCATCCTTTGAATCTGATGGAGCTAAAAGTGAAAGTACGAGTAGTAATAATATTACTGGGTGGACATTTGCTGCTTATGCCGACAAAACAGTAGTCGGTGCATCTAATGGTGGAAATATAGGTTGGATCACTGGCGTTTCTGCAAAAGATGGAAGTTGCTTTGTTGCCATTCGTCATCGTTGGGAGAGTAACCAACGTGAGAGTAATTTTACACAAGAAATTACAATTCCTAAAGGTAAATACACATTGTCTGTTGATTATCAGGCATATCGAAATGGAGATACAAGTCCTCGTTTCCTCTTTTCTGTAAATGCAAATGGTGGTGCATTAGCAACAGCATCTGGAGAATTTGCTGCAAAAAACAATACAACTTTTAATGATGCCATAAATAAGAGCATGTCATTAAACTTTGAAGCATTTACAGCTAAAAATACCATAAAATTTAATATTCTTGCAAAGCAAAACATTCAGGTAGCCCTTGACAATGTTCGTCTTTTCTATAATGGTAACTACACATCAGAACTTTCTTCTGCAATTGCCAGTGCACAGATTCTTTATACTCGCACAAGTGATGCAGCCCTGAATACAGCCATCACTCATGCCGAAGGTGTTCTTTCTGCTGCCAACAATACAGTCGCATACCAAACAACTATTGATAATGAAGTGACAGCCCTTAAAGCAGCTATAAGCACTGCTTACGCTTCTGTAACCCTAATGACTGGTGAGAATGTTTCCTTCCTGCTGGAGAATTCCGACTTTGAATCTGGCAGCGCAGTTACAGGAGGCATCTGTACGTATGATTATGACTGTACAGCAAACAACACCCAAACAAGTCAGATGGCAGCTGTAGAAGGATGGACAATTGTTTCAAATGGCAATGGTAAGGCAACAGGTGTCGTAGCATTTGGTAGTGATACATTCTTGGGAGGTTCTGGTTACAAACCTACATCAGTAACAAGTTCTTGCGGAGAGTCCAAAGCATTGGGTATCGTTTCTGTATGGAGTGCAATAGCTCAATACAAACAAAATGTAACACTTCCTGCAGGAAGATATGTCATCAATGTTCCTATTTATAATCTTGTTGGAGGTACTACCGCATTTACAAAGAACCTTATTGGTTTTATAGAAGATGGTGGCACAGAGCATTTAGCAAGTGCAAAGACATATACTGTAGGAAATTGGACTAACGAAACGATAGAGTTTGATTTGAATGCAGAGACTTCAGGCTATATGTCGTTAGGTTATCAAGCAGCAGGTAAGGGCTCTGGTGATATGCCTCACCTTCTCATTGACAATGTAACCATAACTTATACCTCTGCTGCTAATGCTTATGCAGCAACAAAGAGTGCAGCTCAGACAACTTATGATGATGCAACTTACGGTAATGTAACCGGCGAAGAGAAGACAGCTCTGTATAATCTTCTGAATCCTGCTACTGCGCCCTCAACGGTATCTGAATACTTTACCGCTGTTGATAATATCAATGCAGCCGTAGCTACTTTCAAAGCAGCAAAGCTGAATTACGATGAATACTATTATGAGAACTTGACTGCAACACGTCTCGGAACAGATGTTTCCGGTGTCACGGCTGTAACAAGTGCAGAGACAGCATTGACAGCAGCTCACGAAATCAATGTATTGAACTATGCTAAAGTAGAGAGCCTAGGCTATACGGATTACGCTTCTACCATATTTGGTAGCTGGACGGATACCAATGTAAATGGTAATCAAACAGGTCAGCATTGGGATGGTGGTTCTACTGCCTATTTCGAACAGAAAGATGGCTACTGGTCATCAGATCCTTGGTCAATGTCTCGCTCTCAGACGTTAAAACTTCCTGCGGGTTCATACGTACTGAAAGCTGCAGCCCGTGCAAAATCTACTTGTGACGCTAGCATGAGCGTAGCAATTGAGGGTGGTTCCACCTACACCACAATGGCTGGTCACCATGGCGATTCTGGTAAGGGTATTACAACTGCAGGAGTGGCTTCCTATGATGAAGGTGAATTTGCTAATACAGGCGGACGTGGTTGGGAATGGTTATACATACCCTTCACCTTGGCTAGTAAGAGCAATGTAACTATTTCTTTCACTGGCTCTTGTTCTGGTATCCAATATTCATATTTAGGATTCGCAAATGTTCAGTTACTTACCACAGAGGCAGTTGTTAAGGGTGCACAGCTTGACCTGATTACAGACGCTTTGACAACAGTGCCTTCTGGAAATATGAATGCAACGGTGAAGTCCACGTTGGATACAAAGGTAGCAGCAGCAGAAGCAGCTAGTGTAAGCAACACACAAGAAGAGCTGAACACTATTCTGACTGAGTTGAACGAAGCCATTGCTGGCGCAACAACTTCTATCGCAGAATACACAAAGATTTCTGATTATCTGACTGCAACTAATACTGGCGATTTTGCTGGCGACTATAGCACCATCTCTGCAGCTATCACTGCTGGTAGCTACACTAATTCTGTTGATGGTATCGTTGCCATTAAGAGTGTAAGAAATGGTATTTTTACCTCTGGAATGACTGCCAATAAGGATCTGACTTCTCTGATTGACAACCCAAGCTTTGAAACTGTGCCCGATGTATCTTGGACCGTTAATCCCTCAAGCGATACGGGAATCAAGACTGACGGTGTTGATGGTTATACTTTAAGTAATATAGATGGTACTCATTTCTTCTCAACTTGGTGGCAAGGACGTCCTATTTCTCAGAATATCGGCACTCTGCAAGCTGGCGTGTATGAGCTGAGGGGCGTTGTGTCAAGTGATGGTGGTACAGTCTACATCACCATGAACGACAAGCATGAGGCTTATGTTGAGACAGGTCAGTATAAGACAGGTACAGACGATGAGAAGAACAAGACCAAGGAGATAGGTATTGAGTTCAACTATGTATTTACTTTGGATGCTGATCAGGAAGTTACTATCGGTATCGTAGGTGGTGCCAATGGTAATCAGGGTGCTCATAAAGATTATAGTGCTGATGGCTATTGGTCATATCGTGTAGATAACTTCCGTCTGAAATACCTTGGTGCTTCAGATCCTACTGTGTCTCTTGACGGAAAGTATGTGATTAAGACTGGTGGAAATAAGATTAGCCGTGGTACAAACGAGGCTACAGAAGCTAAAATGGCACTTGTTGGTATTCCCGTTCAGATTACAACCGATAAGGCAGGTATATCGACTCTTAAGTTCACAGATAATGAGAAGTATCTGTTCTGGAACGACGAACAGATCTATACAGACGGAACTATAGATCCTGCTCAGAAATATCACAAGCCATATTGGAGACTGATAGAAGTTGTTGGTGGATATAATATTCTGAATACAGAAACTGGACTTTATTTGACAACTGCCGATGTAGAACGTAGTGAAGTTAATTATACGATTCTGACTCTTTCTGAGACTCCCGCTGTTTGGACTCTGGAAGACTACCAGGTTGACGAGAAGAAGGCTGAGCTGGCCGCTGCTATAGCTGCTGCTCCTGCTACGCCAACTTATAACGTGGGTACTGAAGCATTCAAGATTTCACAGACACAGGTAGGTGCTCTGACCTCTGCCAAGACAGACGGACAGACTGTTTATGAAGATGCAGATGCTACTTTGAGTGAAGTAACAGATGCAATTAGTGCATTTGAGGGAATAGATGTCGTTACGCTGAATGTTCCTTCTGAGGACGATGCCTATAACCTTTACTTAGCGGATGGTGGTGAAAACTATGCAAAGACTGTAACCTTCAAGAATGGTAATGCCACTTCCGGAACTTATGCCATCGGTTTGACGGAGGATGCAGGTTCTGCGTTCAATCAAGCTGTTTACTTTAAGGCTACAGCCACAACTAATCAGTATAATTTGTATATTAAGGCAGCTGACGGAACAAAGCATTATATCTGTACAGGTGCAGGTGGTGGATATGGTGGTAATAACAACCAAATCCGTATGACAACTGATGATACTAAGGCATTGGCAATTCTCATCGTTGCTTCTTCAACAGAAGAAGGTGTTTATAATCTGAAGAATACAGCTGCATCTAATGCCCTGATTGGTACCAGCGATGGTGGTTTCTATACTACAACCAAATATAATAAGTTCAACATTAATGAAGCTACTAAGAACAGCGTCGACGTAAAGATTAGTGCAGCAGGAATTGGTACGACAATACTTCCGTTCGAGGCCGATATTCCAGAGAATTTTGATGCTTATACGGTTGATGGTGTTGGTGGAGAGAATATTCTGACGCTGACAAAGGTCACCACAGGTAAGTTTGCTGCCAATACGCCGTATCTCATTGCTGGATCAGAAGGCACATACAAACTGGAAGGTTATGGTGTGGCTAAGACAGCTACCTACACCGAAGGTCTACTCACTGGCGTTTATACTGCTACCGCTGCTCCTGTAGGAAGCTATGTACTCCAAAAGAACAATGATGTTGTCGCCTTCTACAAGGTTGCAGAGGGCAAACAGCCTACTGTAGGTGCTAACCGCTGCTACTTGACAGCACCTGCAGCAGAAGGAGAAGCACGTGCTCTCTTCTTAGACTTCGGTGGTGAGACAACAGGAGTTGATACCATTAAGGCATTGACAAGCGGTAAAACTACTATTTATAATGCTGCTGGCGCAGTGGTTCCATCATTGCAAAAGGGTCTGAACATCATCAAGATGTCAGATGGCAGCATTCGTAAAGTTATGGTTAAATAATTAAACGGACAATGATTATGAAAAAGAAATATTTAAGCCCCGAGATTCTCATCCAGAAGATAGTGTTACAGCAAATGATAGCTACTTCTAATCCTACTGTAACAATGAAAGAGGATGACGCAGAAAAAGATGGTGAAGTACTATCTCGCCGCCGCCGCAACGAATGGGAAGACGAAGAGTACGACGATGAGGAGGACTGGTAATCCGCTCTCCTTCAATCAATAACACATGAATTCAGGGCCTGCCTCTTTTACGGAGCGCAGGCCCTGAATGTCTTTTTGGGTGAAAAGATTTGGAAGATAAGGAATTAATGCTTACCTTTGCAAACGTAATACTGCAAATCATAACAGTTATGAGTAGCAAGGAATGCATCAATAAGTTTTCAAAGAATCTGTTTTGGGATGTCGATGCATCTCAACTACAGATGAATGCTCATGCTGCTTATATCATTCAGCGAGTCATGGAATACGGACAAATGGATGACTGGCGACTTATCAACCGTTATTATGGACTTGACAAGATTGTCCAAGAGTGTCAGCAGTTGCGTACGCTCGATCCCGTTTGCCTCTCGTTTCTTTGCACCATATCACATACAAAACCTGAACAATACCGATGCTATCACTTCAGACAGTCTACCCCGACACCTTGGAACTCCTGAATACCCTCAGCCAATGCCTTATACGTTTGAAGATGTTAGTTGGGAAAGCATAAACGAGCATATCTGTAAGGAGGTTGAGAGATACAATCAACAACATGGATAGATTTTATTCATGAAAAATTCGCAGGTCATTACTGCGAGCACTCGTGGGTCTTACGACCGCTCGGCATCCCGAAGGGGGACGCTTGCTACTGGAAGGACGCAAGAAATCTCATGGGTCATTAATGGCCATTCGTGTTAAAGATATAAACATATAATTCCCATGAATTCTTGCGTCCCGTTGGTGGCAAGCGACCAGAAATCTTTTACTGATTTCATAGCATGAAATGCGACGTTTGGTATTGATGGCGAATGACGTAAACGCGTTTACAGGCAGTCACCATCAATACCAAACGGTCATCTTGAAAAGATTCAAATCAGTAAAAGAGTTTTTTGATGTTTTTGTGAAAAAGAAAACGCAGGATTATACTGGTGAGCCTATAATTCATGGTTAATTCGTGGCAATTCGCGTTTAAGACACCCCGAATTTTCATGTATTAAAGAAGAAAATCGGAAAAAAAGTTGCAACTTTAAATTCTTTTCCCTACATTTGCAAACGAAATTTACGTGGAAGTTCTCACATCTACGGTCATTATAACGACAAATAACCAATAACGAAACATATTTATCACTAACTAAAAACAATATAAACATGAGAAAACTAAAACTATTATTCGCAACGCTCGCCCTTTTAGTAGGGGGAGTTAGTTTTGTGAGTGCTCAGTCATGGGTAGCTCCAACGATTACTAGTGAAAATCCTGTGTCAGGGACGAATTACAAAGTGTATAATGTTGGTTCAGGCAAGTACCTCCAAGAGGGAAAGGCTTGGTTCAGCTGGAGCACAACTGCTATTTTGGCTGACAACGGCAGAGACTTCACTTTCACAGGTGATGCTTCAAGCTTTACCTTTACAAACAAAGACCGCTCAGGGAATAACAAAGTGTTCACATCAGGCAATAATATTGTAGGTGATGCTATGCATGTTGATGGAGCAAATGCTACGAACTACGGTCTCACGCAGATGCCCAACGGTTACTACCATATCCATGACGCAGGCGGTGATGCTTCTTCTGCGTGCTGGGGTTACAATAGTAGCTTCCATGCAACGGGTGTCGTGGCACATGCCGATGCCAATGCTGAAGGATGGAACTGTGAATGGGCGTTTTTGACGGATGCCAGCTTTACTTTTTTTAATGCCCGTGTAAAACTATACAATGAGTTGCTGAAGGCATATAGCGAAGGTGTAAATACTGATGATGCTGGTTCTGTTTACAACAACACCAGTTCCACATTGGAAGCAGTTAATTCTGCCTATAACACCCTTCATCAGGATCGCTATGAACATCAACTGGCCATCGCCTCCAATAGCAACCCTCGCGATATTACTGAATGGGTGCTAACCAATCCTGACTTCTCTACTGGCAACATTAATGGTTGGGAAACTAACTACGTAAGTGGTCAACAGGCTACCAATATTGGTTATCAGAATAACAATGCCTACACCAATGGTAGTATTGTAATAAGCCAGTTCATTGAGGCTTGGCATTCTGGTAACAGAGTTATTGGCGATGGTTATCTCCGTCAGACAGTATCGGGTCTACCAGAAGGAAAATATCTCTTGGATTGTGATGCCATTGCTGTTAACCAGGGTAACGCAAGTGCAACCACTACGGGTGCTCTGCTGTTCATCACGGCTGATGGTTCGGACTACACTGCCAGCCTTTCAACAGGCAATGGAGTTCCACAACATTTCTCTACACAGTTCCTGTTTACAGGTGAAGGTGACGTTATTTTCGGTCTGAAGACTGTCAGTACTACAGCCAACTGGATTGCAGCCGACAACTTCAAGGTGACGTTCTACGGTATCGACCTCTCCGCATACGAAACACAGTTAGCAACAGAGGTGGCTACATTCAATGGATATGAAAGCAGTATTGATGCTACGGTTTATGCCACGCTGAAGTCAATGGTTGACGATCAGAACAAGGCCTACACCTCTTCCAAAACCTACGCTGCTGCCATTGCTAATATGCAGGCCATTAATGCATACGCTGCTGCTTTAGTAGCCGCAAATGCTGTTGACCAGAATGCAAAGATGAACGCCACCGTTCTTTCTGCTTTGCAAACAGAGATAGGCAATGCTACGTCAGTTACGTTAGCTGGTATTGCCGATGCAACAACGGCCCTGACCACCGCTACTGCTAATGCCACCGCTTCTATCGCCAACTATGCCGAGGCAAAGACTATCCTTGATGCCGCCAATATCTATGACGCTGCAGGCCAGACAAGCTACGCTGCCAATGAAACTATTGCTGCCATTCAGGCTGCATACGACGAAGGTACACTTACAGCCGTGTCTACTGAGCAGAAGAACGCTGCCAAGACAGCCCTTGCTACTGCATGTAAGGCTCAGACTCAGCCCGCCGATGGTTGCGACATGAGTCCTTGGATTGTCAATCCAAACTTTGATGGTAGTATTGACGGATGGACCATTGAAAAGAGAGGCAATGGCTGGACAGGCAATCCATATAAAGATGGTACCATTGAGTACTGGACAGGTAGTACAACTGACCAAAACGCAAGCGGTAATTTCTTTGACTTCTATCAAACCATAACAAGCCTTCCCAGTGGTGCTTACACCCTCAGTGCTGATTTGATGAACTCTACCAATGGTGAAGAGGGCGCATCGTGGAATGGTGGTGGAAATGCTGGTCTTTATGGCATGACGGCAAGTGACGAAAAGAGAGTACTCGTTACAACAGATGGCGCAACTAATAACCAGGTTTTAGCCAATTATACCACAGAGGAGATACTAGTCATTGATGGTGAACTGAGACTTGGTGTAAAGAACATCAATCCTCTCACTGGTCGTTGGTTCGTTGCCGACAACTTCAAGCTGACTTACGCTCGCCAGCTCACTGCAGAGGAAGAGGAAGCTATTGCAAAGGCTAATGCACTTGTTGCTTACACTGAAGCACTTGCAGCTGCTCAGGCCATTGAGGATGGTGATATTCCTGTTCCTGCTTATGAAAATCTGCAAGGCGTTATCACAGATAACACTCTGGCAGATGGCACATCGACTGAATATAATGATGCTGCCACAGCTCTGAACGAGGCCGCTACAACAGCCGAAGCTATGGTTGCTCCATACGCAGCTTGGAAGACCTTGAAGGATCAGGCTAATGCTCTTGCCGCCGTGTCGAACAATGACAATACAGCTAACGGCACACTGAGAGATGCCATTACAGCTAAGAGCACTGATGCTGAGGGCGCTACTGCCGCAGGAACCATTACCACAGCTACCTCAACCCTGAAAGCTGCTATGGTGACATACGTCAAAACAGCTGAGCCCATTAACGATAAATGTTTCGACCTTACATTTATGATTTTGAATCCTCACTTCACTGAAGGTACTGCTACTAATCCGACTGGATGGACGGCTTCTTGGCCTGATAATCCAAGTGGAGAATGGGGAGGTGCTCATGAGTTGAGAATAGCCACTCACAACTTCGAAGCATACCACAAGGTATTTGAATTAAGCCAAACCATTGCTGACCTGCCTAAAGGAACTTATAAGGTGACGCTGCAAGGCTTTGCTCGCCATGATGGCGATGACAAGGACAAGACCAACCTCTTCTGCGGTATCGTGAACCAGCCCATCAAGAACATCAAAGACGAATATAGCACGACACCAATTGCCAGCGGCAAGCCTGCTATGGGTGATATCAATGGAGAGTCTTCTTATACTCTAGGCGAACAGACTGTCTATCAGCCCAATGGTATGTCAGGTTCTTACTATTTCTTCCAAGAAACGAATCCCGCTACGGGTAAACTTTTCTACACTAACGAAGTGCAGACTCTGATTACTCAGCCTGCAGACCTGAAAATTGGTTTTAAGTGTGAGACTTGGTCTGACTGGGTGATCTGGGATAACTTCCACCTCTACTATTATGGATCAGCTATCGCCGTAACCATCGATGAGAATGAGGCCAGCTCTTCATATACTGAAGATATTGAGAATGCCAACGTCACATTGAAGCGCACCTTCACTACTGACAAGAGCAATTGGAACACCATATCATTGCCCTTCGACCTGAATAACAATAATCTGAAGGAGGCATTTGGTGATGATGTTGCTGTTGCAGAGTACTCTGAAGAAGCAGTCGGTGAGAACTCTACTGTAAACTTCACGATGATGGAAACACCTGCTATTTCGGCAAATGTTCCTGTTCTGCTGAAGACTTCTACTGATAAAACGATTTTCATCTTCAACGGCGTTACTATCAAGGCAGGTGAAGCCAAGGTTGAGGGAACGAACTTCGACTTTGTTGGCACATACGCAGCTTCAACAACCATTGCCGAAGGCGACTACTTTATTGCCAGCAACAAGCTGTACAAGTCAAGTGGTGCTACCACTATCAAGGGTACACGTGCCTACATTAAGGCAAAGGATCCTGAGGCTGGCGCACGTATCGCAGACTTCTGGATTGAGGGTGGTGAGACAACTGGCATTTCTCGAATTGAGAATTCAGAATTGAGAATTGAGAATTCTGTTTACAACCTCCAGGGCCAGCGTGTAAACAAGGCTCAGAAGGGTCTCTATATCCAGAATGGCAAAAAGGTGATCGTGAAATAAAGTCTTTATCAAGAATTAGAGAGATTTGTCGAAGACCCACGAGGTACGCAGTAATTAGAGAATAGACAATCCGGTAAATCCGCGTAATCCGTGTTTGAAAATAAACAAGCATTGAAGTTCTCAAATTCTCCAATTCTTGACAGAAAAGAGATTAATGAAAAATTCATGGTCATTCATGGAAATTCATGTTAAACAAATAATAAGATAAAGCAATATGAAAAAAACAACATATTTAGCCCCGGAGACCACCATCACAGAGATTGAGGTCTCAAAATTGATGAGCAGCTCAATCACTAAAGTCGGAGGTGATGCCGGCATTGAAAGAGGTAATGACGAGGAAGCTCCAACTGAAGCCAATTCTCGCCGCCGTTATCGCAACGACTGGGAAGACGAAGAGTACGATGAAGAGGAGAACTTGTAATCCGCTCTCCTACTATCAATAACCAATTAATTCAGGGTCTGCCTCTTTTACGGAGCGCAGGCCCTCGTTTTTACAAAAACCGGAATAACCTTCTTGAAAGTTTTGGCACTGCGTGCTTCGTTTTGCTGTTGCCACGAATCTGGTCGAAAGTATACTTCCACCATCTTCCTGCCAACATCAAAACATATTCTGACGAATATCAAAACTTTCAAGAAGCAAAAACATGAAAAACGTGGTCTTACTATGAGTCACAACAGAGCATATTATATATGTTCTAACGTCATAGTTTTTAATGTTTTTGCTTTCGCTCTGATTGAATCCTGAAAGGATGGATGATGTGACTGTGACCTTTTGCCTGGGAACTTGTTCACAAGGAAAAGGCTGCAGTCATAGCATCCGAGACGCAGTCTCAATCAGAGCGAAAGAGTTATTAAAGTTTTTGTCTTTCAACATATAATTCCCATGAATTCTTGCGTCCCGTTGGTGGCAAGCGACCAGAGGTCGAGCGGCCCATGTAATTGTCATATAATTTATTCATGGAAAATTACTGCGAGCTCTCGTGGGTCTTCGACAAATCTCATGGGTCATTTATGGCCATTCGTGTTAAAGTGTTAAAAGATAAAACTAAAGAGCAATCGCCCCGTTTGGAATTGGCATGATTACTCGATTGTCATGTCAGAGCATAGATGTCTTATTGTAAAATGGACTATATTATTCACTAAAATGGTCTGTATTACTTTGTAAAATGGACTATATTACTTAGCAAAATCGTCTATATGGCAATGCCGGCCATACGCTTTGACATCGCCGTTGAAATACTCTTTCAATCGATTTATGCATGAGTCTCCCTGAAAAAGTCGCTTTTTCAGGGAGACTCAGCTATTTAATATAAAAGAGTATAGAAAGGAACCATTATCGGATACCTCACTCCTGCGTTTAGAGTAGGTGCTTCATTTTCG
>CACZZQ010000041.1:24129-34536 GCA_902785695.1 uncultured Prevotellaceae bacterium | reverse complement strand
TACCTTTGCCCATGAATTGGTTGTCTTTTGAGATTGGAAGCTGCAAAGATAACCAAAAGGGCTGAATCTCATGCGAGACTCAGCCCAAATTTTCTTTATTTACATTTTAATTACAGGTTTGCGTTGTCCTTGCCCCAGTCCTCAACAGCGGGGATAATGCCGAGCGAGATAATCTCATCGCGCATCTTCTGCAGGTGCTCGTAAGAAGCCTGGAGTGCTGCCATCTCTTCCTCTGTACCCTCCGGCTGAGTGAAGTGAACACCGTCCTTGTCGATAACGGTAGGCATAGCCATCATCACGTTCTTGAAGCCGCACTTGTCGCAGTTCACATAGCAACCAGCAGGCCACTTGAAGGGCTCGCCACCCATAGCACCCTCGATCATCTTCACAGCCTGATAAGCGGGGCTCTGGAATGAAGAACGGCCACGGAGCTTGATGATGTTGCTACCCCCCTGAGTAGTCATGTGCTTGATCTCTGCCCAACGCTCTGCTGAGAGGGGAAGCTCAGAAAGGGGCTTGCCATCGATGAGAGCCTTGCTGGCGAATACAGCCATCTGCTCACCGTGACCACCGTATGTGTAAGCGTTAGTAACCTTGTCCTGACGAACACCGAACTCCTGAGCCAACTGCTGCTGCAGACGGGTAGAGTCGAGAGCGGCCAGAGAGGTGAGCTGGTTAGGCTTCAAACCAGAGTGAATCAAAGCGGTCAGAGCGGTTACGTCAGCGGGGTTGAAGATCACCACCACGTGCTTCACGTCAGGGCAGTACTTCTTGATGTTCTCACCGAAGTCGGCTGCAATCTGGCAGTTGCCCTTCAGCAGATCCTCACGGGTCATACCCTCCTTACGGGGAGCGCCACCAGAAGAGATGATGTACTTGGCACCTGTGAAAGCCTCCTGAGCATCAACGGTGTAAGAGAGGTTTGCACAACACCATGAACACCGGGCTCATAGATATCATACAAGCAGATGTTAGGAGTCAGACCCAGCATCAGCACACTCTGAACCATGTTAGAACCGATCATACCACCGGCACCAACAATCACCAATTTCTCGTCAGTTAAAAAAGCCATATTCTAAAAAGTATTTATTTAAGATTTTTGTTTGTGCCGCAAAATTACGAAAAAGTTTTGAGAATGGAGGTTTGAGGTTTGAGGTTTTTATCACATTAAGAGAAAAAATTTTATCTTCTTAATCGCTAATTATAAAATATTTAGTATCTTTGCCAACTGGAAATTACAAAATACTACGACTAAAATGAGACATCTTGTATTATGGCTGGCAGGATTACTGTTGATTGTAGCCTGTCAGAACAACAAAAACACGACGGAACAGGTTGTCGAGGAGGAGACACTCGACATACCAGAATGCGTTGTCACCACCCCACCCGACTCACTCGGATTAGACCCCTTTTACCAGAAATATGTCGACGTGAACGGACTGCCGCTCATCTCTTCCTGGCGAGTACCTGATTCTGCTTTCGTAGCAGCCCACCGTACGCTGTACGCCATGACATCGATGTTGCCAAAGGCCGTGCTCGACTCGATGGTGGCTCGCGGCACACGCATCGCCATCATGGCACGATATGAGGGTACGACCGACATACCAGAGCATCATTATCTGATTAACGACACAGCACTGAACTGGGATCTCAGAGCCCGTGGACTGGGAGGCGACTTGGAACTGCCACTCACCTCGTGTGCCGAGGAGAACATACTGGCTTATCAGATAGACAAATACCATGCTGAGGATATCCTTATCCATGAGTTTGCACACAGCATCCATCTCATCGGACTGATGCTGGCTGTACCCGACTTCGATGCCCGACTGAAACAATGTTACGAGAATGCCATAGCAAAGGGCATACTGAAAGGCACCTATCGTGAGACCGATAAGGAGGAGTATTTTGCAGAGGCGGTGCAGGACTGGTTCAACGTGAACGCAGAGATGCCCCATCCCGACGGCAAGCACAACTGGTGTAACACCCGTGAGGAGTTGCAGGAGTTTGACCCAGACCTCTATAACTTGCTAGCAGAATTTTTTCCACAGACAAACCTGCAAATCAGTAAGCATAAAAAGATAAACGAATATGGTCATCAATAAAGAAACATATATTAAACGACGTGCCCGTCTGAAGAAGGACGTGGGTAGCGGACTGCTGCTCTTCCTGGGCAATGATGAGGTCGGTATGAACTATGCCGACAACACCTACCGTTTCCGTCAGGACTCTACGTTTCTATATTTTTTCGGACTTGACTATCCCCAACTGGCTGCTGTCATCGATATTGACGCAGGCAAAGAGATAGTCTTTGGCAATGAACTGACCATCGACGATATCGTATGGACAGGCAAGCAACCATCGCTGAAAGACAAATGCGAGCCTGCTGGTATCAGCGACGTGAGGCCCATGAAGGAGCTGAAGAGCTATATCGACAAGGCTCTTGTCAAATATCAACCCATCCATTTCCTACCACCCTATCGTGGTGACCACAAGGTGTGGCTATGGGAACTGCTCAGTATAGAGCCTGCCGCACAAGCTGGAAAAGCTAGCATTCCGTTTATCAAGGCTATCGTCAGTCAACGCAACTATAAGGACGATGAAGAGATACGACTCATTGAAGAATCGGTAGACCTCAGCACAGAGATGCACTTAGCCGCCTATCGCACCGTACGTCCTGGCATCCATGAGAGTGAGGTGGCAGCAGCGGTAGAGGAGGTGGCTTGTCGGCACGGAAATGCCCTCGCCTTCCCCACCATCGCTACTGTACAAGGCCAGGTGCTACATAACCACGGGTTTATTCATGAACTGAAAGAGGGCGACATCTTCCTGCTCGATGCCGGTGCTGAGACCAAGATGCACTATGCTGGCGACCTGTCGTCATCGATGCCTGTCGGCGAGAAGTTTACGGATCGTCAGGCAGAGGTCTACAATATCCATCTGCGCAGTTTCTATGCCGCAGTAGACAAGCTGCAACTGGGTGTGCCCTTCCGTGAAGCCCATATCGCCGCAGCCACAGAGATAGCACGCGGCATGAAGGAACTGGGACTGATGAAGGGCGACCCGGCAGAAGCAGCAGAATGTGGAGCCTACGCCCTGTTCTTCCCCTGCGGACTAGGACACATGGTAGGCCTCGATGTACATAACATGGAGAACCTGGGTGAACAGTATGTGGGCTATGCCGAGGAACAGGTGAAAAGCACGCAGTTCGGTTTCAAGTCGCTGCGACTGGCCCGTCCGCTGGAGCCTGGATTTGTGTTTACCGTTGAGCCCGGCATCTATTTCATCCCCGAGCTGATGGACAAATGGGAGGCAGAGGGACAGTTCCGCGACTTCATCTGCTACAACAAATTAAAACCCTGGCGCGACTTCACCGGCCTGCGCAACGAGTTGAATTATGCGATGACAGAAAAGGGCGCCCGCCTGTTAGGCACCATCAAGAAGCCCATGAGCATAGAAGAAGTATATCAAGCAAAAAGAAGCATATGAACTACAACATTAAATATCCAGAAAACAATGGCGGCATGAACGAGCGCATCAAGCGCTTGCGCCAGCAGAACTTCGACACGCCAACGACACTGAGCATTGAGCGTGCCCTCATAGAAACGGCTTTCTATAAAGAGAATTATGGCACAATGCCCATCGCCATCTTGAGAGCCCGTAATTTCTACGAGATATGCAAGAAGAAGACACTTTATATCGGTGACGACGAACTGATAGTAGGCGAGCGAGGACCGTTGCCCAAAGCGGTGCCCACGTTTCCCGAACTGACCTGTCATTCGGTGGAAGACCTGCACACGCTGAATGAGCGAGAGTTGCAACGCTACACCATCAGTCAGGAGGATATAGATACTTACGAACGCGAGGTGATTCCCTATTGGCAGGGAAAGACGCAGCGCGAGCGCATTTTCAATCATGTATCAAAAGAGTGGGAAGAGGCCTATCATGCTGGTGTCTTCACGGAGTTCATGGAACAGCGTGCTGCTGGTCATACGGCAATGGACGGAAAGATGTATCATGAGGGTTTGCTGGACGTGAAAGCGCGCATAGAGAAGCGCATCAGCGAACTGGATTATATCTACGACCCAGAAGCTACCGATAAGCAGCAGGAACTGGAGGCAATGGCCATCTCATGTGATGCGGCTATTCTCTTTGCAGAGCGTCATGCGGAATTGGCAGAGCAAATGGCAGAGAAAGAGCAAAACCCGCAACGAAAGAAGGAATTAGAAAAGATTGCCGACGTCTGTCGCTGGGTGCCAGCTCACGCACCTCGTGATTTGTGGGAAGCCATTCAGATGTATTGGTTCGTACATCTGGGTACGGTGACGGAACTCAATGGTTGGGACTCCATGAACCCGGGACATATAGACCAGCACCTGTGGCCTTTCTACGAAAAAGGACTGCAAGAGGGTACGCTGACACGCGAAGATGCTAAGGAACTGCTGTCGTGCCTGTGGATTAAGTTCAACAATCAGCCAGCACCTCCAAAGGTGGGAGTCACGGCATTGGAGAGTGGCACCTATAATGACTTCACGAATATTAATATAGGTGGCGTAGACCGCAACGGAGAGAGTGCCACCAACGACCTCTCGTATATGATACTGGAGATTCAGGAAGAGTTGCACGAGTTGCAGCCTGGCCTCAGCATCCATATCGCCAAGAACACCCCCGATGAATTCCTGTTGGAAGGTATCAAGGTGATTCGTCAGGGACACGGTTACCCCAGCATCTTCAATCCTGACACCTATATCCAAGAATTGGTGCGTGAAGGAAAGAGTTTGGAAGATGCCCGCGAAGGAGGCTGTTCCGGATGTATCGAGGTAGGTGCGTTCGGAAAAGAGGCCTATCTGTTGACTGGCTATCTGAACACCCCGAAGATACTGGAGATTACGCTGAATAATGGTATCGACCCGCAGACAGGCAAGAAACTGGGATTGGAGACGGGCGACCCACGTTCGTTTAAGACCTTCGAGGAACTCTACGAGGCGTGGCACAAGCAGATGGTGTATTTCGTGAACCTGAAGCTTAGCGTGAACAACTACATCGAGCGTATGTTCTCGCTCTATGCCCCAGCAACATTCCTCAGTCTTTACATAGACGACTGCATAGAGAAAGGAAAGGATTACTACAGCGGAGGTGCACGCTATAACACCACCTATATTCAATGTACGGGTCTGGGTACCATCACTGACTGCTTCACAACGCTCAAGAAGCACGTCTTCGAGGATAAGCGCTACACGATGGACGAGATTCTGAAGGCATGTGCCAAGAACTGGGGAGTGCAGGAGTTGCAGGAGTACAGGAGTGCAGACAATAGTTCTGACGCAGATCATTCGTCGGAACTCCAGAACTCCAGAACTCCAGAACTCCAAAAGATGCGTTATTACATCAGGAATCACACCCCCTTCTTCGGTAACGACGACGCGTATGCCGATACGATTGCCGTAAGGGTGTATGATGACTTGGTGAAAGCGATTGAAGGTCGCCCCAACACACGCGGTGGAAAGACGCAGTTGAATATGCTGTCTACGACCTGCCATAACTACTTCGGTAGCGTATGCGGTGCTACGCCAAACGGGCGTTTTGCCCATTTCGCCATCAGTGACGGCACATCACCAGCTCACGGATCCGATAGTCACGGACCTACGGCAGTGATCAAATCGTTAGGAAAGCTCGACCAGACGAAGAGTGGCGGAACGCTGTTGAACGTGCGTTTCGTGCCCCAACTGTTGAAGCGCGAGGAAGACCAGAAAAAGTTGGCCTCGCTGATTCGTACCTATTTCAAGCTTGGCGGCCATCATATCCAGTTCAACATCGTGGACACAGCCACCCTTTATGATGCCCAGAAGCATCCTGAGGAATATCGCGACCTGCTGGTTCGCGTGGCTGGCTACAGCGACTACTTCAATGATATGACCGAACAGTTGCAGAACGAAATCATAGCACGAACGGAAAACGATGACCTATAGTCTTATCTTTGATATTAAGCGGTATGCCATCAACGATGGTCCTGGCATACGGACAACCATATTTTTGAAGGGATGTCCGTTGCGTTGTGTCTGGTGCCATAACCCCGAGAGTTGGTCGTCAGAGCCACAGGAGTTGTTCAAGCAATCGAAATGTATTCATTGTGGTACATGCTTGGAGAAAGGCTTTACGGTGGACGACTGTCCCACGATGGCTCGTGAGATATGCGGACGGGCATACACGATGGAGGCGCTAATGGCAGAGATTGAAAAAGAGCGTGACATCATGGAAGATAGTGGTGGCGGCGTAACACTCTGTGGTGGAGAACCACTGATGCATGCCGACTATGCTCTGGAGATTCTGAAGGAGTTAGGCCGCCGCAACTTTCATCGCACCGTAGACACCTCGCTCTATGTCTCCCATGAGGTTGTGGATGCCATCGCAGAAGAGTGCGAGCTGTTCCTCGTTGACCTGAAACTCATGGACAGCGAGAAGCACAGACTCTATACGGGTGTGGGCAATAGACTGATACTGCAAAACATCCGACACTTAGCTGAGTGCGAAAAACCCTCTTTCTCGATTCGCATCCCCCTTATCGAAGGCATCAATGCTGATGAGGAGAATATCGAAGCCACAGCGAGATTCCTCTCAACAATAACCAATAACCGTAAACCATTTACGGTGAACCTTCTCCCTTATCACGATGTGGGCAAGGACAAACATCGCAGAATGGGAAGCACTTTCAACCCGAAAGGCTATCCAATGGCAGCCCCCTCTGAAGAGACCCTGCAACGCTGCAAAAAGCAGTTAGAGGCACATGGGATGAAGGTTGTTATTGGGGGATAATTTTAACGTGATAACAAAATAACGATATATCTTAATAACGCAATAAAAACAATGACAATAGCCCAACGATTAGAAGCTCTGCGCGAGGTGATGCGTCGCGAACACCTGGCAGCATTCATTTTCCCCAGCACAGATCCGCATCAGGGAGAGTATATTCCTGATCATTGGAAAGGGCGTGAATTTATCAGTGGATTCAATGGCTCGGCAGGAACTGCTGTCGTCACCTTGACCAGTGCTGCCCTATGGACAGACTCCCGTTATTTCATCGCTGCGGAAGGGCAACTGAGAGATACGGAGTTTCAGTTGATGAAGTTGAAGATAGAAGGTACACCAACAATTGCAGAATGGATTGGGAAAGAATGTGAGGCTGGTGCCGAGGTGGGCGTTGACGGAATGGTGAACTCCACAAACTCTGTGAAGGAGTTGATGGGCGATTTGCGCCACCAGGGAGGTATCACCCTTCGCACCAATTTGGATCCATTGGCTCAAATTTGGAAAGACCGTCCTGATATCCCTTTAAACCCCGTAGAGATCTTTCCTTTGGAATATGCAGGCGAAGCAACCCACGACAAACTCAGTCGTATCCGCAGGGCATTGCGCCAGCAACACGCAGACGGAATGCTGATGTCTGCCCTCGATGATATTGCATGGACGCTGAACCTGCGAGGCACCGACGTTCACTGCAATCCTGTGTTCGTAAGTTATCTGTTGATCTCATCGACTACGACGACACTCTATGTTGACCAGCGAAAACTGACACCAGAGGTGTTGGCTTATCTGAAAGCAGAGAACATCACGGTAGATGATTACGAGAACGTAGGGAAGGGACTCAAGGACTATTTTGAGTATAACATCCTGCTTGACCCCGATGAGGTGAACTATAGTCTTTATAAGAAAGTGAGCAGGGAGATTATCGAGGCCGAATCGCCTGTAAAACGCATGAAGACCGTGAAGAACGAAACGGAGATTGCGGGATTCCACAAAGCGATGATCAAAGACGGTATCGCGTTAGTAAAATTCCTGAAGTGGCTGAAGCCTGCTGTAGAGGCTGGTGGACAGACGGAAATCAGTATCGACGAGAAGTTGACTTCACTCAGAGCCGAGCAGCCCCTATACCGTGATATCTCATTCGACACGATAGCTGGTTATCAGGCTCACGGTGCTATTGTACATTATGAGGCGACACCCAAGACCGACATCCCCTTGAAGCCCGAAGGACTGCTGTTGCTGGATAGTGGTGCACAGTATCTGGATGGCACTACTGACATCACCCGAACGATTGCTCTTGGACCTGTAACAGATGAACAGAAGAAAATCTACACGCTGGTACTCAAGGGACATATCCAGATAGAACTGTGTAAGTTTCCCAGTGGTAGCAGTGGTACCCAGATAGATATCTTAGCGCGCAAGGATATGTGGCGCGAGGGACTGAACTATCTGCACGGTACGGGTCATGGTGTAGGTACCTATCTGAATGTTCACGAAGGACCTCATCAGTTCCGCATGGAATGGAAACCCGCCCCGCTTGTGGCTGGTATGACTATCACCGATGAGCCAGGCATCTACCTGGCGGGCAAATTTGGTGTTCGTACGGAAAACACCTTGCTCATCGTACCATATATGGAGACCGAATTCGGAAAATTCCTCCAGTTCGAGTCGCTCACGCTCTGCCCTATTGACAAGACTCCTATCATCATTGAGATGCTAACACCAGAGGAGCGTCAGTGGCTTGATGATTATCACCGAATGGTCTATAACCGTCTGTCACCCTACCTCGAAACAGAAGAAAAAGAATGGCTGCGAGAAGCAACAGCACCTCTTAAGAGTTGAAAAGTTAAAGGGTTAAAAAGTTATAGGGTGTATTATGCATTAAGCATTAAGCATTAAGCATTAAGAATTAAGCCTTAAAGATATGTACGACAAAGAACGAGGGCTATACGTTGCCCATTGCCCAAACGGAGCATTAAGTATCATTGGTAAGATGGCTAATCGCCACGGACTGATAGCAGGAGCCACAGGTACGGGTAAGACTGTGACGCTGCAAGTGATGGCAGAAACTTTCTGTCAGGCAGGCATTCCCTGTTTTATGGCAGATATGAAAGGCGACCTCAGTGGCATCTCGCAAGCAGGAAAGATGAGTGGTTTCATTGAGAAGCGACTACCCGAATTCGGCATCGAGAATCCTGAGTTCCAACCCTGTCCGGTACGTTTCTTTGATGTCTACGGCGAACAGGGTCACCCCATGCGTGCCACCGTCAGTCAGATGGGGCCACAGTTGCTATCGCGCCTGTTGGGACTTAACGAGACACAGGATGGTGTGCTGAACATCGTATTCCGAGTAGCTGATGAACGTGGATTACTGATTCTTGACCTGAAGGACTTGCGCTCCATGCTCGATTACGTATCACAACATGCTAAGGAGTACACCTCACAATATGGCAATGTATCGTCAGCATCCGTTGGTGCTATTCAGCGTTCCCTGCTACAACTGGAGGCGCAGGGTGCAGACAAGTTCTTTGGCGAGCCATCTTTCGACATCTTCGACCTGATGCAGACAGAGGGAGGAAAAGGTATTATGAATGTGCTGGCTGCCGATAAGCTGATGATGCAGCCCAAGCTATACAGTACGTTCCTGCTGTGGTTGCTTTCCGAGTTGTACTCATCACTTCCAGAGGTGGGCGACCTGCCTTTACCGAAGCTCGTATTCTTCTTCGACGAGGCGCATATGTTGTTCGACGGAAGCTCGAAAGCCCTCCTCGACAAGATTGAACAGGTGATTCGCCTCATTCGTTCTAAGGGCGTAGGCATCTATTTTATCACTCAGAATCCTACGGATATCCCAGAGAGCATCCTCGGTCAGTTGGGTAATCGTGTGCAACATGCCCTTCGTGCCTACACACCAAAAGATCAGAAAGCCGTGAAGACTGCTGCCGACACCTTCCGTCCTAACCCCCACTTCAAGACTGACGAAGCTATCATGAATCTGGAGACAGGCGAAGCCCTAGTTTCATTTCTCGACGAGAAAGGTGCTCCCAGCATGGTAGAGCGCGCCAAGATACTATTCCCACTATCGCAGATTGGTGCCATCACAGAAGGACAGCGACTCGATATCATCAAGCAAAGTCGCATCTACGGAAAGTACGATAATCCGGTGGACCGTGAAAGTGCCTACGAGATATTGATGAGGGAAGCGGCACAGAATGAACTGGAAGTGCAAGATAGTCAGGAAGAGCAAGCAGAGCAGGAGAAGAAAAAGAAGCCAGGTATTATGAGTAAGGTATGGAAGGCCGTTCTCACTGCTATCACCTCAACCCTTGCCACCCTATTAGGCACTTGGGTCAGCGACAAGGTATCTGGTAAGAAGACCAAGAGTCGCAAATCAGCCAAGGAGCGCGTGGTGAAGAATGCCACCAGTGCCGCCACGCGAACCATCACCAAAGAACTGACCCGCGACATATTAGGAAATCTAACGAAATAAGCGCAATCCAAACCAACACAGTTTAATGTTTAATGGGTCCACTTTGTGTCTCTAAGTCTGCTGCTTTTGCTTTGCAAATGGCCTGTTTGCGGGGCGCGGGCGGGCTACTTTCGAATCAC
>CACZZQ010000041.1:0-24119 GCA_902785695.1 uncultured Prevotellaceae bacterium | reverse complement strand
GTGTTGCAGTTCTCTAAAGGGTATTTCCATACCCTAAAAATACTTCTATATTTATATATAAATATAGAGTTAATTTTTGACTTTCATAGAATCTATTTTGGAACTGCAACACTGCAACGCTGCAACGCAAAAAAAATGTTGTTTGTAAAATGTAAAAAAGCGTGGCAAATATTTTGTAGTTTAAAATATTATTATTAATTTTGCCACGTAATTAGATGCGAGGAATGAAAGAGCTATGAACAAAGTGATTGGGAGGAACCTGAAGATGCTGCGTGAGGCAAATGACCTGACGCAAGAGCAGATGTCCGGCTATCTGGGTATCGGGCGTAGTGCGTATGCCAACTATGAGGCTGGCGAACGCGAGGCTCCGCTTGAGGTGCTGGAACGCTCGGCATCTTTGCTGGGTTGTGAATTGGAATTGCTGTTCGAACCAGATGTGCAGACGGTGAAAGACCAAATGATGGTTTGCGCCTTCCGTACAGACGGGCTGACAGAGGGCGACATGAAGGAAGTGGCACGCTTCAAGCAAGTGGTGCTGGAGTATATGAAACTGCAGAAAATGCTTGGGGAATGAAGAAGTTAGCGAAAGAAGCAATCGACCAGCTGGCGTTGAAAATGCGTTTACAGGCGGGTTTGAGTCCGTCAGAACCCATCCATACGAAAACGCTGCTGCGCAAACTGGGGATTATGGTGAATTACCGTCCCCTTTCAGAGAAGGCTTGCGGCCTTTCAATGCGTTCAGCCGATGGACGGGCAAAATTCATGCTCATCAACTCGAATAACTCGCGTGGCCGCCAACACTTCACCGTTTGCCACGAGCTGTTTCATCTATATTACGATGAAGAGCCGAAACCACACATCTGTGGCATCCCCGGCATGGAGAAAGATCCTTCAGAAATCAACGCTAACGCCTTTGCTTCAGCGCTACTTTTGCCACAGGCAGGCGTATTAGAGGCGATACCATCGGAAGAGATTGTAAACCGCCATATCTCCATCGCCACGATGCTACGTGTAGAGCAGTTGTTTGGTGTCAGCCATCAGTCGCTTTGCTATTGCTTGCGCCACCTGCGTCTGTTTACCGAGGAGGAATTGCAGGATCATCTGGCCGAGAGCATGGAGATTCAGCAGATTGCCGCAGAATACGGCTATGACCTTTCACTCTATCAGCCAGGCAACGAAGGCGTGGTGATAGGCGACTTTGGTGAGAAAGCCCGCCTGCTATTCGAGCAGGAACGCATCTCGGAGGGCCACTATGTAGAACTCTTAAACCTACTGAAGTAGGATGGCCCAAGGCGTGAAGACACAGATTGTTTTGAAAAGTATAATCCCAACGAAAAAAATATGTCAAAGCAAAATATAATGACTGTTAAGGATGTGAACATCCGAACGATGACTGTCAACAGTATTGATTACATCTGCATTACAGACATCGCTAAACAGAAGAACGAAATCGACCCTAACGGGGTGATTGGCAACTGGATGCGTAACCGCAACACGATTGAGTATCTCGGATTGTGGGAGACGCTATACAACCCAAGTTTTAACCCCCTCGAATTCGAGGGGTTTAGGAGTCAGGCAGGATTGAATGCCTTCACTCTGTCGCCAACTCAATGGATTGATGCTACAAACGCGATAGGGCTTATAACGAAGGCAGGACGTTATGGGGGAACTTATGCCCGTTCTGATATCGCCTTCAAATTTGCCAACTGGGTGTCTGTGGAGTTTGAACTCTATCTGGTGATGGAGTTCCAACGCCTGAAAGCCAAGGAGCAAGAACAGATAGGTTGGACGGCCAAGCGCGAGCTCTCGAAAATCAACTATCGCATTCATACCGATGCCATCAAGCGCCATCTGATTCCTGAAGAAGTAACTCGCGAGCAAGCAGCAATGAAGTATGCCGAGGAGGCCGACGTATTGAATGTGGCGATGTTTGGCATGACAGCCAAACAATGGCGCGAGGCAAATCCTGACCTGAAAGGCAACATCCGTGACTATGCCACCATCAACGAACTGATATGCCTCTCGAATATGGAAAATATCAACGCCGTGCTCATCAACGATGGTATGCCTCAGGGCGAGCGACTCATCAAACTCAATCAGATTGCCATCCAGCAGATGCAGGTGCTGGAGGATAATGAAGGTAGAAAATTGTTGAAGTAAAAAAGAAAACCCGAAGATATGATTCAGATAAAGGACTTAAAAGCTGTTTTGTCAGAAATTGGCTTTGTTAAAGAAGCCATAGGAGATTATTATCAAAAGGATTACGGCACATGCATAGTTGCTGTTGACTTTGACAATAAGAAAATAATATATCCTGAAGGCAATGGGCTTAAAGTGAATGATAAAACAACAAGTAACTTTGAGCATCCAGAAAACTTTGTTGTTTTGGAATGTGTTTGCCGTTTGCTTAAGAAAGGATATAGACCTGAACATATAGAATTAGAGCCGCGATGGACGTTAGGACATGATGCTAAAGGAGGAAAAGCAGACATTCAGGTTAAAGACGATGAAGGGAAATCGTTGTTGATAATTGAATGCAAAACTGCGGGAACTGAATTTAACAAAGAGAAGAAGAACACCGAAGAAGATGGTGGTCAGCTATTTAGCTATTGGCAGCAGGAAATTTCTACCCGATGGCTTGCTCTCTATGCCTCTGATTGGAAAGAAAATGCTCTTTCGTGCAACTGCCTTGTGATTAACTGTACAGACGATGCCAACATCGCAAAGATGGCAGAGAAAGACAATGATGTAAAGCTTTTCTCCAAGGCTCGTAATGACAAAGAACGTTTTGAAGTATGGGAAGAAACATATCAGAAACAATGGCTTGATGATGTTATCTTTAACGAGGAAAGCCAAGCATATCAAATAGGAATACCACCATTAAGGAAGAAGAAACTTAAAGATTTTACTCCAGACGACCGCATCGTAAATCGCTTTGAAGAAATTCTTCGCCACAACAATGTTAGCGATAAGGAAAACGCTTTTAATCGTTTGGTGGCTCTTTTCATTTGCAAATTGGTGGATGAGATAAAAAAACAAGACTTTGACGAAGTTGATTTCCAATACAAACAAGGACAAGACACTTACGAAAGCCTACAAGATCGCCTGCAGCATCTTCATCAGCAGGGTATGGAAGAGTTTATGAAAGAGAAAATCTTCTATGTGGAAGCCGATTATGCCGAGCGTCTATTCATGCAATATACTGGCCGACAGAGAAAAGCTGCCATTGAGGATTTGAATCGCACAATCCGCATTTTGAAGTTCTATAGCAATAACGACTTTGCCTTCAAGGATGTGCATAATGAGGAACTGTTCTACCAAAACGGCAAGATACTTGTAGAGGTTGTACAATTGTTCCAACCTTATCGTATCGTATATCCCAGCAAGCACCAGTTCCTTGGGGACCTATTTGAGCAACTTCTCAATAAGGGATTCAAGCAAAACGAGGGACAGTTCTTCACGCCTACACCCATTACGCGCTTCATCTGGGATTCACTTCCTTTACAGCATTACGTCTCAAATCGTGATCTTCCACGCATAATCGACTATGCGTGTGGTGCAGGTCATTTCCTTACAGAAGCTGTCGAAGCTGTTAATGCAGTTCGCAAAGATGCAGACAACACATGGGTTGAGAAACATATTTATGGCATAGAGAAAGACTATCGTCTGGCTCGTGTATCGAAGATTTCCATGTTTATGAATGGTGCTGGTGGTGCAAATATCATCTTTGGTGATGGTTTGGAGAATTATGCTGAGAAAGGTATTGAAAATGAGACTTTTGACATCCTTGTAGCCAATCCTCCATACTCTGTCAGCGGATTCAAGCAACATCTGAAACTGAAGAACAACAGTTTTTGCATTATTGACAAAATTACCTCAGACGGCTCAGAGATAGAAACTCTTTTTGTAGAAAGAGCTGCACAGTTGCTTAAGCCACAAGGTATTGCAGCTGTGATTCTACCTGCAAGTATTCTCAGCAACTCGTCTGGCAGTTATATTGCTGCTCGTGAACAATTGCTGAAGAATTTCATGCTTCGTGCCATTGTAAACTTTGGCAGTAAAACATTTGGAGCAACAGGTACAAATACAGTTGTTCTTTTCATGGAACGCTACAATGAGCCTCCAAAGGTAAGCAAAATGACGGAGGATATTGTTGACGGCATTCTTAGCAATAACGATTGCTCTGAATGGCAGGACAAGGAAATCATGGAAGCATATCTTGCACATCAAGGAATCGAGGATGAAACCTACAAACAGTTTCTTTCTCGCTCAATTCCTTGGGAACTATTGCAACAAGACAATTATTTCAAAATGTATGTAGATGTAATTGCAAATAGTTCCATAACATATCCGAAGAATGCAACGACAGAGAAAAAAGCAGTAATACGTCTGAACAGATTCTATGATTACGCTCTCTCTATAGAGCGAGATAAGCTATACTATTTCACACTCGCACACAATCAAAAGACGCTCGTTATTACTGCGCCAACAGACAATAAAGAACAAAAGACATTCCTTGGCTATGACTGGAGCAACCGTAAGGGTGCAGAAGGAATTATTATAAACAAGAAAGGCGGTCAACTATATGATGATAATGACCGCTTTGCGTCAAATACGTTAGCAAGCCTTATTCGCTTCACATTCTATGGTGATATAGATACAACTCTTCCTGAGGATGTGGAAAAATATGCCAAAACGTATTGGCTGGAGGATATGATTGATGTTAAACGTGAACAATTCGATAAGGCAATCAAATTATCCACCCCACAAAGTGTTAGAGTTGATTCAAAATACGAACTTAAAGCATTAGGTGATATTGCCCCTTACGTTTCTGACAAAATTGACTATACAGACATTGCACCTGATACATACGTTTCCACAGATAATATGCTTCAAAATAGAGAAGGCGTGGTTGTTTATGAGGGCATTCCTAATGTGGATCGCGTTACAAAATATCAGAAGGAGGATATTCTTGTTTCCAATATCAGGCCTTATCTCAAAAAGATATGGTTTGCTAAGCATGATGGAGGATGTAACAACGATGTGATAGTATTTCGCAATCAAATTCCCGAGATGTGCTTAAATGAATATCTCTATCAGGTATTGTCGTCGGATTTATTCTTTGATTTCATGATGGCAAACAAAAACGGAATGAAGATGCCAAGAGGAGATAAAAGGCAGATTCCGACATTTCCTGTACCCATACCTCCTTTTGACATTCAGCAGAAGATTGTTGATGAATGCAAGAAGGTGGATGAAGAATATCTTGATAGCAAAAGAAAAATTGAAACACTTGTAAACCAAATAGACAAAATCTATAATGATTCAATAAGCACAAATACCAAAGTAGTAAAGCTATCTGATATTTGCAACATGAGAGCTGGAAAATTTGTTGCAGCAGCAGACATAAAAGATGTAGCTGATGAAAAGTTCAAATATCCTTGCTATGGAGGTAATGGCATGCGTGGTTATACAGATACAATGACCAACGAGGGTGAATATACTATTATTGGACGTCAAGGTGCCTTATGCGGTAATGTATGTACAGCAAAAGGACAATTCCACGCAACCGAACATGCTGTTGTTGTATATCCTAATCCTGATACCGACCCCGTTTGGTTAAGATACCATTTGGAAAAGATGAATCTCAACCAATATGCAACTGGTACAGCACAACCAGGTCTTTCTGTTCAAAAGATATTAGAGCTACAATGCTCCGTTCCATTATTTGAAACTCAAAAGAAAGTAGCAGAAGCAATAAAAAAATATGAACAGGATATTCAAGAAGCAGAAGAATTCTGCCGTAGTTCATATTCTCGTAAGCAAACAATTCTTGATAAATATTTGAAATAACGTAAAACCTAACGATATGAACGAGAAACTCTATTTGGATACGCTCAAGAAATATCAGAAGTGGGCGAAGGAGAACAAGAAGCAAGTTGAGCAGGACTTTGCTGAACGTCGTGCTATGTGCGAAGATATGCAGGCATATTCAAAGGAAAGGCTTGCTAAGCTCACGGAAGAAGAGTTCTATGAGCTGATTGCTTCACTTTGGGCTATGCGAATATGGGGCAACAAAAAGTATTATATCGACAACATTGTGGAAAGCAATGGTATGGAGTTAATTCGTGAACAGCTGACAGAGTTGTTCTGGAGCAAACATTCCATTGAAAAGCGCTGGGATGACTTCCGAAGCAAAATCAAAGGTATAGGACCTGCCATCATGAGCGAACTGCTGAACAAGTTCAATCCTGACGAGTATCTGTTGTGGAACCGCAAATCGCTGACGGCTTTTCTTGCTTTAGGGATAGAAAAGGTTCCTAAACAGAATGCAAGTCTTGATGGCAAGCGGTATGCTTATCTCTGTAAGGTTGGTAAGTCGCTCGTTGAATTGGCTAAATCAAAAGGATATGCCGAGATTGACAACATGCTTGCCTTGGATTACTTTTATTGGCAGGAGTTGCAGATAGACATTCCTATCGACGAAGTGATTGAGGAAGAAAAGCCAGAAACGGATAAGCAGAAGACTTTTGTGCATAATGACGTGCGCGACCGTATCTGTGACATCGGTTCTTTCCTCGGTTTTAAGGCATACAGAGAAAAGAAAGTTGCCGATGGTGCTGTGGTTGATGCTATCTGGGAAGTGTCTGTAGGCAATATGGGGCGCGTGACATACGTTTTTGAAGTACAGACAAACGGAAGTATCGACAGCTTGCTGATGAACTTGATGAGGGCAAAGAACAACCCTTCAGTTCAAGGCATAGTGGCTGTATCGGATGCTAAGCAGATAGAGAAAATCAAAAAAGAAGCTGCCAGCGTGAAAGCCATTCGTGATGACTTGAAGTATTGGGATTACAACGACGTGCTGAAAGTGTATGATTCCCTTTCTTCTGCCTATGAGTCAATCAATAAGTTGCATCTGGTGCCGGAGGGGTATAATATTCTGTAATTAAAGGAAACGAATGAGAATATGAGCGACGAACAGAAATATATAATTGAAGGCTTGGATGAATACATCCGCCAAGGGGAGCCGCAGCAGCGCGAGCGTAGCGAAGCGTGGAAGGTGGCCATCGGCTTGCAACAGGTGGATAGGCTTCAGACTTCTGAGTACCTGCTTGATACAGCAAAGCGCCACATTGAGGGCGATATCAGTATTGGCGAGGCCAAGGAGTTGATTGACTCTTACTACAAGTCGGCAGCAGGGCGCAAGGAGGTAGAAGGCGACCGCACGGAAGAGGCCGACAAGGTGGCTGCTCGCATTACGGAACTGATAGAAGAGAAAACGTTCTCTTTCACACCGGCACAGCTGATTTCTATCCACCGCCGATTGTTTGAAGGCATCTATAAATTGGCAGGACGTATTCGTGACTATAACATCACGAAGAACGAATGGGTGCTTGGCGGCAAGACGGTGTTCTATGCCAGTGCCGACACCATCAGCGACACGCTGGCATACGATATGGGCCAGGAACGTGAGTTCAACTATGCCAACATGAATATTGATGAGGCCATCCGTCATCTGACTCGTTTCTGCGCCAACCTTTGGCAGATACATGCTTTCTGTGAGGGCAATACTAGAACGACGGCGGTATTCATGATCAAGTATCTGCGTACGCTGGGATTCAATGTGGTGAACGATGTGTTTGCCGAGAATTCCTGGTATTTCCGCAATGCGCTGGTGCGTGCCAACTATAGCGACTTGACAGCAGGTATCTCAGAGACCACGCTCTATCTGGAGCGATTCTTCCGTAGCATGTTGCTGGGCGAAGAGCACGACCTGAGGAACAGAATCATGCATGTGGATTGGGAAAAGGCAACAGAAGAAACCAAAGTCCAAAGTGTAAATATTGGTGTCCAAAGTGCAAAATTGGGCGACGAATTGCCTCCAAAGTGCAAAAATTGCACTTTAGAAGAAGTAGCGGTGCTTCGCATCATGCATGTGAACCCCACAGCCACTCAAAAGGAAATAGCCACTGCAATAGGAAAGTCAGAACGAACCATTAAGACAATTACCGTTGCGCTGCAAGAGAAGTTGATTGTAAAGCGAGTGAACGGTAAGCGTAATGGGTATTGGGAATTTATAGAGTAATGTTCAGGAAATACAATTCGTAACAGCAATGAATAAAACGATATAGAAGATATGACGCAAGAAGAATTACGCGAGATAATAGCCATCGATGAGAACTATCGCATCGAGCTGACGACCACGACGGGCGATATGGATAAGTTTCAGGAGGCGATATGCGCCTTTGCCAACGAGAACCCAGAGGCCGTGTTCAACGTCGGCTATCTGACGGCTTTCAGCGTGGTGGTGAAAGACGAAGAAGAGGCGAACTGTTCCCTAACTGTTCACCAACTGTTCACCCAACAGCAAACAACTGTTCATCAAGCAGTTTATAGTACCTGCCCTTGAGAATCACAGGGACAGGTACTTGATTCGCTCAAAGATTCACCAATCCAAAAGGAGTGTGATGCCTTGAAATAAGTGATATTAAGCAACAGAAAGAAGCACACCGCCCTCGATGCCAAAATAGATCAGACGTTGGCGGAGATACAGATAATTTTAGGTGTAAACCTATAAATAGAAAGAAATGACGAAGAAACAAGCAATACAACTGTTTGAAGAAAAGAAAGTCCGCACGGCGTGGGATGACGAACAAGAGAAGTGGTACTTTTGTGTAGCAGATGTGGTGGAGGTACTGACAGACAGTGTAACCCCAACCGACTACATCAAGAAAATGAAGAAGCGTGACCCTGAACTTTCCAAAGGGTGGGGACAAATTGTCACCCCCCTTTCTGTTCAGACGGCAAGTGGTAAACAGAGGGTTAATTGCGCTACGCAACAGGGGCTTTTCCGCATCAGAATCACAGGGACAGGTACTTGATTCGCTCAAAGAATCACCAATCCAAAAGGAGTGTGATGCTAAAATAGACCAGACACTGGCTGAGATTCAGCAGATATTAGGAATTGAAATCAATAAGGAGGCCAATGAGTAAGATATCTATTCGTTTCTATAAAGACCATAAGGTTCGTGCGGTATGGGATGAAGACCAGAATCAATGGTGGTTTTCTATTCTTGATATCGTGAAAAGAGAATAGTGAGGTGGTTAGTGCCACTACCCAACTGAAACTAACAGCCTCAGACGGAAAGAAATATAAAACAGATGTTATCAGTCAGGCAGGCGTAGAACAATTGGCAAAATCTATCCGCAACCAACGGGCTATGGTCTTTCTCGACTGGTTTAAATACAGCGAAAACACCATTGACGGACGCAGTAAGAAAAAAGCCTATACATTGATAGAGAGTAATTTGGTATCAGATAAGGATGTGGGTACTGTTAAAGCTCTTCAGCAGATACATGCTTACATTTTTGGTGGTCTCTATGATTTTGCTGGTCAGATTCGTACAAAAACCATTTGGAAGGATGGTACGTTGTTTTGTCGAGCAGAGTACTTAATGAAGAATCTGAGTATTATTGAGGCAATGCCAGAGACAACATTTGATGAGATAGTGAACAAATATGTAGAAATGAACGTGGCGCATCCTTTTATGGAGGGAAATGGTCGTAGTACTCGTATTTGGTTGGACGAAATATTTAAAAAGCGATTAGGCAAGTGTGTTGACTGGAGTAAGATAGACAAGAAAGAATATCTAGAAGCCATGCGCAGAAGTACGACTGATGCTACTGCTATCAAGTCTTTGCTTCAAGGGGCAATGACAGACCGCATTGACGATCGCGAAATCTTTATGAAGGGTATCGATTACTCTTACTACTACGAGCAGGAGGACGAAGCATGAACGCACAACAACTGAAGAACGCTATACTGCAAGAGGCCATCGTGAATCACAGGGACAGGTACTTGATTCGCTCAAAGAATCACCAATCCAAAAGGAGTGTGATGCCTTGAAACAAGTGATATTAAGCAACAGAAAGAAGCACAACGTACGCCGTAGCCTACAAATGACATTATTGTCATTCCACAGCATTGATGATTGATAAATTGTGGACAACTGCGAGTTATCTACAATTTTTGTTTAATTAACCTATAGGAACACTAGGGACAGGTCAGCGTTTCACTCCTAAAAAACGGACGGTTCCTGTAATCTGCTTTGAATCCGAAATCGACCGCCTTGTCTATAATCTCTATGGCTTAACGGAAGATGAACCAGAGGTCGCTGTTCCCATAGGGAGGTAAGGCAAATCAAAATAGTTGAGGAGCGTGAATAAGAATACTTGTTGGAGCCAACAATCATAAAACATTGAGATATGATTTGGACGATTCTTTCTTGATGTCATCACAAATTGTGATGAGATAAGGCTCCATTTCAGTAATAACTAAAATAAACTTATCAATATGACTAAACTCGAAAAATTATACAGCATCATAGAGAACTCTCGCGAAGTGGGAGTGAAGCTGAGCAAGGATTTACTTCAGTATAATCATGGGTACGGTTCTCCTGATCATTTTGACAGGACAAGATGCGCGGGGGCAGATGAGTGGCATCTGAAGTCTGATGGAAGATAAATGAGGGCTGATGGAAGAAGGATGAATAAAAAAGTCGCTCCAAAATTTGGAGGTAATAAAATAATTACCTATCTTTGCAGCAGTAATGCAATGATTGAGTGATATGCCGACAGTATTTACGCTATTAGGTTTCAGATTTTGGTTCTATGGGAACGACCATACGCCCATCCATATTCACGTGAAGAAAGGTGGAGCGGTGGCAAAATATAACATCCTGCCCATTTCATTGGTTTATAATCATGGTTTCAAACCGTCTGAACTGAAAATGATAGAGGCAATCTTGGAGGATAACGAAGAGATTATAGCCCAGCATTGGAATACGTTTTTTAATAATGCAAAATAAAAAGGAGGTAACTATGGAGAAGATTGAGAAGATTTGGCTGACTGACGATGCGGTTTGGATTAGGGCTGCTGACGGACGTGAGGCATGCGAAAAGTTTAATGACTATCCTCGTCTAAGATATGCAACCAAAGAACAACGTGCAAATTATGAAGCTGATGAGTACGGACTGCATTGGGAGGACATCGATGAAGACTTGAGTTTTGAAGGGTTCTTTGATAAGCGGGAGACGACGCAACTCTACAAAGTCTTTATAGCTCACCCAGAGTTGAATGTCTCTGCTATCGCACGCCGTTTGGGAATTTCTCAGAGTCTGATGGCGCAGTATATCAGTGGTAAGAAGAAGGCTAGTGAAGCAAGGGTCACGATGATTCTTGATACAGTACGCGAAATAGGCCAGGAATTGATAGCGGTATAATTGACCGCATCGTCTATCAGCTCTAAGGCCTGATGGAAGATGAACCAGAGGTCGCTGTTCCCATAGGGAGGTAAGGCAAATCAAAATTGTTGAACAATCATAATAGCTGCAATATGACAAAACTTGAAAAGCTATACAGCATCATAGAGAACTCTCGCGAAGTGGAGCGTCACCCTTCGGGATGCCGAGCGGTCGAAGACCCACGAGTGCTCGCAGTAAATCTGTTAAATCTGTGGTAGGAAAAGAAGGGTGGGAAACTTGAATGAATAATAGTTAATTCTTGGCTCTTCTTTTCGGTTTTTCCAAATTATTTATTATTTTTGCAAACGAATAACTAAATGACTTGACAAACCTTGGTGTATGAAGAGAGCTTTGTTTCTATCAGTCCTGTTGAGCGCTTGTCTTGCAATCCAAGCGCAGGCAGCTGACCATATCCGTCGCAATCAGGTGGGCTGCTATCCGCAGCAGGAGAAAGTGATTGTTGTAGAGGGCACGAACCCTGGCAACAAGTTGCGAGTGACAACACCCGATGGCAAGACGCTGAAGGCAGCGGCGGTGCGTAAGGCTGTTTCACCGTTGTCGCAGAAGACGCGCTATGTGGTCACTCTCGACGGACTGACAACGCCAGGCGACTACCATGTAAGTCTGGGTAATGAGTCGTGTGTGCTCCACGTTAGCAATCGGCCCTATCATGATATTGCGAAGGCCTCACTACATTTGTTCTATCTCATCCGTAGTGGAGTGCCTATTAATGATGTCGTCTATACCCGTCCGCTGGGTCATCCAGATACACGAGTACTCGTTCATAACTCCGCCGCCTCGCCTTCGCGACCAGCCGGAACCATTATCAGTTCGCCATATGGTTGGTATGATGCTGGCGACTATAATAAATATGTGGTGAACTCAGCCTTCAGCATCGGTTTGATGTTTGTCACCTACGAGCAGTTCCCTCAGTATTTCGCCAGACTCAAGACCGATATTCCAGAGAGTCAGAATACTACACCCGATTTCCTGGACGAGATGATGTTCAATCTGAAGTGGTTCCTCACCATGCAGGACCCCTACGACGGTGGAGTATATCATAAGTTGACAACGCCCAACTTCGAGGGGTTTGTGTTGCCTGCGGACTGTAAGCAGCCCCGCTATGTGGTGGCGAAGAGCACAACAGCCACCCTCGACTTCGCTGCCGTGATGGCCGATGCCGCCCGTCTCTTCGAACCCTATCAAAAAGATTATCCCGGTTTCTCGGCTCAGGCCGCAGCAATGGCTGAGCGTGCCTATCAGTGGGCGAAGGAGCATCCAAGGACTTTCTATATGCAGAACACGCTGAAAGACCCTGCCGTCACAACCGGTACCTATGGCGATTTCAGCGCTAATGATGAGTTCTTCTGGGCAGCAACAGCACTCTGGCGCCTGACGGGCAAACAGGCCTATCTCGATGATGCGCAGCAGTATCAACCCAAACAGTTCAACACCCCCTCGTGGGGTAATGTCGCCTCGTTGGGTGCATTCGAATGTCTGGCCGATGCCAAGAGTCCATTGCGTGAGACAATGCTCCAGCAGCTGACGGCTTACTGTGATGAGGCCATCAAGGATGTCGACAAATCCAGTTTCCAGTCGCCCTTCGGCAATAGCCCTCGCGACTTCGGATGGGGCTGTTTGGCCGGGCATTGCTGCTGTCAGGCTCTGGCTCTGCTCTATGCCGACAAGATGATGGGCACAGAGAAGTATCGTCGTTTTGCACTTCAGAATGCTGACTATCTGCTGGGGCGCAACGCCACTGGCTATTGCTATGTGACCGGCTTTGGCGATAAGCATCCGATGCACCCCCACCATCGTCCGTCGGCTGCCGACGCCATCGAGGCTCCCTTCCCAGGCATGCTTGTGGGCGGTCCGAATCCTGGTCAGCAGGATAAACGTGAACTGAAGACTGCCGTCTATCCGTCGAATGTGCCTGATGAGTCGTATCTTGATGATGTCGATTCGTATGCCTCTAATGAGATTGCCATCAACTGGAATGCCTCGCTTGTAGCCTTCCTCTGTTGGCTTGACGCTCTGGCAGAACCTGCTCAGCAGCGTGGTATGCGGGTAAGACAGAACGTGCCCTTGGACTCGATACGCTTGAGCGACCCTGCCATTCTGGCCGACCAGAAAACAAAGATGTACTATATGACGGGTACGGGCGGTATGATGTGGCGCTCGGCCGACCTGAAGCTGTGGGAGGGCCCGATGCGTGTGACTGAATTTCAGGCCGACTCGTGGATGGGACCTCGTCCGATGATTTGGGCGGCAGAGCTGCACCAGACGGGCGACGGCTGGTATTACTACTTTGCAACGTTTACTAACCAAGCTGTTATCATCGATACCGTGCGTGGCAATGCCATCGAACGCCGTGCCTCACAAGTATTACGTGCCGATAATCCGATGGGACCGTATCGTGCCTTTGGTGATGCCACCTATCTGCCTGCTAACCGTCCTACGCTCGATGGCACCTACTGGAAGGATAAAGATGGAAGACCGTATATGATTTTCTGTGGCGAGTGGCTGCAGAACTGGAACGGTACGATGGAAAAGATAGAGCTGAAGCCTGACCTCAGCGGTACCATTGGCGAGCCGAAAGTGCTCTTCCGTGCCAGCGACTCACCCTGGAGTCGTGAGAAAAACGACAAAGGCGAGATCACCTGGAACAAGGTGACCGACGGACCTTTCCTTTTCCGCACGGCGACAGGCCGGCTTGGAATGGTGTGGACCTCTTGGGTGTTCGATGTCTATACACAAGGTGTAGCCTACAGCGAAAGCGGCACCCTTGACGGCCCGTGGATTCAGGAACCAGAGCCCATCACGCCTCCTGGCTATGGTCATTCGATGCTTTTCCAACGCTTCGATGGTCAGTTGATGATGTCGGTACATCACCACTCGAAGGATGCCCTTGGCCGCACGATACGCATCCCTCATCTGTTCGAGGTGGATCTCAGTGGCGATAAACTGATAATTAAACAATAGCTATACAATGAAACGAACTCTTTTCTTGATTATCGTCGCTCTAGTGACTCTTTCTGTAGCGGCAAAACCCAAGCGTACCCTTACCGAAAAGGATATGGGCGCCTATCTCTTTACGTATTTCAGCGACCCTACTCATGGACTGTTCATGGCCATCAGTTACGACGGCTATACGTTTACGGCGGTAAACAATGCCGAACCGATCATCTCAGGCGACTCGATAGCTGAGCAACATGGTATACGCGACCCGCATATCTACCGCGCACCTAACGGCAAGTTCTATATCGCCATGACCGACCTGCATATCTTCGGTAAGCAAAAGGGCATCCGTACCACCCAATGGGAACGCCCTGAGGCCTACGGATGGGGTAACAATCGCGGATTGGTGTTGATGGCATCGGACGACCTGATCCACTGGACGCACCATGTGGCCCGCATCGATAAGCTCTACCCCGAGAAGTTCGGCGAGATTGGCTGTGCATGGGCACCGCAAACCATCTGGGACCCGCAGGTAGGGAAGCCGATGGTGTATTTCACCATCCGCCAGCAGGCAGGCGGCAGAACCAAGCTCTATTACAGCTATGCCGACGAAGCCTTCACCACACTGGAGACTGAGCCTCAGTTGCTCTTCGAATATCCTGATACGACGATTCAGGTGCTCGACGCTGATATCTGTCCGATGCCTGATGGCCGCTATTTTATGACCTACGTATCGCAGGAGAATCCAGGCGGCATCAAGTATATGATATCTGACAAGATTAACCATTTCGACGACTACCATGCAGAGCAAATTGATACGGAGCGCACAGGTTGCGAGGCACCTAATGTATGGAAGCGTATCGGCGAGAACAAATGGGTCGTGATGTACGACATCTACACCATCCAGCCTAACAACTTCGGATTTGTAGAGACCTCGGACTTCAAGACCTTCACACCGCTGGGCCGATTTGGTGAGGGAAAGATGAAGATGACCAATTTCGTTTCGCCCAAGCACGGTAGCGCCATCCATATAACAAAGGCAGAAGCCAAGCGACTGGAGCAATACTGGGAGTCACAGCAGAAGAAAAAGAAGACTATTCGCTCTGGCGAGTTGTGGTACGACGACGGTGGACGCCATATCAATGCCCACGGCGGCGGTATCATGAAGTATAACGACACCTACTATTGGTTCGGTGAACATAAGGACGACCGTACCAGCGATGCAATGGTGGGCGTGATGTGCTACTCGTCTAAGGACTTGGTGAACTGGCATAACTGCGGTGTGGCACTGAGCGTGACCGAGCCTGCACCAAGCCAAGGCAATAACCGTAACTTTAGAAGACGAGGCGCAACGACCGACTCCGACATTGAGCGCGGCTGCATTCTGGAACGTCCGAAGGTCATCTACAACTCCGTGACAAAGAAATTCTGCATGTGGTTCCACTTGGAACTGAAAGGCCAGGGTTATAACGCCGCCCGTTATGGTGTGGCTGTAGCCGACAGACCGGAAGGGCCGTATAAGTTCCTCTATTCCTCAAGGGCGAATGCTGGCACATGGCCTATCGAAGGCTCGCCGATGAACTTCGATGAATATCTGAAGCGAGATTTCGGCACAGGTCAGATGGCACGCGATATGACCCTCTTCGTGGATGATGATGGCAAAGCCTATCACATATTTTCGTCGGAAGAGAACTTCACGCTGCATATCGCCGAACTGACAGGCGACTATCTGCACCATACAGGCAAATATACCCGAATGGCTCCCGGTGGACAGAACGAAGCACCAGCCATCTTTAAGAAGGACGGCACCTACTGGATGATTACCTCAGGCTGCACTGGTTGGGCTCCAAACGAGGCCCGTATGTTCTCTGCCCCCAACATCTGGGGTCCCTGGACACAGCATCCTAACCCCTGTCGCGGTCCGCTAGCCGAGAAAACCTTCAACGGCCAGAGCACCTTCGTGCTGCCCGTTGATAACCAGTACATCTTCATGGCCGACATCTGGCGTCCGAATCATCCACGCGATGCCCGCTATATCTGGTTGCCCATCGAATTTGAGGACGGCAAACCCGTCGTTCGTTGGCGTGATGAATGGGAACTATCAACAATAACTAAATAAGACTTTAAGACAAGATGAAAAAGCAACTATTCCTTCTTATCTGCTGCTTCCTTCTTACTTTGAGCAGCTTTGGCCAGCAACAGTTAGGACTACGTCCACGCGTAAAATCGCCCGTTGTCAATGCCGATGGTACTGTCACCTTCAATTTCTACGACCCCACGGCACAACGTGTTAGCGTGAGTGGTGACTTCGAGGAGATTCGCAATAAGCGTTTAGACATGACGAAGCAGGAGAATGGTGTATGGACAGTGACAACATCTGCACTCAACCCCGAACTTTATTCCTATAGCATATCAGTTGACGGACAACGCTTCGTTGACCCCAGCAACAGCTATGTCAATCGTGATATCTCGACGTTGAGCAATATCTTCATTGTTTCAAAGAGCGCTGATGACAAAGGCCATCTCTATTCCGTAAACAATGTTCCTCACGGCACACTCTCCCGTGTATGGTACGACAGTCCCACACTGGGTCAGCAGCGTCGCATGACCGTTTATCTGCCCGCTGACTATGACGGTAAGAAACGTTTCCCCGTCATGTACTTGTTACATGGTCATGGTGGCGACGAGACAGCTTGGGGTGACCTTGGTCGTGCCTCGCAGATTATGGACAACCTCATTTCCGAGGGTAAGTGTGTACCTATGATTGTGGTAATGCCCAATGGCAACCCCACCTGTAATGCTGCCCCAGGCTGGTGGCATGAGGGAATGTACACCCCCGACGGCAACGCCTTCAATCAGCGCGGTGCCAAAGCCTCAATGGAAGAGAGCTTCATGGATATCGTCAACTTTGTTGATAACCATTATATGACTATCAAGAAACGCTCTGGCCGCGCTGTCACAGGTCTCTCTATGGGTGGTGGTCATACCTTCGGCATCTCACGCCTCTATCCTGAGACGTTCGATTACTACGGTCTGCAGTCGGCTGCATGTCGTATGCCTCGTGAGATTGTGCCTAACACGCCCAACTCCAAGCTCAATCAGAACTATGACGAGCAGATGAAGCGCCTCTTTGACTCTAAGCCGAAGCTCTTCTGGATTGCCATTGGCAAAGAAGACTTCCTGATGCAGATGAATACCGACCTGCGCAAATATCTCGACGAACATAAGTTCCCTTATGAGTATTATGAGAACGACGGCGGTCATATCTGGCGCAACTGGCGTATCTATCTGACCATGTTTGCCCAGAAGATTTTCAAGTAATACGAAACAAATAATCAAAAAATGAATACATCCAAATTCCTTTCTCTATTACTGGGCATCATCGTAACCATTCCCCTTTCGGCTCAGACGTTGCCTTACCAAAACCCACAACTAACGGCAGAACAGCGCGCCAACGACTTGCTGAAGCGACTGACATTAGAAGAAAAGGTGCGCCTGATGATGGATACGTCACCCGCCATCAAACACCTTGAAATACCACAGTTCCAGTGGTGGAATGAAGCTTTGCATGGTGTGGGACGTAATGGTTATGCTACCGTATTCCCTATCACAATGGCAATGGCTGCATCATGGGATGATGCTTTGCTGCATCGCGTCTTCACAGCTGTCAGCGACGAAGCACGCGTAAAAGCTCGTCAAGCCAAGGAATCTGGGAACATCCGACGCTATCAAAGCTTGTCGTTCTGGACACCCAATATCAATATTTTTCGTGACCCGAGATGGGGACGCGGTCAGGAAACGTATGGCGAAGACCCATTCTTAACATCAAAGATGGGACTTGCCGTGGTTCGCGGTCTTCAGGGTTACAGCTATGATGGCAGACCACTGAGTAGTTACATGAAATTGCTGGCTTGTGCCAAGCATTTTGCCGTACACAGCGGACCGGAATGGAACCGCCATACATTCAATGTTGAGGATTTACCCGAGCGAGACCTTTGGGAAACCTATTTGCCTGCCTTCAAGGCTTTGGTAAAGGAAGGCGAGGTGGCCGAGGTGATGTGTGCATATCAGCGTATCGATGGTCAGCCTTGCTGTAGCCAGACCCGCTATGAACAACAGATACTCCGCGACGAATGGGGTTTTAAAGGACTAATCACCAGCGACTGCGGAGCTATCCGCGATTTCCTCCCCCGTTGGCACAACACAGCAAAAGACAGTCCAGAAGCCTCAGCCCTGGCCGTATTGGCAGGCACTGACGTGGAGTGCGGCTCGGAATACAGGAATCTGCCCGAGGCCGTACGTCGTGGTGATATCAAGGAAGCCGACTTAGACCGTTCACTTCGCCGACTTTTGATTGCCCGTATAGAGGTAGGCGATTTTGATAGCGACGACCATGTGTCATGGACAAAGATACCAACTTCTGTTGTAGCCTCGAAAGAGCACAAGCAATTGGCCCTCGACATGGCCCGCAAAAGCATCGTATTATTAAAGAACAACGGTGTCCTACCATTGAAGGCAGATAGTCAAAAACCGATAGCAAAGAACATTATCGTCATGGGACCCAATGCTAACGATTCCGTCATGCAATGGGGCAACTATTCCGGTTATCCCACTAAGACCATCACCGCTCTCGAAGGCATCCGCCAACAGTTGGGTAATGCGCCCTATATTCTTGGCTGTGGTCTGACACGCAACGAGAGTATTGAGAGCCGATTTGCACAAATCAAAGCACCTCTGGGAAACCAAGGTATGCAGGCTATCTATTACAACAATACTGATATGACTGGTGCACCTGTTACCACCGTTACTCTTACAGAACCCATTAAACTGAGCAATGGTGGAAACACCGTCTTTGCCCCTGGCGTTAATCTTGAGAACTTCTCGGCCCGCCTTGACGGAACCTTTATACCTACCCGCGACGAGACACTCACCTTTACTATTGGTGGCGATGATAAGATTCGCCTGTTGGTTAATGGTGATACTATCGTTAACATCTGGAAGACTCGCCAGCGTATTCAGAATGGACAGAAAGAACTGACCGTAAAGGCTGGAGAGCACTACCGCATACAGATTGATTATGTACAAGAGACAGGCTATGGTGCCCTGAACTTCGATATTCAGCACAAAACAACACCCACGTCACAAGAACTGCTGGCACAAGTGGGCGATAAGGAGACGATTATTTTCATTGGTGGCATATCTCCCCGCTTAGAAGGTGAAGAGATGCGCGTCAGTGAGCCTGGTTTTCGCGGTGGCGATCGCACTAGCATTGAACTGCCACAGGCTCAGCGTGACGTACTCCGCTTGTTGCATGAGGCAGGCAAGAAGGTTGTCTTCGTGAACTGTTCTGGCGGTGCGATGGCAATGACACCTGAGTTAGAGACCTGTGATGCCATTATTCAGTGGTGGTACGATGGAGAACAAGGAGGTACGGCATTGGCAGATGTCCTCACTGGACGCTATAATCCCAGTGGCAAGTTGCCTGTGACATTCTATCGCAGGACTGAAGACCTGCCAGACTTCCTCGATTACACAATGAAGAACCGCACCTATCGCTACTTCACAGGTGAACCTTTGTTCCCCTTCGGACACGGTTTAAGCTACACAACGTTCGAGTTCTCGAAGCCCGTTGTCAAGGTGAAGGGCAATGTTGTCACCCTTACCGTCACGGTGAAGAACACCGGCAAGATGGATGGTACTGAGACTGCTCAGGTGTATTTCCGCAGAACAGCCGACAGTGAAGGTCCGCTAAAGACTCTCTGCGCCTACCAGCAAGTCACGTTAAAAGCTGGTGAGACTCGCAACGTAAGCATCACCCTGCCCAAGAAACAATTGGAGAGCTGGGATGTCCAAACCAATACCATGCGCTTCGTACCTGGCCAATATCAGTTGATGGTCGGTCCATCAAGTGCCGACAAGACCCTATTGAAAACCAATATCAAATTATAAATTGAAATGAGAAGATTCTTTTTCCTTGTAAGCTGCCTGATGGCATGCACCGCTATGAATGTCCAAGCACAAACAAAGTCATGGACAGCCGACAATGGCAACGGTACGTTTACTAATCCTCTTTTCTATGACGAGTTCTCCGACCCAGACATCATCCGTGTGGGCGACGACTACTATCTGGCAGGTACAACGATGCACACCGTACCCGGCTTGGTAATTCTACATTCAAAAGACCTCGTGAACTGGGAGAACATCAGCTATTGCTTCGACCGTTTCGATTTCCCTGATGATAAGTTCGCCCTGAAGAACCATCAGGAAATATACGGTCAAGGTATCTGGGCTCCAGCTATCCGCTATGCCAACGGACAGTTCTATGTCTTCTCTAACATCAACGGCAAGGGTCTGCAATGTTACACCGCAAAGGATATCCACGGACCGTGGACGCATCACAATATGCAAGGCAATATCTACGACCTCAGCGTGCTCTTTGATGACGACGGTAAGATCTATGCTATCCATAAGTATGGCGAGGTACACTGCACTGAACTGAAGCCCGACATGAGTGGTCCCGTAGAGGGCACAGACCGCGTCATCATTCCTGAAGGCAACGGTGTGGGCGAGGGACATCATATGTACAAGATTAATGGAATGTATTATCTCATCTCTACCGATTACTCGCCCAATGGCCGTACACTCTGTTCACGTTCCAAGAACATCTGGGGGCCATACGAGACACGCGTTATCAGTGCCGACGAGACCTATGGCTATCATGGTGTAGGACGCACAACAGTACCCCGAGGAACGAAATATCGCATCGGTGAGGACGGCACAAAATTTGGTGTTTCACCTGCAAGTGCTGATGCAACAGGATGTGATAATGCTCATCAGGGCGGTATCGTTCAGGCAAAGGATGGCACATGGTGGGCCCTGCTGATGCAGGACTTCCACTCCATAGGTCGTACGGTTTGCTTGATGCCCATGACATGGGAAGACGGTTGGCCAATGGTTGGATTGAAGGGTAATCTGGGTCGTGCTCCCCGTACGTGGTTTAAGCCCGACACCAAGTTGGGTTGCTACGGTATTGGTGAGGAGCCTCAGCCTATAAGTGCTCCTTATAATCGTAATGAAGACTTTAATGGCAAACAGTTAGGTCGCGTTTGGCAATGGAACCACAACCCAGATGATAAGATGTGGAGCCTGAAGAATGGAAAGTTGCGCCTGAATAGTATGCCAGCCGAACAACTGATGTGGGCTCGCAATACACTTACCCAGCGTGTCATCGGTCCTAAATCCATCACGACTGTAGAACTCAGCGTTAATGGGTTAAAAGACGGCGATGTGGCTGGTTTGGGTAATATCAACATCCCCTGTTCTTGGATTGGCATAAGCCTCCCCCCTTCCCCCTCCAAAAGAGGGGGTGAATACCTACTACGCTGTTTCGAACAGATGACTAACGATACCATCAGCTTGTCCGTCGATTTGCCCGATGGAAAAATATGGCTTCGCTGCATTGGCGAATATGATGACAATCAGGCGCAGTATGCCTATTCGCTTGATGGTAAGACATTCAAGGCCCTCGGTCGCATGATGCCACTGACCTATCAGCTCATCACTTTCCAAGGTTCGCGCCACGCTCTCTTCGCCTTCAACATAAAGGGCAAGAACGGTGGCTATGCTGAGTTCGATAACTTCACGGTGGAAGAACCTATGGCTGATCGTAGTAAGAACATCCCTTACGGCAAGACCATCCGTATTATCAACAAGGCTACGGGTCGCCCTGCTATTGCCCTGAAGCATGGTATGCTCTACGATACCCATGCTGGCGATAAGAGCGAGTTGACACAATTCCGTGTAATTGGCAGTAATGGGACTGTATCCCTGCAATGTGCCGATGGTCGTTATGTGAAGGTCTATGGCGACGGACTGCCCGGTGATGTACGCTTCACCAATGACCTCATGGAGGCCGAGCGTTTCCTCTGGCAGGACTTCTTAGATCACGACTTCATGCTTCTCTCTTTGAAGAACCATCGTTACATCGGAAAGAGTCCTAGTACTGGCAGTCCTTATTCTATGGACTTCGCAGGTCCCGATCCAGCCCGTCGTAACGGTGCCGTACTGCATTGGGAAGAAGTGGTTGGTGAAGAGGTGACCATGAAAAATGGAGACGTCACGATGACGATTAATATTGAGAAAGGTGGGAAAATCCTGTCGCTGAAGTATCAGGACAAGGAAGTGCTGTCGCAGTCGCGCTGGCCGGAATCTTTCGGTAGCACGTTCTGGACGGCTCCACAGAAGGAATGGAACTGGCCCCCTGTGCAGGAGTTTGACAAACAGGCCTACACCATACAAAAGAAAGAGGACGACCGTTTGGTGATCACCAGTCCCGTCTCTCAGCGTTTGGGCCTCAGCGTAGGAAAAGACTTCCAAATAGACAAGAAGGACGGTGCCTTCGTCATAACCTATTCTATCAAGAACGAAGGTAAGGAACCACGTCGTGTAGCACCTTGGGAGATTTCCCGTGTGCCCAATGCCGACGGACAGATTTTCTTTGAAGCCGTAGATAGCATCTGGCCTGCTGATCTCATGACTTTCGAAAAAGCCAATGGTGCTTCCTGGTATAAGACCGACGAGGCCCAGCAGAACCGTAAGGTCAATGCCGATGCTCGCGGTTGGTTGGCCTATGCCGCCGACGGTCTGTTGCTGGTAAAGCGTTTCCAGGACCTGAAAAACAATGAACCTGCACCTGGCGAGGCCGAAGTGCAGGTCTATGTCAATCGTGGTAAATCGTATATCGAACTGGAAAGTCAGGGAGCTTATACCCTTCTGCAGCCAGGCGAACAACTCGAATGGACTGTCCGCTGGTACCTGATGCCCGCCGATACTGCCAACAAGAAAGAGATGCTCAAGAAGATCAGCGCGCTTCCAGCCATTTAGCAAGCGTAGCCAGCATCACATCGTGATACTTGAACCAGGGACCGAATCCGTAGCCGTGACCTCCATTTGGATAAATCATCATGGCACATTCGTTCCCTGCGTTCTTCATCGCCTTATAGTATTCCAAGCCATTGGTCAGGGGAGGCACCAACGCGTCATCGCTCGACATGATAATGATGGCAGGCGGTGTCTCGCCTTTCTTCACGGCATTCTGCGTAGAGAAGTCGCGCACCAAAGCCTCATCCTTCTGTCCTTCCTCACCCAGGAAGTTACGGCACGACCACTTATGCGATACGTTCTCGTCCATTGAGATAACAGGATAGAACAATATCGTGAAGTTAGGACGTACCTCAGGAGCTGAGTGCGTAGAGATAACTGACGACAGATGACCACCAGCCGAGAAACCCATGATGCCCACCTTCTGAGGATCAATACCCCAAACCTGAGCCGAGTCACGAACGATGCGGAAACCCTGTTCCACATCGCCAATAGGCTTCGTGCGGTCACCATCAGGCAGTCGGTAGTTCACCACGAAGTAAGCAATGCCCTTCTCGTTCAGCCAACCGTGAGCCAGCGTACCCTCATGCGTGTTCGACAGCATCGAATAGCCACCACCAGGAATGCCAACGATAGCCTTCCCACAGGGAGCCTTTGGCAGGAAGCACACCATCTGCGCCTTCCCGTCTTCCGTCAGGTTCAGGGTAAACTTACGTGCCGTTGCTTCCGACGTTTGCTCATTAAACTGTGGCCTTTGTGCATGCACGCCTGTTGCAAGCAGCAATGCCAGCGTTACAATAGAAAAAAGTGGCCCCGTGTGTTTTCTACCTTGGCTTGTGAGGCAAGATTTAACGTATTTAACTTTCATAAACGTGTTGCAAAAAAGCTATTAACGACGTTCACCAGAACAGATAGTCCGTCTGGGGGCTGCCTATTTCCTGATGCTCTGCTTCAGCTTCAGAATACGACGCACG
>CACZZQ010000040.1 GCA_902785695.1 uncultured Prevotellaceae bacterium | reverse complement strand
GGCTTACTTTTACATCAAAAGTGGCTTACTTTTTATCGTAAATGGCATAGTTATGAATGTCAAGTGACGCGGAGATAGCTTATGGCAGAGTATGAAGGCCTTATGAAGGCAGCATGAAGGCTCAAAAGGCCAGCCTTCATATGATAATAGACTGATAATTAATAAGATAACCTTTAGTATGAAGGCTTGATCTATATTTTGAGATTTTTTCTGGCTGATATAATCAAAACATCCCAAGTGTGCTGGCCACCGTCGAGGGTGAGAGCTAAGCATACCGTCAGTTCGTCAAAATCCTTGGGCTGAATCTGCAGAAGGTCGTATTCTGTCTCGTTGGCAACAAAAGCAAACAACGCCTTCACGTCGGCTTCTTTCATACGTTTCATACGTCTCTTTCCAATCTAATGAATAGCTTATTGAACTTCACGATGGGCTGGCCAAGATAGGTGGAGGTATTGTAACCGCTGGATTTGGCCCACTCAAAGATATTGTTTCGTACCTCATCAGGGTAGTAGATCTTCAGGAGCTTCTTCTGCATCAGTTCTTCCCAGTCGTTGGGTAGCCCCATATTGTGAAGGTTTTCGACCCTCCCAATGCCAAGGGCTATGGTGATCAGGCTGTTGCAGAAGTCGCCCAGTTCCACGCATGGCTCCACTTGAAACTCATTCCTGATGCCATCGACTAGTTCCTTGATGGAAAGGATGTCCTGCACCAATCCCAGCTCAGTGAGATAGTCCACTTCGACCTTTGCCGGCTCGGCATATTTCTCACCACCGAGTTTCTTCAGTCCCCAGTTGGTCTGAAAGCTAAGTGTCTCAATAGCGCTTTTCAATTTTAACGCCTCATTCCGTTTCTGATTCTTCTTTTTCATATCGATATACTTTAATGGATTGTTTCTTATAATCCTTTATACGAATTCGATTTGATGTTTTAGCCCAATTTGCGATTTGTATATGCAAAATCATTGCATACCTGGCTAAAAATCTTTAAAAAACTTGCTGTATTGGACATCATTGAAATCTTTTACAATCCTTTTTATTATATTTGCCCTTGAAACTATAAATAACTATTGACATGGTGAGTAAAACCTTTAATCGCTACATTTGGTTAGTGAATACTCTCATGCAGAGGGGTAAGCTGACCTTCGAAGAGATAAGCACTCTGTGGCAAGAGAGTGGATTGGGCGACGGAAAACCGATGCCATTACGCACATTCCACCAGCACCGCAAGGCGGTAGAGGAATTGTTTGGCATCGAGATAAGCTGCACATCACCATCTGACGGCTATAACTATTTCATAAAGAACCCTCAGGCCATGCAGAAAGACAAAACGCGCCAGTGGTTGCTGAACTCGTTTACCCTTTCGAACATGATTATTGCTGGCCATAATATGAAGGATCGGATTCTCTTTGAGAATATTCCTGGTGGTACTGAGTATTTACAGCCAATTATTGAAGCCATGCAGCAGAACAAGGTGCTGGAATTGGACTATCAGGCATACGGAAGTCATCTGAAAACCTACCACTTGGAGCCATATGCTATGAAGGTCTATCGCCAGCGTTGGTATGTTGTAGGAAAACTGCAGGAGCAGGATGCTATCCGTCATCTGTCGCTGGACAGGATTGTCGACCTACGTCAAACGAAATTCTCTTTCGTGTTACCACAGGATTTCAATGCCGAGAAATACTACGCAAACACTATTGGTGTTTTTGTGAATGAGGACATGAAGCCACAGAAAGTCCGCATTCGTGCATATGGCAAACAGGTAGAGTATCTCCGTTCGCTGCCTCTGCATCGCTCTCAGGAGGAAGTGCTCACCAAACATGAACAGTACAGCGAGTTTCAGTACAGAGTATGCCTCACGCCAGATCTTACCACAGAGCTTCTGGCTATGGGAGAGAACATCGAGGCGCTGGAGCCGCAGGAGCTGAGAAACGAGATGAAGAAGAGGTTGGAAGGGTGTTTAGCCCGTTATAATAGTAAGTATTATGGAAAAAGAATTAAGCGAGACTTTTTTTTATAATCCGACTGATTTTGACAATCAAGGCCGGAGATTGAGTGATGGAAGGACTTTACGTGAAGTTATAAAAGACTTTGAATGGGCTTTCCACTACTTACACACAACGGAATATGCTACCAATCTCTATGCCAATTCACGTACTATGACCATGTTGGCTAAATCTTGTGACGCAGCTCCATTTTTGTTATACGGAATGGAATTGACCCAAGGGTGTTCTTTTGATGCGGGAGAAGACCCGAGGATTAATCATGAAATGGATATGCATAGCGAACGGATTTATGTATATGGCATTGATTCTGCTTTTATGACCAAATATGACGAGAACGGTTATCCTGTCATGGAAGAAGAAAGCGGCATCTATCCTTTGACGCTTCTGATTGATGACAATATGAATAATGGTTCTGTCAGATTAGCAGTCCCCACTTCTGATGATACAGAAGATTCGGAACCAATCATTATAGATTCACCCCAATATATCCATGTTATATGAAAACCACACAAGACAAGAACTGGCACTTGATTCGCAATGATAACGGTGAATGGATTAGTGATGAGTATGCAGTTTTTATCTCAGAACTTGAGGCTACCGTCCTACGTGTTTATGCAGCCAAACAAGGCAAACAACTTTCTATTCAACATGGTCAAGACGGACTCCTTTGGTGTTATAAGCATGAGTTTGAGGCGATAGACCTACCATCGCAAACGACAAAAATAGAACAAAGAACTTTAAAAATAAAAAAGCGATTAACTATGGCAGAAAAAACAAGTATAGAACAATACAAGAAATCAGAGACACAGATTGAGTATGAAAACAATGCAATTCTTCATCCTTTAAGACAATTAGTACCCAAAGCGCCTTCAGGTAGGACGCGTCCAATTGCATTGCCCAAATATGTCTCTTTTACAATAGAAGAGGATACAAATACATTATGTCTATACATACAAGAGCAAGAAGGTATTCGTGAGGGTAAAAAAGTAAAAGTAAATGCAACAGACCATAATATGCAGTCAGACAATGCTGCATTTGAGGGATGGGCGATATGTTTGAAAGCATGGTTGCCAAACACGGTAAATAAGGTAGAATTAAAGTGGGATGTACCATCAAACGGAGAAACTAATCTTCACTATAGGCGATTTTGCTACCGTGTTATCAAAATGCTTGATGCGTATGAGTGGTTTACTATAAATGAGACTAACAAAGCAGGCATAGACTCCTTTATACATGACTTGAAAGGTCTTCAAAACAATTGCGGAACCACATTACCTGAGAAGAAATTCAAACATGGTGGCGGAGTTGGAGAAAATGCCGTTGAATACGATATGGTTCATGAACAGGATTTTCCCCAAAAGATGCGGGAGAAATATGGTGTTGATAATATTTATCATCAGCTACCTGTAGGAATAAAAAAGGATAACGCTTCTTTCTTTGCAGGAACAAAGGCTGCAATTGATTTATGGGGAATGCACGACAATGAGCTTACCATTATCGAATTAAAATATAAAAACAATATGGTAGGTATCATTTCCGAGTTGTTTTTCTATGTAAACATTATTAGAGACATCATTTTGGGACGTATTGACAAACCTGTGGCAGTATTAGAATATGAGAAAGATCTGTATGGGCAGATCCATGACATGAAAAGGATACATGCAAGAATGCTAGCAGACACCTATCACCCGTTGATAAAAAATAAAGCTGTTTTCGATGTCTTGAATAACAGTAGATATATCGATATTCCTATAGATTATAATTATGACAGCTATATTTATACACCTTATAGTTTAGAGTTTGTATCATGAAGGTAAATAAAGAAATCGCCAACCAATGCAAAGTTTTTGCACACCCTATCGACATTTTCCCCAAATCCGTAGTTCTTAATTCGTAAAATAATAGTAGAGAAAAATCTAAAACTAACAATTATGAACAAGAACAATATGACAGAAGACATGAACGAATTGCTAAATGAGAACAATCTTTCGCTGAGTGAGGAACTGAACCTGATTGAGCACGTGAAGCAGGGCGACAAGGAGGCTGAGGAGATGCTGGGTAAGGTCAACATCCGGGTGGTGACTGCTATCGCAAAGAAGTATCTGGACAAAGGTGTGAGCGAAGAGGATCTGCTGAAAGCTGGGAAAGAGGGACTGATAAAGGCTGCTCACAAGTACGCCCCATCGAACGGCTTCAAATTCTTGTCATACGCCGTCTGGTGGATTCGTCAGTCGATCAAAGTTGCAGTTGGTGAAGAAATAACGGAAGAATAAATGAGAATTACCATCCATCGTGGCACAGACCAAATTGGAGGCTGTGTCACAGAATATGAGTACGAGGGCTGGCGGTTGTTTGTCGACTATGGCGAACAATTGCCAGGCGCCAAGCATACAGAACCGTTGGATATCGAGGGCCTGACAATGGGCGACCTCTCCAAGAGTGCCCTGCTCATCACGCACTATCATGGAGATCATATAGGATGTGTTACGGAGATACCCGATACGGTTCCTATGTATATCGGCAAGATTGGACGTGACATCCAACAGGTGCTGTCTCATCATTTGATGTCTGTAGACAATTTGCAGAAGGAGGTCATTGCGAAACTTGAAAAGGCAAGGACTTTCAATCCAGGAGTACCTTTTGTATTCGGGGCGTTCAACATCACTCCTATTATCATCGACCACTCTGCCTTTGATGCCTATGCTTTCAAAATCGAAGCAGGTGGGGAGAGTGCTTTCCACACAGGCGACTTCCGTACTCATGGCTTCAGGAGTGGAAACCTGCCAAAGGTCATCAAAACTTACGTGGGGCATGTTGACATCGTAGTTTGTGAGGCAACGAATGTGATGCGACCTGATGTTACCAGTAAGTCTGAGCATGAATTACAAAAGGAATTTGAATTGCAGTTCAAAGCCTACAAAGGCAATATCGTATATGTCTCAACAACCAATATCGACCGAATCTTTGCACTCTATCATGCAGCACTGAGGGCAGATCGTCCATTTTATGTGGACTCGTACCAAAAGCAGGTTATGGATGTTGTCACCAAGCGCGACCCAATCTGGGGAAAGTCACCGCTCTATAGATACGGCAAGTATGAGCCAGTAGCTCTTCAATATGAAAATGGGCAGTTCAGAATGAATGATGAGTTCAGAGCGTTCCTTGAGCTGAAAGGCTACGTGCTGTTGGCTCGTACCAATGAGAGATACAACAAGCTGATTGCTCAGATGCCTGGAGAAAAGATGAAGTATCTGTCTATGTGGAAAGGCTATGTTGACAAAGAGTGTATAGCCTATAATCCTACTCTGGCAGAGGCACTGGGTGCCGACTTTGAATATCTGCATACCAGCGGGCATTGTGATATGAAGGGGATGAGACAATTCTTTAAATTGCTCAATCCGAAGGCCATCATTCCGATTCATACAGAAAACCCTGATAAGTTCGTAGAGCTTTTTGGTGTTGAATGGAATGTTCTCAGAGTGCATGATGGGGAATTGATAATATTAAAATCAAACTGAAATATGAAAAAGACTTGTTTACTGTTCTTGGTATGTTTAGCCATAGCTAAAGTTAACGCTCAATCAACGATTGATGAAGTGTTTACGACATTGAAACCTAACAATTCGATGCAATTCTATGTCATTAATTCCTCTATCTATGGATTGGATTATACTGATGGTATCATTAGAAAATACGATAAGGTCTGGAATCTGCAAGAAACCCACGATGCCCACCAGGTAAACTATCAGGGGCTGACATCTAAATCTGCTTCACGTAGTTATGAGTACAATTCTGAATTACAGAAATATCAATTAAAGTCATGGGAAGATAGAGATTCTTCTTATACCCAAAAGAAGAGATATGGTTTTTCTGTAGTTAACTTCACTGAATTCTACCAAGGGGATGAAAGTCTATTGTACTATATTAAACAAACCAATAAGACATTCATAACTAAACACTCGGTAAGTAGATTCAATGATAATCTTAAAGGCATTGCTGGAGAGATAAGTAGCACATACAATATGTACCAGACCTTAGTTACAGATTTTGAGTTTATAAATTGGGATGGAACACTTGTTCAAACGATTGTCTTACCATATTATGTGGATTATGCTCATCCACAATTTGTCAACATCGAGGACAAATCGTATATAGTTATCGGAGCTAACAAAATATATAAGAAAGATGTCTGCGAAGATTGGGAATTGCATAGTGGAACAGAGTATAATATCGACAGTAAGGAGGTCGAGGCAGACGTGTATCACCACTTTGTTTTCGAATACGTTAGGGAAACGAATGAAGTAAACTACATAAGGACTTTTACTTCATCAAAAGAGGATAAAAGTGAGGTAGCCATTTATGATGTTGATGGCACTAGATTATCCTCACCAAAGAAAGGTATTAACCTCATTATCTATTCAGACGGTTCAAGCAAAAAGATGGTTGTTGAATAACCAACAGCTCCTGACTTCGGCGATGCGTCACCCTGTTCGCGTGTGCGCCTGTTAGTTTAATCAGTGAACACTAAGTAATATTCTAAGTAAAAGCATTTAAGGTGGGGTGAGCAATCACCTCGCCTTTTTTTGTTCTCAGCAGTGATCCTTGCCAATGAAAACAAAGAAGGACTGGTTTGGACAACGCATCTCTTCCCACTCACAGCGACTCGAGGTCAAGTTACTAAGATTGTAATGTCAGGAATCCATAGTCCAGTAATTCGGAGGATTCTTTGAAGCGAGTGCCTTTGGTCTTGCTGTTAAGCAGGATAAGGATAAGTGTTTTTCCTTTGCGAGTGGCAGCCGATGCCAAACATCCACCGGCACGGCGGGTGTAGCCAGTTTTGATACCTATGCAACCGTCGTAGTCCCTTAAAAGGAGGTTGGTGTTGTCGCATGGCAGATGGCGACCGTCGAGTAGGGGAATGTCGATGAACGGGGTGGACACGATTTCTGCAAATATGGAGTCGCGCATACAGTAGCGGGCCAGGACAAGCAGGTCGCGAGCGGTGCTGTAGGTGCTGTCGTTGGTGATGCCGTTGGGATTGGCAAAGTGTGTACTGTCCATGCCGAGATAAGCGGCTTTGTCGTTCATCATCCGACAAAAAGCAGGTATGTCTCCACCAATATGTTTGGCAATAGCATTTGCTGCATCATTGTCGCTTTGAAGCATCATCTCTTGGATGAGATGTCCCAGAAGATAGCTGTCGCCTAAACGTACACGGGAGTCTTTTTGGATAAATACGTCGGGGGTGATGACTATGGTATCACTCATATTCCCTTGTTCCAAAGCCAGCATACAGGTCATCATCTTGGTGAGGCTGGCGGGGGGCATACGTTGGTGGATGTTCTTTGCACTGATAAGAAGTCCGCTGGAGTCTTCTGCCATGATCCACGCCTCTGCTGAAAGACCGTCGTACATGGCTTTGCCTGATAGGGAGTCGAATTCTTGGATCAAGGTGCTGTCAATGCGTTGGCTGGCCTGAACCCTTAGCTCTTCAGGAGTTAGTCCTGGATTACTGCTGGCATTGCCACACCCGCTGCAAGCCACGGTGAACATGGTCATCAGGAGGATGATCATCTTGGCAATGATGTTGATGCCAGTAAAAATCCTGCCCGACTGAATGCCCAAACGGCGGGCAGAGAAGAAGGTTTCCGACTGCTTCATGGTGCAGATGTTAGCAGTGTCAATGTTTTCGGAAGGAATACCTGCTTCGATGAGCTGAAGTCGGTTGCATTCGGGCAGGTTGATGTGCCATTTCTCTTTGCGCTGGCTGATAAGGCTCATGTCAAAACCCGCAGCTGCGAATGCCTCGTACACCTCGTCGCCCACCTCGAAACTGTCGAGACTGATACCAGGACATATCTGCGACTTCATGTCCTTGGGCTCCGAACCGTAGATGGCCTTCATGTCGGCAATGGTTTGCTGGACAATACGCTTGACGGTGCCTCGCCATCCTGCATGGATGGCTGCAGCAACCTTTCGATGACTATCGTAAATGAGGACTGGAATACAGTCGGCTGTGCTGACACCAATACAGACATCGGGCAGCTTGGTCATGATGGCATCGACTCCTTCAAGCGTTTCTTTTCGTTCTTCTTCGGAACGGTTGAAGAATGATTCGTCAATGACAGCTGTCTTGGTAAGGTGTACCTGATGCGGCATGATGAGATGCTCGTCATCAATCTGAAGCAAGTCGCACAATTGTCGGCGGTTTCCCTTGATGGCTTCTTCTGAGTCGCCGCAATAGCGGTTGATGTTGAACGAGGCATAGTTGCCGGTGCTGACTCCTCCTTGGCGTGTAGTGCTAAAGGCTATGACATCGTGGTGTATATTATAATATAATAAGGTGGGCTGTTCCATTTGATTTTATTCTCTTCCAAGTCGCAAAGGTACGAATATTTTCTTACTTTTCTCGTTATTCTGAAAAAAATGCGTATCTTTGTGTCCTGAAATAAAAAAAAGATGTTGCGTATGCATAGGTTTGCCTTTCCCTTTTATCTTTCTTTAATCTCGATGTTGTTGTCTCTGCCTTTGTCGGGTAGGGCAGAAGATTCGTCGCTGACGTTGCATTATGACAGACCGGCAGAATACTTTGAAGAAGCTCTGGTGATAGGCAACGGAACGATGGGTGGTATTGTCTATGGCGGAACGAAGACCGACCGGATCTCGCTCAATGATATCACGTTGTGGACAGGTGAACCTTGTAATATGAACATCTACTCGCCTGATGCCTACAAGACAATCCCTGCTATCAGGGAGGCTTTGCGCAAGGGTGACTACAAAGAGGCCGATCGCTTGCAGCGTGATGTGCAAGGGCATTTCTCACAGAACTATCAGCCGTTGGGTCAGCTCTCCATAGCTTATCTTGATACCCTTGAGACGGTGTCAGGTTATCGTCGCTGGCTTGACCTGAGCAATGCTACAGCAAGCACACTTTATTATCGTGGCAAGTATCTGTATTCTACCGATTATTTTGTTTCGAACCCCGATTCAGGTCTCGTTGTGCATATCACTACAGACAATCCTCGCGGTATTCATGCCCGTTTTTCCCTTTCTTGTCAGCTGCGACATACCCGCAGCACGGAGGGCGAAAACACTCTCGTTGCTGATGGCTATGCGGGTTATACTTCGCTACCCAGTTACTACGATGCTAAGGAGAAGTTTGCCTATGCTCCAGATCGAGGCATCCATTTCCGTACCAAGGTATTGGTGAGTGCTGCCAATACCCATGTAGAGGGTGATGACATTGTGGTCGATGGTGCTCAAGACGTGACACTCTATATCGTTGATGCTACGTCGTTTAATGGCTATGATAAAGACCCGGTGAAGCAGGGGAAGCCCTATAAGCAGCTGGCCGATACACGATTGAAGCACATCTCCTCTGTGGATTATCCCAAACTGTGGTATCGCCATGTGAAGGACTATCAAAGCATCTACGATCGTGTGAAACTCACCCTGGGCTCTACCTCCAAGGATGAACGTCCCACCGATGTGCAGTTGCGCGAATATGTTGATGAGAGCCGCTTTAACCCAGAGTTAGAGACCCTCTATTTCCAGTATGGGCGCTACCTGCTAATCAGTTGCTCGCGTACACCCAACGTGCCTGCAAACCTTCAGGGGCTGTGGAATGAATCGATACTTCCGCCTTGGTCGTGCAACTATACCAGTAATATCAATGTGGAGGAGAACTACTGGGCAGCAGAGACGGCAGCCCTGCCTGAGATGCACCAGTCGCTCTTCACCTTTATGAAGGAACTTCAGGGCTCGGGTGAACTCACAGCTAAGGCGTACTATGGTGTGAACAAGGGATGGTGTCTGGCTCATAACACAGATATTTGGGCTATGACCTGTCCTGTAGGCTTGCATACCGGCGATCCCATGTGGGCTAACTGGAATATGGGCGGTGCCTGGCTCTCGACCCATATCTGGGAACACTATGCCTTCTCGTTGGATCAAGCTTTCTTGCAAGAATATTATCCCGTGTTGAAGGGTGCTGCAGAGTTCTGTCTGGGGTGGCTTATCTCGACAAAGGATATGGGTGTGGATGGTCAGGAATATCTGATAACGGCTCCTGCGACTTCACCGGAAAACTCGTTTGTGACACCAGAGGGCTATCATGGTCGTACCTGCTATGGTGGTTTTGCCGACATTGCCATGATTCGTGAATGTCTCACCGATGCACGCGATGCGGCCGTCGTATTGGGACGTGATAAGGATTTTGTGGCAGAGGCTAATCAGGCTCTTGCTCGTCTGCAACATTATAAGATAGGTCATAAAGGAAACTTGCAGGAGTGGTTCTACGATTGGGAGGATGAAGATCCGCACCATCGCCATCAGAGTCATCTCTTTGGTATCTATCCTGGTCATCATCTCGATGACGGCGTGAACACCAAGGAGGCTATCCATCGTGCAGCCTCACGTACCCTTGAACTGAAAGGCGACCGTACTACGGGATGGAGTACTGGCTGGCGCGTGAATCTCTATGCCCGACTTCACGATGCCAAGAATGCCTACCATATCTACCGAAAACTACTCAGCTATGTGAGTCCTGATGGTTATCGAGGATCCGATGCACGTCGTGGCGGAGGTACCTATCCCAACCTGCTGGATGCCCATTCCCCTTTCCAGATAGATGGCAACTTTGGGGGCTGTGCCGGTGTGGTTGAGATGCTGATGCAGAGCGAGTTTTTACTTGCAAAAGGGAAAAACCTGATTGCTATAGAACTGCTGCCGGCATTGCCTGCCAACTGGAAGGACGGCTCGGTCTCTGGTATCCGCGCCCGTGGCGGTATCACCGTTGATATGACGTGGCGTGATGTGAAAGTGGAAACCCTTACACTGAATGCTCAACATCGCTGTGAGGTAACACTGACTGTAAATGGCGAGCAGAAAAGGGTGAAATTGAACAAGGGAATGAATAAAATAAAAATTCAATAGACATCAGTAAGAGATTTTAAAGTGTAAAAAACTTTAAATAATGTTATTTTTCTGTCTATTGGTGTTGCCAGTTCCATATAATATTTGTACCTTTGCACCCGCAAAAGTGATTGTTGCGCTGGCAATTAGCTAACAACACACTGAAAAAGAGCAGTTTATGTTCCGTAAATAAAGGAATTGGCTGTTTCTCCTTTTTGTGTGTATATAGATGGATAAAAGGCAAAACGACACTTAAAAGCAAAGAATACAAATATTATTTATAACATTTTATTATTTTAATTTTTTAAACTGAAATGCCAGGATTATTAGGAAGAAAAATCGGAATGACATCCGTTTTCAGTGCCGACGGTAAGAATGTACCGTGCACTGTTATCGAAGTTGGTCCTTGCGTTGTGACCCAGGTCAAGACAGTTGAGAAGGATGGCTACAAGGCTGTTCAGCTCGGTTTTGGCGAGGCAAAGGAGAAGAACACTTCAAAACCCATGATGGGCGTGTTCAAGAAGGCCGGCACAACACCAAAGGCCCACTTGGCCGAGTTCAAGTTTGAAGAGGACTACAACCTTGGTGATACCCTCACCGTAGAGCTTTTCGCTGATGCAGAGTTCGTAGACGTTGTAGGTACTTCAAAAGGTAAAGGTTTTCAGGGTGTAGTGAAGCGTCACGGTTTCGGTGGTGTAGGTCAGAGCACTCACGGTCAGGACGACCGTCTGCGTAAGCCCGGTTCTATCGGTGCTTGTTCTTACCCCGCTAAGGTGTTCAAGGGAATGCGCATGGGTGGCCACATGGGTGGTGACCGCGTGACCACACAGAACCTGAAAGTGTTAAAGGTGATTCCTGAGCACAACCTTCTGCTTGTGAAGGGTAGCTGCGCTGGATGCAATGGTTCAACTGTTTTAATCGAGAAGTAAAGAGATGGAAGTTAGTGTATTGAATATCAACGGTCAGGAGACCGGTAGAAAGGTAACTCTGAATGAGGCTATCTTTGGTGTTGAGCCTAATGACCACGTCATCTATCTGGACGTTAAGCAGTATATGGCCAACCAGCGTCAGGGCAACGCCAAGTCTAAGGAGCGTAGCGAGATCTCTGGATCTACTCGCAAACTGGGTCGTCAGAAGGGCGGCGGCGGTGCTCGTCATGGTGATATCAACTCTCCCCTGTTGCGTGGTGGTGCCCGCGTGTTCGGTCCCACACCTCGTGACTACAGCTTCAAGCTGAACAAGAAGGTGAAGCAGCTCGCTCGTAAGTCTGCTCTGAGCTACAAGGCACAGGAGAATGCAATCGTTGTTCTCGAGGACTTCAACTTCGAGGCTCCCAAGACCAAGGAATTCGTGAACATCGCCAAGAACCTGAAGGTTGACGGCAAGAAGTTCCTCCTGGTGATGCCTGAGGCAAACAAGAATGTTTATCTGTCAGCTCGCAACCTGCAGAAGGCTGAAGTGATTGAGGCTGCCAATGTGAATACCTACAAGGTGCTCGACGCTGACGTGCTGGTGATCACAGAGAAGTCGCTGGAGACTATCAACGGAATCTTAAACAAGTAAAAAGGAGACTTAGACTATGGCATTTATTATCAAACCCCTGGTCACTGAGAAGATGACCAAGATTACGGAGAAGCAGCCTAACCGCTATGGCTTCATCGTACGTCCAGAGGCCAACAAGATTGAGATCAAAAAGGAAGTCGAGGCTCTGTACAACGTAACCGTTGAGGATGTGAACACTGTTCGCTACGCTGGAAAGCGCAGCCAGCGTTATACAAAGGCTGGTCTCGTGAAGGGACAGAAGAACGCCTTCAAGAAGGCTATTGTCACTCTGAAAGAGGGTGTGGCACGTTCGAGGATATTACTGCATCCGTGCCAGAGAAGTCTCTCGTTTACGGTAAGCGTTCTACCGGCGGTCGAAACAACACCGGTAAGATGACTGTACGCTACATGGGTGGCGGTCACAAGAAGAAGTATCGTCTGATCGACTTCAAGCGAGAGAAAGATGGTGTTCCTGCTGTAGTAAAGACAATCGAGTACGATCCTAACCGCTCTGCTCGCATTGCACTTCTTTTCTACGCAGATGGTGAAAAACGTTACATAATTGCTCCTAATGGACTGCAGGTTGGCGCAACACTGATGTCAGGTGCAGAGGCAGTGCCCGAGGTGGGTAATGCCCTTCCCCTCGCCAACATTCCCGTAGGTACGGTGATTCACAACATTGAACTCCGTCCAGGTCAGGGTGCACTGCTCGTTCGTTCGGCTGGTAATTTTGCTCAGTTGACTTCTCGTGAAGGAGACTATTGCGTGATTAAGCTCCCTTCAGGTGAGACTCGCAAGGTGCTCTCTGCTTGTAAGGCTACTGTTGGTGCTGTAGGTAATTCTGACCACGCTCTGGAGCAGAGCGGTAAGGCTGGTCGCAGCCGCTGGTTGGGTCGCCGTCCACACAACCGTGGTGTTGTGATGAACCCGCACGATCACCCAATGGGTGGTGGTGAAGGCCGTCAGTCTGGTGGACACCCACGTTCACGTAAGGGCTTGTATGCTAAGGGTCTGAAGACACGTGCACCTAAGAAGCTTTCAAACAAGTACATTATTGAAAGAGCTAACAAGAAGTAATCAAAAAGACAAGAGTTAAATTATGAGTCGTTCATTAAAGAAAGGTCCGTATATCAACGTCGCTCTCGAGAAGAAGGTTCTCGCCATGAATGAGAGTGGCAAGAAGAATGTCGTGAAGACTTGGGCCAGAGCATCAATGATCTCACCCGATTTCGTGGGACACACTGTTGCAGTTCATAACGGTAACAAATTTATTCCTGTTTACATTACTGAAAACATGGTTGGCCACAAGCTCGGTGAGTTCGCACCCACACGTCGCTTCGGTGGACATGCCGGTAACAAGAAGTAATGCCCAGGAGTAATTAAGAATTAAGAATTAAGAATTAAGAATTACAATGGGAGCAAGAAAACATATTAAGGCTGAAGAAAGAAAAGCAGCTCTTAAGACACAGTATTTTGCAAAGCTGAAAGGCTGTCCTTCTTCTCCACGCAAGATGCGTTATGTCGTTGATATGATTCGCGGCATGGAGGTGAACCGTGCACTCGGTGTGCTACGCTTCTCGAAGAAGGCTGCTGCCGCTGATGTGGAGAAACTTCTCCGCTCGGCTATCAATAACTGGGAGCAGAAGAACGATCGCAAGGCAGAGGCCGGCGAGCTGTTCGTTACCCGCATCTTCGTTGACGAGGGTGTTACAATGAAGCGTATGCGCCCCGCACCTCAGGGCCGCGGCTATCGCATCCGTAAGCGCAGTAACCACGTCACTCTTTTTGTTGACGCTAAAACTAACGACGTAAAAGAATAAGTAGAATGGGACAGAAAGTAAATCCAATTAGCAACCGTCTTGGTATCGTAAGAGGTTGGGATTCAAATTGGTTCGGAGGCAAGGACTTCGGAGATAACCTGGTAGAGGATCAGAAAATCCGTAAGTACCTCAACGAGCGTCTGGCTAAGGCTAGCGTTTCGAAGATTGTCATCGAGCGCACTTTGAAGCTGGTTACCATCACTATCTGCACGGCTCGTCCGGGTATCGTCATTGGTAAGGGTGGACAGGATGTGGACAATCTGAAGGATGAGCTGAAGAAGCTCTTCGACAAGGAAGTTCAGATTAATATCTTTGAAGTAAAGCGTCCAGAACTTGACGCAACAATCGTTGCCACTAACATCGCTCGCCAGATTGAGGGCAAGATTGCTTATCGTCGTGCTATCAAGCAGGCTGTGGCCAACACCATGCGCGCTGGTGCAGAGGGTATTAAGGTTCAGATCTCAGGTCGTCTCAACGGTGCAGAAATCGCACGTAGCGAGATGATTAAGGAGGGCCGTACTCCCCTGCACACATTCCGTGCTGACATCGACTTCTGCCAGGCAGAGGCTCTGACTAAGGTTGGTCTGCTGGGCATCAAGGTCTGGATTTGCCGTGGTGAAGTTTACGGCAAGGTTGACCTCGCACCTAACTTCGCTCAGGAGAAGCAGGGTGGACGTGGTAACGGAGGTAACAATGGTGGCCGTAAGTTCCGCAATAAGAAGAAGTAATAATTATTAAAGAAAGAAGCTATCATGTTACAACCAAAAAGAGTAAGATATAGAAGGCCTCAGGATGGACGCGGCAACAAAGGCAACGCCCACAGAGGTACTACACTGGCTTTCGGTTCTTTCGGTATCAAGACCCTTGATGCCAAATGGATTGACAGCCGCCAGATTGAGGCTGCCCGTGTGGCCATCAATCGTTACATGAACCGTGAAGGTCAGGTTTGGATCCGCATCTTCCCCGACAAACCCATCACTCGCAAGCCTGCTGACGTGCGAATGGGTAAGGGTAAGGGTGATCCCGCAGGATGGGTTGCACCTGTAACTCCTGGTCGTATCCTCTTCGAAGTGGAAGGCGTTCCTTTTGAGGTTGCCAAAGAGGCATTGCGCCTCGGTGCTCAGAAGCTGCCTGTTAAGACCAAGTTTGTTGTAAGACGTGACTACGATAAAAACGCTTAATTAGTATGAAGACGAAGGAAATTAAGGAGCTTGAGACCAAGGAATTGGCAGAGCGTTTGGAGACTGAGGTTGCCAAGTACAACCAGATGAAGTTCAATCACAACGTAACTCCGCTGGAGAACCCATCACTGATTAAGGCTGCACGTCGTGATATCGCACGTATGAAGACGGAACTCCGTCAGAGAGAACTTAACAAATAACAATGGTCCAGATGGAAACAAGAAATTTAAGAAAGACAAGACAGGGTGTCGTGATCAGCAACAAGATGGATAAAACCATTGTTATTGCCGCTAAGTTCAAGGAGAAGCACCCTATTTATGGTAAGTTCGTTCAGAAGACGAAGAAGTACCATGCACATGATGAGAAGAATGAGTGCCAGGTAGGTGATACCGTACTCATTATGGAAACCCGCCCTCTGTCAAAGACAAAGCGCTGGAGATTAGTTCAAATTGTTGAAAAGGCTAAGTAATTATGATACAAGCAGAATCAAGACTTACCGTTTGTGATAACAGCGGTGCACGCGAGGCTCTCTGCATTCGTGTGCTGGGTGGTACCCGCCGCCGTTATGCCAGTGTAGGCGACGTGATTGTCGTTGCTATTAAGAACGCAATCCCTACAAGTGATGTGAAAAAGGGTGCAGTATCTAAGGCTCTGATTGTTCGCACAAAGAAAGAGATTCGTCGTGCCGATGGTTCGTACATCCGTTTCGACGACAATGCTTGTGTGCTGCTGAACAATGCCGGTGAGCTGCGTGGTAGCCGTATCTTTGGCCCCGTTGCCCGTGAGCTGCGTGCAGTAAACATGAAGGTCGTTTCTTTGGCACCTGAGGTACTTTAATAGTTTAAAGTTTAAAGTTTATAGTTTAAAAACGATACCGTCATGGTCCTGGCCGGTGAGGACAAGGGCAAGACTGGTAAGGTGCTGAAGGTCTTGGTAGAGAAGCAGCGTGCTATTGTTGAGGGTGTGAACATCGTCAACAAGAGCACAAAGCCCAGTGCCAAGAATCCTCAGGGTGGCTTCGAGAAGATTGAGGCTCCCATTCATATTTCAAATTTAAGTTTGATTGACCCGAAGAGCGGCAAGGCTACCCGTGTTGCTATCAAGCACGAGGGCAAAAACGTGATTCGTGTGGCTAAAAAGTCAGGAGAGGAGATTAAGTAATGAATACAGCACAACTGAAGAATACCTATGCCGAGCAGATTGCTCCGGCTCTGAAGAAGCAGTTCAACTACAGTTCTGCTATGCAGATTCCTGTCCTGAAGAAGATTGTCGTAAACCAGGGTCTGGGCGACGCTACTCAGGATAAGAAGATTATCGAGGTGGCTATCAACGAGATTTCTGCCATCACTGGTCAGAAGGCTGTTGCTACCTATTCAAAGAAAGATATCGCCAACTTCAAACTTCGTAAGAAGATGCCTATCGGCGTAATGGTAACACTGCGTCGTGAGCGTATGTATGAGTTCCTTGAGAAGCTCGTTCGCATCGCACTGCCCCGTATCCGTGAGACGGTCGTGGTAACTACACACTGGGTATCCAGGAGCAGATTATCTTCCCCGAGATCAATATCGATTCAGTAGACCGCATCCAGGGTATGAACATCACCTTCGTTACCACGGCTAAGACCGACGAGGAGGGTTATGCTCTGCTGAAAGCTTTCGGTCTTCCATTCAAGAACGCTAAAAACGATTAAGAGTTATGGCAAAAGAATCAATGAAAGCCCGCGAGGTGAAGCGCGCCAAGCTCGTTGCTCGCTATGCTGAGAAGCGTGCTGCGCTGAAGAAGATCATCGCTACCGCTGACGTGAATACTGAGGAAGGTGCAATGGCAGCCTATGAGGCAGCACGCAAACTTCAGGAGATTCCCTGCAACGCCAACCCCATTCGTCTGCACAACCGTTGCAAGATCACCGGTCGTCCAAAGGGTTATATGCGTCAGTTCGGCCTCTCTCGTATTCAGTTCCGCGAGATGGCTTCTAACGGTCTGATTCCCGGAGTGAAGAAGGCAAGCTGGTAAACAAACAGAAAGAGTTTTTTATTTAATATTGTCGGGGGAGTCCCGATTAATTAAACAATTATTTTTATGACAGATCCAATAGCAGATTTTCTGACGAGGTTGAGAAACGCAATCATGGCTCATCACCGTGTTGTAGAAGTACCAGCTTCAAACTTGAAGAAGGAGATCACAAAAATCCTCTTCGAGAAGGGTTACATTCTGAACTACAAGTTCATTGAGGATGGCCCTCAGGGTACTATCAAGGTTGCCTTGAAGTATGACCCTGTAACAAAAGAGAACGCCATCAAGTTCTTGAAACGTGTATCCACTCCAGGTCTTCGTAAGTACACTGGTTACAAGGATATGCCGAGAGTTATTAACGGACTGGGTATCGCTATCTTATCCACGTCTAAAGGTGTAATGACCGACAAAGAGGCCGCCCAGCAGAAAATTGGTGGTGAGGTGCTTTGCTATGTCTATTAATTGGAGGATAGAATATGTCAAGAATAGGAAAATTGCCAATTAGTATTCCTGCTGGCGTTACCGTTGCCCAGGACAAGGACGGAGTCGTTACAGTAAAAGGCCCCAAGGGTGAGCTCTCTCAGAAAGTTGACAAGTCAATCAATGTGAAGATTGAGGATGGTCACGTATCTTTCGAGGTTGACGAGAACAGCCCTGTGAACATCAAGCAGAAGCAGGCTTTCCACGGCCTTTACCGCGCTCTTGTCAACAATATGGTTGTTGGCGTGAGCGAGGGTTACAAGAAGGAGCTGGAACTCGTGGGTGTAGGTTATCGTGTTTCTAATCAGGGTAATCTGATTGAATTCGCACTTGGTTATACGCACCCCATCTTCATCCAGCTTCCTAAGGAAGTGAAGGTTGAGACCAAGTCGGAGCGTAACCAGAATCCTCAGATCATTCTTGAGTCTTGCGACAAGCAACTGCTCGGACTTATTTGTGCTAAAATTCGTTCTTTCCGCAAGCCTGAGCCTTACAAAGGAAAGGGTATCTTGTTCAAGGGTGAGGTTATCCGTCGTAAGTCGGGTAAGTCAGCTTCTGCGAAGTAATCTTTATAGTTAAATGTTAAAAGTTAAAAGTTAAAAGATTATGACGACAAAGAAAGTAGAAAGACGAATTAAGATCAAATATAGAATTCGTAAGAGCGTATTCGGCACTGCCGAGCGTCCTCGTATGAGCGTGTTCCGCAGTAACAAGCAGATTTACGTTCAGGTGATTAACGATTTGGAAGGTAAAACACTTGCTTCTGCATCTTCTCTGGGTCTTGAGGCTATGCCTAAGATTGAGCAGGCAGCCAAGGTTGGTGAACTGATTGCCGCAAAGGCTAAGGAGGCTGGCGTAGAGTCTGTTGTCTTCGACCGTAACGGTTATCTGTATCACGGCCGTGTGAAGTCGCTCGCTGATGCAGCTCGTAAAGGTGGACTTAATTTTTAAACGATTATGGCAATGAACAAAGTTAGAGTAAATAGTGATGTTGAACTGAAAGACAGACTGGTTGCCATCAACCGTGTAACAAAGGTAACCAAAGGTGGTCGTACCTTTACTTTCGCAGCTATCGTAGTTGTCGGTGACGGCAATGGCGTTATTGGCTGGGGCCTGGGTAAGGCAGGTGAAGTTACAGCTGCTATCGCTAAAGGCGTAGAGTCTGCCAAGAAGAATCTTGTTAAGGTTCCCGTGCTCAAGGGTACTATCCCTCATGAGATGGAAGCATGCTTCGGTGGCGCTCAGGTTTTCCTGAAGCCCGCTGCTGCCGGTACTGGTCTTGTGGCTGGTGGTGCTATGCGTGCTGTGCTTGAGAGCGCAGGTATTAAGGATGTGCTTGCTAAGTCAAAGGGCTCTTCTAACCCCCACAACTTGGTAAAGGCTACCATCGAGGCTCTGAGCCAGATGCGTGATGCCTATACCGTAGCAGGTACACGTGGTATCAGTATGAACAAAGTATTCAACGGTTAAGGAGGTATAACTATGGCAACAATTAAGATTCAACAGATTAAAAGTAAGATCGGTTATCCCGTTGACCAGAAGCGTACCCTCGAGGCTATCGGCCTTCGTAAGATCGGCCAGGTAGTGGAGAAGGAAGATACTCCTGCCCTCCGTGGTATGATTCGCAAGGTACATCATCTGGTGACCGTTATTGACTAAACAGTAATCACACATTTAAACAGAATTCGATTATGAAACTGAATAATTTGAAACCTGCAGAGGGCTCTACCCACTCACGCCGAAGAATTGGTCGCGGTCCAGGCTCTGGTCTGGGCGGTACTTCTACCCGTGGTCACAAGGGTGCCAAGGCTCGCTCTGGTTATAAGAGAAAGATTGGTTTTGAAGGTGGTCAGATGCCTCTGCAGCGTCGTGTTCCGAAGTCTGGTTTTAAGAACATCAACCACAAGGAGTACTTTGCTGTAAACCTGTCTACTCTCCAGAAACTGGCAGAGGAGAAGAATCTCACCAAGATAGGAATTGCAGAGTTGGTGGCAGCTGGCCTGACCAACGGCAAGGAGCTGGTGAAGGTTCTCGGCAACGGCGAACTCAAGGCTAAGGTTGACGTGGAGGCAAATGCCTTCTCAAAGACCGCTGAGGAAGCAATCAAAGCAGTAGGTGGAAACGCAACAATAATCTAAAAACGAAAATGAAGAAGTTAATAGATACCCTCAAGAACATCTGGAAGATCGAGGATTTGCGTCAGCGCATCCTTATCACAGTATTGTTTGTCGCAATCTACCGTTTCGGTACAAAGATTGTGCTTCCAGGCATTGACTACAATGGATTGGATAAATTACAGGATCAGACTGCTACCGGTCTGATGTCACTTCTCGATATGTTCTCGGGTGGCGCATTCTCTCACGCATCTATCTTTGCGCTGGGAATCATGCCTTACATCTCGGCTTCTATCGTTATGCAGCTTCTCGCTGTTGCTGTACCTTATTTCCAGAAGATGCAGCGTGAGGGTGAGAGCGGCCGCAAAAAGATTTCAGCGTATACTCGGTACCTGACAGTAGCAATCCTGCTGTTTCAGGCTCCGAGTTACCTCTTTAACCTGAAGTTCCAGGTTGGTCCAGCCCTTGCTTCGGGCATTGACTGGCCTGTCTTCATGGTTCCCGCTACCATTATCCTTGCTGCAGGTAGTATGTTTATTCTGTGGCTGGGTGAGCGCATAACAGATAAGGGTATTGGAAATGGTGTCTCGCTGATCATTATGATTGGTATCATCGCTCGTCTGCCGAATGCCTTCTTCCAGGAGGCTGGCTCTCGCTTCGCTGCCGCTACCGGTGGTGGTTTGGTGATGTTCCTCATCGAGATTATCATTCTTTATGCCGTTGTTTGCGCCTCTATTGTTTTGGTACAGGGTGTCCGCAAGATTCCTGTGCAGTATGCAAAGCGTGTTGTTGGCAACAAGACTTATGGTGGTGCACGTCAGTACATTCCCCTCAAGCTTTTCGCTGCTAACGTAATGCCTATCATCTTTGCTCAGGCTCTGATGTTCATCCCCCTGGCCATTGTTCAGTATGCCAATCCTCAGGAGGCAAGTTGGTTTACGCGTTCGTTGATGGATCACCAAAGCTGGCTCTATAATGTTATCTTTGCCATCCTGATTATTGCATTTACCTACTTCTATACAGCTATCACGCTGAACCCCACTCAGATGGCAGAGGATATGAAGCGTAACAATGGATTTATCCCTGGTGTGAAGCCTGGTAAGGATACCGCTGAATACATTGACACTGTGATGTCTCGCATTACGTTGCCTGGCTCGCTCTTCATTGCCTTCATCGCTATCATGCCCGCTTTTGCCGGATTGCTTGATGTAAAGCAGGAGTTTGCTCAGTTCTTCGGTGGTACGTCACTGCTGATTCTCGTTGGTGTGGTACTTGATACCCTCCAGCAGATTGAGAGTCATCTTTTGATGCGCCATTATGATGGTCTGCTTAATTCCGGTCGTATCCACGGCCGAGGTGGCGTTGCCGCTTACTAAGTGAATGAAGATATTTCTGAAAACTGAAGATGAAATTGAGCTGATGCGTCAGGCCAACCTGCTGGTTGGAAAAACCCTTGGCGAATTAGCGAAACATATTCAACCTGGTGTTACGACCCTCCAGTTGGATCGAGTGGCTGATGAGTTTATTCGCGACCACGGAGCTGTCCCGACTTTCAAGGGTTTTCCCAATCCATATGGAGGGCCGTTTCCTGCCAGTATCTGTACATCTGTAAATGATGTTGTGGTACATGGTATTCCTGATGAACGGACTGTATTGAGAGAGGGAGATATCGTCTCAATCGATTGCGGTACGCTTCTCAACGGCTTTAATGGTGATTCTTGCTACACGTTCTGTGTCGGTGAGGTCTCAGAGGAGGTCAAGAAACTTTTGTTGGTGACTAAGGAGTCGCTATACAAAGGAATAGAGAATGCCGTGGCAGGAAAGCATATAGGTGATATCGGCAGTGCCGTTCAGGACTACTGTGAAGCAGAGGGGTATGGCGTTGTTCGAGAACTGACAGGTCACGGTATTGGTCGTGAGATGCATGAGGATCCACAGGTACCCAACTATGGTAAACGTGGTAATGGTGTCCTGCTGAAAGCTAATATGTGCATCGCTATTGAACCGATGATTACGATGGGGAAACGTGACATCTATTTGAAACCAGACCGTTGGAGTGTCTGCACCCGTGACGGAAAGCCAGCTGCTCATTTTGAGCATACGGTGTTAGTGCGCCGGGGAAAGGCCGAGATTTTATCATCATTTGAAGAAATAGAATCAATCTAAAGAATAAAGCATGGCAAAACAGTCCGCTATTGAGCAGGATGGAACAATTATCGAGTCGCTCTCGAATGCAATGTTCCGTGTAGAACTAGAGAATGGTGTGCAGATTATAGCACACATTTCAGGAAAGATGCGTATGCACTACATACGTATTCTGCCTGGCGACAAGGTCAAGGTAGAGATGAGTCCCTACGATTTGACGAAAGGAAGAATTGTTTTTCGATACAAATAAATTTATTCAGAGATATGAAAACAAGAGCATCGTTGAAGAAGCGCACCCCTGATTGTAAGATCGTACGTCGTAAGGGTCGCCTGTTCGTTATCAACAAGAAGAACCCCAAGTATAAGATGCGTCAGGGTTAAAATTGTTAAAATAGCATAACAAAGTGAAGAATTGTTGGAGTAGATTTGCCCCAGAACAAGCGTGGCGAAATCGCATTGACCTATATCTATGGTATTGGTCGAAGTAGTTCAGCAAAGATATTGGATAAGGCAGGCGTCAGCCGCGACCTGAAGGTCAGCGAGTGGAGTGACGATCAGGCAGCCAAGATCCGTGAAATTATCGGCGCTGAATTCAAGGTTGAAGGTGATCTCCGCAGTGAGATCCAGTTGAATATTAAGCGACTGATGGATATTGGTTGCTATCGTGGAGTCCGTCATCGTAATGGTCTTCCTGTTCGTGGTCAGAGCACCAAGAACAATGCTCGTACTCGTAAGGGTAAGAAGAAGACTGTTGCAAATAAGAAGAAGGCCACGAAGTAAAGTTTAAAGTTTAAGGTTTAAAGTTTAAAGTTATGGCAAAGAAAACAGTCGTTTCTAAGAAAAGGAATGTGAAGGTAACCGCCATTGGTCAGTTGCACGTTCACAGTTCTTTCAATAATATTATTGTTTCACTGGCAAATGACGAGGGTCAGATCATCTCTTGGTCATCAGCTGGTAAGATGGGCTTCCGCGGTTCTAAGAAGAACACTCCTTATGCTGCTCAGATGGCAGCCGAGGATTGCGCAAAGGTGGCTTTCGACCTGGGATTGCGCAAGGTGAAGGCATACGTGAAGGGTCCTGGTAATGGCCGTGAGTCGGCTATTCGTGCCGTACATGGTGCAGGTATTGAGGTTATGGAGATTGTTGACGTTACGCCACTGCCCCACAATGGCTGTCGTCCTCCTAAGCGTCGTCGCGTATAATCATTGCGTTATGTTGTAATAGCGTAATATCGTAATAACGAAAAAAGAAATATTTTTGAATTATGGCAAAGTATATTGGACCGAAATCTAAAATTGCACGCCGATTTGGTGAACCCATCTTCGGCGCCGACAAAGTTTTGTCTAGGAGAAACTTCCCTCCTGGACAGCATGGCAATAACCGTCGTCGCAAGATGTCGGAGTATGCTGTCATGTTGGCAGAGAAGCAAAAAGCCAAGTACACGTATGGAGTGCTTGAGCGCCAGTTCCGCATTTTGTTTGAGAAAGCCGCTAAGGCTGACGGTATCACCGGTGAGGTGCTGCTTCAGTTGCTTGAGAGCCGTCTCGACAATGTAGTGTTCCGTCTGGGTCTTGCTCCTACTCGTGCCGCTGCTCGTCAGTTGGTAGGCCATCGTCACATCGTTGTTGATGGTAAGGTAGTAAACATTCCTTCGTATTCAGTGAAAGCTGGTCAGGTAATAGGTGTTCGCGAGAAGTCAAAGTCTCTCGAGGTTATCGGTGATGCTCTGGCTGGTTTCAATCACAGCAAATATGCATGGATTGAGTGGGACGAGCAACAGAAGGCTGGTAAGTTCTTGCACCGTCCTGATCGTGCAGATATTCCTGAGAGCATTAAGGAGCAGTTAATCGTTGAGTTGTACTCTAAGAACTAAAAATCATTAAATTAATGGCGATATTAGCATTTCAAAAACCCGATAAAGTGGTAATGTTGGAAGCCAGCGACAAATTCGGCAAGTTCGAATTTCGTCCGTTGGAGCCGGGCTTCGGTGTAACAATCGGTAATGCCCTGCGCCGCATACTCCTTTCATCGCTTGAGGGCTATGCTATCAACACCATTCGTATTGCTGGCGTTGAGCATGAGTTCTCATCCGTTCCTGGTGTAAAGGAAGATGTAACCAACATTATCTTGAACCTTAAGCAAGTTAGGTTCAAACAAGTAGTTGAAGAATTCGAGAACGAGAAAGTCAGCATCACCGTTGAGAATTCTACCGAGTTCAAGGCCGGTGATATAGGCAAGTATCTGACTGGATTTGAAGTGTTAAATCCCGATTTGGTGATTTGTCATCTCGACTCTAAAGCTTCAATGCAGATAGATTTGACCATTAATAAAGGTCGTGGATATGTTCCTTCTGATGAGAACCGCGAGTTCTGCACCGATGTGAATGTTATCCCCATAGATTCTATCTACACCCCTATCCGTAACGTGAAGTTCGCAGTAGAGCCTTTCCGTGTCGAGCAGAAGACCGACTACGATAAGCTTGTGCTTGAAGTCACGACGGATGGTTCCATTCACCCGAAGGATGCTCTGAAAGAGGCAGCCAAAATCCTTATCTATCACTTTATGCTCTTCTCTGACGAGAAGATTACCCTTGAGACTAATGATGTAGAGGGCAATCAGGAGTTTGATGAGGAGGTACTGCATATGCGTCAGTTGCTGAAGACCAAGCTCGTTGACATGAATCTCTCGGTTCGTGCATTGAATTGTCTGAAGGCTGCAGATGTTGAGACCCTTGGTGATCTCGTACAGTACAATAAAACTGATCTCTTGAAGTTCCGCAACTTTGGTAAGAAATCGCTCACTGAGCTTGATGATTTGCTCGAGAGTCTGAATCTGTCGTTTGGAACCGACATTTCAAAGTATAAACTGGACAAGGAATAATGCATAATTCATAATGCATAATTCATAATTTGCCCAATAAAAGTAAAAACAAACAATGAGACATAATAAGAAATTCAACCATCTCGGTCGTACTGCATCGCATCGCGCTTCCATGCTTGCCAACATGGCCATTTCGCTGATCATGCACAAAAGAATCACTACGACCGTGGCCAAGGCAAAGGCCCTCAAGAAGTATGTTGAACCCCTGATTACTAAGGCTAAGGAGGATTCAACTAATTCACGTCGTGTAGTTTTCAGCTACCTTCAGAACAAGGAAGCTATCAAGGAACTTTTCTCTACTGTTAGTGAGAAAGTAGGCGACCGTCCCGGTGGATACACCCGTATCATTAAGCTGGGTACCCGTCAGGGAGACGCTGCTCAGATTTGCTTCATCGAACTCGTAGACTTCGATCCCGAGATGGCAAAGACTGAGACCAAGAAGAAGGCTACTCGTCGTTCACGCAAGGCTACTAAGGCCGAGGCTCCTGCTCAGGAAGCTCCTAAGGCTGAAGAAGTACCTGCTGCTGAGGCACCTGCTGAAGCTCCCGCAGCCGAAGAGGCTCCGAAGGCTGAATAAGAGTTTGAACAACGAATTCTCTGATATGAAAGTCCGTACCGTTCTGGTGCGGACTTTTTTGATTTATAGGTCAAATATTTGATTATTCAATTTTAATGGGGTAAATTAGAAACTTGGCTTTGCATCTCCTCGCAGGAAATTCACCCAACCGTCTTCGTCCTTGGCATAATAACCTTGAAAACGGAGCGTTGTCTCGTCTGCATAATCGAATGTGGCAACGTATGAGTAGGCCCTATGGTTACGCTCTTCATCGTATTTTGCTTCCAGCTGCAGGCAATTCCGCTTTGTACTGCCTTCACCCTCTGGGTTCCAGTATCTTAACTTCCATGTTCCCGTAAATGTACCGTTCATCGGTCCTTCCTCATCTCCCCAACCGATGGGCTGACCGGCATTCTTCCAGTCTGTGTATTGCTCCCTGCCGTTGATAGTGACCAACTCGCGGCACTGCCACTTGCGAAAGCCAGTGAATGTTCCGTCATTCTTGAATGTCAGTCGCTCGAAATACCGATTCCGTTCTCCGATTTTCTCATAATGCCATGTGCCCACCATCAGCGGAGCATACTTCTCGTTCAGTTGCACAGTCTTTTCGTGTGCCTCTGGATCGACAAATTTTGGTTCGTCGCTGCTGCAAGAGACGAATGCGAGGGTGGCAATCAGGAGGAAGAAAAGTTTGGTTTGTTTCATATTGCTTATTTGTTATTCGTGCTGCAAAGTTACGAAAAAGGGAGGGAAAAGCCCTCGGCAAAGGTGGAAAAGTGGGGGGCGAGGGTGAAAGTCTGAACAAATGTTCAGGGTTTGGGGCGATTTTTGAATCATTCGACTTAATTTTAGTGAAATCTATTTGGATTAGTGCGACTTT
>CACZZQ010000039.1 GCA_902785695.1 uncultured Prevotellaceae bacterium | reverse complement strand
ATATTACTCCATCATCAAGGAACAGGAGGGCAAGTTGTACGGTATGGAGCGTGACATCGCCGAAAAAGTATCACTACTCGCAGAGAAGGACGGGCAGCTTCGCAGCTTGGTCAAGATGCTGGTTCAGTCCGGACAATCGGTGGATGCCATAGCAGAGACCCTGAAAATCGACAAGGACTCGGTCAAGACCCTACTGTAAGGACTCTACTTTCCACTACTTGAGTCTCTCCAGTTTTCAATATCGCATCTTTTGCACCCAATCCTCCCGTGTGCAAGAATGCCTTCGGATGGGACAACGAGAATTACGCCAAGATTACCCTCGACGTTCCCGAGAATCTGCACTTACCCTATTTCTTTGCAGAAGGCGACTGGACAAGGATGCAGTCGAACTTTACCGATGCTGAGTATGGCAAGATGATTGGCCACAGCATCTGCAGACAGAATATGGACAAGGATATCTCAGGATATTCCGAGGCCGCATTGTCATCATCGCGCCTAACGGCAAGTGTTACCTGACATCAGGTCTGAGAGTGAATCAGTAAGATACCGAAGGCAAGCGTATCCTCAAAAGATTCGCTATCCAACCAAATATTTCTCCGAATCGCTTGGCGGTTCGGAGAATTTTGTTTATCTTTGCTGCCGAGAGTGGAAAGGATCCACTCTGGCAGAGAAGCGTTATGCTCCAAACTTGCGAGTGAAAACCTAGGAAATTTTCAATCAAGCAAGGTTGACAACAACAAGAGAGCAGGACGGCTTCCACGTATTACGTGGGGCTGTAACCCTATTCTTGTTATTAGGTTTTCCTAGGACCTTCACACGGAACTGGCAAAGACAGTCCCGCGTTTCTGCCATGTGATAGAATAGAACCTAAAACAGAATGATAATGAGCGGAAAACGGAAGGCTTGTATAGTTTTGCATCGACTACTGCCAGCAGTGTGGTGTTTGGCTTCTATACTGATTTCGTGCAGCGATGAGTTGGCAGAGTCTACATCCCAGGTATCCCTGTTGTCTTTGAATCTTAGTGGTCAAATCAACCAAGAGAATGTCACACGTGCTAATGACTATGGCTTTGTGACAGGCGACCGCATGGGAATTTATGTCGTGGATTACGAGGATGGACAACCAGGTGACCTTTCCTCATCTGATATCAGGGCGCAGAACGTGCTCTACACCTACAATGGCGATTCCTACTCCTGGTCATCGCCCACCACTATCTATTGGCGCGACAAGCAGACACCCGTCAGCATCTATGGCTATTATCCTGGCCAGAATTATATTAGCGACCCCACCGCATGGACTTTTTCTGTGCAGACCGACCAGAGTACACCTGCAGAGAACGGTGCCCTCTCAGGCTACGAGCAAAGCGACCTGCTTTGGGGCAAGCAGGGGCGTGTTGAGTTCACGCAGGATCAGATTGTCATCAAATATCAGCATATCCTCGCGGGCGTGCGCGTGTCTTTAAATAAAGGTACGGGCATCAGTGACACCGAGTGGCAGAAACTTGAGAAGATTGTCCTTGTTGACCATACGAAGACATCGTCCACTATTGACCTCTCTACAGGTGCTGTTATAGCCAATAGTGAGATTGTTCCTATCCGCATGGCCTCTTCCTCCCCTACGGTGGGAGGTCAGGAGGGGGCTTATCGTGCCGTGGTCATCCCTCAGACTGTCGCCGCAGGCAAGCAGTTGCTCAGTATCACCCTCGACGGCCAGACCTACAGCCACAAGCTCGCTTCCGACATGGTCTATCAGGGTGGCAAACTACACAACTTCACCATGACGGTCAATAAGAGCGAAGCCACTGGCAACTATGAGATTTCCGTTACTGATGATGGCATCACGCCTTGGGTCAACGACGAATCGAGCCACCAATTCACTGCTACGGCATACGTCACTGTTCATTGTCCGCAGTATGGCACGCTGAAACAGTGTATCACAAATGCTGGTTATGACTATAAGACCATTCAAAATCTGAAAGTAACAGGTGAGATTGACGCTTCAGACAATGACCTTCTGAATAGTGAAATGCCAGAGTTACGCCATCTAAACCTAAAGGATGCAAGAGTAAGGAAAAACCCGAATGATGACAGGGAATATACAGATGACTACTCTCCAAGCTTTGCTTACAACAGCACCATCAGGTCTCTTGTGCTGCCAAAGACGACTAAAGTCATAGGAAGCCATTCGTTCTATGGCAATAGTGGCTTGATGTACTCCACACTCGAAATCCCGGAAGGTGTGACTAAGATAGAGTGGAATGCGTTTCTTTTTTGCAACGGTTCGGGTGTAGAACTTATTCTACCCACAACCCTTGATACCCTTGAAAGCAATGCCTTTGGTGATTGCAACTATAAATGTGAGCTGAAGCTTACTGACAATCTTCGATTTGTTGACGGTGGTGCTTTTAGTGGTGGATTAGACAATTTCTATGGTGTTTTTCATGTCCCCTCCAAACTCACAAAGTTGTATGAAGGTATGTTTACAGGTTTAGGTAATTTTACAGGAACCATAGAAATTCCACAAGGCATACCTGAGATACCATGCGCTTTCCCTATCTTGAAAAATAGGATAGAACTTGTTTTGCCAGAAGGTGTAAAACGGTTGGAAGCACGAGCCTTTGGTGGTGCATTGTCAAAACTAAAACTCAACAGCGACTTGGAGTATATTGGGGACGGGAACTTCTCACATGGCAGTTGTCCCTTTTCCTTAGTTCTTCCAAGTTCTTTGAAGTATTTGGGCGAAAATGTTTTTAGAGGCAGTGGCTTTGAAGGCGAGTTAGTTATTCCAGAGCGACTGACAGAGATGGGTAGCAAATGTTTCAGTGATAACTATTTCACAAAGATTACCCTACCATCTAAATTGGACCGCATATCTGCCGAATGTTTCAGTGGCAACAGCCTGCTCACTTCCATCACCATCCCTAAGTTCGTAGCGGAGATCGGCGAGGGTGCCTTCAACGATTGCGGTGCTTTGCAAACGGTCATCTGTCTAAACCCGGAACCTCCCGAATTAGGTGGGCCTATTTTCCAAGGCTGCTATTTCGACAAGGTGGTGCTGCAGGTGCCTGAGCAGAGCGTGGAACTCTATCGCCATACCGACGGATGGAGTCAGTTTCAGAATATTACCGCCTACTACGAGTTAGCCTATAACATCCCCAGCATCCTTTGCTTGGACAAGGGTACTACCCGCGAAGGCATCGTACGTGCCGAAGGAGCTTGGGAAGTTATAGAATGTCCCGACTGGGTAACAGTATCTCCCATGAGCGGTACGGATGAAGAGCGCAAGTTCGAGGTAGATATCACTGTAAAGCCTATGACAACTGGTGAGACAGAGCGCACAGGACGTGTGGTGTTCAGCCTCAAGGACAAAGGTTATACCACCTATACCGATATCCGACAGGTGGGTGGTGAACAGCGCGAAGACCAGACCATTGTACTGCAAGAGGCCTCGGCAGGTGCGGCTAAAGCAATACCTATCTTTATTATCGGTGAGGGCTACAATGCTGATGACATCGTCAGCGGGCAATACCTGGAGAATATGCGCCAGCAGATGGAGAACCTCTTCTCCTGCGAGCCCTATAAGACCTATCGTAACCGGTTCACCGTAAGCACTGCTATTGCCTGTGCTCCTGAGCATGGCATATCAGGCAAACTACACCGATTCTATAGCGACGATGATGTGTGGAATTATGCCAAGGCACATGGCGTAGGCATCAGCGATGAGCATAAGCAGGAATGTACCGTCTTGGTTTTGCGTAATGTAGATTATCCAGACAATGTCACTCATATCAGCGACGATGGGCGCACTATCTGCTACATGGGCAAGAGTCAGGACAGTTATCCCTACGACCAGCGTGGCTATGTGCTGCATGAGTTGGGCGGCATCGCCTTTGGCAAATTAGCGCCAGAATACGTGCATCACTTCACATTTATGAAGACCTGCCCCTGTCCGGGCTGTGCCGACTGGAGCCGTTACTACTGGGGCAAGGAGCGTGGCTATTATGAGAACATCTCTTCTTCGGGCAAGATGAACGATGCGCCGTGGGCTCACCTCATCTTCGATCCTCGCTACAGTCAGCAGGTAGATATGTGGGAAGGCGGCTGGCGTCATGCACGCGGTATGTATCGCTCAGAAGCACAGAGCGTGATGAGCACCTTTATACCATATTATAATACCATAAGCCGTCAGGCTATCGTGAAGCGCATCTTGGAATACAGTGGCGAGAAATTCACGCTCGATAAGTTCTTTGCAACTGATAAAATGGAAATACCAGAATAAAAAACAAATAGAAGATTATGAACAAGTATTTTGCAATTTTGGCAGGTATGGCTTACCTCATGTTTGCTGCATGCAGCAACAACGATGAAGAAGTAGTAGACACTGAAAAAACGTCAGGTGAGGCGAAGGAAGTTCGTCTGATGACACGCGCTTCAGACGAAACTCCTGTGACTGTAGACCAGGTAGGCATCTTCATGGTCTATGGTGCCATGCAGCAGTCGGGCAACTATATCAACAATATGTTGTTGCAGTCGAACGGAGCAGGCGTTTGGACACCAGAAAGTAAGATTTTCTGGAAGGACAATGCCACGGTGGCCGATTTCTACGGCTATGCTCCCTACAACGCAGGTTTGACTGATGCCTTCGCCTATAACTTCCAGGCACAGACCGACCAAAGCACTGCTGCTGCCCAAAAACAGAGTGACTTCTTGTGGGGTAAGTTGGCAGAGCAAGGACCTACCGACAATGTGCTTAGCCTGACATTGAACCATCTCTTTGCCCGTGCCATCATCAAAGTAGCTGCCGGCGAAGGTTTTACTGCCGACGAGTTGAACAACGGAACACTGAGCGTACGACTGAACAGTATTCGCACACAGGCTACCATCAACCTTTCTAATGGTACTGTTACGGCTTCTGGTAATGCATCCAGTATCACGCCCTTGAAAGAACAGGATTTGCAGTATAGTGCTGTGGTGGTACCACAACAGGTAGCCAGCACAGGTATTGTCACCGTTACTTGGAATAATGCCAACTATACGCTGACCCGTGCCATGACCTTCGAAAGTGGCAAGCAGTACACTATCACCGTGACCATGAAGAAGACCTCTGGTGGCATCAATATCGGTATCGGCGACTGGGATGTCGTTGATGAGGACTTCGGTGGTACCGTCAATTAATTGTTAATATTTAGAGTTGATGAGTAAGAAAAAGTATATCGCCATTCTGTCCACCCTATTGTTATCGGCCTGTGCCGATAATAATGAGTGGATGGAATCCGCTTCCACGGGCGAGCCATTGCAGGTGTTGGCGCAGGTGGAACAGCAATACATAACACGTGCCAGTGACGGCGGCTTTGCCACTGGCGATGAGATTGGTGTCTATATAGTGAACCGTGAAGACGGACAGGGCCAGCCACTTCAGGTGGTGGGTAACCATGCCGACAACGTACGTTTCACTTACGATGCCGACAAAGGCACGTGGACTGGCTCTTATCAACTCTATTGGCGCGATAAGCAGACTCATGTGGATGCATACGGCTATTATCCCTTCGATGCTGACCTGCGGAGCGTCGAGGATTATCCGTTCAGTATCCAACGTAATCAGCGCGACAATCTTACTACTGGTCGTAAACTCTCTGGTTATGAAGCAAGTGACTTCCTTTGGGCGAAATCCGAAGATATCGCTCCTGGTACCCCCATTAACCTGAAGCATCATCATTTGATGGCTGGAGTACAGGTAAAACTTATTGAGGGAGAATCCTTTGCAGAAGGCGAATGGGACACTTTGGAGAAGACAGTGTTGGTGGAAAATACAGCACTTAACACCTATATTAATTTAGGTACAGGCCTGGTGGGTGTCAGTCGAAATGCAACAACTGCCAGCATTACGCCTCAACAACGGGGTGATGCATGGCGAGCAGTAGTGGCTCCGCAGACGGTAAAAGCCGATAAAACGCTGATTAATATCACTGTAGACGGGGAAAGCTATCATTTCCAGCGCAATGAGGACATGATTTATTATCCAGGGAAATTGCATAAGTTCACCATTAAGGTAGATAAACGCTTGCCAGAAGGCGACTATCAGTTCTCATTGCTTAGCGAGAGCATCACCCCTTGGGAGAACGACCCAGAAAGTCATAATGGCACCGCAAGGGAGTATCTGGTGCTGGAGATTAAATGCGGTCAGTATTTAGATGAACTGCTGCGAGAGAAGGGGCTGAAGCCCTCTGCCATCACTAGCCTTAAGCTGGTAGGTTCTTTCGATGATGCAGGAGATCGCTGGGGCTATCCGAACAACTTCGAGTTTATGCGCGATAGCATGTCAAACCTACAGGCACTGAATTTGAAAGAATGCCGTGTGTATGGACAGACAGGATATTATGGCAGCAACTGGGTAAAAGATACCTACGGGGCGGTGAATAATTTTATGGGAAACGAGTCTGAATTTGTCATACCATATAAGGCTTTTAGAGGAATGCATCAATTGCGCTATTTCGTTTTTCCAGATAGTCTAAGAGCTATTGGTGAAGAGGCTTTTTATTCAACAGCTCTTAGTGGGTCGCTTATTCTTCCTGAAGGTTTGATATATATTGGCACGAAAGCATTCTCTAATTATGACCCTGATTATAAATTGCCTTTGACAGGTGAATTGCACATTCCTTCAACGGTGGAATATATCGGTGATGGTGCATTTGAACAATGCTATTTCCAGAATGAGTTAGTCCTGCCTGAGGGGTTGTCATATTTGGGCAATTGTGCATTTGAAGGTTGCAAATTTATGAAAGGCAGTGTTAGAGTGCCTAAAGGCATTACGACATTTTGGCCTCGATCATTCCCAGAGCAAATCGGAGGCCCATTGATAATACCCCAAGGTGTAAAAACGATTGGTAGTGGACCCTCATGGGATCATACATTTACTTCACTTGTTTTGCCTGAGGGATTGGAAGAGATTGGTGATAATGCATTCTGGGGTGCAAGTAAAATGATAGGGACACTACACATCCCGAAAACAACAAAGACAATTCATGGAAACGCATTTGTGGGTACAGGTTTCTCACATATCGAGATACCAGAGGGCATTGAAGTGATTGAAGATGGAGCATTTTGCTATATGGAAAACCTGATAGATACGCTCTACATTCCATCGACTGTCAAGCAGATTAGAAATGGTGCTTTTCGTTTTAACCCGCAACTCACCGCCGTCATACTTCCTGCTGGTCTTGACGGAATTCAAGACGAAGCTTTTGCTGGTTGTTATTCGCTCGACTACATTGAGTGCTTGGCTGTGAACCCGCCAGAGATAACCGGAAGTACTTTCAGTGGCGTAGAAAAAAATAACTTTACACTCATCGTACCAAAAGGATCAGTGGAAGCCTATAAGAATGCGCCCCACTGGTGCGAATTCAAACGTATCTCAAGCGACCAGAAATTCGTGTGCCGCCCTATGAAGGTCAAACTATTGAATAAGAGCAATGTGCGTGAGTTGGTTATCAACGCTGACACCAACTGGGAGATGGTAAGCTGTCCTTCGTGGATTCACCTCGACAAGACTTCCGGTTATAAAAAGACAGAAATACAAGTCACCATCGATGCCATGCCTCACAACCAAGGTGACCGCGAGGGCAAAGTAGTATTCCAGCTGGATCGCCTCGATGATGAAGGGCAGCCCATCACTTGCGATTATCTGGTACAGCAGTTCGATTATGAGTATGAAGAGGACGGCATAATCCCCATGCAGAAGGCTACCAAGGGGAACCGTGGAGGTATCGACATTCTCTTTGTGGGCGACGGCTATGATGCAGAAGACATAGCCCGCGGCACCTACCTTACGGTGATGCAGCAGCAGATGGAATATTTCTTTGCAGTAGAACCTTACAAGACATACAAAGATTATTTCAACGTGTCGGCTGCTGTGGCTATGAGCTACGAAAGCGGCATTCACGATAATCCTGATTTGTGGCGACAGCCCAAGTTCAATACCACCTACGGTGTAGAAAACAATGGGCGTCTGGGCTTCGATTTCTTAGAGTGTATGCGCTATGTACTGGAGGATGTAGAACAATGTCCCGTGTCATCAAGTAACGTTGACCGCTCGCTTATCATTGCCGTGCCTAATGCCAATGCATACGAAGGCGTGACGATGCTCTATGGCTCAGGGGCTGCTATTGCTGTTTGTCCCTATTTCGAAAGCACCAATTACCCCTACGATGCACGTGGCATCGTACAACATGAGGCAGGAGGGCATGGTTTTGGAAAATTCGATGACGAGTACATCTACCACCGCAACCACATAGACAAGTGCGGCTGTGATTGTTGTACTCATAGTGACGCTGTACTGGGCATGAAGTCCTTGGGTTGGGCTCGCAATGTGTCGCTCACAGGTAAGTACAAGACCATTGAGTGGCGACACTTGATATTTGACCGCCGTTACAGCGACATCGTTGACATCTACGAAGGTTCGCACATGCATGCAGATGGCATCTATCGCTCAGAAGTGAACTCATGTATGAACAACAACGTGCCCTATTTCAGCACAGTCTCACGTCAGGCTATCGTAGAACGTATTAAAGATTATGCCGGTGAGACATTCGACTTTGAGGATTTCGTGGCTCATGACAGCCGAGAGATGGGTGACAAGTTCTTAACTCGTGGCAGCACACCATGGCAGGGGCACAAATATAGCGAGCATCATGGTGTGATAATCCGTAAAGGTTCGCCTTTGGACTATTTGAAGAAGAAAGGAGGTAAGCGATGAAAAAGATTCTATATACTATTTGTGTGCTTTTCGGCATAATAAGCTGTGCAGAGCACGATGAAATTGGTGGGCCAGAAGGTTCTATGAAGGCACGACAGATAAAGTTGGAGTCGGCCTATCCAGGAGCCACAACACAAACTCGCTCTACCATTGGCAGTGGTTTCGTGGAGGGCGACCAGATTGGCGTGTTTGTTGTTGATTATGAAGCCGATGAACCTGGCACACCTGCATTGAGAGGCAACCGCGCATCCAACACTTTGTTCCAGATGCAGGAAGACGGTACATGGAAAGCCAATTATCAGCTATTTTGGGCTGATAAGGAAACACCTGCTGACTTCTATGCTTACTATCCTTTTGTAAATGAGTTGAATTCTATTACAGATTATTCATTCTCCGTGGCTGAGCATCAGGAAACAGAGGGAGCCTCAACCACCTCTGCTGGCTATGCCGTAAGTGACCTACTTATCGCCAAACAAGAAAAGGTGATGCCTACGGCTGAAACAGTAATGCTACAGTTCCACCACGTGATGGCAGGTGTTTGTATCCGTTTAGAGAAAGGCGAGGGTTTTACAGCTACAGAATGGGCAGACTTGAATAAAACCGTTCTTGTTAAAAATACTCGATTAGCCGGTACTGTTAATTTGCTGACTGGTGAGACGATTGTCAAGGAATCTGGAGAAGCATCTAATATCCTGCCTATGCCTTATCAGGGAACATATCGTGCATTGGTATTCCCACAGACGGTAGAAGCAGGAAAGACACTGGTAAGCATCACCATTGACGGACAGAGCTACAGTTTGAAAAAGACCGAGCCAATGACCTTCTTTTCGGGGCGTATGCACAACTTCACTATCACCGTTGACCGCAACACGACTACTGGACAGTTCACCTTTACGCTTGCTGATGAGGCAATAACTCCATGGAGCGATGATGCTGCGTTACATGAAGGCTTAGTTCATCAGTATTTACATGTAGAAAATTCTGAACCAGGAAAACTAAAACAAAAAATGCTAGAGATGGGCATTGACTATACTAAGGTGGAAAATCTCAGTATAAGCGGAATAATGAACTGGGAAGATCGTACATTCACAGCTCAGGAAATGAAGAAGCTCAACCGTCTCAGTTTATTACGAGTACAAATGGAAGATAGCACCATTGGTAATTTCCGTGACCTCACAGCCCGCCACTTGGTATTGCCAGAAAAAGGTATTAAATATCTCATTGATGCGTTTGGTTCGACATGTATTATTTCCACCATTAATTTACCAGAAGGACTTGAAGTCATTCAAGACTTTGGTGGCGTAGGCGAGGCAAAAATTAACACACTTCCATCTACTCTGAAAATAGTTAGGGGCATGGATCTTCACATGGAAGATGAATTTCGTCTGCCAGAAGGTCTTGTAGAATGGAATGCAGGCATACGCAATGCTCGTGGCACCGCCTATATTCCCAAATCTATAAAAGTTCTAGGCGGCCTGCCCTCCACCCTGACTGGCACCATCGACATCCCACAGGGGCTAAAGGATCCTGGCGGCTATGCATACACTCAATGTACGGCCATCAACATTCCTGAAGGCATTACAGAGATTCCTTGGTGGTTTATTGCATGGTCAGAAATTCGTGGCGAAGTACGAATACCTACTACTTGCACTAAGATTAGTGGTGCGGCTTTTGCAGATTCAAAAATCAATAGTATTATCTTACATGATGATATAGACTTTATACAAGGTAGTGCCTTTGAGGGTTGTAACCGTCTACAAGGTGTCTTTACTTTCCCCAAGAAAATGGTTGAAATACGACCAGGAACACTTGCAGGGTGCTCCATGCTCTCTGGCATCGTTATTCCAAAAGATGTTGTACTTATTGAAAATGATGCCTTCCGCGACTGTTACAGTCTTACCTCTATAATCTGTCAGGCCGAGGAGCCGCCTGTGTGCTTAGAAAATGTGTTTTATGGCGTTCCAAAAGACAACTTTACCGTTGAGGTGCCAAAGGGTTGCGTGGAGAAATACCGCAATGCACCAGGCTGGAAGGAATTCAAACGCATAGCCGAATATAGCAATTTTGTATGCCGTCCAGCTCAGGCACAGGCTCTGAACGCCATACATACTGAAACGTTAGTATTGAATGCTGATGGTCCATGGACGATAGAAGATAAACCTGAGTGGGTAACGGTATCCCCGTCATCTGGCACAGGCAAGACCCAGCTCACCCTGAACTTCATGCAGATGGCTCATGGAGCTGGCAATCGCACAGGTAATATCATTTTCACCATGACCGACGCCCAAGGTAAAGTGCAGACCACAGAATGCAAGATAGCACAGTATGATTACGAACATGAGGAGGATAGTTATTTGACGCTACAGACAGCTACTAAGGGGAATCGTGGTGGCATTGACATCGTGTTCCTTGGTGACGGATGGGATGGCGAGACCATCAGTAATGGCGAATACCTCGACTTGGTGAACTATCAGATGGAGAGTTTCTTTGCCATCGAACCCTATAGGTCGATGCGCGACTACTTCAATGTCTATGTTACCTTCCCACTGAGTCAGGAACGTGGTGTGAACACCATGTACACCTATGTTAACAATCACTTCGGTACCCTTTCACATGGGCCTGGTCAAGGACTCGTGGCAGAATACGACGACCTATTAGATTATGCCATTGAAAAAACGCCTCTGAAGAGTGAGAATGCTTGGCGTTCAACCCTCATCCTGATTCCTAACTCTACAGACTATACAGGCCAAAGCGTGTTGGATCACGAAGGCAACATCGGCATCGCTATCTGTCCACCTCAAGAAACGCCCTACCCTCGCGACACACGTGGCACCGTACAGCATGAGGCAGGTGGTCATGCTTTCGGCAAACTGGGAGATGAGGCTATCTACAAGAATGCCTTTGCACCAACCAGTGTAAGGCGATATGTAGAGGAAATGCATGGACGTGGCTGGTATGCAAATCTGGCTACCACAGGCAAACTTCACGATGTACCCTGGGCCGAGTTTATCTTCGATCCAGACTATAGCGACCGCGTGGATGTGTACGAAGGTGGCTACGGCTACACCCGCTTTATCTATAGACCAGAAGCAAACTCGTGTATGAACTACGGCATACCATATTACAATACGCCAAGCCGACTGGCTATTTGGAAGCGCATCAAGGAATACGCTGGAGAAAGTTGGACTATGGAAGACTTCAGGACTCAAGATACCTTTGAGTGGGGACCGACAACGGTGACACGTGTAGTCGAATCGGACATTGAAAGTCTGACACCAATCACCGATGGCAACCATCAAATGCCCTCCCTTGTACGCTTCCGCGAAGTGGGCGACAAAGTGCGTAGCATCAGAAAAGAACTAAGGAAAAAAGCATTAGGACTATGAATAAAAGCAAGTTTTTCTTTTGGGCTGTTGCAGCTATGATGCTGACAGCCTGCAGTAACGACGAGACAGAACAGCAGACTTATGTAGCGGATGAAGGCGAGATACAGTTGCAGTTCGTACATCCGGCTCAAACACGTGCCACAGAGACTGCCTTTGAGAATACCGACCAAATCGGTGTCTATGTGACGGCAGCCGATGAGCCGTTACAGATTGGCGGCAATGAGGTGAACAATGAGTTGTTTACTTACAATGGCACGTCGTGGACTTCGAGGCGCAAGGTGTACTGGAATGAGGGGCAACATAATGTATATGCCTACTATCCCTATTCCAAGACCGTCAACGATATCAGCGACTACTCGTTTCAGCTTCAGGAAGACCAGAGCACACAGCAGGGCTTTAGCCAAAGCGATTTCCTGTGGGCTGGTGTTACGTCTGTCACGGCTTCGGCATCACCTGTTACAATGAAGTTCGGACATAAGATGTCATGCGTCATTGTCAAACTATTGAAGGGTGAGAACTATACTGGCGACATACCTGCGGATACGAAAGTGTATATCCATAGTACGGTGACGAAAGCCGTGATAGACCTTTCTACAGGCGATGTGGCCAAGGATGACTATGCAGGAACGGGTAGTATTCAAGCCAAACAACTGTCAGCTGCCGAGTACACCGCCATCGTGGTGCCTCAGAATATCACAACCCGCCGGCCATTAGTAGAGGTAATCACTGAAGGAGTGAGCTATCTGATGGAAGGGAAAATTTCCCTGAAACAAGGTATGCGCCATACGATTACCGTCACACTCGACAAGAATCCAGAGCAGTCGAAGATCGATATCGGCGGCGAAATAGGCGGATGGTAATTATCGTATTTGAAAAACAAGGCTTATGATGATGAATCGGCATATCATAATAGGATTTCAGCTATTCCTGTTTCTCGGATTAGGAGCACTTCATGCAAGGGGCGAGGTGGCCGACACGCTGTCGGCAGAGGTCACGGAGTCGGATTGGGAAAGTGGAATCGTTGTAAATTTCACGGGAGAAACAGAGACTACATCGGTTGTGCAAACAGAAAAGAAAACCATCTCCTGCAATGTATTGGATTTACACGGTCGGATGATTTGCAAAAATGTTTGTTGGAACGTAGCAAGAAAAGAGTTGCCATCAGGCCTCTACATCGTCAATCGGCGCAAAGTGGTCATTAGGCATTAGTAATGTTCACTTTTTTTCTTAACCCAACTTTGAACCTTATGTCGAAGTTGGGCTAATACGGATATAATAATCCACCAATAATGATTACTTCGGCCTGAATCAGGGGGTAAACAGGGGGTAAAAGGCCTTATAATCACCATCTACCCAAAATTTCTCCGAATCGCTTGGCGGTTCGGAGAATATTTTTTATCTTTGCATCAAACTTAATCGTTGACAGTCATGATGACAATAGCAAACCCTATCTACGACACCGTGTTCAAATACCTGATGGAAGACGAGCGCATCGCACGCACCATCCTCTCTGCCCTGCTGAAGCAAGAGATTGTGAAGGTGGAGGTTCGTCCCCATGAGTATGCAAACGGAC
>CACZZQ010000038.1 GCA_902785695.1 uncultured Prevotellaceae bacterium | reverse complement strand
TCGTTTATACGATTTGAAGACTTTACATAGTTACTTTCTTTCGGTTGTTTCACCATACTTTTTTGAACTTTTGGTGTCAACCTTATTTAAAATAAGACATAGTGCTAAGATGATCTTTTATCAATTTCCCTCTCCAATGTTTAATAAAATCCAGCCGAGAACATGGAAAAACACGATGCCAAGAACTATTTCTGCAATAAATTTATTGGGTTTAGTTAAAGAAGTCAATGGTGACGACGTTATTTTTTATAACGGATGGGATCCGAAGACTAGAGGCGAAATGATAATGAAGGAATTCTTCGTAAAAGCATATTAGCACACTCCCATTTTTTTTGTCAACGAACATAGCGTTCGCAATCTTGCTATACTTTTGCATAAAAAACAGAATATAGTGTTCTGTTAGTTGAAATTAATGCATGAGTATGGCAAGAGATTTTTATGATGACTCTTACGAAGAGTATGATGAGTACGAGGATGACTCTTATGAGTGTGGTGGTTATGAGTGGACAGAAGAAGATTCCTGGGATGCTCTGACTGATGGTATGTATGGTGATATGCCAAGTAATCCTCTGGAGTATGATGCGATGATGGATGCAATGGGTTATTAAAAGTGAATGGTATGAACGAACAATTAAAAGAAGTAGTCTTGAAAGAATTGGAGCAGTTCCATTGCTCTATTCTTTTGGACGAGCTTAAAGAGAAGGTACGTAAGTTGAAAGCCTACGGAGTTAAAGACGCAGAGATTATGGCTGCGCTGAACGAAAAGGAGTTGTTCCCCCAGTTAATAGTGACAAAGGATTGCAAGGTCGTTTTGGCTGATGAGAAACAGGTAGAGGTTGAGATGGAACCACTAGTTAAGGCTGTATATCTTTTATTTCTTAAACACCCAGAAGGCATTGTCTTTAAGAATCTGCCTGATTATAGACAAGAACTAACAAAGATTTATTCTGAGATAAGGCCTTGGGGGCTCACAGACAGAGCGATACAAAGTATCGAGGATGTGACAAATCCGCTACTAAACTCCATCAACGAGAAGTGTGCACGTATTAGAAAGATCTTTGTCACTTTGCTAGGCAGTAATCTTTCAGAAAGCTACTATATAAAAGGTGAGCGTGGAGAAGCCAAGAAAATTTTCCTACCTCGCGACTTGGTAGTCTGGGAAAAGGAAGAAGTATGATGGCTGATGTATGATGGAAGATGTTAGATGTTAAAAGACAGCGGCAATTTTTCTGATATTCTCTAAACGCTTCATAAACGACTTGTCTTGCTTGGCTTTCTGCATATTGTAATCTGCCTGAAGACCAATCCATATAGTGGCTGGGGTACCCAAAGCGGCCTCTAACAATAGTGCGTATTCCGTAGTAACAGGGCGCTTGCCATTGAGAATCTCATTGAATACAGTGCAGGAGACTCCCATCTGCTCTGCGAGTCCTTTCTGCGTTAAACCACGAGCGATAATTTCATCTTTTATCATCTCTCCTGGATGTATCAGCATAGATGATGTCATGTTGTTGGCAATCTGGCTTTCCTTGATCTTTATCGTATCCATATGTATCTCTTATTTATAATGATTGGATAATTCCATAATGTTGCATATCGTGACCACTGGCTCGTCCTCAGTTTCTGTTAGCGTGAACTCAACCCTATATTGATCATTGGCTTTTACAGAGAAACGCCCTTCTTTATCTCCATGAAGAGCTTCAAAGTGCAAAGACTTGAATGGGTATAAGTCCTCTTTGCGTTTAGCCTGAATTAGGTATTTCACCGCTTTCTGATAACCTCTGATAATTTGAGGCTGGAATCTTAGTTTCTTTATTTCTGTCTCTCCCTTAGAGTAAAGCCTCTCTAAATAGTCTTCATTGAATGTTACAACCATGTTGCTTATTACGATATCTGCGTGCAAAGGTAAGCAAAAGAATTGGAATTCGCAAATTATCGAATCAATAATTTCAATAATCTTTCATTTTCACAAGCCTTGTGGAGGGAAATCGTTTGGTGGCGGAGTTAGAAAAACCTATCTTTGCAACCAAACTTTTATTGATATGGGAGCAACATTAACGATTTTGGTAGGGTTAGGATTGTATACGCTCTTCTTCTACTACAAAAGTAGAATTAATGAGCAGGACGATAGCATAGACTATTCAGAGGAGGAACAGCGTGAGATAGTTCCTACAAGGACGTTGGTTATGCGTATACTAAGGAGCATAGGAAGTGAGCCTCTGGCGGAGGAAAATACTGGTAGAATTTTTTTCAGTTATCAGGGTGAGCAATTCTTTATTGCCTGCAGTAACGATAGTCCGTTTATCACCATATATGACGTATGGTGGTATCAGATTTCTATGGATGCAGACATAGAGGAATTCGCCAGAATGCAGAAAGCGGTAAACTATGTGAATGCGTATGCTAACTGTACAGCCTTATATTCTACAAATGAAGAGGAAAGAGTCTTTGGACTACACTTAAAGAAAAACATTCCGTTTATCGTACAGATACCTAACATAGAAGTTTATCTGAGAAGTACGCTTGAAGATTTCTTCACAGCCCAACGTGCTATAATTACAGAGATGGAGAGAAATAAAGTAAAGGAAGAACAAATATAAACAATGAAGTTATGACAGACTACGAGTATATTATGGCGCAATGCCGGAAATACCATCATGCAGGGTGAAATGAGAATGAGTTAAGAGCGTGTCAGGAGGTGTTGCCAAACCTGACAAGAGAACAATTAGTGAAGCTGTATCGCAGCAAATGGGTGGATGACAAACTGAGGAAAAGCGTCTTCAAGGTTTTATTTGCAGACAAGGTAGGAAAGCGTGAGGAGAGAATCAAGACGGAAGATACAGAAAAACTCATCCTGGAATTTCAGGACAAGAAAGGTGGTAATGTTTCTTTAGCCAGAAAGGAACTGCGCGAACGGTATAAGGCTGGAAAAGATAAAATGATGATAGCACAGGTGTTCAATCAGTCAACTAAGAGTGATCAGCAATGGGTGAAATGGCAGATTAGAAAAGAACGGTACGGAGACTCTGGGAACAGTAATTATCAATGGAAGAAAACTTCATGGAAATAGATGGGCATCGAGGATATAATATTTTGGAATCAAAGTGGCGACGACTTTAATAGGATATATTGATTTTTTAGTATCTTTGCAAAAAATAAGAGGAAATGGGAAAAGTAAAAATGTTAGGCGCACTGGCGGGTGATATCATCGGGTCGGTGTATGAGTTCGCAAATACGAAGTCTACGGACTTTGAGTTGTTTACGCCGCAGTCGAGGTTTACGGATGACTCGGTGATGACGCTGTCAGTGGCAAAATGGTTAATTGAGGACGAAAACCATAGTGTGGCCCAACTTACAAAATGTATGCAGGAGTTGGGAAGAAAACATCCTGACGCTGGCTATGGTGGGAGATTCTTGGGGTGGCTTTACGAGGATAATCCGCAGCCCTATCATAGCTGGGGCAATGGTGCTGGCATGAGGGTGAGTCCTGTTGGACTATATGCCAAAAGTCTGGATGAGGCTCTGAGTCTGGCTGCTATCACGGCATCGGTGAGTCATAATCACCCAGAGGGCGTGAAGGGGGCACAGGCCATAGCGGTATGTGTATTCTTGGCAAAAGAGGGGAAGTCGAAGGCAGAGATCAAAGCGTATGTAGAGGAGGCATTTGGCTATGACCTGAACAGAACGATAGAAGAGATTCGTCCTGACTATTATTTCGATGTGTCGTGTCAGGGAAGTGTGCCGGAGGCAATCATCGCTTTTTTAGAGGGTAACTCGTTTGAAGAGGTGATACGACTGGCTATTTCTCTTGGTGGTGACTCTGATACTATCGGTGCTATGGCAGGTGCTATCGCAGCGTGTGTCTATCCCATACCAGAGGAAATCGCCAAGCAATGCGATGATATTCTGACGAAGGATCTTAGGGAAATAAAAGACAAATTCCTTGATATGGTTGAAGGTTAAAAGAATTCTCGCAAGCCTTGCGGTAATTTTGTGATATCGATATAATTTTGTACCTTCGCAGCGTGATTGAGAAACAGCAGACAGCGGAAGAGATGGCTCTGGAGGTGAAACGACTGACGGAGCAACTGATGGCGGCAGAGAGGAAGGATTTGTTGCTGAGGGCTATCGGTGTGCCTTTGCTGGAGGAACTGCGCATAGAAGCGGCACGGGGAAAGCTGTCGAGACTGGTAATCACAAAGGACTATAGATTCGTGTTGGCTGACTATCATCAGGAGGTAGAGCTACAGCCTGTACACAAAGCGGTGTATCTGCTGTTCCTGGCTCATCCTGAAGGCATTGAGTTTAAACGACTGGCTGAATACAGGGAGGAACTGACGGGCTATTATATGCAGACTGCTCGCTGGATGGATAAAGAGAAGATTGAGGAAAGCGTAGAGAAGCTGGTGAATCCACTGGATAATGCTATAAACGAGAAATGCTCGCGTATCAAAAAGGCTTTTCTGGAACTGATGGATGAGTACAGGGCGAGCTATTACTTCATTAGCAGTCATACGAAGAAGCATATAGCAGGACGAATATGGTACGAGAGACTGAAGGTGATAACACTGCCAAGAGAACTGGTGGAAGTGATAAGTGAAGAGTTGAGATATGGAAGACGTGAATGAGATACTGAAGCAGTTTGGTGATGTGAAGGACAAGATGCAAGGCATCATCAAGGTGATTGGCGTGGGAGGTGGTGGCTGTAATGCTGTCAGGAACATGTATAATGAAGGCGTGGATGGCGTGACATATGCCGTTTGTAATACGGATAGTCAGTCACTATCACGTTCGCCGGTACCAGTGAAGATACTGTTGGGTGACTCTGGACTGGGTGCCGGTGGTAATCCAGAACTGGGAAAGAGTGAGGCAGAGACAACTGTAGCTGACATCGAGAAATTGCTGAGTGACGGTACGAAGATGGTATTCGTGACGGCAGGCATGGGTGGCGGTACTGGTACTGGTGCTGCTCCCGTGGTGGCTGGTGTCGCGAAGGCAATGGGTATGCTGACGGTAGGCGTGGTGACCATTCCTTTCTATTTTGAGAAGAAAAAGAAAATCATCAAAGCACTGAAAGGCGTTGACGAACTGAGAAAGAATGTGGATGCCCTGTTGATTGTGAACAACGAGCGTCTGTGCGATGTGTATGCCGATTCAGATATCTCTGTGAAGAATGCTTTCCTAAAGGCCGACAATATATTGATGGATGCCGTGAAGGGTATATCGGAACTGATTACGCTACCCAGCGACGGAGGTATCAAGAGTGACTTCCGCGATGTGGAGACAACGATGAAGAATGGCGGTGGGGCTATTATGGCGATGGGACGTGCCAGCGGAGAGCATCGCGTGGAGAAGGCCATCCTGAATGCCCTCGACTCGCCTCTGATTTACGGCAACGATATAGGAAAGGCGAAGCGTATCTTGTTTAATATCTATGCCAGCGACGAACATCCTATCTTCGTACGCGAACTGCAGGAGATAGATGATTTCTTTGATCAACTGGATCCGAATATCGACGTGATATGGGGTACGGCTACGGATGACTCGCTGGGTGAGGATGCGAAGGTGACAATCTTGGCAACAGGACTGGAAGAAAGCGAAGAGTGGAGAGAGGAAAGTGGAGAGTGGAGAGAGGAAAGTGGAGAGTGGAAAGAGGATAGCTATTATGAGGAACTGATTCCAAAACTCTATAAACCTGTGGTAAAGAAGATGGCTGACGTTATAGCACAGGATCAGGAGTTGCCTTTCGAGGTGGAGGCGGCACCAGAGCCAGAGCCGCTTGTCGATAAAACAGATGTTCACAAATCCTCTGCGCTGGATAAGCTGATGGAGTGGCTGAATAGCTTTGGGGAATAATAGACTATAAGCTATAATCAAAAAAAACTTCAAAAAGTTTGGGGGATTCGGAGAGACACTCGGTGACAGGCCCCTGTCTCGTAATGATGTCTGAGGGCTAATGGAAGATGGATGATGGATGATTTTTCACAAGCCTTGTGGAGGAAAATCGTTTGGTGATACAGAATTATATCCGTATCTTTGCAAAAAAAAAGAGGAAATGGAAAAGATGAAGGTTAACAAGTTGGAATGTCGCTTTCCGGCATTATTCAAAGTGATGTGGTGGGCAACAGTTGTGTGGGTTGTTGTTAGTGTGTCGAACTATTTCGGGCATTGGCTATTGCCAGAGAAACTTGACGGGTTTGGGGCAGGTATTCTGTTCATGTTTGCAATCTCTTCTGCTATATGTTTCAATGCTTGTTGTCTCGATATGGTTGCTTTGTGGAACAACAGATAGTCATGTAGATTATGGAACTAACGGAGCTGTGAGGTTTGTCCCGTCAGAGTTCTTATCAGTAGTAATCGTAAATCTTTTTAAAGCGGCTATCGGTGCTGTCGTTACTGTTATAGTCTATTGGTTCTGCAAGATATGTTTTGTCATGCATTCAGGACGTATAAGAAGGATAGGCGCAGAGATAGTTGTAGCATTGATAATGCTGGCAAATCTTATGTTTTATGCGAACAATCAGATATGGATAAATGTATGCGTCGTTTCTATTGCACTTTCTTTTCTTTATGATATCTGGAGGTTTGCAGATTTCCAAGAGACCGAATTGAGTATTGAGCAGATAAAGCAGATAATTGAAGAGGAATCTTAATTGGAACAACGATGGATTGGTACCTGTCTCGTAGAGATGTCTGATGCTGAGAATAGACTATTTGCTATAATCAAAAGAAAATAATCCTTAAAATATTTGGGGGATTCGTAAATTCTTTGTAAATTTGCAAAAATTAAACCCTATTACTAACCAAATACTAAAGTAAGGATTATGAAGAAAAAGTTTATTTGCGCCGTTTGTGGATATATCTATGAAGGCGATGAAGCTCCCGAGAAGTGCCCCATCTGTAAGGCTCCTGCCTCAAAGTTCTCTGAACTGAAGGACGATGCCGATCAGGCCGATCGCGAGGGCTATCCCGAGATTGCTGAGGCCTTCAAGCGCTATGCTTTCGAGGAGGCTGACCATGCTTCTCGTTTCGCTGAGTTGCTGGGTGAGTGCGTTTGGGATACCAAGACCAATCTGGAGAAGCGTGCTGCTGCTGAGGCTGGCGCTTGCGAGGATAAGTTCCGCATTGCCAAGAACGCAAAGGCTGCTGGCTTCGATGCTATTCACGACACCGTTCATGAGATGGCAAAGGATGAGGCTCGCCACGGTGCAGGCTTCGCTGGTCTGCTGAAGCGCTATTTCGGCAAGTAAGTAATTTCTGATTTTAAAAAACAAGGGCGCCCGAATCAATCTGACTTCGAGCGCCCCTTTTGTTGTGCCTTTATTTGCTGATAGGCTTCTGTACCTACAATGTTGGCAAACAAGGCCGCAGCAAGCATCAGCGAAGCATCGGTATCGCTCTTCCAGAATTGTTTCTTCATAATCATTAGGTTTTAGGTTATATCCACCTTAGCCCATAGGCTGTCAGTTTAAAGGTTCAACAACAATTATATCTCTTTTGCCAATTGCATTAAGCGTTTGATTTCGTTATCAGTAATTGTGCTCTGCTCTGACTTATCATAAATTGACAAGAGAACAATTTGCCCTTGTTCAGCGCAAACAATAACATCTGCTGTATATGTAATGACTCTTGCACCACCACTTTTACCTTTTCCTTTTGATGTAATAGCCATTCTGACTTTCCTAACGCCACCGCCAAGATCTGTTCCTGCCAAAGGATTCTTGCGCAGCTCATCAAGAAAATCTTTATAGTCTTGTTTAAAGGACGCGTAGTGCTTCGCCAATCGTTTTGCTTGGCGGTCAAACACTTCGATGGTTTTAATCTCAAAGCTCATAAAGCAACTCTTCGGCACTACGTGTTTTCACGTTTCCTTGCTTTAACCCATCAAGTTTTGAGAAGGCTTCTGCTAGCCCGTCCTTAATTTCTTGATCGCTCATGATCTCTTTATTCTCTGGCTCTACAAGCCTTTCAGCCAACCATTTGCGATTACTGGCCGTAAGCGAAAGACCTTGGAGGTAAGTCCAAAGGTTGTTCATTGATACTGCATTCATATCTGAGTCGTTTTTGTTTCTGTCTGCAAAGATAAGACATAATTCTGATACTTCCAAATTTTGAAGAAGAAACTTGCTAAGCGTCTCAAGCGCCTCAAGCGTCTTAGCGTCTTTTTTCAAAAACACACAGACGCAGAGAGAGTAATAGTTAAATTTTTTCGTACCTTTGCATTGCTAATCACGGGAACGCGGAATGATGAACCGAGCAGCGCCTCCTGATTCTTACCTGTCGGCCATCGCTACGGCACTTGGTGTGACCAGCTGCATGTGAGAGATTGAAGATTGAACATTACATAGAAGATGGATGGGGATGACAAAAAATGAAGTGGAAAAAGAATAAATAATGAAAAAATCCGTTGTATTAATGATATGATACGACGGATTTTCTTTTTTGTCGCTATAATGATGGCTTTTGTGGCCTGTACGGATGATGACTCGTTTACCACGAGTACGTCAGCACGCCTTTCGTTTTCTACCGATTCGGTGAAGATGGATACGATCTTCTCTGCGGTAGGTTCAAGAACATACGATTTCTGGGTGTATAATCATAATAATGATGGTTTGCGATTGCTGAGCGTGCGACTCCTTCAAGGTAACCAGACGGGCTTTCGCGTTAATGTGGATGGTTCGTATCTGGATAATACGCTTGGCTCTGTCGTTACGGATTTGGAAGTGAGAAAGGGCGATAGCATCCGTGTGTTCGTAGAACTGACGGCACCTGAGAATGGACAATTAGATCCTCAGATGATAGAGGATAAACTGGTGTTCCGACTAGAGAGCGGGGTAGAGCAGCAGGTGGTGCTGCAAGGCTGTACGTGGGATGCGCTGCCTATGCGGAATGTGGTGGTGAGCAAGGATTCGCTGATAGAAAGTAAGAAGCCTATTATTATATATGGTGGACTTCGCGTGGATAGTGCCGTCACGCTGACCATCAAGAACACCACGCTGTATTTCCACGATGGTCCGGGGCTGGATGTCTATGGATGTTTGAAGACGGACAGTGTTGTGATGCGAGGCGACAGGTTGGATAGGATGTTTGACTATCTGCCATACGACCGCGTGAGTGGACAATGGGGTAAGGACGGGGGAATCATTTTCCATAAATCATCCACGGGGAATGTTCTTTGGAATACCGAGATTCGCAATGCTGGGAAATATGGTATTCTATGTGATTCGGCAACATTTGACGCTAACACCTTGAGGCTTGATATGTTCCGTTGTGTCATCCATAATTGTAAGGGGGCAGGATTGGCCAGCTATCATGCTAATATCCGTCTGCATTATTGCCAATTGTCGAATACACAGGGCGACTGCCTGGCAGTCTATGGTGGTAATGCCGATGTAAAGAAATGTACTATCGCACAGTTCTATCCTTTCGTCGGTGGACGAGGTGCTGCCCTTCGTTTCAGCAATATCTTGCCCCTTTATGGAATGAGTTGTGACAGCAGCATCGTTACTGGCTATGACGAAGACGTGGTGATGGGTGTTTCTGTCGATTCCGTCAATACATATCAATACCACTTCTCTAACACGCTGCTTCGCACACCGTATGAAGAGGGCGTTGACACGCTGCTCTTCGAGAAAGTGATTTGGGAATCACCAAAAGATTCCATCCAAGGAAAGAAGCACTTTAAACTCGTGGATGAGGATAACTTGAAGTACGACTTTCACCTGGATTCATTATCTACCGCAAAGGGACTGGGCTGCTACGATTAGAACTCCGTAAACGATAGCGGCATCAGGTTCTTGATACCATCCATTACGTAGATACGGTTGCGTCCGTAGAGCAGGATGCGAAGTGGTTTATCGAAACGTGTCTCAGTCTCTATCATCACTTGTCGGCAAGTGCCGCAAGGACTTACGGGTTCTGCTGTCAGCTCGCCACCAGGCTCACGGGCAGCAATGGCAATCATCTCAATCACTTCTTCCGGGTACTGGGCACCAGCAGCAAAGATAGCTGAGCGCTCAGCACAGATACCTGCAGGAAATGCGGCATTCTCCTGATTACATCCTGGCAGCACCATGCCATTCGACAACTGAATGGCAGCGCCCACATGGAAGTGGGAATACTTCGCGTAACTATTGTTGGTTGCCTCAATAGCCTTCTGCAGAAGGAATTGCTCGTCATTGGATAGTTCCTCCATCTGGCATTCCATGATGAGGGGCTTTAATTTCAGTTCTTTCATATTTTTAGCTTTAGGTATTCTCCGGTTATACTATTCTTACATTTTACAATCTCTTCAGGCGTTCCTGTTGCCACAAGATTTCCACCTTTGTCGCCTCCATCAGGACCGAGGTCAATCACATGGTCGGCCAGTTTGACGACATCTATATTATGCTCAATGATAAGTACGGTATGGCCGCGAGCAATAAGGGCATCAAGTGACGACATCAGCCGTTTGATGTCGTGGAAATGCAGACCTGTGGTAGGCTCGTCGAAGATGAAGAGGGTAGGCTCTTGTTTCTCCTGTCCGATGAAGTAGGCCAGTTTTACACGTTGGTTCTCACCACCCGACAGTGTGCTGGAGTTCTGCCCCAGTTTGATATAGCCCAGTCCTACATCCTCAAGGGGCTTCAGACGGTTGACAATCGTTTTCTGTCCGTGAGTGCCAAAGAAGTCGATAGCCTCGCTGATGGTCATATTCAATACATCATCGATATTCTTGCCTTCGTACTTCACATCCAGAATGTCGTGCTTGAAACGTTTGCCGTGACAGGCTTCGCATTCCAATACAAGGTCAGCCATGAACTGCATCTCAACGGTGATGGTTCCAGCACCTTTACACTCATCGCATCGACCTCCGTCAGTATTGAACGAGAAGTATTGCGAGGTGAAGCCCATCTGTTGCGAAAGGGGTTGCTCGGCAAAGAGGTCACGGATGGCATCGTAGGCTTTCACGTAGGTAGCAGGGTTAGAGCGCGAAGATTTACCGATAGGATTCTGATCTACGAACTCTACACGACGGATAGCATCGATATCGCCAGCCAAACCGCTATATTCGCCTGGCGCATCACAGACATCACCGAGATGGCGCTTCAGGGCAGGGTAGAGGATGCCTTTAATAAGACTCGATTTGCCTGAGCCTGATACACCCGTCACAACGGTGAGCACATTAAGAGGAATCTCTACATTGATGCCACGAAGGTTGTTCATACGAGCTCCGCGGATGTCGATATGACGGTTCCAAGGGCGACGACTTGTTGGTACAGGGATGGTCTCTTCGCCAGAGAGGTATTGAAGGGTGTAGCTTTTGCTGTCTTTGTTAGTTTTACTAGTAGAAATAGTCTCATTAGGATTTCCAGCAAAAACCACTTCGCCGCCAAGCCTGCCGGCATCAGGGCCTATATCGATGATATAATCTGCAGCACGGATAATCTCTTCGTCGTGCTCTACTACCACGACGGTATTTCCCAGTGCCTGTAGTTCTTTCAATACGTGAATCAGTCGGTCGGTATCGCGTGAGTGCAAACCGATGCTGGGTTCGTCAAGGATATAGAGTGAGCCTACGAGACTGCTTCCAAGGGATGTACAGAGGTTGATACGCTGACTCTCACCACCAGAGAGTGTATTCGAAAGGCGGTTGAGCGTCAGGTATCCAAGTCCGACATCCAGAAGGAACTGCAGTCGTGAGTTAATCTCTACCAAGAGGCGTTTTGCTACCTCTGCATCATGTTCAGAGAGTTGCAGATGGACGAACCAATCTTTCAGTCTGATGACGGGCATCTGTACCAAATCGGTGATGCTTCTGCCGTCAATCTTCACGTAGTCGGCCTCTGGTTTCAGACGTGTGCCGTGACACGTAGGACAGGTGGTCTTTCCACGATAGCGAGCCAACATCACGCGATATTGGATCTTATACTGGCTTTCCTTCACCATTTGGAAGAAAGCGTCAATGCAAGGCTTTTCCTTTGCGCCGCGATCAGAAGGCAGACCGTGCCACAGCCAGTCTTTCTGTTGTTGAGTCAAGTTGTAATATGGCTCGAAGATGGGGAAGTCATCGTTAGCCGCATGGTGTATGAACCAGTTTTTCCATTCGCCCATCTTTTCTCCGTGCCAGCATACCACGCAACCGTCATAGACGGAAAGACCAGTATCAGGGATGACGAGATGTTCGTCGATACCCATAATCTTGCCGAAGCCCTGACACTCAGGACAGGCACCAACTGGGGAGTTAAACGAGAATAACTGATCCGTAGGCTCTTCAAACGTGATACCATCGGCTTCGAAACGTGTGGAGAAATCGTAAGTCAATCCTGCAGGCAGCACCATCAGGCGCATCTCACCGTGCCCCTCGAAGAAGGCTGTCTCTGCAGAGTCAACCAGTCGACTAATCGTCTCCTTGTCGTTTGCAGAAGAAAGACGGTCGATGACTAAGTAAATTGGTGAAGGGTTTTCTCCCTTTTCCAGAATATCGTCGATGCGCACCACCTCGTTGTCCACGCAGATGCGGCTATAGCCTTGGAGGATATATGCCTTGAGCTGTTGCTCCAGCGTACGACCTTCTGGCACTTTCACGGGAGCCATCACCATGATCTTGGTACCCTCAGAGAACTCCAGCATTTTTTGTACGACATCCTCTGTGGAGTGTTTCTTCACTTCCTCACCGCTAATAGGCGAGAAGGTATGTCCTATGCGGGCAAAGAGCAGTCGCATATACTCGTAGATCTCTGTAGAGGTACCCACGGTACTACGAGGATTACGGGCAATGACTTTCTGTTCTATAGCGATAGCAGGCGGGATGCCACGTATGAAGTCGCACTCAGGCTTATTCATACGCCCTAAAAATTGACGGGCATAACTGCTCAGACTCTCTACATAGCGTCGCTGACCCTCGGCATAAAGCGTGTCGAAAGCCAAGGACGACTTACCGGAGCCTGACACACCGGTTATGACAACGAACTTATTACGAGGGATGCGCACGTCAATATTCTTCAGATTATTGACGCGTGCACCCTTGATTTCTATGTATTCTTGACTCACCTTATTATATTAGATGCGTTTCAGAACGAGCAACAGGTGATCCCATACCATTTGTACGGTGGGGATATACAGGCGCTCGTCTGGCGTATGAACATCACGGAGTGTAGGACCGAATGAGATCATGTCGATATTTGGATAGCGCTCTGAGAACAGACCGCACTCCAATCCAGCATGGATACCACGAACGATGGGCTCTTTGCCAAACAGTTCCTTATAGGTCTCTACGACAGTATCGCGCAACTTACTCTCAGCCCTCATCTTCCATGCGGGATAACCATCGCTGCTATGTGCTTCGGCACCAGCCAGTTGGAAAGTGGCTACAATGGTAGCGCACATATTGTCGAGGTTTGACATCACGTTAGAGCGCTGAGAAGAGAGAATAGAGATTTCTGTTTCTGATGAATGGATAGCTGCGATGTTTGAAGATGTCTCTACCATACCATTCAACTCAGGATCCTGACAGATAGCGTAGATACCATTATCTACGGCCTGGATAGCCCATACGAAGTTGCGAGCCACCTTTTCTTCGATGACGGGCTCGGCATCGGTGCTTTCCATTGTCCAAACCATCTGGGTATCAGTAACGTGGAACTCATCCTCAACCTGAGCGGCAAAGACGTTCCAGTCGGCTTTTACATTCTCCTTGGTATCGTGGGGGACGGCAATCACGAACATACCGTCACGAGGAATGGCGTTGTGGAGCTTTCCTGAATGGAACTGAGCCAGACGCACGCCCTCATAGCGGTTCATGGTCTGGAACAGGAAACGACCCAGCAACTTGATGGCGTTAGCGCGCTTCTTATTGATATCATCACCAGAGTGTCCACCCGTAAGACCCTTCAACTGTGCACGCAGGAAGAAAGAGCCTGCAGGAGCCTCTTCACGAGAGAAGGTGAACTTGGCCTGTGTGTTGCGACCGCCGGCACATGATACAAACATCTCGCCCTCATCCTCAGAGTCGAGGTTGATGAGGTAGTCGCCAGTCATGAAACCAGCCTTCATCCCCTCGGCACCGCTAAGGCCTGTCTCTTCATCACGTGTGAAGACGCACTCCAGCGGACCGTGCTCGATATCGTTTGCCTCAAGGATAGCCAGTTCGATAGCGCATCCGATACCATCGTCAGCACCCAGTGTAGTACCCTTTGCCTTCAGCCAGTCTCCGTCAACGTAAGTCTGGATAGCATCCTTGTCGAAATCGAAGTCCACATCCACCAGCTTGTCGCATACCATATCCATGTGGCTCTGCAGGATGACGGTCTTTCTATTCTCATAACCCTTGGTGGCAGGTTTGCGAATCAGCACATTGCCCGTTTCGTCGACTTTCGTCTCAAATCCGTGGCTCTCACCCCAGTTTTTGAGGTATTCAATCATCTTCTCTTCACGCTTCGAAGGACGTGGTATTTCATTGATTCTGGCAAACTGCTCGAATACAGAAGCAGGTTTTAGAGTGCTTTTATTCATTTTTAAATGTTTTATTGTTAATGTTCAATATTTAATTATTACCTTTGCAACCGCAAAGTTAGTAAAAATGGTTGAAATAATCACAATCAGCACGTTAATAATTGCTATCTCGATGGCATTTTTGTGCATAAAACTGGTTTTTCGCAAGAATGGTCGCTTCTCGTCGCAGCATATTCACGACTCTAAGGCCATGCGGCAGCGGGGCATTCATTGCGTGATGGATCAGGATCGCGAGCAGCGCACCAAAAGTCGCTTGGCAGTAAACGAAAGAAATCACTAATAATATCAATAACAAAGAAATGAAAAAGAACTATTTCCGTGCTTTTGCACTCCTGACCCTTGTAGGTCTCACTTCAGCATGTAATAACTCGGCTCCCAAAATGGACGAAGAGCCTGAGGTGGCAGCATCAAATAGCAATGGCTTGCGTATTGCCTATATTGAAATCGATACGTTGACAGCTCAGTATGAGTTTGCAAAGGAAAAGTCTCTTGAACTGGAAAAGAAAGGCACAAATGCCCGTAATACCATTCAGAGCAAGACCCAGCAGCTTGAGAAGAACGCACAGTCGTTCCAGCAGAAGTTGCAGAATAATGGCTTCACTTCTCGTGAGCAGGCTGAGGCCGCTCAGGCTAATCTTCAGCGTGAGCAGCAGAATATCATGGCTCTGCAGCAGCGTTTGGAGGGTGAGCTGGCTAATGAACAGCAGAAGTTCCTGCAGGCTTTCCAGGATAGTCTTGATAACTTCCTGGCCGACTATAACAAGGACAAGAAGTATGATATGATTGTTAACAAGGCTGCAGTGCTTTATGCTGACAAGCGTTTCGACATCACTGCTGATGTGGTGAACGGTATGAATCGTCGCTACAAGAAGGAGACTGCATCTGACTCTGCTAAGACGAAGTAAGTCTTAAGATATTCAGAATACACTGCATAACCATTATAAAGAGGCTTTACCAATGACGTTGATTATTATCTTACTACTATTGCTTAGTTATCTGCTGATTGCAACAACACATCTTACTGGTGTGAATAAGGCGGCTATCAGTATATTCCTTGCGGCAATTGGTTGGGTGGTCTATATCATCTGGGGAGCCGACTTTGTAATGGATATGCATCCTGTAGCCTACGAGGCATTCCTTAATGGCAATGCTTCTTCCAGTGAACAGGTTAAGAACTTTATCTACGAGAATGTGTTCTTGAACTACGTAGGTAAAGCGGCTGCCATCGTGATGTATCTGCTTGCGACGATGTCAATTATTGAAATACTCAACAACAATGGTTGCTTCGACTTTATCAGCGAATGGATTCGCACGCGTAATACGAAGCGTTTGCTGTGGACTATCACAATGGCTACATTCATCCTCTCGGCAAATTTGGATAACCTTACTACCACGATAGTGATGCTGGTGATTATGCATAATATTGTCAAGAGTCGTGCCCAGCGTATGCTTATCGGTTCGGCTATTGTCCTGGCAGCTGTCTGTGGTGGGTGTTTTACGGTGATTGGCGACCCTACAGGCTTGTTGCTATGGGCTAACGAGGCTGTGACAGCGTCAGAGTTCTCCAGTTATCTGTTCTGGCCTGCATTGGCATCTTGGATAGTGCCTACGGCTCTTATTGCTCGTCAGTTGCCTTCTCGTCTTGATATAGAGTGGGGTGTAGCTCCATTTCGTGGCGATGACACCCGCTTGAACCGTTGGCAACGAATGCTGATGTTTTTCGTAGGCATTGGCGGGTTGTGGTTTGTGCCTACTTTCCTTAGTATCACTCGTCTGCCGGCTTTTCTTGGGGCCTTGGTGGTGCTTGCGTTGTTATGGGTGGTCAACGAGGCATTCAACCGCAAGTTGATGAATGCCGACCAGATGTCTCAGCGCCGTATTCCGCGTGTTATTCAGTATGAGGCTATCCAGCAAATGCTCTTTGTGATGGGTATTATGCTGGGTTTGGGTGTGGTAAGTGAAACGGGAGTCTTTACTGATGTAGCCGACTGGATAGACGCTACGATAGGTAATCTTTGGGTAGTGGGTATCCTGTCTGGTCTTCTCAGTAGTCTTGTCGATACGTTTACCATTGCAGCCAGCGACATCTTCTTGTATGATGTGTGGAATGCTGGCGACTATGCCCAGAATGGTACCTACTGGAAGGTCATTGCCTATTGTACTGCCATTGGTGGATGTCTGCTCAGCGTTGGAAGCGTATGCGGCTTGGCCCTGATGAAGATTGAGCATATCCATCTGAGCTGGTACGTCAAGAATATCACCTTCAAGGTGCTCATAGGATGGCTTATAGGTTTGGCTATCCTATGGGGCGAAGTTGTGTTCTACCCTTGATTTAGTTGAAGAAATTCCACGACACACCGAAATGAATCACGGATTCATTCTGTGCGTAATGTGGTGTGAGGAAATAATTCCTGCCGAATGATGATGCAGTAGCATTCTGCATTAAAAGGAAGAATCGCGCATGTTTCAGGTGCATGTTGGCATAGACATCGACGAAGGGGAAGTTTCCTAATTCCACCCTCGACTGACTGTTTTCCTGAACGGCAAACTGATTGATAGCCGGACAGAAATCAGGCGCATCGTATTTGCTGAACCATGTAGCAGCACCACCCAGTTCTACACGTAGCACGCCGGCTACCATAAACTGTATGTACAGATTAGAGAATGCGTTTAATGTGGGGAGAGGCAGCACATCTTGGTTTGATGAAGACTGATAGGTCAACACGTTGTCCCAGTGCAATGGGCCTAACTGGAATTTCTGATCCAGTTGTGCCGTGAGTATGTTAAGGTTGCCTCCATGCTGTCTCACGCTTGCCGTGAGCAGTGTGTTGGCATTGTCGGCTCGTGTGTACGACATACCGTAGTAGGTGTAGTTTTGTATCTCCTCCACAGCAACACGCAACGTGGTCTTTGTTTTCTCGTATGTGAAATTTCCCTCTATGCGTGTGCGCATTTCCTTGTCTAACGAATTGTCCCACCAGAAGTGTTTTGTATGTAGCTTACGTTCATACAGCGTGGGGTTTAACCTGTGGACATAGCCTTTGGCAATAAGGCGTACGGTGTCTCCAAGGAGTGGGAAGTTCAAATCGACTTTTCCGTCAATCTTCAGTTGTCCAATGTCTTCACCTGCTATCCACGTTTCTGCCAACAGGTCATAGTGCAGTGTATGTCCCTGGGTGCGTTGCAACTGTCCTCCAACGCTTATGCTATGTTCGCTGATCTTTCCCGTATAGGCACAGCTGTCCGTGATGGTCATAGGCATTTCAGCCCGTCGCAGTTCATGTGATGCAAAGAGCTTCAAGCCAGCCATTGCATACTTGTTGAATCCTTCCATCAGTGCAATAGCGAAGGTGTTTTTTAAACTGAAATACTTTGTGACATCAAGTATGGAGTCGGCGGAATACGTTTTCTCAAAGGTGTCGTAATACTTGTTTGCATAATAGCCTTTGGGAGATGCATAGACTTGATAGCTGCGGTCGTGGCTTGCTACTTCTGCTGTGTGAATGAAACTTGTTACGGGCTTGAACTCGCGTTTCATGAACAGCATTGTTGAGTCGACAACCATTGTGTCAGCCAGTGCGTCAATGCTGTCTTTCATGTTTTCTTTAGCTGAAGCCAGAGCGAATTGTTTGGCTGTCTTTTCTTCTTCTGTCATGGGTACCTGCTGATAGAATCCCACGCTGTAGCGATGAGTCAGGAACAGATGCTGGTGGTCGTTGCGATTCCAGTTCTGTTGCAGGATGACGGGTATTTCGTTGGCAGAGTACGACTGCTCTGTAAGTTCTGGATGGGTGATGTAGTTGTCGTTTGTTATACCGCCATTTTCCGTTGCTTTCTGATGGTGGGTGGAATAGAGCGCGTGCAGCTGATACTTGTCGCCCATGTAACTGGTATAGAACGTGGCACCAAAATGGCTGATACTTTGATTCTGTAAGTATCCGCGTGCATAGGCGTAGTCCAAGTCCATGCCCATTCCTATGCGTTTGCCTGCATTCACGGCGAAACGTGCATCCAGATGGTCTTCTCCGTTGGTCTTGTCGCCGCAGTTGTCGTAGCTCAGATTGGTGATGGGCGAGAGCGTGTTTGTGAAATGGAAGTCTTCTGGCTGGCGCAGCACCATGTCGTACACCTCGGTAAAGGCAAACTGCTGTTTTTCCTTACGGTCTATGAATATGCGGTTCTGGCGGGCAGTATAGTTGTTTCCAAGGGTGTTGAACTGCATCTGCTTGCCCATTGCCAGTGTTGACTGCGGATAGAGGTGTGGCATGGTGTCAACATCAACTTTCCTGATGTCGCCGAACTTTCTGTCTACCGTCCACGCATAGATGCCTTTGGGTATTTCCTTGTTTTTCTTTGTTGAGTCGTTCTTGTGAGGATTGAAGTTGCTGCTTTCATTGATTCCTTGGTCGTCAAAACCGTTGTCTTCGAAGTTGTTTTGTGCCAACAAATATTGGCCGTTCAGTAAGCTGACGGCCATCATTGCAAGAAGCAGATACTGCTTTATTCTCATATTTTAAGTATGCGCAATGCTAATTCTACGAATTTGAATATACACGAAATAGCCAAGACCCACATGCCTGCTTGCCTTCCTATGTAGAAATAAACTATCAGACCTGCAATGGCACCTGCCATGAAGATGATATTCAGCCAGAAGCGCAACTCCCGCGTCTTGCTGGAATCGCGGAAAGGCTCCAAGTTGTGGCGTTTCGGATGTTCTACCTTGTCGCGCTCTTCTGGCGACAGCAGTGATTCTATCTCTGCCATGTCTTATTTCTGCAGTAGCTGGGTAAAGCGGTTGAAGATATAGTCCACACGGTCAATGGTCTTACGACGGAACTTGCCGCTGACGCGTGCCAGCTTGGTCTTTTTCTTGTTCAGGCCATACTGGTCGGTAATCCATTCCTCTGCCTTATAGGTGGTCATGTCGCGCTCTTCGTCGTAAATATATACGATGCGGTTCAGTTTAATGTCAGCCTGTCCGTCTTTGCAGTCGGCAATAATCTGATAGAGGAAGCGTGTGCGATCCAGGTTCAGCGGTTTGTTCTTGAACACGAGCCATTCCTGAAAGCTTGCCACCACTCTGTTGTTGTCGGCATCCTCCAACGTCAGTCGGCTCTGCTCTATCTGGTTGGGCTCTTTGGTCATCACCTGCAAGTCCTTGCGCAGCAACTCGTAAATCTGTTTTGCGCTCTTTCCTGGTGCATTGATGGTTTTGGTGAACACTACATGTCCGTCAACCTCAGGAACCGCACCAGCCAGGTATTTCTGGTCTTGGCTGTTTACCTGTACCTGCTCCCAAGTGTTGTCCTGAGCTGCAATGGCCAATGGCATTGCCAGCATCATAGCTATGAGTAATTTTTTCATTTCTTTTCAGTTTTTTTATTGATGATGCAAAGTTACTAAGTTTTTTTCTTACTGCCAATAGTTCATACCACGTTTAAGGATTTTTTCAGTAAAATGTCGTTTTTTTATTATAATAATGTGTAACTTTGCACCCGCAAAAATCGAAAGTTATGACACAGGAACAGGATATCAAGAACGCCATTGAGGTGATGCGTAAGGGTGGGGTGATACTCTATCCTACGGATACCGTGTGGGGCATCGGTTGCGATGCAACGAATGCGGAGGCCGTGAAACGAGTGTACGAGATTAAGCAGCGCGACGATTCCAAGGCGCTAATCTGCTTGGTGGACAGCGATGCGCGTCTGCAACGCTATGTGAGGAAAGTGCCCGATGTGGCTTGGCAGCTTATCGACTGCATTGACAAGCCTACAACATTGATTCTGGATGGTGCCGTGAATCTGGCTCCCAATCTGATTGCCGACGATGGTTCCATTGGCATTCGTATTACGCAGGAGTCCTTTTCAAAAGAGCTCTGCTTCCGCTTCCAGAAAGCTATCGTTTCTACATCGGCAAATATCAGCGGTGAGCCGGCAGCCCAAAACTATCGTGATATTGACCCGCGTATTCTTGAAAAGGTGGATTATGTGTGCTGGACGCGCCGTCAGGAACATAAACCCCATCAGCCTTCCAGTATTATCAAGCTGACTGAGGACGGTCAGGTGCAAATCATTCGCAAGTAAGATTCGCATCATTCGAACGATTCGTTCGATTCGTGTTCGGATAAAAAAAAGATATTGTTGTCCGCTAAACATTATAATCCTTTCTGAACTCCCTATTTCTCAGCGAATTCAGTCAAAGCAACTCTTTCCAAGCCCTCACACGCGTATGTG
>CACZZQ010000037.1 GCA_902785695.1 uncultured Prevotellaceae bacterium | reverse complement strand
GCGCATCATCCACCGCCTGACGATGGCGGCGGCCGATGCCGATATGCGGCATCGCATGAACGTGGAGGACGAGTACTTCTCGATCATAGAGAAGCGCGACACGGAAATACTTCTGAAGGACCAACAGCTTGCCGAGAAGAACGCTCAACTTGCAGAAAAGAGTGCCGAACTTGCAGAAAAGAGTGCCGAACTTGCAGAAAAGAGTGCCGAACTCACAGAAAAGAGTGCCGAACTCACAGAAAAGAGTGCCGAACTCACAGAAAAGAGTGCCGAACTCACAGAAAAGAGTGCCGAACTTGAAGAAAAGAGTGTCCAGCTTGCAGAAAAGAGTGTCCAACTTGAAGAAAAGAGTGTCCAGCTTGAAGAAAAGAGTGTCCAGCTTGAAGAAAAGAGTGTCCAGCTTGAAGAACAGAAAGCTATGCTCACCGAGCAGAAAGCTATGCTCACCGAGCAGAAAGCTATGCTCACCGAGCAGAAAGCTATGCTTACAGAGAAAGATGCTATGCTCACAGAACAAAAGACTATGCTACGGGCGTCTATTCAGATGTTAGTCAAGGCTGGAATGTCGGCAGAGGCTATTGCACAAAGCCTTGGGAAAGACATAGAAGAAGTCAGGCTGCTGATGAACTGACAAACTATAGTATTTGCTTTCGTTAATCAGTCAGATAAAAAAGGAGGAACATTCATCTATGTAGAATGTTCCTCCTGTTAATATTTGACAACGGGGTTACCCGTCTTGCTTACAGGATAGTCTTTACGGCCTCCAGCATTCCCTTGGCCTCAATCAGGTCGAGGAATTGCTTCACCATCTGGTTCAGACCTGCTACCTTGTTCAGGTCTTCCTGCCAGATAAACTCTGCACCCAGTACGCCATCAGCTACCTTCTGAGTGTCACCGGTAGCCCAGAGCTGCTGCAAGAGTTCAATGATCTTCGCATCGTCGTTAGGCGTAATCTCTGCACCGTCGAAGCGCTTGCCACCCTTGTAATAGGTGATGATAGCTGCCAGACCGAATACCAAGCCCTTAGGCAGTTCGCCCTTGCGCTCCAAGTAGGTCTTCACACCGGGCAGGTCACGAGCCTGGAACTTGGGGAAGGAGTTGAGCATGATGCTGGTCACCTGATGGTCGACGAATGGGTTGTCGAAACGCTCCAGTACGTCAGCAGCAAACTTCTCCAGCTCATCCATCGGCAGGTCGAGTGTCTGCATCAGTTCTTCAAACTGTACCTTGTGGATATACTTTCCAATCACTTCATGGTTGCAGGCATCGCGAACGATGTTCACACCGCTGAGATATGCTACGGGGCTGAGCACGGTGTGGGGACCGTTCAACAGGGTCACCTTACGTTTGTGGTAGGGCTCTTCTGAAGGCACAAAGAGTACGTGCAATCCAGCCTTGTCTGCTGGGAATTCCTCTGCCACTTCCTTCGGAGCCTCGATGACCCAGAGGTGGAAGTTCTCTGCCTGTACAACGAGGTTGTCACGATAACCCACCTTTTCCTGAATCTCAGCAATCTCCTTGCGGGGGAAGCCTGGTACAATACGGTCTACGAGGGTAGCGTAGACGCCGCATGACTCCTCAAACCACTTCTTGAAGCCCTCTGGCAACTGCCACAGTTCGATATACTTATAGATGCAGTCTTTCAGCACGTGACCGTTGAGGAAGATGAGCTCGCAGGGGAAGATGATGAGACCCTTCGTGGGATCACCATTGAAGGTCTGATAGCGGCGGTACAGCAACTGCACCAGTTTGCCTGGATATGAAGATGCTGGCTTGTCCTCAAGCTTACAAGCAGGATCAAAGGCGATGCCAGCTTCTGTGGTATTTGAGATGACAAAGCGAATCTCAGGCTGGTCAGCAAGTGCCATGAAGGCATCGTTCTGAGAATAGGGGTTCAGTGCACGACTGATAACGTCGATACGCTCCAGTGTATTGACGGGCTTGCCGTTCTCACGCCCCTGCAGGTTAACGTGGTACAGGCAGTCCTGGCCGTTCAGCCACTCAACCATACCCTTGTCAATGGGTTGTACAACAACAACACTACCATTGAAGTTGGTCTTCTGGTCCATGTTCCAGATTATCCAATCAACGAAAGCACGCAGGAAGTTTCCTTCACCAAACTGAATCACCTTCTCAGGCATCACACTCTTAGGTGCGAAATGTTTGTTTAATGGTTTTAACATAGCAAATTCTTTTTTGTTGTTTGTTTTTTAGCAATATTAGTTTTGTTCATTTTTTGATGGTGCAAAGGTACGTATTATTTCTGATTCCACCAAATTATCATCTTGGAAAAACGACTCTTATATCTCCATGAACCTCTGCATAAACTCATTGAGGCGCAGCAGTCCGTAACTACCTGAGACACACGACTCCTCATCATAGTGCTCTACCTCGTCGGGCTCTATACCTTTATAATATATAAGGAAGGGTACGGGCTCGTTGACGTGGATGCGCTGTTCTACGGGTGTGGGGTGATCGGGCAGGATAGCGATGCATACTGGCTCTGTCATCTTTTCTGTTGCCTCGAAGATAGGCTTTATCAAGCGTTGGTCCAAGTAGTCGATAGCCTTGAGTTTCAACTCCAGGTCGCCATCATGGCCAGCCTCGTCGGTAGCTTCTACGTGTACAAAGACGAAGTCATCCTGTTGTAAGGCTTCAATGGCAGCCTGTGCCTTACCCTCGTAGTTGGTGTCGGCCAACCCTGTGGCTCCAGGCACTTTGATGATACGCAAACCAGCGTATTTGCCGATGCCCTGAATCAAGTCAACAGCAGAGATAACGGCACCTGTCTTCACTTGGGGGTATTGCTGCATCAGCGTCTGCATTGAGGGGCGATAGCCACCGCTCCAAGGCCAGATGCTGTTAGCCTGACGTTCACCACGCTTTGCTTTCTCCCTATTATAGGGATGCTTGGCGAGTAGATCCTGGGATTTCAGAATCAAATTGTTGATGAGGTCTGCGGTTTCCTGGGCTTCAGGAAGCTCTGCTTTCACTAAAAGCGGACGCCATTCTTCGTTAGGATGGTCATGGGGTGGAGCACAGACGATATGCTTGTTTCCGCCCTTGATGACTAATAGATGGCGATACTGAATGCCACAGATGAACTTTACACGCTCGCAGCCTTCTTTCTCGTTGATGGGTTTTGACAGTTGCTCGTTGAGATAATCGATGAGCACACGGGCATCCTCAGTCTGCAGGTTACCGCCATTATGCGTGATAATCTTGCCGTCCTCTAATGTAATGATATTACAACGGATGGCAAAGTCGTCGGGTTGCATTTCATAGCCAATAGAGGCTGCTTCAAGAGGACCGCGTCCTTCATAGACTTTATTCAGGTCATAACCAAGAATAGCAGTATTGGCTACCTCAGAGCCTGGAGGAAATCCCTCTGGCACGGTGACCAGTCGCCCTGTGCGACCGGCCTTTGCCAGACGGTTCATATATTCAGGACGGGCATATTGTAGAAGGGTCTTCCCGCCTAGGCGTTCCACCTTGTGGTCCGCCATACCATCCCCAAGAATGATAATATGTTTCATAGGCCTACCCCCTTCCCCTCCCCAAGGGAGGGGTGATTAGTTACATTGTCTATTGAAAAAAACTTCATAGTTTGAGTTTGTATAAAAAGCCCCTCCCTTGGGGAGGGGTGATTAGTTACATTGTCTATTGAAAAAAACTTCATAGTTTGAGTTTGTATAAAAAGCCCCTCCCTTGGGGAGGGGTTGGGGTGGGCTGTTAAATGTTAGCGATTGACATGATGTTCGCAAACACACCAGCTGCCGTTACAGCAGCACCGGCACCATAACCCTGAATGAGCATAGGATATTCCTTGTAACGCTCAGTAGTAAGGAGTACGATGTTGTTCGAGCCTTCCAATCCGTAGAAAGGATGTCCGTAGGGAACTTCCTTCAAGGCAACGCTGGTCTTGAACGATGAAGGATCGTTCTCATCGGCTTCCATCGTAGCCACGAAGCGCCAACGCTTGTTCTCTGACTCGAGCACCTTGCGACGAGCCTCGAAGTCGGCATCGAGCTCAGGCAGTTTTGCCCAGAAGTCATCAATAGAACCTTCGAAATAGCTATCGGGTACGAAGAGATGCTTCTCTACATCGTCCTGTTCTACCTTATAGCCAGCCTCACGGGTAAGGATCACCAGTTTACGGATGACATCCGTACCGCTGAGGTCGATACGTGGGTCGGGCTCAGAGTAACGCTGCTCCTTGGCACGGCGAACGGTCTCAGAGAAGGGCACATCAGCAGCAATCTCGTTGAAGATGAAGTTCAGCGTACCACTGAGGATAGCCTCTATCTTCAGAATCTTATCACCAGAGTTGCACAGGTCGTTAATAGTGCCGATGATAGGCAGACCAGCACCTACGTTGGTCTCGTAGCGGAACCATACACCGCGGTCGCGTGCCGTCTGCTTCAGTTTCAAGTAACTGTCGTAGTCGCTTGAAGCCGCAATCTTATTGGCAGCAACGACAGAGATGTTGTGCTCCAGGAATGTCTGGTAGAGTGTGGCAATCTGTCGGCTGGCGGTACAGTCCACGAAGACAGAATTAAAAATATTCATCTTCACGATCTCGTCGCGCATATGCTCTGTATTAGCGGGGAAACCAGCACGCAGAATCTTTTCGTAATTATCGAGGTCTATACCATCACGATCCAGCACGAAGTTATCTACATCGCTGATACCAACCACGTTCAACTTCAGACGACGTGACTGCATCAGGAATTGTTGTTGTGTGCGGATCTGTTCGAGCAACATTCCACCCACAGTACCAATACCGCAGATAAAGATGTTCAGTACCTTGTATTCTGACAGGAAGAACGAGTCATGGAGTACGTTGAGCGACTTGCGCAGGAATTTTCCGTCTACCACGAAAGAGATGTTCGTCTCAGAGGCACCCTGAGCACAGGCAATCACACTGATACCTGAGCGTCCCAGTGTACCAAACAGTTTTCCAGCAATACCAGGTGTCTGCTTCATGTTCTCACCCACGATAGCAATAGTAGCCAAGCCACTCTCTACCTGCATGGGGAACATAGCACCCGTCTCAATCTCCTTGGCAAACTCAGCATTCAGTACCTCTACAGCTGCCTCGGCATCCTCGTCGCGTACACCGATAGAGGTGGAGTTCTCAGAAGAAGCCTGAGACACCATGAATACTGAGATGCCCTTGTTGGCCAAAGTGGTGAAGATACGACGGTTCACACCGATCACACCCACCATTGAAAGACCGGTAACGGTAATCAGTGAGGTGCCCTTGATGCTTGAGATACCCTTGATGGGCTTCTGGTCGTTCTCAATCTTTGCCTTGATGAGGGTTCCCGGGTGTTCGGGGTTAAAAGTATTCTTAACCTTGATAGGTATATTTTTTACGCAAACGGGATAGATGGTCGGTGGATAGATGACCTTGGCACCGAAGTTACAAAGCTCCATCGCCTCTACGTAAGATAGTTCATTAATGGTATAGGCACTCTTGATAACCTTTGGATCGGCCGTCATGAAGCCATCTACGTCGGTCCAAATCTCGAGAACCTCTGCATTTAGCACAGCAGCGATAATAGAAGCGGTGTAGTCGGAACCGCCACGACCCAAATTGGTGGTCTCGTGGGTATCGCGGTCGCGGGAAATGAAACCGGGAACAACATAAATGTTCTTATCGCTGATATCCTTGAAGGTTTCTTTAACTAACTGGGTGGTTAGATCAGCATCTATCACGTGCTTGCCTTGCTTCTTTTCTGTGCGGATAAAGTCGCGACTGTTCATACGAACACCGTTCTTTACCATCGCAGCCACGATATGAGAACTGAGACGCTCACCGTAAGATACGATGGTGTCTTCGGTCTTCTTCGACAGGTCGTGAATCAGGTACACACCATAGTAGATACTCTTCAACTGGTCGAAGAGCTGGTCTACATTATTGATTAAGTCTACGCGCTTGTTGATGTCAGGGATGATAGCTTCTATCATCGAGTGGTGACGTCTTACCATCGCGTCGAATTCCTCGCGATAGTGCTCGTCGCCCTGTTTGGCCATTTGCGACATGGCAATCAGTTTGTCGGTGATGCCATTCAATGCGCTTACTACTACTACGACAGGTTGCGTCCGAGCCTCTGCCTCCACAATTTCTTTTAAGCTCAAAATGCTTTTTACGGAACCTACGGACGTTCCGCCGAATTTCATTACTTTCATATTCCTATGCAATTTATCTTTCCGATGGTACCCCTCAACAAGCGGGGCTTTCTCCATTGGCGGGTGCAAAGGTAATAAAAAATGGGAAAAGTGAAAAAGGAAAAGTGAAAAATTTACTGCTGCTTGAGTTTTTTCCCGATTTTTTTGTAATTTTGCATTCAGATATGATTAATGAATACCAACTCCGCGTTTTGCCGCAGGTAGCGGCCAGCGCAGATTATTTAAGGAAATATATTGCAGAGGAACAGGGCCTTGCCCTGAGTGCGCTGAAGGCTGTGCGTATCTTAAAACGCTCCATTGATGCCCGTCAGCGCACCATCTTTGTCAATCTGAAGGTACGCGCTTATATCAACGAGCAACCTACGGAGGACGAATTTGAGTACGTGGACTATCAGGATGTGAGCCAGCGTCCGCAAGTCATCGTGGTAGGTGCAGGCCCTGGTGGCCTTTTTGCAGCCCTGAGACTCATAGAACTTGGTTTCAGACCGATTGTCTTAGAACGGGGTAAGGATGTGCATGAGCGTAAGAAAGACCTGGCGAATATCTCTCGCACCCAACAGGTGGATGGCGAGAGCAACTACTGCTTTGGCGAGGGCGGTGCTGGAGCCTATTCCGATGGAAAACTCTATACACGTAGTAAGAAACGTGGTAACACCGAGAAGATTCTTCGTGTGTTCTGTCAGCATGGTGCCTCGACGAACATCTTGGCTGATGCCCATCCCCATATCGGTACCGATCGACTTCCCCAAGTTATCGAGGCGATGCGCAATACTATATTAAGATGTGGTGGCGAGGTGCATTTCCAGACCAAAATGACACAACTGGTGATAAAAGATCAAAAGATTGTTGGCTGCGTGGCAGGAGGTAAAGAGTATATGGGCCCGGTCATCTTGGCTACCGGTCATTCTGCTCGTGATGTGTATCGCTATTTGGCTGATGCCAAGATTCATATTGAGGCTAAAGGTATTGCTGTCGGTGTGCGCTTGGAGCATCCCTCGCAGTTGATAGACCAGATACAGTATCATCGTAAGGAGGGTAGGGGACAATGGTTGCCCGCTGCCGAGTATTCGTTCGTGACTCAGGTTGACGGGCGTGGTGTCTATTCCTTCTGTATGTGTCCCGGTGGCTTCGTGATTCCCGCTGCCACTGGTCCCGAACAGATTGTGGTCAATGGTATGAGTCCGGCAAGTCGAGGCACTCAATGGAGCAACAGTGGTATGGTGGTGGAGGTGAGGCCGGAGGACGTGGACAATGTAAAAATTGAAAAATGTAAAAATGTAAAAATGGACAACCCGCTGCGGATGATGTGTTTCCAGGAAGAATTGGAGCGGATGTGCTGGCAGCAAGGCAATATGAAGCAGACGGCACCTGCCCAGCGTATGGCCGACTTTGTAAACGGTAAGTTGAGCTATGACCTGCCTCGCAGTTCGTATGCTCCAGGCTTGGTATCGTCGCCTCTGCATTTCTGGTTGCCAAAGCCCATTGCCTCACGCTTGCAGCAGGGGTTCAGGACTTTTGGCAAACAGGCTCACGGTTTTCTGACCAACGAGGCCGTGATGATTGCTGTGGAGACGCGAACATCGAGTCCAGTGCGGATTGTCCGTGATCAAGACACCTTGATGCATGTGCAAGTAGAAGGCCTTTTCCCCTGTGGAGAGGGTGCCGGTTATGCGGGTGGTATCGTGTCTGCTGGAGTAGATGGTGAGCGTTGTGCAGAAATGTGTGCGTTATATATGGAAAAAAATGGATGAATGTTTGCGCATTTCATTTTTTTTCCGTATCTTTGCCACAAAGAAGTAAAAACCAACTAAATCTATAAGCTTATGAATAAGGAGGAGAAATTCGTCATCACCATTAGCCGACAGTTCGGCACGGGTGGACATGAGATTGGTGCCGAGTTGGCACGTAGGCTCAATGTGAAGCTGCTTGACAAGCAGATTCTGAACGAGATGGCTCGTAAATATAATATTGTAGAAGATGCAGTGGAGAAGATTGAGGCGCGCAATCCCTTGTGGCGTGATGACTTCACGCAGTTCTACCGTTCTTATATGGCTGCTTCTGAGTATAATGGGCAGGAGCATGACCAGACCTCTCGACAGTTGTTTGATGCACAGGCCGAGGTGATTAGGAGGATTGCTGCTCAAGAGTCATGTGTCCTCATTGGTCGCTGTGGCTTCCACATCTTCCGCAACCATCCCAACGCGCTGAAGATTTTCATCCATGCTGATGATGATGTCAGGAAGAAGCGCATTGGACGTAAGTATGATATCTCAGAGAGTGACGCTGGTGCGATGATTGTCGATAATGACTATAGTCGTGAGCTCTACACGAAGACGTATACAGGTAGTGAATGGATGGATGCACGAAACTATGATGTCTCACTTAACGTGAAACAGTTTGGTGTCAATGGAGCCGTTGACTTCTTGATGAATGTCATCGGCTGATTTTACATTGTTGCATTGAATGTCATTGGATAATTATTGCATTATTGCATTTTTAAATTTTTAAATTTTAGAAGTGGCATTTGGAAAATGGATAGGCGGCTATCTGGGATGGAGCGCCTTTGGCCCTCTCGGGGGTATTCTTGGATTTGTAGCTGGAGCCCTGTTTGATGTAGTAACAGGCGGTAACGGTGAGGCCATGCGCCTTACTGACGAACAGTTACAACAGGGTGATCGAAACAGTTTCTTTATCTCGATGCTGGTGCTGTCGGCCTATATCGTGAAGGCCGATGGTAAGGTGATGCACTCCGAGATGGAGTTGGTGCGTGGTATGCTTCGCCAGAATTTTGGTGAGGATGCCGCTCAGCAGGGCGACCAGATGATGCGTCGTTTTTTTGAAGAGCAGGACCGTCAGGGGGTAGCTTATCGTTTGAAGATCCAGCAGGTTTGTCAGCAGATAGCCTCTCATGTGGATTATTCCGGACGCCTTCAGTTGCTTAACTTCCTTGTGATGATAGCGCAGGCTGACGGGCGTGTGGATCAGGTGGAGGTTGGGGCGCTGAAAGAGGTAGCTCAGTGGATGCAGATGTCACCTCAAGAGGTTGATGCAATGCTTCACTTAGAGGGTGACTCGCTTGAAGATGCCTATAAGGTGCTGGGCGTTAGTCCCGATGCTACTGATGAGGAACTCCGCAAGACCTATCGTCGTCTGGCTCTCGAACATCATCCCGACCGTGTGGCAAAGTTAGGCGATGATGTGCGCCGTGCGGCAGAGAAGAAATTCCAGGAGATCAATGCTGCCAAGGATCGCATCTGGAAGGCTCGTGGGTTATAATCATTCGTGAAATTCGTATAATTCGTGGTTATATTTTGAAACAGCCTGCCATTTCTGTTCCTGATGGGTGCTCTGAAATATTGTTGCATGCTTGTTGCGCCCCTTGCTCCTCAGCCATTGTGGAGTGGTTGATGAATAACGGGGTGCGCCCCACCATATTTTATTATAACCCCAATATATGGCCTCGTGAGGAGTACGAGATTCGTAAGAACGAGAGTAAGCGTCATGCAGAGTCGTTGGGCATCCAGTGGATTGATGGCGACTATGACCATGAGGGCTGGTGCCGGCACATGACAGGTTTGGAGAACGAGCGGGAGCGAGGCTCCCGCTGTCAGGAGTGTTTTATCCTTCGTCTCACGGCAACGGCACGCAAGGCCCAGGAACTGGGCATTCCTTATTTTGCTACTACGTTGGCCTCCAGTCGGTGGAAGAGCCTGGAGCAGATAGAACGTGCCGGCCTTATCGCCCAAGAAATCGTCAATAAAGAATTCTCAATTGTAAGTTTCTGGCCCCAGAACTGGCGCAAGGGTGGCTTGCAGGAACGTCGGAACCAGTTGCTCAAGGAGAATCAGTTCTATAATCAGCAGTATTGCGGTTGCGAGTTCTCTGTCAGAAATGCAGCACCTACCAAAGAGCTACTTCGCAAGGTGATGCGTGAAGCTAAGCGTCAGCATCAAGATCAACTGGCAAAGATGTCAGAAGAGATTGTGGAACGTCTCCACTCATCCATCTTCCATCATCCATCATCCATCATCCTTGCTTACTGGCCTTTGCCCGATGAGGTGGATATCCGTCCTTTGATAGACCAACTGGTGGCAGAAGGTAAAACGGTTGTATTGCCTAAGGTTACTGGTGATGAGACGATGGAACTCCGTCGCTATACCTCGCGTACAGACCTCCAAGAAGGTGCCTTTCATATCATGGAACCCATTGGTGAACCCTTTACCGACTACGGCCAGATTGAAGTAGCCCTCATTCCAGGTATGGCCTTTGATGCCGTCGGACATCGCTTAGGCCGAGGCAAAGGCTATTACGACCGTTTCCTCTCAACATTCCTCTCGCCCCTTGCTACTCGCCCCTTGCCCCTTAAAATAGGTGTCTGTTTCCCCTTTCAGCGGGTGGCAAAAGTGCCTTCTGAGGAACATGATGTCCTGATGGATATTGTGGAGGGTTGATGAGCAGGCAGTTCCTCGGGCAAGAACAGGCAGCTCATCGGCGAGGAATAGGCAGTTCCTCACCCTCGATTGGCAAGCTCGGAAAAAGGCTGAAACTCGGAAATAAAAGAAAAAACGTGATGCGGTAGCAAATTTTTCACTTTTCACTTTTCACTCTTCACTTTTTTTTAGTACCTTTGCACCCCAATAATTGCAATTATAGATTTTTATGTTTGAGAATTTAAGTGAACGATTGGAACGGTCGTTCAAGATACTGAAGGGTGAGGGAAAGATCACCGAGATTAATGTTGCCGAGACTTTGAAGGATGTGCGTCGCGCCCTGTTGGATGCCGACGTAAACTATAAGGTAGCCAAGCAGTTCACCGACACTGTGAAGCAGAAGGCTATGGGTATGAATGTGCTCACGGCCATCAAACCCAGTCAGTTGATGGTGAAGATTGTGCACGACGAGTTGACCGCACTTATGGGTGGTAAAGCTGTCGAACTCAATCTCGAAGGCCGTCCTGCCATCATCCTGATGTCTGGTCTTCAGGGTTCTGGTAAGACCACCTTCACTGGTAAGCTGGCCAAGATGCTGAAGGAACGCCAGCATAAGAAGCCCCTGCTGGTGGCTTGCGACGTCTATCGTCCTGCAGCTATCGAGCAGTTGAAGGTCGTTGCTGAGACCGTAGGTGTTGATGTCTATACCGAGGAAGGCAACAAGAACGTCGTAGAGATTGCTCAGAACGCTATCCGCAAGGCCAAGCAGGAGAGTTATACCGTAGTCATCGTCGATACCGCCGGTCGTCTGGCTATTGACGAGGAGATGATGAACGAGATCTCGAACCTGAAGCAGGCCATCAATCCTGATGAGACCTTGTTCGTTGTTGACTCGATGACGGGTCAGGATGCCGTGAACACCGCTAAGGAGTTCAATGACCGCTTGGACTTCGACGGCGTGGTGCTCACCAAACTCGATGGTGATACCCGTGGTGGTGCTGCCTTGAGTATTCGCACCGTCGTTACCAAGCCCATCAAGTTCGTGGGTACGGGTGAAAAGATGGAAGCCATCGACGTGTTCCACCCCGAACGTATGGCCGACCGTATCCTTGGTATGGGTGACGTGGTCTCTTTGGTAGAGCGCGCCCAACAGCAGTTTGATGAGAAGCAGGCCCGTGAGTTAGAGAAAAAGATTCGTAAGAACAAGTTCGACTTCAACGACTTCATGGGTCAGATCCAGCAGATCAAGAAGATGGGTAACATCAAGGAGTTGGCTGGCATGATTCCTGGAGTAGGAAAAGCCCTGAAGGATGTGGATATTGACGATAACGCTTTCAAGGGTATCGAGGCCATCATCAACTCGATGACACCCAAGGAACGTACCAATCCGGAAATCATCAACCAGAGTCGCAAGCTCCGCATCGCCAAGGGTTCTGGTACCAAGCTTGAAGAGGTGAACCGCCTGCTGAAGCAGTTCGACCAGACCAAGAAGATGATGAAGATGGTATCTGGTATGGATAAAGGAAAAATGGCGCAGATGGCTGCTGCTATGAAAAAGGCCCACCCCTAACTCCTTTTATCTACAAGGCAAGCAAAGCTTGCGAATGTTGAATTATGTTAGACTATCTCAAAAGAAATACACAATGAATAATTCAGGAAATGAGGTGACCAAACGACCCTCCCTTGGGGAGGGGAAGGGGGTGGGCTTGATTGATGGCAAGGCCACCGCTGCACAGATCAAGGCTGAGATTGCCGAAGAGGTGAAAAAGATTGTTGAGAACGGAGGCAAACAGCCCCATCTGGCTGCCGTGCTGGTAGGTCACGACGGAGGCAGTGAGACATACGTAAAAAATAAGGTACTCGCGTGCGAGGCCTGCGGCTTCAAGTCAACCCTCATCCGCTATGAGGATGATATCACCGAGGAAGAGCTTCTTCAGTGTGTGGATAAGCTGAATAAGGATGAGGATATTGATGGCTTTATCGTACAGCTCCCCCTTCCCAAGCACATTGATGAGCAGAAGATTATCGAGGCTATTGACTATCGTAAGGATGTTGACGGTTTCCACCCCATCAATGTAGGACGTATGGCTATCGGTCTGCCTTGCTTTATCTCTGCTACTCCTCTGGGTATTATCACCCTACTGAAGCGCTACGGTATTGAGACCTCTGGAAAGAAGTGCGTCATCCTGGGTCGTTCAAACATCGTGGGCAAGCCTATGGCTCAGCTTATGATGCAGAAGCAGTATGGCGACTCCACCGTGACCGTGTGCCACTCGCATTCTAAGACCCTGAAGGAGGAATGTCGTGCTGCCGATATCATCATCGCTGCTATCGGCAGCCCTGAGTTCGTCACCGCTGACATGGTGAAGGAAGGAGCCGTCATCGTTGACGTAGGTACCACCCGTGTACCCGATGCTTCCCGCAAGAGCGGTTTCCGTCTCACTGGCGATGTGAAGTTCGACGAGGTGGCTCCTAAGTGCTCGTTCATCACGCCTGTTCCCGGCGGCGTAGGTCCTATGACCATCTGTTCGCTGATGAAGAATACACTCGCAGCAGGTAAGCGCGAGTATTATAAGTGAAGAGTGAAGAGTGAAGAATTTGCTACCGCTGAGGAGTATTATCTGAAGGGTAACGAATACCGTAAGCAGAGTCAATGGCACGAAGCCATCAACTGCTATATACGTGCCATAGAGCTTGACCCCGACAGTCCTGCTGTCGAGGCCAAGCGAATGCTTGACGATATCATGGCCTTCTATTGTAAGGATATGTATAATCCGTAGGAGTAATCCTGCGGATTTTTTTTCTCCCGTTTAAACCTTTCTTTTCCTGTCGCGTCAAAAAGATAGAAAACAGGATAACTTACGATATTAATAACTAAAAAGAAAGAAAGGAAAAAAGCTATGATTAAGAAGATTGTACTTTCAGTGGTAACAGTGATGACGTTTACGTTTGGCTATGCCGAGACAGGAATGAATCACAGTTGGAGAATGGATCGTCAGCCAGTGAACTACGACATGAGTTTCGATATGCATCGCTTGGCAGCGAAACTGGATCTGACATCCGAACAGATGGAGACCGTACAAGTGATTCAGGACAGTTTTAACGACGCGGTACAGGAAGCCGCAACGTCAAGAGGCCTGCAGCGCCGACACCTGATTCATCAGGCCGTGCGCAAGGATGTACACCAGATGCACCAAGTGCTCAACGATGAACAGTTTGGTACCTACATGATGCTACTGGGAGCCACATTAAAGAACAAGGGCCTTTAAGAACTTTGGTTTGAAGAAGATATCGGGGGAGCAGCAATGTTTCCCCGATATCTTTTTTTTTGCGTTTTGTCAGTGAGAAGCAATGAATGGAAAGAAAAAGAAAGAAAAAGACACGAATCGGTAACAATTTTTTTACTTTTCACTTTTCACTCTTCACTTTTTTTCGTACCTTTGCACCCAATTTCGTAAGAGCATCATATATTAAAGGATAAAATATGGCAAAAATGAAAGGTGCCATCGTGGTGGATACCGAGAGGTGTAAGGGATGCCAACTGTGCATCATCGCTTGCCCTCAGAAGGTCATTGCGCTGGCTAACAAAGTGAATCTGCACGGTTACCCATACGTGGAGGCTGTCAACGAGGAAGCCTGTGTGGGCTGTGCTTCGTGTGGCATCGTCTGCCCCGATGGTTGTATCACCGTGTATCGTAAAAAAGTGGAAGCCTCCCCCGTCCCCTCCGAAGGGAGGGGAGAGTAAGTCCCCCAAAAATGGAAAGAATGGAAGAAAAGAGTAAACAACAAGGAAACATGGCTCCCCTCCCTTTGGAGGGGATTGATGAAAGGCAACGAGGCTATTGCCCACGCTGCTATTCGTTGCGGATGCGACGGCTATTTCGGCTATCCTATTACTCCGCAGAGTGAAGTGATTGAAACGCTGGCTGAGCTGAAGCCTTGGGAGACCACTGGAATGCAGGTGGTTCAGGCTGAGAGTGAGTTGGCTTCTATCTATATGGTCTATGGTGCTGCCGGTGCCGGCAAGCGTGCCATGACCTCGTCGTCATCTCCTGGTATCGCCCTGATGCAGGAGGGTATCACCTATATGGCTGGTGCCGAGGTGCCAGGTGTCTTTGTCAACGTGCAGCGTGGCGGTCCCGGTCTGGGAACCATCCAGCCTTCACAGGGTGACTATAATCAGGCTACCCGTGGTGGTGGTAACGGCGACTACAAGGTGATTGTGCTGGCTCCTTCTTCTGTACAGGAGATGGCTGATTTCGTGGACCTCGCTTTTGAGTTGGCCTTCAAGTATCGTAACCCTGCCATGATTCTCTCCGATGGTGTCATCGGTCAGATGATGGAGAAGGTGGTGCTGCCGCCGTTCAAGCCCCGTCGTACTGACGAGGAGGTCATCAAGCAGTGTCCCTGGGCCTCTACTGGTAAGCCAAAGAACCGTGAGCGCGTGGTGATTACCTCGCTGGAACTGAAGCCAGAGGCTATGGAGAAGCGTAACATCGCCCTCCAGGAGAAATACGCTAAGATTCAAGAGAATGAGGTGCGCTTCGAGCAGCAGCAGATGGACGATGCCGAGTATGCTATCGTAGCCTTCGGTTCTGCTGCCCGTATCGCTGAGAAGAGCGTAGAGATTGCCCGCGAGCAGGGTGTCAAGGTCGGTCTGTTCCGTCCTATTACGCTGTTCCCCTTCCCCACGAAGCAGATTGCTGAGTTGTCGAAGAAGGTGAAGGGTATCCTCGTGGCCGAGATCAACGCCGGACAGATGGTACAGGACGTTCGCCTGGCCGTGAACGGTGCCGTACCCGTAGAGCAGTTCGGACGCTTAGGAGGTATCGTGCCCGATCCCGAAGAGATTGTCAACGCTCTAAAGGAGAAGATCATGAAATAGATTTTAATCAAGAATTAGAGAATTAGAGAAAATTAATTCTGATATTCTCAAATTCTTGATAATAGAAAAAAAGAATTATGGATAGAAATCAGATAGTTCAACCCGAGAATATCGTCTGCAAGAAGCCGACGCTGATGAACGACAACAATATGCACTACTGCCCAGGCTGTAGTCACGGTGTAGTGCATAAGCTCATTGCCGAAGTCATCGAGGAAATGGGTATGGAAGACAAGGCCGTAGGTGTATCGCCTGTAGGCTGTGCCGTCTTCGCGTACAATTATATTGATATAGACTGGCAGGAGGCTGCCCACGGTCGTGCTCCCGCACTGGCTACGGGTATCAAGCGCTGCTGGCCCGACCGTCTGGTATTCACCTATCAGGGTGACGGTGACCTGGCTTGTATCGGTACCTGTGAGACCATCCACGCCCTGAACCGTGGCGAGAATATCGTCATCATCTTCGTCAACAATGCCATCTATGGTATGACGGGTGGTCAGATGGCACCTACCACGCTCCTTGGTCAGAAGACCTCTACCTGTCCTTACGGCCGTGATCCGCAGTTGCATGGTTATCCTTTGAAGATGGCCGATATCGCTGCCGGTCTGGAGGGTACCTGCTACGTCACTCGTCAGAGTGTGGAGTCAGTAGGCTCTATCCTAAAGGCCAAGAAGGCTCTTCGTAAGGCTTTCGAGGCTTCTATGGCTGGCAAGGGTTCTTCTCTTGTGGAGTTCGTCTCTACCTGTAACAGCGGTTGGAAGCTCACTCCTGCCAAGGCTAAATCAATAATTTTTAATCAAGAATTAGAGAATTAGAGAATTCTTTCGCAAGCGAAAAATCAGGTGTCAAAAATTCTTAAATTCTCAAATTCTTGATAATAAAAAAGAGAATAAATGAAAAAAGAGATAATTATTTCAGGTTTCGGAGGTCAGGGCGTGCTCTCTATGGGTAAGATCCTGGCATATAGTGGACTGATGGAGGATAAAGAGGTGACTTGGATGCCTGCCTACGGTCCTGAGCAGCGTGGTGGTACTGCCAACGTGACGGTCATCGTCAGCGACGAGCGTATCTCTTCACCCATCCTCAGCAAGTACGATATCGCTGTGGTGCTCAACCAGCCCTCTTTGGAGAAGTTCGAGCCGAAGATCAAGCCCGGCGGTATTCTCATCTACGACGGCTTTGGTATCATCAACAAGCCCACCCGTAAGGACATCACCATCTACGAGATCAATGCCATGGACAAGGCTGCCGAGATGAAGAACTCTAAGGTCTTTAATATGATTATCCTCGGTGGTCTGCTTAAGGTGGCTCCCGTGGTGAGCGACAAGGGCGTAGAGAAGGCTCTCTTCAAGACCCTGCCTGAGCGTCACCACAGCTTGATTCCTCTGAATATGGAGGCCCTGAAGGAAGGAGCCAAAATCATTCAAGTGAAGAGTGAATAGTGAATAGTGAAGAGTGAAGAGTGAAGAATAAAAAAAGGGAACCGCTTGGTTCCCTTTTTTTTCATATAGTCATGTTATTTTGCAGCCAACTCTGGGAGCGCGGGCGTCCTCGCCCGCAATCGCTGCAGATGCGGGCGAGGACGTCCGCGCTCCCAGCTGCAAAGCAGACAAATACATGGCATCGGCCAAATCATCGCCATAGGTCTTTTGGCCAAAGGCTAATGCTCCTGCTTCGAATTGTCTGATGTCTGCCGTTGTCATGATTCTTGTATTTATAGTGCCTCGATTTCTTCAATAGGGAGTTTTGTATATTTCACAATCGTAGCAGTAGGAACACCGTCAGCTTTCATCTCACGGGCTGTCCGCACTTTGTCTTTCCAAACGGCTGTTTCTATCGAGTTCTTCAAGTCACGATAAATCTTGACACTCTCCTCATAGTCCTGGCGTTCCTCTGGGGTAAACTTAGCAATCTCGGCCTGTTTAAATAGTTTCTCGAAGACACGCTCCTGCAAGGCTGCGGGACGTTCCAACAGGCGAGAGAGGTTACGGAGCACAAAAAGCCACTTGTCAAACATCGTCTCCAATTGGTCTTCGGTCTTGTTGAACTTCGGCATTTCGAGATAGACGAATGTTAGTTTGTCAAAAAACACGTGCTTATCTGCCGTATCCATCAGCTTCACCTCGTGGTGGTAACATTCTTCATCGTATTCGTCATCAGGAAAAACGAAATTGAGGATACCAACGGTATAGACACTTTTCAGGTTGAAATCCCAGTCTGAGCCTCGTTGTCCCTGCTCACGTATGGGGAATGTTGAGTAGAACACGCTACGATCTTTGAAGTAACGCTGCTCCACCTTCTGCATTTCTACAATGAACTTTTCGCCGTCTTCGTTCTCGCAATACACATCGAAGATGGCCTTGCGGTCGCCGTAGCCCTCACCGAGTTTCTCGCTGTTGAGGTACTTCACGTCCTTGACGACCTGCTCGTCATGGAACAGTGCGTTGAGGAAACTGATGAGCAGGTCTTTGTTCATCTCCGTGCCGAAGAGCTTTTTGAAGCCAAAGTCGGTGTATGGGTTAATGTATCTCTCTTTTCTATCGTCTGCCATAGTCGTATTACTTTAGAATTATGCCGCAAGGACGGTGCAAGCCGAATGCAATCAAGCTCGCTTGAATTGCTGAGGCGCAGCCCGTTCTCGCACGCTTTTGCGTGCAAAGTTAGTGTATATTTTGGAGAAAAAAGAAGAATCGGGCAAAATCTTCACCTTATTTATATATGAGTCCACTTGAAAATGTGGCACTAATTTGATTAGACTTGACCTCAGACAGGCTTTGTATCCCAGCATTGGCCGTTAACTCTCGGAGCTGATGTGAGTCGGAAAACTGTCTCAGACAACCATATGTACGCTCACTGGCTCATCTATAGCCCTCAGATGAGGACTGAATGCGGTCTTTGAAACAACTAACGTAATATATTAATCGGTCGGACTATCATATGATAAAACGCAGAGAAATAAGAAACAGTACAATATAAGTGTGCATTTGCAGAACATCTATGATACGAATGAGCTAAAAAAGGAGGCAACTACCGAGAAAATTTCGGTAGTTCGTCGTGAGGGTAACAGAGATGTCAATCGTACACTCCAGTTCTATAACCTCGACGCGATTATCAGCGTTGGCTATCGTGTCAACAGCATCCGTGTTACTCAGTTCCGCCAATGGGCCACAAGCGTGCTTCGGGAATATGCCATTCGTGGTTATGTGCTGGACAGAAAACGGATGGAGAATGGCACATTCTTAGATGAGGATTACTTTGAGCACTTATTAGCAGAAATCAGGGAAATCCGCTTGTCAGAACGACGATTCTATCAGAAACTGACGGATATATATGCGACTGCGATTGATTATAATCGAGATGCTCCAACCACTAGGACTTTCTTTAAGATGATGCAAAATAAAATGCATTATGCCGTTCATAAACATACTGCTGCAGAACTGATTATGGAGCGTGCAGATGCAGAGCAAGAACACATGGGATTAACAACTTGGGAAAATGCTCCAGACGGAAAAATAGTGAAGACAGATGTTGTAATTGCCAAGAATTATCTTAAGGGAGCAGAGCTGGAAGACATGGGGCAGTTGGTGAATGGTGTGCTCGAATTGGCGGAACGAATGGCTAAGCGCCATATGCCGATGACGATGGAGGATTGGGCCAAACAGATTGACATTATCTTGGCAGCAGGCAGGAATGATGTTCTTCAGAATCAAGGTTCTGTGACAGCAGAAGAAGCAAAAGAACATGCAGAAACAGAGTTTGAGAAATATCGTATTGTTCAAGATCGTCTGTTCCAAAGTGATTTTGATAAATATTTAGGAGAATCACCTTTTATTAACGAGATAGATTCATAACTATCGTTGAATCAAAACCGACGAAGCATTTATTCTGATTTCTCATATATAGGCATGAAAATCATTGCAGCGTGATGATTTTCCTGCCTTATTTTTTGTTTATTTCCAAATTTTTGTCTAAATTTGCAATCAAGTATCGCCGATATATCGTTAAAACGATGCTCGCCTAAAGAGGCTTGGTCCCCTGAGTGCAGGGTGGCGGTATGACTTTTGAGGGAATATAACAAGCGTTTGCTGTTATTCGGAATTGCTCTGAAATGTAGGAAGTTTCAAATATCAAACCGAATGAATAAGTCGCAAGCGCTCATGCGTTAAGCATGGGCGTGACTTATCCGGTTTGGTGGGTATCCTACAACCTCAGAGCATGGGTGAGAATCTCGTCCATGCTTTCTTGTTGTTGATGCCTACCCCGAAGATAAGCAATACGCACTAATGCATAACGTATGGCTAATAAAAACCTAAATGCAGCCAAAGAGGCTAAGAAAGACGAGTTTTACACCCAACTCGCAGACATTGAGAACGAATTGAAGCACTATCGCCCGCACTTTCGTGACAAGGTGATTCTTTGTAATTGCGATGACCCTTACGAAAGCAACTTCTTTAAGTATTTTGCCAACAACTTCAACGCTTTTGGTCTAAAGAAGCTTATCGCTACCTGTTACAATGGTTCTCCTGTACAAGGTTCTGAGCTAATGATTGACTTTGGCGATTTCTATAATGAGACGAAGAAGATAGCTTATAAAGTGGAAATAACCGAGGTTACGGATGCGAATGGCGATGGACGTATAGACCTTGCTGATGTGCGTTACTTGATACAAAATAACAAAAATGTTCTCTCAATTTTGAAGGAGAATGGTGACTTCCGGAGCCCTGAATGCATAGAATTACTGAAAGAAGCCGACATTGTAGTTACTAACCCGCCCTTCTCATTGTTTCGAGAATATGTAGCACAACTCCTGAAGTACGAAAAGTTGTTTATTATCATCGGACACCAAAATGCAATTACATATCAAGAGATTTTTCCGCAGATAAAAGACAATAAGGTTTGGCTTGGATATGGATTCAAGGGTGGTGCAGCTCATTTTGTGTCACCTTATGAAGACAAGGCTACGGCTGGCGACCATCGCGAAGGAATGATAAGAGTATCTGGGGTTAATTGGTTTACAAACCTAGAAATACCCAAACGTCACGAACAACTTATTCTTTACCATACTTATTCTTCGGAAGAATATCCCAAATATATAAATTATGATGCCATAAATGTGAATGCAACGAATGACATTCCTGTTGATTATGATGGAGCAATGGGCGTTCCTATTACATTCCTTGACAAATATAATCCTGAGCAATTCGAAATATTAGGAATCGACGGAGGAGATATGGGTAGCCACTATGGAGTAAGTGCCAATCTTACACAGGAGCAATGCAACAATCTTTTTAGAGAACATAAAGGGTTTAGGAAAGGGAAATTATGCTATCGTAACAGTGATGGGAAGCTGGAAGTCTGTTACAGAAGAATTCTTATCCGCAAAAAGATATAAACTATGCAAATCGAGCTACAAAAGATTACAGTCCGAGAGCTTACGGTTGGCTATGAGGACAATGAGGAAATGGGAGTTCGAGGATATAATGGCAAACTTGACATTCGTCCTCCCTATCAGCGTGAGTTTATCTACGATGAAAAGAAACGTGCAGCAGTCATTACAACCATCAAGAAAGGGTTCCCGTTGAATGTGATGTACTGGGCTACACGAGATTCGGATGCCGATGTACCTTTCGAGGTGATGGATGGTCAGCAGCGTACCATTAGTATCTGCCAATATGTGAACGGTGATTTTGCTTACAACTTCCAGTATTTCCATAACCTTACGCAAGAAGAACAGCGACAAATATTGGACTACGAACTGATGGTATATGTGTGTTCTGGCAACGATAAGGAAAAACTCGACTGGTTCGAAACAATCAATATTGCAGGAGAGCGACTCACCGCACAGGAATTGCGTAATGCCGTTTATGCAGGGCCTTTCGTCAGCGATGCAAAACGCTATTTCTCAAAGTCGAACTGTGCAGCCTATAACATGGGTAAATATTTGATGAACGGCTCACCAATACGTCAGGACTTTTTGGAGACAACTTTAAAATGGAAAGCAAACAGTGAAAGTTCCTTTGGACACAAACAGACCATCGAGAGTTATATGGCCCAGCATCAGCACGACCCCAACGCTTCACAGTTATGGCAATATTTCTCTGCGGTGATAACCTGGGTTGCCGCTACTTACGATATCGGAAAACGTAAACAAATCATGAAAGGTGTGGATTGGGGGGCGCTCTACGATCGTTTCCAAGGGCAGGTGATTGATAAGGCTCAGTTGGATGCGGAGATTGGTCGACTTATTATTGATAGCGATGTTCAGAATAAAAAGGGCATCTGCTCCTACGTACTAACTCGCGACGAACATGACTTAGGCCTACGGACATTCCCTGATGATATTAAACTTGAGGTCTATGAGCGTCAGCATCATCATTGCGCAAATCCAGAATGCATGAACAAAGACAACGAGTTTGAATTCACAGAGATGGAGGGCGATCACATCACTCCTTGGCGTGATGGAGGCCGTACTGTAATCGAGAACTGCCAGATGCTCTGTCGTGAATGTAATAGGAGAAAAGGCGCGAAATAATGAAATCTTGAAAAATTCCTTTAGAAAATAGTGATTAACCAAATAAAAACGTAGATTATGAAAAAGTTATTCTTTTTGATGGCTGCCATAATGGTTGTAACCATGAGTTTTGCACAGAGTTCAACACTGGCTACGTTAAGCCATAATGGACAAATGTCAATCTTTTATGGAAGTGACGCCCTAAAGTCAGCACACGATGCAGCACAGCATGGTGATGTTATAACATTATCTTCTGGAACATTTAATGGGGTGACTATTACTAAAGCCTTAACTATTCGCGGGGCCGGAATGATGGCAAATATGGAGACAAAATCTGGTGAATATGTCAGGCCAAATAGTGCTGAAGTCGGGTAGTTTCACAAATGGGAATAGCATAGAATTGGGACATTTGCCCTCAGGAGTCTATACCGTATCGGCTTATGGGTGTGGTGACAGATATTCACGAACTATAATGTTAGGTGCAAGTAGGGACAAACAATCGTCGGTTCTGATTGATCAATTTTGATTTAGTGTCCCCCACCAGAAAAGTGCAAAATCTCTTGAAATGCTAATGTACACGGATAATACGCAAAATTGTGGTGTACTGAATAAGTTGACAAAATTTGAGTTCAACTTATGGGAAGAAATGTAAAGAAATCGAAAGAAGAAAGTTTGGAGATCCTTCGTGAGTATC
>CACZZQ010000036.1 GCA_902785695.1 uncultured Prevotellaceae bacterium | reverse complement strand
TTATTCGTTTGATTCGTAAGATTCGTGTTCGAATCTTATAACTCTCTTCCCTGTAGATAATCATTACGTTTATATTTGAACACGAATTATCCGAATTGATATAACAACACCCATAGCATGGTCACACAGAGACAAAAGCATGGTCACACAGAGACAAAAGCATGGTCACACAGAGACAAAAGCATGGTCACACAGAGACCAAGGCCTGGTCATGCTGTGACCGATGCCTGGTCATGCTGTGACCGATGCCTGGTCATGCCGTGACCAATACTTGGTCATCGGATGACCAGATTTTGGTCTAAAAACTGGTCAATATTATTTCGGTTTTGTTTTGTCAACTTTCCTGCTATCCAGCGCAGGCACTCTGCGTGCTTCGCACAAGCATCGTTGAAGCAATAAACGTAGCCAGCAGGCACTTGCCTATGGTCTATCACGATATCTGTTGTTTCCATAGTTCCCGTGGTTTAAGTTCTTATAGTGTGCAAAGGTACAATTCATTATTGACAATAAAAACAAAAAAAATGCTTTTTGTTTTGTATTGTGCTCGCTTATTCGTATATTTGCACCGTATTATAACAAAAGGAGATTTATATGAACTCAATTTCTCTTAACAACCTTTGGAGCTATTTACAAGGTCTTTCGCTTTCTGCCAGTAACCAACGCTGGTTGGGAGAACGCCTCATTGAAGCTTCAAAAGCTACGAATAGCAACTCTTCCAAAGTGACAATCCGGCGTGCCCATAAACGCAGAAAGTCATTAACTGACGCAGAACTTGCGGAACGGCTTGCACAGTATGCGCCACTTACAGATGCTGACTTCCCGGAAGTAAGTGCTGAGGGTTATGCTTCTTACGCCAAGAATCAAAGCGGTAGAATAATGAAAGGGCTTGAGAAATGGCTGTAGCACAGGTTCATCAACGTGAGATAGTCGAAGTGCCGTTCACACTTCCCGATGGACAGATACTTCCGCATCCGGCCCTCGTCCTTTCGTGTGATGACTTACAGGATGTGGAGCAAGGAATGTTCTATGCGGTGCTTATCTCGTCAAAGAATCACTATCCGCAACTGACTATTCCTATTCAGAACGAATGGCTGTCGACGCCATTGACAAAAGCATCATATTTCGTGACCCACATCGTGAGTATGTTTAATGTTGAGGACGTTATTGCCCATCGCAATTGCTTCCTGCGCCAACCCTTCTTCGACAATGTGGTTGACCGCATCATCGCAAACATTGTGGATGGCGATTGGGAAGAATAGAGGTATCAAAGAGAAACAAATAATGTGTAACCCTATAAAAACGGAACTGCCTATGGGCTGATATAGAAATAAAGGACATAAGACAGAACGTCCACTTTTGATTCTTGTTATCTGATAATTGGGGAATTTGAAGAAGCATTCAAGAACTGAAGTAGATAGTTCACGCCGTTCGGCGTGGACGTTTACTTGTTTACGAATGCAAGGTTTTCCCCAATACCTCAGATAGCGTAGGCAAAGTAAATTGTCCACGTTTTTCTTTTTGTGTTTACTATGGTAACGAACAATAGAATCTAAGTAAGAATACAATGATGAAGAAACAATTCCTTTTACTTTTTATGATGGCAACTTTACCAATTACCGTTTGGGCTGGATCAGTCTTGCTCAGAATTCATCAAATTCACGTTAACTGATGGGGATTTTACTTCCAATATGACAGATTTAGTCAAATTTTTAGTAATTTTGTGCCGGAAAACGTGATTGATGCGTTTTGGAAGATTATTACTAACAAAACAATATGAAGACAGACATACAGATAGCACGGGAATGTGAGCTGAAACCTATTGGCGACATTGCTGCACAGTTGGGAATAGCTCCAGAGGAGATAGAACCATACGGACGGTATATGGCTAAGGTGCCTATGGCACTGATTGATGAGGGGAAGGTAAGACAGAGCCGGCTGATCCTTGTTACAGCCATCAGTCCCACGAAGGCAGGTATTGGCAAGACTACTGTCAGTATTGGTCTGGCCCTTGGGCTTAACAAGATTGGCAAGAAGGCTGCCGTAGCTCTTCGTGAACCGTCGCTTGGTCCCTGCTTCGGCATAAAGGGCGGTGCGGCCGGCGGTGGCTATGCCCAGGTGTTGCCGATGGAGAAGATCAACCTGCATTTCACTGGCGACTTCCATGCAGTGACATCGGCGCACAATACCATCAGTGCCCTGCTCGACAACTATATCTACCAGCACCGCAAGGATGGCTTCTCGCTGAGAGAGATATTCTGGAAGCGAGTGCTTGACGTGAACGACCGTGCCCTGCGCAATGTGGTGACAGGCCTGAGGGGCGATGGTGTGGTGTCGGAGACGGGTTTCGACATTACCCCTGCCTCGGAATTGATGGCTATCCTCTGTCTGGCTACCAGCGAGGATGATTTGCAGCGGCGTATCGAGAATATCGTACTGGGCATCACTGCCGATGGCAATCTGTTCAAAGTGAAAGACCTCGGGGTGGCAGGAGCCATCACCGTGCTACTCAGGGATGCCCTTAACCCGAACCTTGTACAGACCACGGAGCATACTCCGGCCTTTATTCACGGTGGGCCTTTTGCCAATATAGCCCACGGCTGCAGTAGTGTCCTGGCAACAAAGATGGCCATGAGCTATTGTGACTATGTGGTGACGGAGGCGGGCTTCGGTGCCGACCTTGGTGCCGAGAAGTTCTTCGACATCAAGTGCCGTAAGACAGGGCTTCAGCCTCGACTTGTGGTCATCGTCGCCACTACGCAGGGACTGAAGATGCACGGCGGTGTTGACCTTGAGCATATCAAGGAACCCAATGCCGCAGGCCTGACGGAGGGCATGAAGAACCTGAACCGCCACATACGTAATATGCAGGGCTTCGGACAGCCTGTAGTGGTTACCTTGAACCGCTTTGATACTGACTTAGATGAGGAGATTGCCATTGTGCGCAAGAACTGCGAGGACCTTGGCGTGGACTTTGCCGTCAACGAAGCTTTCCTGAAAGGAGGCGAAGGGGCTGTGGAGCTGGCACAAACCGTTGTTGACACCATTGACAAGCAGCATCCCTTGCCCATTCACTTTACCTATAAGGAGACCGATTGCCTGGAGGATAAGATTGAGAAGGTGTGCAAGCGCATCTACGGTGCATCGGCAGTAGAATATAGCAAGACGGCCAAAAAGAAGCTTGAATCGCTGCGTGCCACCTTTACCGACGAGGACGGCATCATAGCCCACTTCCCCGTATGCATTGCCAAGACACAATTCTCCTTCACGGCCGACTCCACCCGTTACGGTTCGCCTGAGGGCTTCACTATCCGCATTCGTGACTTGATACTGAACTGTGGCAGCGAGATGATTGTTGCCATTGCAGGTGATATGCTCCGTATGCCAGGACTGCCCAAGAGTCCGCAAGCAGAGCGTATCACCATCGTGAATGGTGAGATTGAGGGACTGTCGTAGAAAACTTTCTTGTCCATTCATAAAATAGTAAATGTTTTTATCATTGTTTTTCAAAAAAAGCGTACCTTTGCACCCAATTAATCAATAACATCCCTAAGACAACATGAAGAAAACGATTCTGACGACAGTCATCGCACTGGCTGTTACCGTTACTGCCTCGGCAGACAATTTGAAAGCAACGGTTCATGCCGATAAGGCCGGAGCCAAGATTAATCGTGAGATTTACGGACAGTTCTCTGAACACCTCGGCACCTGTATCTATGGTGGTCTCTGGGTGGGTGAGGACTCGAAGATTCCCAACATCAAGGGCTATCGTAAGGATGTGTTCGAGGCATTGAAGGCGCTGAAGGTGCCCGTGCTGCGCTGGCCGGGTGGCTGCTTTGCCGATGACTATCACTGGATGGACGGTATCGGTCCGAAGAATCAGCGTCCGTCGCTGCGTAACAACAACTGGGGTGGTACCATCGAGGACAACTCGTTTGGTACGCACGAGTTCCTTAACCTCTGTGAGATGCTCGGTTGTGAACCTTATATCAGTGGTAATGTAGGTTCTGGTACTGTGAAGGAGATGGCTCAGTGGGTGGAATATATGACCAGCGACGGTGACACACCGATGGCTCGTCTGCGTCGTCAGAACGGACGCGAAAAAGCTTGGCACGTAAAGTACTTTGGTATTGGTAACGAGGCTTGGGGCTGTGGTGGAAACATGACTCCAGAATATTATTCTGATGAGTTCCGCAAGTTCAATACCTACCTGCGCGACTATACAGGCAACAAACTCTATCGTATTGGTAGTGGTGCTTCCGACTATGACTATAAGTGGACGGAGGTGCTGATGGATAAGATTGGCAACCGTATGCAGGGCGTATCTCTGCATTATTATACCTGTTCTGGTTGGGACGGACCGAAGGGTTCGGCTACGAAGTTCAATAACGATCAGTACTACTGGGCATTGGGAAAATGCTTGGAGATTGAAGAGGTGATTAAGAAGCACAAGGCCATCATGGACGAGAAAGACCCGAAGAACGAAGTAGGTCTGCTTGTTGACGAGTGGGGCACATGGTGGGATGAGGAGCCTGGCACTATCAGCGGACACCTGTATCAGCAGAATGCCCTGCGCGATGCTTTCGTGGCTTCTCTGTCGCTGAATGTCTTCCATAAATACACCGACCGTGTAAAGATGGCTAACATCGCCCAGATTGTCAATGTGCTGCAGTCAATGATTCTGACGGATCAGGAGGGCACAGGTCACATGGTGCTCACGCCAACCTATCATGTGTTCAAGATGTACACCCCGTTCCAGGAGGCTACCTACCTGCCTGTTGATCTGCCCACAGAAACTATTCAGGTGAGCAAGGCTTACTTCAAGGAGAAGGAGGGCGCGAAGGATGCCGGCTATCGTCCTTGTCCAATGCTCTCGGCATCGGCAGCGAAGACCACAGACGGCAGTCTGGTGCTGGCTATCACTAACGTGAGCCTCGATAAGGACCAGACCATCGACTTCCAGTTGGCTGGCTATCAGGCCAAGACCGTAAGCGGTGAGATCCTGACCTCGAAGAAGGTGGACGACTATAATGACTTCCAGCACCCTGAGGTGGTTTCGCCCAAGCCTTATAAGGATGCTAAGTTGAAAGGTAATACCCTGACTGTTCAGGTGCCTGCCAAGTCCATCGTCGTGCTGAACATCAAGTAACGAGGTGTATTCCTAGTTGTTCACCAACAAATCATAACGAATATGATCATCGGCTACGGGGCGACCCGTAGCCTTTTTTGTTGTTGATGGGTGGATAGTGCGTTTTTGGGCTGACTTTGAAACGGTTGGCATCTGTTCTGCGGGAGGGACCAGTGTGGCGACTTCTTGTTGAGGCTGCGGGGTGGGTACTTTGATATATACGGTATCAACAAGGGCGGTCAGTGGCGCATCGGTCTGACTGCTACTTTTTGTCCAAATACCAAGAATAAAGCCGATAAAGACGGCAGCGGGGATAGCCACAAGCCACGAGGGGATGCGGAAGTGGCTGCGATGGCGGTTCCATGGACGGATTTCCAGCTGTCCGTTCGCTTCGTCGCGTAATTGCTGGGCGGTGCGGATGATGTTTTCACTATCTATTTTCATATTTCTTCAGTTCTTGTTTGATGATGTTCATAGTCTTGTTTAGGCGCGATTTCACGGTACCTTCTGGCACTTCGGTGATTTGCGCTATCTGTGGGATGGTGAGTTCCTCCTCGTAATGGAGGGAAAAGAGCATTGCGTAGGGTTCGGGGAGATTTTTTAGGACCTCACGAAGGGCATCGTGGAGGATGCTCTCGTCGAGTTCAATTTCAATATCGGCTTCTGCGGGCATGTCCTTCTCGTCATCGCGAACGATGGTCAATTGATTGCGATGATGGTTTTTACAGAGGTTATAGGCGATGGAGTAGAGCCAAGCACGGAAGCTGTTGCCTTCGTGATATTTCTCGCGAGCTGCATAGAGGCGCAGGAAAGTGTCGTGCATGAAGTCGGCTGCCAGGTCGGCATCATTGCCAAGTCGCCTGACGAAGAAACCCTGCAACCGTCGGGCATGACGGTTGTAGAGTTCCTCGAAGGCACGGTCGTTGCCTCGTGCTGCACGCAGCATCAGCTGTTCGTCAGTCTGTGCAGATAGTCTTAGGGGGAGCATCATTGTTATTTCTCTATGAGCAGGTTTCTGAACTCCTGTTTACGTTCTTCACTCATTGATGTGTTATCAATGCCGCTTACCAGTATCTGCATCAGCCAGTCGTAGCGCTTCTTGTCATGTTTGGCATAATAAGGCAATAGGTCGGCCAACAGCACGGCATAATTGGCTGAAAGACGCTGACCCGCAGTCCATTCAGGACGGAACGACACGAGCAGATATTCCAGCATATAGCGCTCCTCCACATTGCGACGCTTCACGGCGAGGTTGTCGTAGGGTTTCGCAGAGTATTTCAATGTCAAGCCTTCATTGTAAAGGTTCTTCTCCCACGGTTCCATAGTTTCTGAGGGTGTGGTGGTCGAGAAATATACCTTACTGCCGTATTTATTGATAATAGTCTGTAGCAGGGCGCGCTCATAGTCATCATACGACTTGTATTCCCCACTTTCCCATTCAGGGAAGGTAATATCCAGTTTTTTGCTAAGCCACTGGCGATATTCTTTCATGGTGAAGAAGGGGATGCAGACGATGGTCTTGTCCTTGTGCATGCTCATACCCTCTTGGATGAGCCACTTGGGGATGATGGCTGCATCGCCGTTGGCAATATAGATACCGCCTTTGTCCATACCTGCTAACTCGTTATAGCTATAACGCAACACAGCCTCTGAGTAGATGCCGCTATCGAAATAGCGTTTGGCTATTTGTATCATGCGATCCTCATATCCTTTCATTGCCAAATAGCACACCCATTGGTCGTAGTCGAAGAACTGCATCTCATCAGGCAGTTTTGCCAGTGCAGCTTCGGCATATTTATCGCCATCTTTTTCATCGGAATGACCGCTAACAACAGCACGGTAAGCACAGAAATTATAGGTGTAAGTTTCTGGAATAGCCTGCTTCATCTCGCTTATTACCTCACGGACTATGCTGTCAGAATTAGTACCCCACCAACCCATATAGTGTGCTGCATGATAATAGTTTAGCCACGCCGTCTCGTTTTGCGGATTTTTTTTCGTCTCCGCTTTCCACGCCTCTTTTTGTTCTGTGTACCATACGAAGTCCTTCTCTGATACGATGGGGCTCTCGACCCTTACTGCTTTTGTCTGTGCCATTGCACCCATGCTCAGCGCCATCAACGCCATGCAGACTAATACTCTTTTCATTCCTTTTTTATGTCTTAATGATTAAACGATTTCTGTCTTCTAATAATGCATACACAGATAGACAGAAATCGTTCACGGAATATGATTCTTTTAACAATCTTTTTACTAAAGAACTTAACGTCGTTTCTTGCGGAAGACGAAAGTACCTATAGCGATAAGGATGACGAGGATGGTGACGATGAAAGCCCAGACGTTCGTGACACGTGAAGAGGCATTGATGGTATAGCTGCCAGGAATCATACGTTCGCCACCAAGCCGATAGTGAATGACATTGCCGTCATACTGGCCCATGCCAGCATCGGTCACCGTGCCTGGCATATGGAGATCGTAGTTGGTGCCAAAGGAGAGTATTCCGTACGCTCCGAAACCACCTTCGTAGGTCTGCAGGAACTGATTATAAGCATCACTCTGGAAGAGGTTGTCAATTTGGTTTGTGAGACTCTCGGCCTTGCCTTCGTTTTCATTTGCATTCAGTACGCAGGGCTGCATGACCAGCGAATCGCGCATGTTGCTGAAACGCTCCTTGCTGACGGGTGGGTTCTGAATCTTGTCGTAATTGGCAATAATTAGGTTACAGATCTCGTAGAACCAGTTGGCGTTCGTCCATTGGTTGATTTTCTTCTCGATGCCGTCGAGCAGTTCCTTGGCCTCGGCACCACTGAGTCCCTGCACCATGTCGGGCTGACCTGTGAACCAGTATGAAACGGTGTCGGCACTCAGGAAACGGTCGAGTGGGATAGGGAAGAGCGTGGAGTCTTCGCAGGCAAACGTCTCAGCAAAGGTATAGTCGGTATAGAACCACTTGAACCGTTTCTCCAACTTACTCGTAGCCTTGATGCCCTCGGCCTTTACAAGGTGCGACCCCTCCGATCGGTATATCTGGGTACTCATCTCCTCTACGCTTTGGTACTCCTTCTTAGCATGAACCATCAGCATGTTTCCTATCGGCTTGCTGAGATCAAGTTCCTGCATACTGTCTAACTGAGCCTCTGTGAGTGGCACAGGATAGCGTACGGAGTCGGCACCAAGCACAGACCATGAGCGCTCCCACGTCTTATCCACGATGCTGTCGTAGTCCTCGTCGGGCGATGCACTCAACCATTGTTGGGTGGTGTGGAAGGTGTACTCACGACTGCAGGTTCCGTCTTCATTGATAACGGTGAGCATGCGGTCATCTTTGTTCTTACACGATGCCATGATGAGTACCAGCATCATCGCGGCTATGATTTTAATGATGACTTTCATAAATTCTCTTTTTGATTAAACTATAGGTTCCTGATTGCTCCCTTTTCCGCTGCATGTAGCACGTATATATTTCCCCGGGTGTGCTGCCTTCGCAGAAGGAGGGGGCGTTTGGCGACTGATGAACGACGACAGGCATTACGGGTGTCTCGTTGTTGACAACGAAGAACATTCCTACCAGCCAGACAGCTGCTATAGAAGAGATGGCGCGCATCGTCAGAAGGAGCGCATGGGCCCTTTCAAGATCATCCGCTGATGCGTCTGCACCACCCATCGGAATGCGTCTTTGTCGTCTTGTTGGCAGCGTGAAATGATGTTGTTCTCTATCTGTATCATATTATGTCGTTCTATCTATAATACGACGAAGAAAGACAAAAGTCAAAAAGAGTAGAAGAATTATTTCTTCACGCTGATATCAATTTTTGGAATGCGTCCGTCCTTCAGGCGCTTAAACTCGCGGAAGGCGGTGGTGCGACGGAAACCGTTGCCGCCAGAGGGGATGCCGTCGTGATAGAAGAGGTATGACTTTCCTTTGAAGTCGATGGTGCCACCGTGTATGGTAAACGAGCCGGGTGCCTCGTCGGTGATGCGTCCTTCATAGTGCCAAGGACCGTGGATGCTCTTTGAGGTAGAGTAGGCCCAATGTTCAGGTACACCGCCAGCAGCATACTCTAAGAAATAGGTGTCGCCAATCTTATAAATCCAAGGCGCTTCCTCGAAACCAGTCTTCATCACTCTCTTGTGGAGCTGATAGTCCATCTTCATGCACTTTGGTCCGAACTGAGCCTCATCGTCCAGCATGGGACGCATGTCGCAGATACCGTTATTGGCAAAGCTCTTGTCAATCGAGATCATATCCTCGTTCAACTTCGCATACCAGCAGCCGTTGTTACCCCAGAAGAGATATGCCTGTCCGTCGTCATCAATAAACACGGTGGGGTCAATAAAGCCCCAGTCGCCAGGAATCAATGGTTTGTCGATGGGGTCAGTCCAAGGACCTTCCGGACGATCGGCTACAGCCACACCGATACCATGCAAGTGCTTGGTGGTATCTTCTGCAGCCACATACCAATACCACTTCCCGTTGCGCTCGATGGCTTGTGATGCCCAAGCGTTATCGCCCTGCTTGGCCCACTTGAAGTTGGCCGTTGACATCACGACGCCGTGATCCGTCCAGTGCTCCATATCTGTAGTAGAGAACAACTGCCAGTCGGGCATACGGAAATACGTTGCTGTGTCCAGATCGTGACCTGTGAACACATAGAGCCTGTCGCCCGATACTACAGGAGCAGGGTCTGGGTTGTACATGTGGTTGTTTACACGTTTCTGCGCCCAGCCTGTCATTGTGACGAGGGCAAGCGATGCGATAAAGATGATCTTCTTCATTGGTTTGATTACTTATTAAAGATTTCTGCGAGTTTCTGTTCGATTTGTGCGCCTCGCAATCCTCGTGCAACGATGGTGCCATCGGGGGCGAAGAGAATGATGTGGGGGATGCCGCTGATACCATAGATATCAGTCGCAATCTTCTGTGAGTTGATAATCTGCGGATAGGGAATCTGTTCTTCTGCGATGGCTTTCTTCGTGTCTTCGGGTTTGTCCCAGGCAGCGATGCCGAGTACTTGTAGTCCTCTCTCCTTATATTTATTATAGGCAGCGATGAGGTTAGGAATCTCACGACGACAGGGGCCGCACCATGAGGCCCAGAAATCTACGAGCACATACTGGCCCTTACCAACATAGTCGCTGAAACGAGTGGTTTTACCCTCGTACTCTACGGCGAAGTCGGCAAACTTGTCGCCCTCCTGAGGTGCATGTGCCTCTAGCGTCACTTTTTCTCTCAGCAGAGAAAAATCGATATTGGTGTGCTGCATATCCTCACTACACATATCTATCATAGTCAGAATGTCCTTGGCTTCCATAAAGTTTGGTGCTTGAACGATGACAAAGATTGATGCTGGGTCAGCGGCATGTTGCTTCACGAAGTTGAAAGCCTCCTGTTTCAGTTTCTCTTTCTCGCCAGCCTTCGCCAACTCGCCTAATTTCATGCACATCGCAATGCTCGCATCGTTGAGGGGTGTCCCCTTCAACAGCGCCCATTCGCTATCCATCTTGATATTACCAGACTCAAGGATAAAGGGAATGCCTTCGGTAGTTGTGTCTTTTCTCCCCTCAACTTCTATTTCCAGTTGTACCATGAGTTTCGAATAGATGGGCCGACTGACGTTTCCGCTTATCTCGAACTTCCCGTCCTTCACGGCGTATTCTATAGGCGTACCCTTCAAAGAGTCGTTCCATATATATACGATATTTGCCTTTGCGGGGGGGAGGTCGAACTTGTTGGTCATGACTGACAGGTCACCGCTAATGGTGAATTTTTGTGCCCAGCCCGTCAAGGCAAGGAGCAGGGCAAAGATAATGGTTAGGATGGTTTTCTGCATAGTTAATATGATATCTTGAAATAGTCGAGCAATGAAGTAAAAGGTCGCCACAGCTAGAAGCAACTTCTTCGAAGATTTCACGACAGCGCTCTTCCCTCATTTTTATTTTTGTACCCACTGCAATCATATCTGCTAAGGTGGGATTGCCTGTCCCGTTTACCGATGTGGCGTGCTCACCGTTATAGCCTTCTGTGCAGAGCGTCAGGTCATAGGCTGGAGCAAGATGCCAGACATAACGGCCTGTCGGCTCTTGCTTGACAAAGAAGCTGAAGTTCTTGCAATGATCATCTTTGTTTTCGGTCAGATAGTTGAACACCATACGGCGGAACATTTCTTCAACTTCCTTGGCACTTTGAGTTAAATAGCCTGTCAAAGCCAAGAGGTTGCTGTAGTCAAGAACAGGATTTTCTAGCGACAGACAGAGTAAACCACCTGCAGTAGCCGTATGAATGCGCTGTCCGTTTGCGTCAAGATCAAAGCGGCGTGAAGCAAAATATCGTCCGTTCATCAGTTTGAAGTCTGGTACGTTGATGCCGCAACGTCTTGCTACTTCATTGTAATGGTATTCTTGTTGGCCAATATCCTTTGAATCGTAAGTATGACGGAACTTCACCAGCCAATGTCCTTCTTCGTCATGGAAAATGGCTTTGGGGCGTGCGCCTCCACTATTGCCGCTATTATAAAGTAGCAATCCTGCATCCGTATCTTGCTGTTCTTTCAAGACTTCAAGGGCCTTTTGTTGCAGAATGTCTAAGTCTATCGCATCGTTGCTTAGTTGAATATGCGTTTCAGGGTGATAGGTGAGTGCCCCCATGCCGCCACTTCCTACAAGGCTTAGTCTGTCAAGTGAAGAAAGGTTGGAGTCGTTGATGCCCTCACGCATGAGGGCTTTGTGGAGCAGATAGCGTCCATAACCATCAGGCAGGCTATCCTCAAAAATGCCGAAGTTGCCATAGAAGGGCTGTGGTTTGGCGATGAAAAGTCCATGACGTAGGGGCAGCTCGAGTGGCGAGATGCTGAAACCATCAACCAACCAACTTTTGTCGTATTCGAAAGCACAGAATTTATCATCGGGTGTCAGCGATAATACGCCAACGACCCGATTGTGATATTTTACAGTCAGCCGGTCTATACTTTTCATTGCTTTTTATATGCTTTCTTCTTGTTGGTGTTCTTTCGTATCTGCGTCAGTTCCTCCATGGTGGTATATTTTGGAGTTGAAAACAGATTCTTGATTTCAGAAGTGTAGTCTAAGGCCATAGCCAACGCAATCAGATTCTTTAACGAAATCAATCCTTTTTGCTCAAACCTTACTAGGTTGCTAACAGCGATTTCTGCTGTTTGAGCCAGTTCTTCTCTCGTCAGACTCTTTTCTATCCGCCTATGACGAAAATCCTCTGCCAACTTTAGTGCGATGTCATCAGCAGATTCCAATGTGTAGTTATCAAGAACTGATAATATATTATCCATATCCTTCATTCTGTCTCTAGAAACTAATTAAATATTATCAGTTGCAAAGTTACGAATAATAATCCAAACTACCAAATAGTTAGTCCTTTTCTTTATTTATTTACTCATTTTGTCGATTGTGTCGACGAAGCTCCGCATATCGTCGGCGTGGAGCCAGTGCAGGTCGTGGATATTGCCCTCCTTATCTATCAGTTTGTAGGTAGGATAGCCACTGATGCCGACATAGTGCTCAATAGCAGCCTGCTGGTCCTCTGGCAGGTTGTAGTGGACGCAGTTATCGCCAGTAAGATTGTACTCCTTGATGACATTCTTCCACGACTCTTCACTACTGCGGTTACAGAGGTATAGGTAGACGATATCATAGTCTTTCAGGGCTTCCTTCACCTTCCACGACTCCTTTAGATTACGCTTGCAGGGGCTGCACCACGTCCCCCAGATGTCGAGATAGATGATACGACCCTTATATGGCTCGATAATCTTGCGGAAGATCTTCTCACCATCGCTCATACCTTCGACGTCGGATGACGGACGCAGGCTTGCGGCGTTGGCAAAGTCAGAACGTTCAAGGGCGGCATACTTGTCGTTGACGGTATTCACCATAGCAAGGGCTGCAGGCAGATGCACTTGTTGCTCGAAGAAGGCGAGCATAGCGGGTGCAAGCTGCTTGCGAGTCTGGTCTATCTGACTATAGAAATGGTGTGCCAGTGCAATATCCTTCAGGACTGGGTCTGTCCCCGTCTTGTCGAACAATTGCAGAATCTTGTAAATCTCGAAGAATGGAGCCTCTTCTTGCAGTACCTTTGCTATGTCTTTGCGCACCAACAGGGCGTTGCGTTGCTGCACCCAGTCCTGTTGCTGGAACTGCTCCACGGCCACGCTATCGATGTTTAAGATGTCATCGATAGTTGTAGCACCTGCATCTAGACGCGCCTTAATCTGAGTGGTTAAGAAGGCCTTATAACTGGTGGCATAGCGATTAAGCAAGTCCAGTTCAGCATCAGTAATAGAGACCTTGCCCTCGGCTCTGTTTTTGCGGAGCACAGACGAGAAGAGAGCATCGCTGACATATACAGTATAACCACCAGCAGGAACAGAATATTCGGTCTGAGACATATGGCCGATATAGTCACGCATGAAGGTCGGGAAAGGCCGATAGAGGGTGTAGGGTTTGGGGGCTTTCTGCCACAACTCTGTGGTCACGAAGTCCATATACTCCTTGGGCAACTGGTACTTCAGGTCGTAGCGGGCTTGCATCATTGACTCACCCTGTCCTGTCAGGCAACAGCCCTTGATAAAGTCAATATAGCGCTGCGACAGGTTGGGGCGAAGGGTGATGTGCTCCTCCAGTTCTGTTATCATCGCATTGCAGATGCTGTCCATCTGGGCCTTGAACTGCATGGCGTCCTGGTTTTCCTCGATACGTGCATAATTCCACGTGTCAGGATAGGCAAGCAGTTCGTTCTGCACGCGGGTATCGTCGCCCATAAAGAGTCGCTGTCCCGTTGTGAAGTCGTTGAGGAAGAAGTAGGTCTTGCCTGGCTCCAGGATAGTACCTGCCGACGTGCGTCTCAGGTCGAGGTATGCCTGAGACGTGTTGGCAAGAGGCATGCGAAGGCTGAAACGTCCCAGTGAGTCCATCTTGGCATAGAACTTTTGCTGGTCGTCCGTGAAGATATTATCGATACTGACCTCAAACTCGCTGCTTTGCTTCCAAGCCCGTTCGGGCATATCCTTCAGCCATCCAAAAATGGTGACGCTATCGTTAGCTTTGTAACCATTATCAACAAAGCTCGTACGCAGGTCCTTTGTGGGATAGTCGGGCAAGGTTGCTTTGGTGATGGGACTGCAACTGGCAGGTTTCCCGTTGCCGATAGTGATGTTGCGCTTGCCTTTCTTCAGCTTGTCAACCTTGATGGTCAGGCCACCTGCAAGCACGAGGCTATAAGCATTCTTCTTCTTTGTCTGGCTCACGATATCCCACACCTTGTTATTATAAACAACGTGATTCGCCGTGAAGCCGATAAGCCATTCGCCCGTAGCTTCGTTGCGCCAGTAAGTGTCGGTGATGCCATCAGGCAGGTCGTCAGCATTGCGGAGATGACGGTATTCCCATCCCCCTGGCTCTATTACGTCAAAGGTCTTTATCTGCTGAGGCACAGGCTCAAAGATGAGTGTGAAGTCAAACGAGTTTGTCGACAGTGTATATCGGTTGTCGAGTCCTATCACAGTGGCATCTTTGATGGGGTATTGTTTACCGTCAGCTTCTAAAAAGGTGCTCTTGGCTATACTTATCCAAGACCCCTGACGATATTTGATACGCAGCCCTACTTCTGTGCGGTCAGCGTAGAGTCCTACCTTTGTGACATCGCTCCAATCCACATTGGTATTGCCAATGACTACGTTGTCCCAGATTTTCTCGTTCTTCTGTGCCCAGCCCGTCGTTGCGATGAGGGTGAGCAGGATAGTGATGATGGTTGATTTCATTGCTTTTACCTTTTTACCTATTTTCTTTTTATCCTTTACCCTTACTTCAGCACTTTATTAACTTCGTTCTTAAAGATGTCGAGACCTGAGAAACCGATGGTCTTGAAGGTCTGATTGCCCTCAGCATCGTAGATGGCGTAAGTGGGAATGCCGTCAGAATCGTAATGATTGAGGATGTAGTTGTACTGCTCCTTCGTCAGGTAGTAGTGATCACCGTCAATATCCTTGATCATCTCCTGCCACGTCTTCAGGGGCGACGAGGGCGAGGTGATATAGACGAACTGGATGTCTTTTCCTTTGAGTTCTTTCTTCCACGACTTCATGGCCTGATGACCAGCCTTGCAAGGACCGCACCACGTAGCCCAGATGTCGATGAGCACGGCCTTACCCTTATATTTATTAAGGATGGTCTGCAGGATGTTTTCAGGGGCTACATCGTCGAGTTTCTGGAAGAAGACGCTCTCCTTGTTAGCCAGCTCCTCTGCCAAGCGCTTCTGCTCTGCCTGATACTCACGGATGACGTTTTTGCAATCCTCGTTCTTCAAGGTTGCGAGAAGCACATTCGTAAGGCCCTCATTATCACCCTTTATAACATCCTGCACACATCTCAGCTCGTTGTTATAGGGATTCTTTACTACGGCTTGCTTGTCGTATGCGGCTATTGATGTCTCCCAGAACACCTGACTGCAAGGCGATGTGGGCTCGTTGAGATACTTCCAACTGTAGGCCTGCTCTTCTTCTGTCAGGGTGAGCATATCCTTGTTCTTCTCCATATTCTCAGAGAGATTCCTTTGGGTCATCCAGATTTCTCCGTCATCGTCCACAAAGAATTGGCTGTAATTGAATACAAAGTGACGCGTCCATTTCACATAGTCCTCTTCGGCAGCCATGCAGATCAGGTCTTTTGCAGCCGTAGTAAACTCTGTCTTCTTAATTGTATTGACGCGCTGTTCGAAGATGTCCTGCAGGCTTTTCAGACGCTCTTCCTTCGTCTTACAGTCCTTGACTTTCGGATAGATTGCAAAATCGCTCAGTAATTCTCTAAACGTATCTTTTACTTTAGTCATATCCATATTGGTTTTGGCCATATAGCCCTTGAAGGCAACGAACGGTTTGTTGTCGGTGGTGACCTTCATCAGAATATTGACTTCCTGGTCTGGAGCAATCAGAATGTTGCTGAAAGCCATCCCTTCTACGCCAACAGTCACCTCGCGAGTGAGCCACAGGGGAATTTCTACTTTCAGGGTGCCATCCTCGGCAAATGGGAGGAATTTGTCATAACGTGCCATTGAGCCTAATGGCGTAAAGCCGCCCATATAGAAAGACATGTTCATCCCCTTCTTGTATCCCAGCATCTTCACTTTGATGGTAGCGATTCCTTTATTAATCTTGGCAGCGGGAAGGGTCTCGTCCTTCGCATACTTCACATTCTTCCATTCTGTAGGAAGCTCCAGCTTCTCCTTTGTCTTACTATCGCAGATATTCCAGAACTTGAAATCCTGTGGAGCCTCGCTTTCCAAGAAATCCATCTGCTTCGTGTCCCGCGGCACGGGCTTGAAGTGGAGCGCCAGATTGGCTGTTCCGCTTTCTGGCATCCAAAAGAGTGAGTCGAGCGTGTAGTCGGCCTCTCCTTCGTTGGTCTTTGCGCCACTTGTGATGCCGTACCTCTTGCCATCAGGCGTCTGCAGATACGAGTTCTTGTCGAAGCGAATCCAACTGTGAGGCTGATAGTTCGCAATGATGTGAAGCACGGTCTCATCGGACTTCAACTCTGCTTTGGTGATTTTAAACTCGCCGTTGTATGATCCCATGAATGCTGATGGGTTCTCCCAAACGACCTGTTTCTGCGCCCAGCTTGTCATGCTGACGAGGGCGAGCAATGCGGTTAGAATGATAGACTTCATTGTCGTTAATGTTTATGGTTTTATTTCTATATACGTTTGAATGACAAAAATATGGCAAAGGATAGCGTTAAAATTTCATAATACTTCGTATTCAAATATAAACGTAATGATTATCTACAGGGAAGAGAGTTATAAGATTCGAACACGAATCTTACGAATCAAACGAATAAAAAGATTTGTGTCAATTCG
>CACZZQ010000035.1 GCA_902785695.1 uncultured Prevotellaceae bacterium | reverse complement strand
AGAGAGTTATAAGATTCGAACACGAATCTTACGAATCAAACGAATAAAAAGATTTGTGTCAATTCGGATAATTCGTGTTCAAATATAAACGTAATGATTTCCCATTGTTTAGATCAAATTGTGTGATTTCGGGGTTGTTCTTGCCCATAATTGTCATTTTGCAGTGGCTAAAAACAAGGAATATGTTAAAAACAAAGCGACTTTCAAATATTCTTCGAAATAGCTACGACCTAATACGAAATTGATATTGAGGAAGCAGGGATGGCTACATCAACCGGCATCCTTTGCCACCTGCTGACCTTGGTCGCCCGATCTGCCGACCCGGGTCGGCAGATTTGCTGACCTTGGTCGGCCGATCGGCTGACCAAGGTCGGCCAGTAGTAAAGGATGTCATTATGACTGGCATTGGCAATTGCTCATTATTATTTTCCATCTATCATGGCCAAGAGTTCCTTGCTGGTCAGCTTATGACTCTCGTTGGTTCCTTCGAGCATGGCATCAGCCAGGTTGCGTTTGGTCTGGTGAAGACGCAGGATTTTCTCCTCAATGGTATGCTGCGAGATGAGGTGATAGACGGTGACGTTCTGTCGCTGACCAATGCGATAGGCGCGGTCGGTGGCCTGTTGTTCGATGGCGGGATTCCACCACGGATCCAGATGGATGACGTAGTTGGCACCCGTCAGGTTCAGTCCCAAGCCACCAGCTTTCAGGCTGATGAGGAACACGGGACACTCACCACGCTGGAACTGCTGTACCAACTGGTCGCGCTGACGCACAGGCACCGATCCGTCGAGATAAAGATAGGGCTGCTTCTGCTTGTCCAACCGCTCACGCACCATAGAGAGGAACGAGGTGAACTGGCTGAACACCAGGACGGCATTGCCGCCATCGACGATTTCCTGTAGCAGGTCGCTCATGGCATTGAGCTTGGAACACTCACCTTTCCAGCTCTTTTCCACCAACTCGGCAGAGCAGGCCGCCTGACGCAGACGGGTAATCTCGGCCAGCGTGTTGACACTGACACCAGAGGCCGACTGTTCGTCTTCCAACAGTTGCTTGGCACGGCGACGGATGACCTCGTAGACAGCCAACTCGTCGTCGCTGAGTTCTACGGGGAGGTTAATTTCGGTCTTGTCGGGCAGTTCCTCGATGACTTCCTGTTTGGTACGGCGCAGCATGAACGGACTGACGATGCGCTTCAACTGTCGCGAGCGTTCCTTATTATCTTGTTGCTCTATAGGTACGATATATTTCTGTCGGAACTGCTCGTGACTGCCCAGCAGTCCTGGGTTGGCAAACTGGAACAGGTTCCACAGCTCGCCCAGATGGTTCTGCACAGGCGTACCAGTGAGGATGATGCGGTGGGTGGCCTGCAGCCTCATCACTACCGCCGAGGTCTTGGTCTGTCGGTTCTTGATGACGTGGGCCTCGTCCAGACACACGGTGTTCCACTCCTTGGCGCAGAGCACCTCGTCCTCGGTGACAAACAGGCCGTAGGTGGTCAGGATCACGTCGCCGCCTTTAGCCTGCTCTACCATGCTTTTACGGTCGGCAGCGGTGTTCAGCACCTCGACATGGAGCGACGGTGCAAAGCGTTGCAACTCGCGCTGCCAGTTGAGTACCACAGAGGCGGGTGCTGCCACCAGAGCCGGTCCCTTGTCGGCTGTATGCAGCAGGAAGGCGATGGTCTGCACCGTCTTTCCCAGTCCCATGTCATCGGCCAGACAGACACCGGCACCCCACCCTGTCATACGGGCTATCCACTGGTAGCCGTCGGTCTGGTATTCACGCAACTCAGCCTTCAGCGTCTTGGGCGTATCGGGCTGCTGCGCCATACTCTGCTTGATTTTCTTCTGCAGCTGGTCAATGCGCTTGTCGTGCTTGATTTCCAGTTCACCACTGAGTGCACTACCCAGGAGCGAGGCATGAAACTCTGATATCTGCAGGTGTCCGCGATTGCTCACGGTGAGGCTTTCCAGCCGTGCCAACTGTTTGCGCAGTCGGTCGCTGAGGGCCAGGAAGTCGGTATCGTTCAGACGGATGAAGCCACCTCGCGGACTCTCGGCAACCAGTTGCAACAGCTGGCCAACGGTGAGTACGGTGTCATCGTCGATGGGAATCTCGCCCTCCACCTCGAACCATCCACTCTTCGACCGCAGCGAGATGTTCCATGCCGAGGGCTGTGCCGTCTTCAGGTTCAGCTGTCCGCCCTCTGGCCATTCCATATAGAACTGTTCGCCCTGCTGGCGCACGAAGTCCATCAGCATCAGCAGTCCTTCGGCATTCAGGTCAGCAGGCATGCGGTCGGCAAAGAGTTCATCGGCATCGAGTCCCGACAGGTCGTTGTCGCTGATAAAGGTGCGAAGCTGTGCCAGATTAGCCCGCTCGCCCTTGATATCGCGCTTCACCTGATAGCGCACGCCGTCCTGCTCGGCCACACAGGGATTCAGACCCTGACCTGGGTCGAACAGCGTTTTGCCATCGGGCAACGGACGAGCCAGACACCATACGCTGTAGCGGCCCGGCACACCGTCTTGTGGCAGAGCCTGTAGACAAAGCATCGGTGAACCGTCGCGATGTTCCAGTGTGGTGCCGCCCTCCACCAGGTCGCTATGCACCTCGACCACATCGCTCACCTTGGGTAGGAACTCGCGCAACTGCTCTTCAGCCTCTAAAGGGAAACTACCAATGGCCAGCAGTTTCTGGTAATAGGAACGCTGGCGTTCGGTCATCGTGATGACGGTATAGTGGGTTTCGCTGTCCTTGCGGTAAACGACAGGATCACTCAGGTCTGCACTACCGATGTTAGACTTTACGGTGAAGGCCGTTTTCGTGCGCTCAATCATCAGGTAAGGTTTCTCCTCATCAATGGTAACGGGAGCGAAGGGTGCCCTCCAACCTGTATAGACGCGGTCGGAACCGATGAGATAAGGCAGTACCCGCTCCAAATCCAAGTCATAGTCCCAGTAGTCGGCAGTATTGGCAATCTGTCGGTCGATGTCGTCCATATAGTCGGCACCCTGCTTGAAACGCTGTATGGTCATACGCCTGCCAGCCCCCCAGGCTCCTGATTGCAGACGAGTCTGCTCACGAGCTTCCACTTTTTCGTAACCGCTGAAGATATAACAGACACGCACCTGGCGTTCTTCCTTTACCTTGGCCGTCTCTTCGTGTGGTGTCAGTTCTTCAAGCAACAGTTCCCACGGCTGCTTATAGCGGATGCGCGACAGTAGCGGTTCGCCTCCGAAGTCATCGGTCAACTGCCGTTTTTCCTCATCAGAGAGCGACAGCCAAGGCGACAGCTCATGGCGCAGAATCCGTATGTTTGGAACAGCAGGAAGGTTCTTGGGCCATTCCACGTCAATGTGCAGGAATCGGGCAACCAATAATGCGAGATAAGTCTCTAACGTCGTGTTGCCTCCAACGACGTAGCCTTTCAGGTAGTCGTTGATGGTTCTTTGTGTAGGTAACGTGCCAGACGAGAAGTAACTGGCCAGCCACGTAGCAGGGCGCGACTCGGTGTTCTGCATGAAATAGTCCTTCTTCACCAATGCAGCCAATTTTCTGCCATCGTCAGACTTATGGAAATAGTAGGTCATGACCAGCAGGTAGTTGTTAAGCACACGGTAGAAGAATCCTTTCGACTGAGTCTGTCGTGTCTTGTTCGTCTCGCGAATGGCTACGGCCATCATGTTAAAAGCCGTAGCATAGTCGCCAGCATACAGAGCCTGGGCACTAACCAGCAGACTGCTATAGAGTCCTTTTCTCCTGGCCACTTTCTCGTCGTAGCGTCCCTGCTTAAAGAAATCATACAGGGCCACAACATCTTTCAGTTCATTGGCATGGGTGAGCATCATACGACTATAGTAGAAACTGGCAATCTGTCCGATGACATTCTCCGGGTCTGCAATGTCATTCTCTACCTGATAAATAACCACACTCTGCACAAATCGGTTGCCATCCAGTATGTCTGTCATCATGGGGATGAAACGCGCATCGGAAGCCAGCGGCACCAGGATGTCGGCATCACGGAAAGCCGTAGCCTTACTACTCAGTTCCACCGGCTTTCCCTCAAGACAACACTCTATCCGATATATCAGCATCATAGATTGTGGTGACTGGTGCTTTTTGTAGAACTTGTCGAAGTACTCCTTCCACTGAGGCATCACCTTCAACATATAGAGTATCAGCGGAGCAATATGATAGGCATGCAGCTGGTATTCGCTGCGATAATTGTAGAAGTCTGTGTCATAGAAAGGACGCAGGCCGTTGACCAACTTCTTCAACTGGTCAGCCTTCATGTCTTCGCCATGCCGATAGACCGACAACAACATTTCGTCGGTCTTCTTGCCTGTATAGGCCAGGAAGCACAGAAACTTGCGCTGCATTACCGTGAGTTTCAAATAGGGTTGGCTATACTGTTTAAAATCTGCATTACATTCCATCGTCGTCATAAAATTTGCCGCAAAGTTACACCTTTTTTCTGGAATATTTGAAATTTTGTGCGCAAAATTCAAATGACTGCATACACAATTAAGACTCACAAAAAATACGTGAATATTTGGCGGTTTATGGAAAATATTGTAATTTTGTAATCTTAAATAAACAATGCCACTTTTACAAGTGGACTCAAAGATGAATTACATTCCATTTCTTTCGCTAAAAGATGTCACTGCCCTTCATGGTGCAGAAATAAACGAGGCTGTGAGCCGTGTGGTCAACGATGGCTGGTATCTCCAAGGCCGGGAGAACGAACAGTTTGAGCGGCACTATGCCGAGTTCATCGGCACGAAATACTGTGTAGGCTGTGCCAATGGCCTTGATGCGCTTATCTGGATCTTCCGTGCATACATTGAAATGGGGGTGATGCAGCCCGGCGACGAGGTCATCGTTCCTGCCAACACCTATATCGCCACCATCCTCGCCATTACAGAGAACGGACTGAAGCCAGTACTCGTAGAACCGAGGCCAAACACATTGGAACTGGATGATGACAAGATAGAGACAGTCATAACACCTCATACCAAGGCTATTGCCCTCGTTCACTTGTACGGCCGCAATGCCTACACCGACAAGATTGGCGAGTTATGCAGGAAATACAACTTGAAGCTTGTGGAGGACAATGCCCAGGCACATGGGTGTAAACATTTTGACGGTCGCGTGACTGGCAGCATCGGCGATGCTGCCGGCCATTCGTTCTACCCGGGCAAGAACTTAGGAGCACTGGGCGACGGTGGAGCCGTAACCACCAACGACGAAGAGCTGGCAAATGCCATTCGCGCTTTGGCCAACTACGGCTCACAACGTAAATATGTGTTCAAATATACGGGCCGCAACAGCCGCCTTGACGAGATTCAGGCTGCCGTGCTTGACGTGAAGCTGAAGTATCTTGTTGAGGACAACCAGCACCGCAAGGAGGTGGCCCACTATTACTATGAGCATATCAACAACCCGCTCATCACCCTCCCCGACCTGCTGCCCAACGAGCAGAATGTCTATCACTTGTTTCCCATCATAGTGGCTGGCGGACGTCGCGATGCCCTTCACGACTATCTGGAGCAAAACGAAGTAGGCACTGTTTGCCATTATCCCATAGCCTCACACAAGCAGGAATGCTATGCCAAGGCAGACTGGAACGATCCACAGCTGTCACTGCCCATCACCGAGCGGCTGGCAGACGAGGAACTGAGCCTGCCGATAGGCCCGTCCATCACTATGGAGGAAGTGGCTCAGGTGGTGGGACTCATCAACAAATTCTGTAGACACGTCACACCTCAGCCACCATCCTAAAGAATCTGGCAATTTCCTAAATAAACGTACCGCAAGCCTTCTTCCTCGGCAATCTGTTTTGCTTGCTTCAATGTCTGAATAGGAGTCGGTAGAAGGTCCTGCATCTTGAAGCGGGGGAAGAAACGGCTGAAATGTAGGGGATTGTCTGCGAGTCCATTGTCCACGAGCCATCGACACATCTGGCGAATCATATCCATATCGTCGTTGACTCCAGGGATGACAAGGTTGGTGATTTCTATCCAAACACCAGCATCACGCATAGTCAGAATAGTGTCAAGCACGGGCTGTAGGTGACCTCCACTGACACGTTGACAGATATCGTCAGAGAACGACTTCAGGTCGATATTGGCAGCATCAAGATAAGGCAATAGGTCGGCAAGCGGCTCCTGACAGACATAACCCGCTGTGACAAGGATGTTCCAAAGTCCCTTTTCATGTGCTAAACGAGCCGTATCGATGATGTATTCGATGTAGGTGAGCGGTTCGGTATAAGTATAGGCAATACCTGGACAATGATGCTTCAGGCAGAGGGCTACAACCTGCTCTGGACTTAACTCATAATGATCCACATCATCTGGTGCTACTTGCGAAATGTCGTGGTTCTGACAGTTCAAACAGCGGAAATTGCAACCTGTACAGGCCAGCGAAAGACAGGTGGTACCAGGATGGAAGTGATAGAGCGGTTTCTTCTCTACGGGGTCGATGGCCAACGCACAGGGCTTGCCATAGACTTCGCTGACGAGCACCCCATCATGGTTCCTGCGACTACGGCAGCGTCCCGTCCTGCCATTGGCAATACGGCAATGATGCGGACAGAGCAGACACTCCACCACCCCATCGCCCAACTGCTGATAATACCGACACTCGTGCGCAGCCATTAATTATGCATTATGAATTAGAACACAATTGCTTCATATACGTATAGTTCAGCATCGCGCCAGCCATCCCAACCAAGACCAGCCTTGTCTTGTGCGCAATGGCCTACGAACTCTTCCTTGGTCCAGTTCACATCATCGGCCACCTGAGGCAGGAAGGTGCCACTACGATGACCTTTTTTAATGTATATCCCGTGTTTGTGCAACTGGAACTCATCAATGCTCTGAATGCGACGCATAGGGGTAAGGACAGAAATCTCGATGTCAAGGTCATCGAGCTCATCACGTGTTACAGGCATGAACCGCGGGTCTTCAAAGGCGGCAGCACGCGCCATCTCAGCCACAATTTCATGTAGCGGATAGTCCTCGCCAAAATGTCCGATGCAGCCACGCAAGCGACCCTGCTTATGGAGCGAAACGAAGGCACCACATTTTGAATTGAGAATTGAGAATTGAGAATTGAGAGCGAGCTGCGCTATCCTTTTTCCTTCGAGACTGTCCTTGATGCTCTCGTAGGCAATCTTCTTCAGCATATCCTTTTCCTCATCAGACAGTAAGAATCCGTCTGAGCCTCCCTTCTCTTTGGAGGGGGTTCTTGCCTTGCAAGCGTCCTTCGGCCGAGCGAGGGGGAGGCTTCTAATGATAGCAAACGAGTGGTAGCCCACCACGCGTGTGGGATCGTGGTCATCAATGTCACCAGAGTTCTGATACATGATGTGCTTCACCTGATAGTGGCTGTCCATCATCAGCATCAGCGTGATGATGGGATACCCGCCACAGGCACTTGTCGCCAAGTTGCGGATGCCGCTGCGGGCATTAGCTTCAATCGTGGCAATGAACTGCTCCACATCGCCACTCTCCACGGCCTTACCCGTCTTGGTATCCACAGCACAGGCATCATCATAGGACGGATAATGCGAAAAGTCGCTGCTGATGACAAAGAGATTCTCGTCTGTAAAATAGGGCTTCAGCACCTCAGCTATCTTTTTCAGTTTCTTGAAATCATTTGTCGAGATGATAATAGGTACGATAGGCGGCACCTGCTTCAATCGCCTTTGCAGGAAAGGCAGTTGCACCTCTAAACAATGCTCCCTGTCATGCGCCTTCGGACGATAAGTAAACACAGAATCCGTTAAATCCGTATCATCTGTGGTCTTATTTTCATTCGTGTAATTCGATAAATTCGTGGTTGTTAATAGTCTTGCCGTTTCGCAGTCCACCTTGACCTGTCCCAGCGGCGTGGAATAGTATTCAGCCTCCGTGTTCACCGATGCCCCATCGAGCCACTCATGATGACTGGGACCCAACAAGAAAATCCGCTTGTACTGTCGCTCTGGGTCAAGTCTGGCGTATGCCGATGCTGCCACATTGCCCGAGAAATAATAGCCGGCATGAGGCACGATGAGTGCCACCACGTTCTCGTAAACACGATCTTTTGTATGTCGCTCTAACAGGCTGTCCACCTCGTGGCCCAGCACTTGAGGATTCGCTTCGTAGAATCGTCCCGCCTGTGTTGCCGGCCTCACCACTGGTGACACCGTTTTTCCTTTACAATTCATCATCATCGTTGTTGTTAGGATTAGTAATATAGTTTTGAGCCCCTGTTTCACAAAGATTGTATTCATTTGGCAATGTCACAATAATGACGATGCAAAGGTAGCAAAAAAAAGCGCAAGAAGCAATCAAAAGCGAAGAAAAATGCGTAACTTTGCACGCAAAATAAAAACAAGATGACACAATCACTCCAATCTCTCAGCCGCCAGCTGGCACAGCACGCCTCACTATTTGTGACCGCTATTGCTGTACTGACATTCTTCGTACCAGATATGTTTTTATGGGTACGAGGCACAACCCAAACCGTTATCCTCGGCATCATCATGCTGACAATGGGTCTCACATTGACCACCCAAGATTTCTGCATCTTAGCCAAGCGTCCGCTGGACATCCTTATCGGTGCCTGTGCACAGTTCTTCATCATGCCCTGTGTGGCGTATCTGCTGGTACACGTATTCCGACTGGAGCCCGCCTTGGCTTTGGGTATTCTGTTGGTAGGCTGTTGTCCGGGCGGCGTATCAAGCAACATCATGTCGTATCTCTGTCACGGCGATGTAGCGTTCTCTGTAGGCATGACCTGTGCCTCCACCCTACTCGCCCCCATGATGACACCCCTGCTCATGCAACTGACGGCTGGCGAGATTATCGAGATTGATGCCATCGGTATGTTCTTGAACATCCTCATTGTGACGATTATTCCCGTGGGCATAGGTTGTTTCCTGAACTACACCTACTCCAAACGCGAGAGTTTCCCAACGATTCAGTCGCTGATGCCTGGTCTGAGCGTCACCTGTCTGGCCTGTATCGTGGGAGGTGTCATCTCTACTGTTCACGATGATCTCGTGTCTCGTGGTCTGATGCTCTTCCTTTGGACCTTCACTGTGGTGCTTTGTCACAACACGTTGGGGTATATCTTAGGCTACACCGCTGGCCGTCTGGCACGGTTCAACACTGCCAAGAAACGCACCATCAGCATCGAAGTGGGTATGCAGAACGCTGGCCTGGCCACCGTTCTTGCCGGCACCTTCTTTGCTGCCCAGCCGCTATCTGTATTGCCATGCGCCATCAGTTGTGCTTGGCACTCGATTAGCGGCACCATCCTCGCAGGGTTGTTCCTTCGACAAGACAAGAAACCACAGAAGCTATAAATCCAAAATCTGTTCTGCGTGTTCCTACTCAATTTACAATTCTCAATTTAGCAAAGCAATTCCTATACGCCTCCACCTTCTTGTCGAATGACAGAGGATAGGCACGTGAGGAGGACGGCAGACGCCACAGGCTGATGGATGAAGGATGATGTATGATGGAAGATACGGAAACTGATGTATTGACCTTAGGAATCTCTGGGATATCCAACGAGGCACAGATGGTCTCGGTTGCCTTCTCGCCAGTAGTGATGATAGCCCGGCAATAGGGCAGCTGCTGCAGCAACGCACGGATATCAGTCCGCTCTTCCACCTCAAGGAACTTGTCCGAGGCATTGTCCTGCAAACGACGGATGGCTGTAGAGGTATCAAAGAAAGCCAGACCCTTTTCTTGGCAAAAAGCCACGATCTCATCAATCTTAAAGCGCTTGGCTTTGACATCCACAAAATGGTTCTTATCCCCAAAGAATATCTGCCCCTCAATGCGCCAATGGTCATTGATGAAGTTGGGATAGTAAAAGTCCATGCACCACCGCTTACGCTGAGGAGGAAAACTGCCTAAGAACAGCACCTTCGCATTCTCGGGCAAGAAAGGAATGAGCGGATGATACTCCACCCCATCCCCACTCCGGGCTATATTTTCTATGTTCAGAAAAGAGGTCATCTGTAATTCTTTATGTTGATTTCCTTTATGGGTATGGCTTTCGCCCCTATAGAGTCTATGACGCGCTTACCACGCACCTTGACATCTTTAAGCGTTGTTGCTGACTTCAGACGGATGGTAAGCATCGGTTTGATGGTCTTAACCACACAGGGTACATAGCCCATACGATGAGCCATCAGTTCAACATCCGTTTGAGGCAGCCAGATAGAGAAATCACAAAGATTGTATCCATCTGGCAATGTCTTCCAAAACTTCAGACGAGATGGTTTCCTCAATCTGTCCGTACTCAGTAGGCAATCCCGTCGTGCAATGTTGGAAGAGATGGTTGAGGAATGGGTATTCCTTGATCAGATGACGCTTCGATGAAGGCAATAGGCAACGGATGGCTTCGAGGTTGAGCGAAGAGAGCACCTGGCAGTCTAGATTGCCATTGAGAGCAAACACGGGACAAGGGGCCTTGCGGATGTCATCCGATGGGTCGTAATCGCAGAACCATCTGACCCAAGGTACCTGTTGTACGGCTTCCTGCTGCCTATACTTCTCGACTGTCATGTTTGCAGGTTGCCCGGAAAGCGAAAGAATACGATTGGCCTGCGCAGCCAACAACGTGATAGATTCAACCTTAACAGCCAAAGAGTCATCACTGAGGTACTCTTTGAATGTAGGAATGCCCTTGGCACCCTGGTCAGGACTATCAAGCGACACCTTCACGTAACCATCAGCCTGTTCCAGATGTAACACAAGTGTCAGCGACATAGCACCGACCTTCAGTTTGCCCGACCATGATCCCAACAAAGCGGTTGTAGTATTCACCTGCGCTTGGATAGTCACAGCTGCCATAACGAGCAGCACAACAGAAATAAACTTCTTCACTTTTTACTTTCCACTTATCACTTATCACTTCGAAAGCCTGCTTTCGATGACCTCCCAGTCAATAATCTGCCACAGTGCAGCCAAGTGGTCAGGGCGACGGTTCTGATAATCCAAGTAATATGCGTGCTCCCAGACATCGAAGGTCAACAGGGGCTTCAATCCCTTCTGAATAGGATTGGCTGCATTCGGTTCCTGAGTGATGACCAACTTACCATCCTTATCAGCAGACAGCCATACCCAACCTGAGCCAAACAGCGTTGCCCCCTTCTTTTGGAACTCTTCCTTGAATGCCTCAAACGACCCAAAGTCACGGGTAATCGCTTCAGCGAGTTCTCCCGCTGGAGCCGGTTTGCCCAGCTTCCCCGTAAACTGCCCAAAGTACATATTATGATTCAGTATCTGCCCCGCATTATTTAGGATAGCTCCCTCACTATGAAGGACCAGCTCTTTCAGCGCCTCATTTTCTCCAAAACTCCCCTCGCCATTTGGAGAGGGGTTAGGGGGTGAGGCTAATCCATTTAGGTTATTCACATACCCCGCCAGATGCTTTCCGTGATGGAACGCAATTGTCTCCTTACTAATCACTGGCTCCAACGCATCTGGTGCGTATGGCAATGCCATCAATTCAAACTTTCCCATATAATTGTTTTTTAAAAATCTACACTTTACACGTTGCAGGCTCCCCCTCGCTATTTGGAGAGGGGGTTAGGGGGTGAGGCTTAGTATCTGTTCAGCGTGCTCCTTGGTCTTCACCTGCTTGCCAGCGAAGATTTGCTCGATGATACCCTCTTCATTAATGATAAAGGTAGTGCGGATAGTACCCATGGTCGTTTTGCCGTACATCGACTTCTCACCCCAGGCACCCATGGCCTCTAACAGCTCGTGATTGACATCGGCAATCAGGGGGAACGGCAACTCGTACTTCTCCTTAAACTTCACATGCGAAGCGGCAGAGTCCTTGCTCACGCCTACTACCTCATAACCTTTGCCCTGCAGCTCACCATAATGGTCGCGCAGACTGCAAGCCTCAGCCGTACAACCACTGGTATTATCCTTCGGATAGAAGTACAACACCAGCTTCCTACCCTTGTAGTCACTCAGACGGATGTCCCGTCCCTGTTCGTCCTTGCCCAGAATCTCGGGCGCCTTGTCTCCAATGTTCATAATATTGTCTTTAAGATGATTATGCTTGCAAAGGTAGTGAAAATATTGCAGAAATGTACCATATTTCCATATTATTTTGTAAATTTGACTTCGTCGAACTTACCTTTCGTTAGGAAATAGAAAGAAAAAAGTTGTTTTTCTTTCTATTTCTCTCACTTATTTCGTAAATTTGCATGCTGAAATAGTAGAAACAAAGGCTATGGCAAGTAATACGGACTTCGTACAATATATCGCCGACGTAGATGACCGTGACTATCTATCGGAACTCGTCAGCGAGACTTGCAAGGAGTTGCCAGAACCGAAGCCCAAGAAGAAAAAATGACAGCCAAAGAGATTATAACATACATGGAGTCGCAGCAAAATGAGGAGCAGCGGAAGATCCTCATGCGCTTCTTTAAGACTGGTCCTGGCGAATATGGCGAGGGCGATGAGTTTCTTGGCCTGAAGGTCCCACAGACCCGCGAGGTAGTAAAAAGTATGGCTCAAGATTTAGTCTTGAGCGAAGTCCCTGCACTCCTGATGAACCGCTGGCATGAAGTGCGCCTCTGCGGCTTCCTAATCCTCGTAGCGAAGTTTGAAAAGCTGGCCACCAAGCGATTGGAAAACAATCCTGACGCCATCGCCAAGCGCGATGAAATCGTAACCATGTATCTCCAATATGCCGAACAAGCCAACAACTGGGACCTCGTAGACCTCTCCGTGCATAAAATCTTGGGCCATTGGCTCCTATTGCCATCTAACCTTGGCGACAAAAACTACAAAATCAAGGTACTCGACAACCTCGCTGCCAGTGATTGCCTTTGGAAACAGCGCATGAGCATCGTCTGCTCATGGAAAACCTCGCAGCAAGGCGATCCATCGTGGTGTCTGCGCTATGCAGAAATCCACCTGCATCATCCCCACGACCTCATGCATAAAGCCGTAGGCTGGATGCTTCGCGAGATGGGAAAGCGCGTTTCTATGGACCTTCTTCGCGATTTCCTTCGCCAGCATGCTCACGAGATGCCCCGCACCATGCTCCGCTATGCCATCGAAAAGATGTCCGACCGCGAGCGCCAGGAATGGTTACAGAAATCGGGCCACCACTTCCTCTGCTGAAAAACCACTGATGCCGCTATCCAAAAGAGGCAGAAAACCTACCTCATGAATGAATGCCGTCAGCTCGGCAGCAGAATATATCTCGTTGTGCTTCATAATTTACTATTCACTTTTCACTATTCACTTACCTCCGGCACCCAAAGGTAACGCTGCATATCCACATACCCATTGGCTTTGAAGGTGACACCCTCAGCTTCTAACAACATCCTTTGCTTACTCCACCCAGGAGCAGTACGTCCCTCCTTATTCACCACCCGATGACAAGGTAAATCTACAGCCCCAGGTGAGTACCTTAACGTCCTCCCCACCATCCTCGAATGACTGGGCCATCCCGCCAACACCGCAATATGCCCATAGGTGGTTACTCGGCCACAAGGTATCTGACTAACGATGTTCAGCACATCCTCGCCAAACGCCCTCGCCTGCTTTGGCGTCATCCTGTCAGGATAATCATTCATGCCATTTAACTCAGACTTCAGACCTCAGACATCAGCCAAATAACTTTCCAACTATGTCAAGCAGATTGCGAACGGTCTGTTTATCTGGAATGGGAATCTTTAATGTTGTCTTGCCGGTTTCAGCGTCAGTCTCCACAAGTGAGTTAACAAGTTGCTCCGTAGCCTCAGGCGATTTCAAGGTTGCAGCAAGGCCACTGAGGAATGCGGCGCCATGGGCAATGAGCTCGTTTGGCGTAGAGGGGATTTGGGTATGCTTGATTCCTGCTTCCCCTATAGTGGCTGGCTCTGTAGCATCGTCTGTTACAACTGGCTCCGAAGGCTTTTCTTCCTCCTCTACCATCTCGCCCAGCGTTTCCATCATCTGAGTAAGCTTAGAGCCTTCGCCAAGGAAGATGGCATCCTGCCCGTTGTCGAGAACGCCCTCGAACATCGCCGATTTGAAGCGGAGCTTGTCGAGCATCTGTTCTTCGATGGTGCCAGCAGAAACAAGATTGATGACCTGAACATTGCGCTGCTGTCCGAGGCGATAGATACGGGCAATGCGCTGCTCCAAGACTGCTGGATTCCAAGGCAGGTCGAGATTGATGATGGTAGCGGCAGATTGCAAGTTGAGACCTGTGGAACCCGCATCGGTAGAGAGGAACACACGACTGTCCGGATTATCGGCAAAGTTGGTAATCAACTTACCACGTACTTCTGAGGGGACCCCACCATGCAGATATTCAAAGCCTATCTCCCGTTTGGTCAGTTCCTGAGCTATAAGGCGCGTCATCCGCTCCCACTGACTGAAGACCACCACCTTCTCGCCTTCAGACTCTAACAAGTTGGTGATGATGTTCAAGGCCTCATCCACTTTCGTGTCATTGCGCGTCTTCTGGTCGAGGATATAGGTGCTGTCGCAGAGCATACGCATCTGTGAGAGACAGAGCATCAACCGGTTGCGGTCTTTCTCCGAGAGGAAGTGCATACGCTGCCATTTAATGACAATCTGCCCTACAACATATTTCAGTTCATCATGTTGCTCGCGCTGCTCCTTGGTCATCGGTACAAAGAGAATCTTGTCCTGACGCTTGGGCATCTGCAAAGCTACTTGTTTCTTGGTGCGGCGGATGAGACGCTGGCGGGCCATCTCGCCCACCTTGTTCAGGTTCTTGTAACCTAACACCTTCCCAGTCTCATCGCTTACGATGCACTCAGACTTGAACTTCCAGAACGGGCCAAGACAGAAGTTGTCGGCAAACTCCATCACAGAATAGAGTTCCTCCAATTTGTTTTCCAAAGGAGTGCCAGAGAGAATCACGGAGTACTGCGACACCACACGACGCATAGCCATCGAAATCTGCGTGTTCCAGTTCTTCAGTCGTTGCACCTCATCCATGATGAGCAGGTCGGTTTCCAACTTGCCCAAAATCTTGATATCGTTGCAGGCACTATTGTAGGAGATAATTTTATAAGGTACATCCATCTGGTACTGAGTGATGCGCTTATGGTGGAGGCCTTCAATAACATGCACCTGCTGACCCGTGAATCGTTCTATCTCGCGCTTCCACTGGTATTTCAACGATGTAGGACAGACAATGAGCGTCGATTGTATCAGCTTTCCCTTTCGCATCAATTCAGCAGTACCAATGGCCTGAATGGTCTTACCCAAGCCCATTTCGTCAGCAATGATGCTCTTACCTTTCTCAAATGCGAAGCGGATGCCCTCCTTCTGATAGGGATAAAGCGAGACTGTCAGTAACTTGTCGAGCATCTCGTCGGTATAGCAATTCAAAATGTGCTGCCGGAACTGTGCATCACGCTTTTCGAAGATAAAGTCAATGGCATCTTGATAAAAGCGAAACGTATCGCTAATTTTATTGGCCTCTATGAGAAAGTCCATAAACTTCTGGTAGGCATCCTCCAGCATCACACCATTACGGTCAAAATACTTCGCTGCCAACTGTTCATATTCTTGCTTATGATCGGAGCCGATACGGATACAAACCTTCCGCTCGCCTAAATATGACAGATAAACAGACGTGTAAGGTGGAATTTCCTGATGCGTACGCACCTTCCTATTGCTCTTTATCCACAGCTTCACAGCCTCTATATGCTTGCAAGTCCCTAACTGTGCAGTCTTGAAGTCGAAACAAGAACAGTAGTTCCATTGGCTCTTCGCCCCACGATACACCACCTTGTATTCCTGCTTGGTCTTGGGACTCTTCACACTATACTCGCCTGGAAGCAGTTTGTCATCTACACACGAGATTCCGAAATGCTCTTCCTGTGCTATCTGCTTGCGCAACGCTATCTGCCACTCAGTGAGCGACATCCCATCAGGTTTCACAATCCATGAGATCTTAGCCCGCTTTTTCGGACGACTAGTGCTCACTGTCGTCTTCTTCGTAGTCCCAGATTTCTTTGCCGTTTTCGCTTTCTTCGCCGTATCTGTTTGTTTCTTAGCCATTGTTCGTCTATTGTCACCGTCTTTCTTATCAGATAATTCCTTTTTTGCGCAACTCCCAGAAGCACTCCTGAGTCGCCTCTATGTCACTCATGGCATTATGAGCACCTTCGAAATCATGACCAAAGAGTTTGACGTATAGTTCCTGCAGTTTTGGCCATTTGTAGCCATAACGACCAGGAATACGACAGAAGTTCGTACCAGCCTGCATCGTGCAATACGTACGCTTAGAGTTCATCACATCAAGGCGATGTAGACGAATAAGTTCCGCCCCCAGAATCTTCTTGTCGAAATCGATGTTATGTCCAACGATGAAAGTTGCCAGACCGAAGTCAATCATGAACTCATCAACGACAGAAGACAAATCTCGGCCTTCTTCCAAGGCACGCTCAGTGGTGATGCCGTGTACACGAACTGCATCTGCTGGAATAGTGAAACCGTCAGGCCGAATGATATAATCTTTCTGAGAAAGTTTATTGCCCTTACTATCCATGAGAATCCAGCCCAACTGTACCATCCTTGGCCAATTGCTGGTGTCTGTACTAGGTGCCTTATAATCGCGGGGTACGCCCGTTGTCTCCGTATCGAAAAAGATGTAAAGTTTGTCTGCTTTAGTCTGTTCCATATCTCCTATGTGTAATAATGATGCAAAGGTAACAAAAAAACGCAAGAAACAATCAAAAAACGAAGAAAAAGCAAAATAATTTTCATCCTTGCATGTAACATTTCCCTTTTTTCTATACTATAAGTGCCCACGCTGTCCAGGTCCCCCTTTTTTATTAACTTTGCACCCGTAACCCAAAGGGGGGTACTTTTTAATTAGCAAAGGGGGCAAATCTCAAATCGCGCGCGCACTTATTCGCTAAATCCGTGCCATTCGTGTTCGAAAGAAATAGTTTTCGTCTTGCTACTGGAAGGACGCAAGAAATCTCATGGGTCATTAATGGCCATTCGTGTTAAAGTGTTAAAAGATAAAACTAAAGAGCAATCGCCCCGTTTGGAATTGTCATGATTACTCGATTGTCATGGCGAAGCATAGATGTCTTATTGTAAAATGGACTATATTATTCACTAAAATGGTCTGTGTTACTTTGTAAAATGGACTATATTACTTTGCAAAATCGTCTATATGGCAATGCCGGCCATACGCTTTGACATCGCCGTTGAAATACTCTTTCAATCGAT
>CACZZQ010000034.1 GCA_902785695.1 uncultured Prevotellaceae bacterium | reverse complement strand
ACTTGCTCCTTCTAAGGAGTATGTCTTTCTCTCTCCCTCGACATTGAATGTCAGGACAGACTTCTCGGGGCTGACCTCAAACACACAGGGAGCACCGACATTGGTCAAGAATGAATCTGTGTTAAGATAAATACCCAGATTGAGTTATTTCAGCAGATTTCTGCCTGTATTCCCTTCCAATACTTGCATCTGCTGAATGGCAATTTGATTGAGTTTTACAAGTCGTTCACCCTGTGGAATGCCCTCATTGATTAGTACTGCATTAATATTCTCCATGTTCGATAGACATATCAGCTCGTTGATGGTGGCATAGTCTCGGATATTGCCTTTAAAATCAGGATTTGCTTCTCGCCATTGTTTGGCAGTCATTCCAAACATGGCTACATTCAATACATCTGCTTCTTCGGCATAGATGATACTTGCCTGCGCAGAAGTGATTTCTTCTGGAATCAAATGGCTTTTGATGGCATCAGTATGAATATGGTAGTTAATCTTGGATAGTTCTCTCTTTGCCGTCCAGCCCAACATTTTCTGCTCTTCAGCTTTTAATCGTTGGTATTCCTTGACCAACAGCAACTGGAACTTGGGGCTTATCCACATTCCAAAATGATAGGCAATATCTCGGTGGGCATAAGTGCCACCATAGCGTCCGGCTTTGGAGAATATACCAATAGCACCAGTCTTTTCTATCCAAGTCTTGACTGACAAGACAAAGTTATTGCTACCCGCCATATTTCTAAATGTACCGAATTCGGTACAATTAAAATTGGGGTTGTAGAGCATTTCCCATTCGCCAAGGTACTCAATTGTGCTTTTCAGACTGAGCCAACGAAAGATGATGTGCTCTTGCAACTGACTACGAGCCATATCGGTCAGCGAAATATAATCATCGTCATTATGCGAAACGATGGTTATTTCCGTATTCTGGACATTAATCTTTGCCATAGGTAATCTATCTGTTATGAATTATGTGTGCAAAGGTAGTTAAATAATTCGAAACATAAGAATAATCCGCATAAAAATCAGTAAAAGGACGTAGCCTCTTACCTTTGCATCAGATTATAGATAATGTTCTAAATGTCCGATGTTAAACATCGTTATAGTTTAGGACATACGGTCGCAATTTTGTAGTTTTGCTAGAGATTGTGGCCGTGGAGGACGAGATCATTGGTCGCTAGGTAAGCCATAGAGTTATATCGTTTGCAAGACTTTCATCCGTCCTCCTTTTAAAGTCTTTAGAGTCTGAACAAAGAATCGAAGCACGTCACCTGGGCGATGCAGTGTCCACTAAGAGTGAAGTCGAAGAAGATTTTGGCTATAGTCTAACAGAGTTATTAACCCTTTAAACAGTTATCAAGATGAAGCCAAATTCACAGATGACACTCGACAAGTACTTTCGGCAGTGTGTAGGAATAGATGTCTCCAAGGACAAGTTCACGGCCTGCCTGTTCATGTACGACATGGCCAGTGACGTGGGATGCTGCACTGAGAGTATTGACTTTCCCAACAGCAAGACGGGATTCAACCAGATGGTGAAATGGAGCCGTAAGGAGGCACAGAAAGGTTTCCTGCTTACCTATTTGATGGAGCCGACGGGTAGCTACTATGAGCCTTTAGCCTATCACCTGCACAAGATTGGTCTGACACTCTACGTAGTATTGCCAAACAAAGCTCGCAGCTTTTGTGAGTATGAGGGTATCAAGACCAAGACAGATGCCATGGACGCCCGTTGTCTGGCTTTGTTGGGCTGCAAGAACCAGAGACTACGCCCATGGCAGCCACCAAAGGCCATCTATAGAGAATTGCGCCAGCTGACACGCCTCAGAGCGTCCCTTACCAAGATGCAGACACAGATTCTGAACCACATTGAGGCTATCGATCACATGGAGAGTGTGACATCAGAAGTCTGCAAAAGCTACAAGAAGCTGCTGAGCTCCATCCAGAAGCAACTGGAGCAGAATGAGCAGGCTATTGCGGCAAAGGTTGCCCAGGACAAGGAACTGGAGGCCAGGATAAAGCGCATTGCCACGGCCAAGGGCATCAGGTCGAATACCGTTACGTGCATCGTAGCAGAGACGCAGGGATTCCATCTTATCACCAACCGCAAACAGCTCACCAGTTTCGCCGGTCTTGACGTAAAGGCCAGACAATCGGGCAAAGACGATCCCAGACACCACATTACCAAGAAAAATCTGCGCCAAGCATCCTGATGTGAAGATGATTGGCGTGACGGCCATCATGCGCAAGATGCTGCTGCTCGTCTATTCTCTCTGGAAGAGCGGAGAAGAATATGACGAGACACGAGACAAAGCTCATGTGCAGATTAATAACTAAAAAGTGGCTGAGCCTTGAGACACAGCCACACGAGATAGTACAAAACTGGTGAACGGCACCAGCGACTTCCCTTAATGGCTGCAAAGATACAACAAAAACAGAAAACTCCGAAAGAAAAAGAGAAAATATTAAATCATATCGAATAAAAGGAGATTCTTGACTTCGGCCAAGAAACATTATTGTTGTCTAAATGATCAAATACATGCCAATTGTTAAAATGTCCTATTTTTCATGTGCAATATTTGGAAATTAGCACAGAATCTAATACGCACTTTTCTGGCTGGTGCCACAAAAGATGCCGCAGTATATGAAATGAGCGATTTGATCCCAAATCGGAGGGAAGCAGGTTCGCCTATCTGGTTGCATGCGAACTGCTGTGCGATATGGAGGCAGAAGAGGGCAGAGAATATGACATCGTGCCTAATCCATACGCAAAGGAGTCAGAAGGGCCGGCATCGGAGATAATCGTCTGGTGCTCTGACCTAGAGGGCTGCAACTGGCAGAAGGCTTTAGGGGCAGAGATGAACTTTTGCCCAGAGGCAGAGCTGGTGCCGTTGGATATGATTGCTGGCATCTGCCTTTGGCATATCACGTTCTATGGTTTTAATCCTGACGAAGAGGAAGAAACTTTCAACAATATGGGAGAAGAGGAATCGTCAGAGGATGGCCCAGCTTATATGGTAGATATATTAAGCGAGGAAACCAAAGCCCTGCGACCTGACCTCGTAAAACTGGAACTTAAAGAATACGAAAGACTGTTTCGGATATATAGGAAGGCTTACATGAAGGAACTGACGGCTCTCGCTGATCAGGGAGATAAGTATGGACAGTTCTTCTTGGTAGAAGAATACAGAAGGGGTGTGCATAAACGATTCATCAACTTGAAGAAGTCTTTTCCTCTTTATGTGGCCTCTGCCGAGCAAGGGCTGTATAGGGCGCAGGTGATGTTGGCATTCTGCTATGAGTATGGTCTGGGGACAGAAGTTGACTTGGATAAGGCAAGAGCCATATTCAAGCAGGCAGGACAATCTGAGAAAGGTCATGGGAAGCCAGAAGAACATCTGGCTATGCTGGAGGTGAACGAAGAGAATTACGATGAGGCTCTGCGTTGGTTTAAGGAGGCGCAAAGCAAGGGTAATCGTACTGTCAAATCGTATATCTGGTATCTGGAAAGGAAGTTGAACTAAATTTAGTGGAAACAAACTATAAGAAAACTCAACTTTGGGGTAAAAACATAAAAAACTCCTGAATTATTTGGAAGGTATTGATATCTTTCCTATCTTTGCAGCAACAAAAAAAAGAACTACATTATGAGCATCGACACATATAAATTGACAAGTATGGAAGAGCCTACCGACGAGGTTCTGTCGCAACTGATGCGTGAGGCAGCCCAAGATGCCCAAAAAGCAAACGAACAGGCTACACAACGATATTTTGAAGAACTCAGACAGGCTGCTGCAGCCATTTAGACTATGCAACAAGTTCCCCATCGTCCTGTACTTATCGTGATAGCAGGCCCAAATGGGTCTGGTAAGACTACTATCACTTCCAAAATCCTTCGACATGAGTGGCTGGAAGATGCTGTGTATGTGAATCCAGACCAAGTGGCCCAAGACAAGTACTGATATTATCCCCATTTGGGCTCAAACACTCTTAGATTAGCGGGATACTAATTGTCGGATAAAGTATAATCATTCCCTCGTAACCTTTATCTTTACTTTTTCTTGTTGTCGGACACAAAATGTCCGTCCCTAATTGTATCTTTGCAGTCAACAAACTTAAAAGGTTAGGATTGCAGTGTGACAGGGACAGTCCCTTGTCACATAAGTAGTCGTAGATGTCGAGAAATTTATATATCTTTGCCACATATTACTATAAAGTCCACGCTTATGACGCACGCAGGACATAGGGCTTATAAGAAAGTTGATCAAAAGAACCGTCCCTGTGATCTCTAAATTCATTTCTCAGGTAGTACGTTCAATGAAACTCAAACAGTCGCAGTACACCGCTGAAACAATTGACTATCTGACGCGCTATTCAAACAACATGATATCCCTGCCCCCATTGCAGTCCATAGATGTCATACCGAGTGAGCAGAACAAAGGCAAACTCTATCGTAACTATGTCTATGCAGGGGCATAAATATAACAAAGTGGGCGACAGGAATGGCATAGGTGATACCGCCGACTACTTGCACAGAAGTGAAAAAGGCATTATTCTATGACTGGTGTGTTAGTGAAAGAAAAGAAATAACAAGAATAATAGCGATATGGCAAATACCGTTGACAAACAATTTCTTAGAATTCCTCGGCATCTTGCCGAAGATTTCGGCTTACCCAATCGTCGGCAAGTCGTTGACGATTTACAAACTGTATACAGAGAGTGAAATTGAGAACGAACTCAAAATGATTACAAAGAAGAAATGAAAAAGATTCAAGTGCCTGTCCCCATGATTCCAAATCCCAATCAACAATTATGCCTCATTATGAATAAAATGATTCCTGCAAGCGAGATGTCATGTGATAATTGTATAATTAAAATAGGAGATGAATATAAGTATTATAGTAGATATAATGCTCGTCTATATAGAATTCGAATTGTTGGTAATTCAGAAGATGAAGCACTAGTGTATTTTATTATATGTGAGGACGAAAGTATAGAAATCAAAGTAGATTTGTTTAATAAGCAGAAAGGTATATCATGGGGAATTGCTACAAATAATATGAAACTAATTGTTTCATGTACAGAATTTATTGAGAAATTGTCAGACTATATATTTAACACACAGATGACTGTTTATTATATCAGACCTGTTTTCAAGCCAAATCCTATGTATAACAGACATAATAGAAAAAATATATTGTCTGAGTACAAGGTGGTGAGCATAAACAAGTTTTTTAGTTTCCCTTATCCTTCTACTGTACGTATGATTGGAGATTTTTGTGAAATTACACATTCTAATACCTTAGCCAATACACTATTAATAGACAAAATTGGAGACACTCACGAATTGAAGTGCGGAGAGAAATTATTGTTCCATAACGAGAATTATATGATTATATATTATAAATGCCCTATCGGTGTTAGAGGTTCCATTCCCATTCCATATGTTAAATGGAAAGAAAGACTGCGGGATAGCAACCTGCGCTCTTTACCAATAATAGGCCTTTATCATTACAATAATTTCAATGACCCTATCTTTTCAGGGCATTACACAAATATGGAATTTGCAAATTCTAAAATACTTCTTGTACAAAGAGGAAAGAAATATGGTTTTATTGACGTTGAGGGCAATGAAATTGTTCCTATAGAGTTAGATCCTGAAAAAATATTATTTGAAAATGAGGCTAATTTTATTGAATGGAACTCTATTTCTGAATGTGGTTTACTTGCGATTCATAATTGTAAAGAAGATAAAGATCATGTTGGCTTTATAAACAAGGAGGGGCGTTTGGTTATTCCTATTGATTTTGATAAGTATAAGGAACCATTCTCGGATGGGACAATAAAACTTCTAAAAGGGGACATTATATTTACAATGAACTTTAATGGTGAAGTAATTTGTTCAGAAAACAGATTTATATTTAATAATAATGAGAGGATAGATAATTGGTAACGTTGGCCAGAAATAAAATGGAAAAGAATCACGGGGACGGTTCTCCTGATTCACGTAAACAATAGAACAAGGAACTAAAACGTTTTAATGAAAAATGGCTTAAGATATGTACAAAGAAAGGAACCATATAAAGGTGTTCGTGTCATCAACGGTGTATGACTTTGAGTCACAGTTGGACATGGTATACTCTACACTGGACGGCTATGGGTACGACGTGATGATGTCGCACAAGGGAACGATTCCACTTGACAGTAAGTTGAGCAATCTGGAGAACTGCTTAAAGGGAGTTGAGGGCTGTGATATTTTCCTTGGATTCGTCAGACCTCTGACTGGCACGGGTATCCTGAAGCCTGGAGAGAAATCCATCACGGCGCAGGAGTTTGAGGTGGCTTTCAAGGTAAACATGCCGCGATTTGTGCTGGCAGACTATCGCGTTGTCTTTGCACGCCAATTTACAAATCTAATGAAGATACCGACTGGTGACATACCCAACTCTGTAAAGAGAGAACGAAGTGACGGAAGCATCGTAGAGCGTCCCAATAGAGTGGTTCATGCTGAATGTATAGAGCTGTATAATGCTGCCATTCAGAATAATACTCTACCCAAAAGCAGGAAGGGTAACTGGGTGCAAGAGTATAGGAACATGCAGGACGTGATGCTGCACGTGGAAGCACAATTTAAGGATGTTGAACGTATAAAGCAATTGATAGGAAGTCATGAGTAACAATGGATTTATAGAGACATTGCTCTTGCAGAAAGACGAGAGTTTTAGGCTTAGACTGCTGGCGGAGTATAATGCCGAAACAGTCATGCGAATAGTGTGTGCCTTCCTGAATAACGACGGCGGATGGATTGTTATAGGTGCATCTGAGGATGGAGCGCGGACGGGTGTAGATGTTGAAGCGGTTGTGGCTGATATACAGCGAAATGCCGTACAGCGAATCAAGCCCCTTCCGCTGGTGTATATTCATGCTGAAGATTATCAGGATGGCAAAGTGGTGCTGGTGACAGTGATGAAAGGAGGTCTGCCTCCCTATTCGTTTGATTCAAGTTATTACACAATAGCTGGCGACCAGGTAGTCAAACCAAATACCGACGAGGTGAACCTGTTGATTCGCCGCTCAATGACTTCATCCTCATCTTGGGAGAAAAGCACTTGTCTTGACGCAGAATGGGAGGATCTGAATGTAAATCTCATGCACGAAGTGGTTTGTAAAGGATTGGAAAGAGGCCGATTAGACGAGCGTAACAACACCCCGGAAAAACTCCTTGGCAATCTGCAATTAGTCGATACCCCCAATGTAAAGAATGGAGCAATGGCTTTGTTTGGACAAGAGACTCCCAGATTTCTTCCGCAGAGCAGGATGCGGATACAAGTGATGCTGGGAGGAAAAGCGGCAAGCCAATATGAAGATACAGTAGTGATGGAAGGAAATCTGCTGGAATTGTCGAAACGTGCAAGCGATTACTTTCTAAATCGATTGCCGATGGTCAGTGAATTCCACCGTAAGGAATGGGACAGAAAAGATTACTCGGAATACCCACAGGATGTTTTGGACGAGGCTGTAACGAATGCCCTCATCCATCGGGACATGAGCGATACAACGGGTGAAGTCCTTGTATTCATCTATGCAGACAGAATTGAAATTATCAACCCTGGAACAATGCCAGAGAATCTGATAAAGAAAAAGAATGTAGTGCTTCCTCATGTGTCTACTCCAAGAAATCCGTTGATGGCAGAAATATTCTATGTCGATGGGAAAATGGAAAAGACAGGAAGAGGGTTGAAACTGATTCACGACCAGATGAATGACTTGAAGCGTAAATTGCCCGAATGGGAATGTCTGGACGGAAGAACGAAACTAACCATATATCGCACACCCAATGACGTTAGGTTGAATGCCAGAGTAACCGAATATATAGCCACAAAGAAGGTAGGAGGCAGTTTCTCTAAGCAAGACTATCTGCAATATTGGAATTATAAGATTTCCGATCCGACAGCCAAAAACGACCTGCAACAGATGGTGAATGCAGGCCTCTGCCGGAAAGATGGTTCAGGTCCTGCTACAAGGTATGTAGTATTGGCTAACAATTAGCCGATATTTAGCCGATAAAATATGTATTGCTTTGATTATTAATGATTTGTCACAAACCTGCAGTTATAAATACTCATCCGATTATCGGCTAATTTCTGCATCCGATAGCAACGGAATTATGGGTAATCCCCTAATCCATTTTCATCAAACAATAGAGCTGCAAGAACAAAAAGGTTATATAATATGGCAAAACGTAGAGAAATAAGAAATAGCACAGCTGAGTTCCTGATATTTCAGGCTGAGGCCAAAGAACAGGGCGTTGAGGTGTACTACAAAGACGAAAACATCTGGGCCACACAGAAAGCGATGGCTACGTTGTTTGATGTCAATGTTCCTGCTATCAGTAAGCATCTGAAGAATATTTTTGAATCGGGAGAGTTGAAGGATGATTCAGTTGTTTCCAAAATGGAAATAACTGCCTCTGATGGTAAGAACTACCAGACACAGTTTTATTCACTCGATGCTATCATCGCTAAGCGTATAGATGCTTATCTGAGCAGTGACGAACGCCCATTGCTTGACAATGCAGGTAGCGTAAGCCATGAAGAATTCCCAGTGCCACATACCATTTCGGTAGAAGGACGTAGCCTAATACGCACTTTTATGGCAGATGCCATATAAGATGCCGCAATCGCAATTCATGAGACGAGCAAGCTCAAAAGAAGAACCAAGTAAACAATTGATAAAAATGAAACAAGCTAAAACACTGCTTAAGATTGTACAAAAACTACAGAGGAAAGAACTCATCAGATATGCCTCGAACTTAGGCATGGAATGTGATGAGACATGGGACATATCTAAGTTGCGCAAAGCATACACTGAGTTTATCCTGTCAGACTCAAAGAAATTGCTTCTGATGTTGCCAAAGGCAGACCTTGATATCATCAGAAAGGCAAAGGATGGCAAAGCAGGAGAGGGTATTGACAGAGTAAATAATCACCTGACACCTATCATGGTGCTGTACGGTCTGGCTGACATGGAGTTGTTAGAGGAAGATTTTGTCACCATCACCATTGCAGAGGATTTGCGACAGCTCCTGATACCGCACATAGACTGGGCTTTGGAATATGATCACAATCAACAGCGAATGAGCGTGGAAATCATTGTCGAGGGATTGGCTAACATTCTTGGCATCGTTACTCAAGATGAAATCAGGAAGTATCTGAAACAGCTTATGCAGAATGACAATGACGAAGAAGCGGTGAAAGCGTTTGAGATTGTACGCCAGTATTCATTACTGCTTGACAGTATGGAATATGCAGGAGACCTCGAAAATGCAGAGAACGAAGACATCCGATTTGTATCAAGATATGGATGGGAAGATAAGCGAAAGATGGAACAGTTCATTGCACAGCATTCCAAGAAGATAGATTCCATGCGTGAGTTCTCGCTCGAAGAATTGGCAAAAGCATCAGGAATCTTGTTTCCTTTCATTCCCAATCCGAAGACGGACGAATTCATGCATTTCCTCACTCGTCAGATAGGACTTAGCGAGGCAAGCGCACATATCGTTTGCTTCAATCTGTGGTATTACAAGATACATTATGGCGAGTACGCCCTTGATGATATACCAATGGAGCTTCATTTCTTAAGCCACGCACTGACAGCAGGAAAACAAGAACTGACAGACAGGCAGGCGGAAGAAGGGATGCAGCGTCTTGCCGACTTTGCCAACAATCTCCCACTATGGTATTTGCGTGGATTCACGGCCACAGATTATCGTGCAGAAGCCTTTGTTTCGAAACTGTCAACTAAGGAGCCATTAGGCCCTATGTTGAGAAAATTGAAGAAAGAGGCTTACCTGATGACAGACATCCTTAATGGTAAAACATCCTTGCCCAATCATGCAGAGTCATCAACAGAGGAGAACCCATGGGAAGGACAGAAGATAGGCCGCAATGATCCATGTCCCTGTGGCAGTGGTTTGAAATATAAGAAGTGTCACGGAAAGGGTCTGTAGAGCCATCCACTCATAAAAAGCAAAACTAATGAAGAAGAACATCGACATCAAAAAGGCAATACAGCAGATCCCCGTCAAAGAACTACGAGAGTTTGTGGAGGTGCAGACAGGAAAGAACCAAAAGTTCCAAGCTGCTTTCTTAAAACATTTTGAGGACTTTTTCGTAGAGAAGGAATCGGGCAATCCTCAATCTCCCAGACTGCCTTTATACAAAGAAAAGCTGAGAAATCTTCCAATGTTACGAAAAAAATTGTAATCCTTGGATTTCCAGTTTTTTTTTTGCATTCATCACTAATCAACGGGAACAATCTTGAGATTGTCGGAATAAGGCGTACTATGTTGCTGCATGAATCTGGATGCAGAGGTACGATTAAGCGAGCGCCTTGTCTACGCTCCCCGCTTCAAGTAATCGGCGCTCAGCCTCATCGTAACTGATACCAAGCGACTCCTGAATCATCCTTGTGCCACGATCCACGAGTTTGGCATTCGTCAGTTGCATCTTCACCATTCTGTTGCCCTCTACACGTCCCAGGCGTATCATCAGCGTCGTGGATATCATGTTCAGTACCATCTTCTGTGCCGTTCCGCTCTTCATCCTACTGGAACCCGTCACGAACTCAGGACCAACAATCGTCTCTATCGGGAAGTCTACAGCTGCTGCCAACGACGTTGCCGGGTTACTGGTAATACATCCTGTGAGCAACCCCTGCTGTTTTGCCTCACGTACAGCCCCAATGACATAAGGTGTCGTACCAGAAGCAGCGATACCAATCACGCTATCGTCTGTCGTAGGCTGAAAAGCCGCCAAGTCTCGCCACCCCTGCTCTTCTTTATCCTCCGCATTCTCTACAGCATGGCGCAAAGCCTTGTCACCACCGGCAATGATACCCACGACCAAGGTCTCTGGCACACCAAACGTCGGAGGCAACTCGCTGGCATCCAGCACGCCCAATCGTCCACTGGTGCCTGCTCCCACATAGAAAAGCCGACCTCCTCGCTGCATTCTTAGTTCTATAGCCTCCACCAAAGCACTTATCTGCGGCATCGCTTTATTCACAGCCTCAGCCACCTTTGTATCCTCCTCATTGATATGCCTCAGCAGTTCTTCCACCGACATCTGTTCCAAGTGGTCATAGTGTGATGCCTGTTCCGTTATCTTATCTTCTGCCTTCATCTGAACATGTACTCCATACTCGTTTTAAGTCCTTTATTATGCAAAGTTACAAAACAATTTCCAAAACGGCAAAACGTGATAAGCAAGAAGCAGCCTTTTGAAGAGTTGTCTGCCTACTGACTATTTCACAACGAGTTTCTTCCCTTTTCCGATAAGGATTCCAGATTTAGGATTGCCAGTGACCTTGCGACCTTGAAGGTCGTAGAGAGTAGTGGATTCTTGAGGGGAAAGGGGAGTACTGATAGCATCGGAGATATGCTTTTCAAGCGTCACATTGTCAAAGCCGACTATTTTTTCTGTGCCGTTGTTATTATGCATCGCCACAAGTCGGATAATGGTGGAAGCGATGCCATCACTTTGAAAGTCAAGATTCATCTGTTGCCACGCCTCCATATTCTCTACGGTAGGAGCAGAGACGATAGAGCCATCCTGAGTAACAGCCTGCAGATACGCATCGCCCCCCAAGCCGCTTTTCCAAACCTGGGCAGTGAGCGAATATTCTCCTTCAGGCAAAAGCAGTTCCTGAGTCAGGGCGATAGTAGAGGTGCCCCAGTTCTGGCGCACCCAGTAGGTCTGTTTGCTGTCGGTAGTGGCCTTGGGGCGGGAAGCGAAGAAGCGGTCGAAGTAATAGTCGCCATCTTTCAAAGCCGAGAGGTCGTTCTCGTTACGCGAGGTATATTCTACTGTCCATCCCTTTGGCACATAGATAGCACGATCTGACGTCACTCCACTACCCTCCATCGGAGCATAAGCACCCTCGAAATCGCCGTTTTGCAGTTCGTTGGGAAGATTCAGATTACGTCTACGCATCATCTCCTTCTGCACATCAGACAACTGACGTTGAATGGTAATAGGCGAATGGCATACAGCCTCCGCATCGATATAAAGATTACGATGATTGAAGGGGAACTGCGCATCATCTACATAATCGGCATTAATCTCTGCTGTACCGCCCTTATAGCCTTCAATCTCGATGACCTGATCCACAAAACCATTACGATAAGTCGTGAGCATATGTCCGTCGTAGGTCAGCGTGAGTACCCATGTAGTGAGCTTCGTAGGGTGATTATCACCACTGGTACCAGTACTGTTATAAGCCCAGTTATCGCTGGTAAACAGACGGTTCTGACTCTTATAGGTCTTTCCACCTACAGTCAACTCAGGATACTGGTCGTCAGCATTGATACTGTAACGAAGGTTGACGCTGTAATCCACATCATCAAGAACGGTAAAGAGGGTACCCTCGTATTTCTCTGCATTCATTTCAAAGCCCAACGTCAGCGTGCTGGGACCAGAGCCGAAGCAGTAGCAATAAGGATGCGTGGTAGATTCATCCTTCGTCGATTCTTCCTGCCACTCGTAGTCACACAAAAGACTGGTGGGATAGCCCAAAGGATAGTTCTTGTTCACCATCCAATAGTAATAATCGCCCTGTATCCAACCCACACGCATGGGGGAATTCTTCGAACCAGGAATCACATACGGACGGGCATTGTTCTTGGGAGAGTTCTTGGTAATCTGCTCTGAACCAGAGATCTTACCTTCGTTATCGATGGTGTATTTCCAAATCTCATAGACACCATCCTTATTAAACTGTCCGTCCTTCGTAGGGATGCTAAGATACATATCGTTGATATGGTCAGGGTCAAGGCTCATACCACCACTATAGCAACGCTCCGTCTGGTTCCAGTTCTGATGGAAAGCATGTCCGGCACTTGCCACCTTCGTATTCTTCCACGAAGAGCCGTTCCAACGGGCATACCAATAGACGTGCGTCGTCTTACCATCATCGATATGAGGATAGGCTATGACAGGATGCTCCAAGCTATCGAGGGCTATCTGCCACACCCAGTTACGAATGCCAGCTGTTTTATCGACAATCGTAGCCGGATAGTTGCTGGCATAGGAGTCGGTCTTATTGACATTGAATGTGCCATCGGCAATCTTCTTCAGTTCCTTGCCGTTCAAGTCGCGCAGGATAGGACCGTTGCCGTTGTTAATGTCAATGACGTTGAAGTAGAGCCAGTCGGGCATCTCGTTATCAGGATGCCCCGTGGTATAACTCACGTATATCTTATCCTTGCCGTTGCTCGCATACTTGGCATAGGGACGGGCACCTGTTGACTGCACAATCTGCTTAGGACCGAAGTCGAACTGACAGTTATCTTGAGCATCGGGCATCGTGAGACGGGCTATGGTGGGATGCCAGCCAATGCCTCGCCAACAGAGATAGATATGCTGTGGGTCGTCACTCAGTAGGAAGGGCGACGGATAGGTGGTGTTATTGGCTGTAGCAAGACGCTTTTCCTCACCCAAAGCCGTGATGTCGCCAGGCTTCTGAGAGACGCGATACCAAATGCAAGGTTCATCGGTATGACGTGTGTAGAAAATCATCACACGCTCATCGGGCAAGACAAGGAAGGTGGGATTGTTATGGTCATCGGGCTGGAAATAGGAACGAATCAGCACATCTGTCTTACGATGCTTCACCCAGTCGTACTGTGTGGCTTTCACATTGCCATGCACATCAATATAACCGATATAGGTCGCATTAATCGTACCGTCCTGATTCTCGTAATGCAAGGCACGCGGGTCGGCAAACCAGCACCATGCACCTTCCTCAGCAACGAGGTTGCTACCAGGTTTCTCATCGTTTTGAGCCATCAATGTCAATGCAGCGCAGAGCATTAGGCAGAGCATCATAAGTTTCTTCATAGTTGTAGTTGTTTTTAATTACTGCGCAAAGATACGAAAAAATTTTCAATTCATAATTCACAATTCATAAATATTTTGTACCTTTGAAAATATTCGAAGGTAGTCCCGCTCGGAAAAATCCAAATATATTTGGTTTTTCGCTCGCTTATTCGTACCTTTGCACGCAAATTTCAAACATCTATATTAAGGTAATATGATTCTTTTCTTCAAGACCCCCCAAAAGAGCGTGATTGCCACGGAGGTAGATCACAAGCTCAATGAACAGGAAGTAAATGAACTATGCTGGCTCTATGGCAACGCAGAACTGTTGCCCAACGAGACGCTTGACGGCTATTTCGTGGGTCCTCGCCGCGAGATGGTGACCCCTTGGTCGACGAATGCCGTTGAGATTACTCAGAACATGGGACTCAGCGGCATTTTGCGTATAGAGGAGTACTGGGCTGCAGCCAACAAGGACGCTGAGCACGACGAGATGCTGCAGCGTATGTACGAAGGACTGAATCAGGACATTTTTACTATCAACATCAAGCCAGAACCCATCAAGTATGTGGACAACCTGGAGGAATATAACGAGAAGGAAGGTCTGGCTCTGAGCCCCGAGGAGATTGAGTATTTGCACGGACTGGAGAAGCAGAACGGTCGTCCTTTGACGGACTCTGAAATCTTCGGTTTCGCACAGATCAACTCTGAGCACTGTCGTCATAAGATCTTCGGTGGTACCTTTATTATTGATGGCAAGGAGATGGAGTCAAGCCTCTTCGCCATGATTAAGAAGACCACTCAGGAGAACCCCAACAAGATTCTCTCGGCTTATAAGGATAATGTGGCTTTTGCACAGGGGCCGGTTGTTGAGCAGTTTGCTCCGAAAGACCAGAGCACCAGCGACTGGTTCCGCATCAAGGATATCGAGAGCGTCATCTCGCTGAAGGCAGAGACCCACAACTTCCCCACCACCGTAGAACCATTCAACGGTGCTGCTACTGGTACTGGTGGTGAGATTCGCGACCGTATGGGTGGTGGCGTAGGTTCATGGCCTATCGCTGGAACTGCGGTCTACATGACTGCTTATCCGAGACTTGATGATGCGGAAGCAAATTCTTCACTCTTCACTCTTCACTCTTCACTTAAAAGAGATTGGGAGGACATCCTGCCCGTTCGCCAGTGGTTGTATCAGACTCCTCAGCAGATTCTGACAAAGGCTTCAAACGGAGCTTCTGACTTCGGTAATAAGTTTGGTCAGCCACTGATCTGCGGTTCTGTGCTCACCTTCGAGCATCAGGAGGGTCAGGAGAAGTATGCATACGACAAGGTGATTATGCTGGCTGGTGGTGTTGGTTACGGCACCAAGCGCGACTGTCTGAAGAAGGAGCCTCAGCCAGGCAACAAGATAGTCGTTGTAGGTGGTGATAACTACCGCATCGGACTGGGGGGCGGTTCTGTATCATCTGTTGATACTGGTCGCTATAGCAACGGTATCGAGCTGAACGCCGTACAGCGTGCCAACCCTGAGATGCAGAAGCGTGCATACAACTTGGTTCGTGCCCTCTGCGAGGAGGATGTGAACCCCGTTGTTTCTATCCACGACCACGGTTCTGCCGGTCACCTCAACTGTCTCTCTGAGCTTGTTGAGGAATGCGGTGGTGAGATTGACATGACTAAGCTGCCTATTGGCGACAAGACCCTTTCTTCAAAGGAGATTATCGCTAACGAGAGTCAGGAGCGCATGGGCTTGCTCATCGACGAGAAGCACATCGAACATGTACGTAAGATTGCTGAGCGCGAGCGTGCTCCGCTGTATGTCGTTGGTGAGACTACTGGCGATGCCCACTTCTCGTTCAAGCAGGGCGATGGTGTAAAGCCATTCGATTTGGATGTGGCTCAGATGTTCGGTCACTCGCCCAAGACCATCATGAAAGATAATACTGTAGAGCGTCACTATGAAGATGTGACCTACACACAAGATAAGATCAATGAATACTTGGAGCGCGTACTCCAGTTGGAGGCTGTAGCTTGTAAAGACTGGTTGACCAACAAGGTAGACCGTTCGGTAACAGGTAAGATTGCCCGTCAGCAGTGTCAGGGTGAGATTCAGTTGCCTTTGAGCGACTGTGGTGTAGTAGCCCTCGACTATCGTGGCAAGAAGGGTATTGCTACCGCTTTAGGTCATGCACCTCAGGCTGGTCTGGCTGATCCCGCCGCTGGTTCAGTACTCTCTGTAGCCGAGGCTCTGACTAATATCGTATGGGCACCTTTGGCTGAGGGTATGGATTCTCTAAGTCTCTCTGCTAACTGGATGTGGCCTTGCCGCTCTCAGGAGGGTGAGGATGCTCGCCTGTATGCTGGTGTGAAGGCCCTGTCAGACTTCTGCTGCGACCTGCACATCAACGTGCCTACTGGTAAGGACTCGCTGTCTTTGAGTCAGCAGTATCCTAACGGAGAAAAAATTATCTCTCCAGGAACTGTGATTGTATCTGCAGGTGGTGAGGTTTCTGACATCAAGAAGGTGGTATCACCTGTATTGGTAAACGATAAGAACGCATCACTCTATCATATCGACTTCTCGTTCGATGAGCAGCGCCTCGGTGGTTCTGCCTTCGCCCAGAGTCTGGGTAAGGTGGGCGACGATGTGCCTACGGTTAAGAACGCAGAATACTTTGCTGACGCTTTCATGGCTGTGCAGCAGATGATTGAGAAGGGCTGGATCATGGCGGGTCACGATATTTCGGCTGGTGGTTTGATTACCACACTGCTTGAGATGTGCTTCGCTAACACTAAGGGCGGTATGCACATCAACCTGCACGACCTTTGCGGTGCTTCGCACCTAAATGAGAAAGGAGAAATGAGAAATGAGAAATGCTGCGACATTGTGAAAGTTCTGTTTGCCGAGAACCCAGGCGTTGTTATCGAGGTAAGCGACAAGTACAAGCAGGAGTTCAAGGACTTCATGGAGGAGCAGGGTGTTGGTTTTGCCAAGATCGGTTATCCCGTAGAGGACAGCCGCGAAATCGTAGTGAAGACCGGCGAAAAAGATTTAACCTTCGACATCGATGCCCTCCGCGACGTTTGGTATAAGACTTCTTATCTGCTCGACCGCAAGCAGAGCTTCAACGGCAAGGCAAAGGAGCGCTTCGAGAACTACAAGAAGCAGCCTCTGGAGATGAAGTTTAATAAGGACTTCACAGGTAAACTCGCTCAATATGGTCTCAACCCCGACCGCTGGAAAGATTCTTCACTCTTCACTCTTCACTCTTCACTTCCCAAGGCCGCTATCATCCGTGAGAAGGGTACCAATGGTGAGCGCGAGATGGCTTACTGCCTGTATCTGGCTGGCTTTGATGTAAAGGACGTGATGATGACCGACCTGATTTCTGGTCGCGAGACCCTCGAGGATATCAACATGATTGTATTCTGTGGTGGATTCTCAAACTCCGACGTACTTGGTTCGGCTAAGGGTTGGGCTGGTGCCTTCCTCTTCAACCCCAAGGCTAAGGAGGCCCTCGACAAGTTCTATGCACGCAAGGACACCCTCTCACTGGGTATCTGTAACGGTTGTCAGCTGATGGTTGAGCTTGGTCTCACTGGTGCCAAGGGGGCTAAGATGCTACATAACGACTCTCACAAGTTCGAGAGTGAGTTTATCAGCCTGAACATTCCTCAGAATAACAGTGTGATGTTTGGCTCACTGAGCGGCAACAAGCTCGGCCTGTGGGTGGCTCACGGAGAGGGTAAGTTCTCATTGCCTGAGGCAGAGAGCGCTTACAACGTGATTGCCAAGTACAACTACGCTGGTTATCCCGCTAATCCTAACGGCTCTGACTATAACGTGGCAGGTATCTGCTCTGAGGATGGTCGTCATCTCTGTATGATGCCTCACTTGGAGCGTGCCGTATTCCCCTGGCAGAACGCATGGTATCCCGCTAACCGTCGCAACGACGAGGTAACGCCTTGGATTGAGGCATTTGTGAACGCAAGAAAGTGGGTGGAGGCTCAGAAGTGAAGAGTGAAAAGTGAAGAGTGAAGAATTTGCTACAGCTCCAAAGATGAGCAACATTTACTGGGATTCATTTAAGACATTCTTTCATATTGGCATATTCACCCTTGGTGGTGGATATGCCATGATTCCCTTGATAGAGGAAGAGGTGGTGAACAAGAAGCAATGGGTGTCGAAGGAGGAGTTCCTCGACCTCATCGCTATTGCACAGAGTTGCCCTGGCGTCTTCGCCATCAACATCAGCATCTTCATCGGCTATAAGCTGCGAAAGATTCGTGGCGCACTGGCTACCTCTCTCGGCACTGCCCTACCCTCGTTCTTGATTATCCTGCTCATTGCGATGTTCTTCCATCGCTTTCAGGACAACCCCGTTGTGGCAGCCATCTTCCGAGGTATCCGTCCTGCGGTGGTAGCACTCATCGCCGTACCAACATTCAACCTGGCCAAAAGTGCTAAGATATCGTGGACTAACTGTTGGATTCCCGTTGTCGGTGCGCTGTTGATATGGCTTATGGGTGTTTCACCTATTTATATTATATTAGTGGCAGGCATCGGTGGCTGGGCATACGGAAAATACATTCAACCTACGGAATAGAAAATCAGTATAATTCGTAAAATTCGAGGTCAAAAAAATATGGACATCGTTTGGTTATATCTTCAGTTGTTTGGGACGTTCTTCCTGATAGGCCTCTTCGGTTTCGGAGGCGGCTACGGTATGTTGTCGCTTATACAGACAAAGGTGGTTCCTATATGGATGACCACCAGCCAGTTTACCGATATTGTGGCTATCAGTCAGATGACACCTGGTCCTGTTGGCATCAACACGGCGACTTACTGCGGCTATATGGCCGTTCATAACGACCCTGCAGGCTATGGTGAGGCTTGGTCTATCCTTGGTTCGTGTGTTGCCACCTTCGCCTTGGTGCTCCCCTCGCTCATTCTGATGATTATCATTGCGAAGATGTTCATCAAATATATGAACACCCCCATGGTGCAGTCGGTATTCAACGGTTTGCGTCCTGCCGTCGTTGGCCTGTTGGCAGCAGCCACCCTGTTGCTGTGCAACACGGAGAACTTCTCTGCGCCCAGCGAAAATATGTGGCAATTCTGCGTCAGCGTAGGTCTTTTCATTGCCACCTTCATCGGCACCAAGGTCTATAAGGTGAACCCCATTCACATGATAGCGATGGCAGGTTTCGCAGGACTCCTGCTGCTCTACTGACAATTCACCCACAAATCAATCATTAACTACAAGCTACAAAACTATGACTAAAAAACATCTTCTCCTGTCCTGTATGATGACACTGTGTGTCATCTGCCTCCATGCCCAACCTCGTCATCATCATCGTCGTATGGCCTTTGCCACAGATACAGTGATGGCTCACGACCCTGTGATGGCCTACGAGAATGGCACCTATCATCTGCTTTCTACTGGTATGGGTATCCAGTGGGCCACGTCGAAAGACCGCAAGACATGGGTGATGCAACCCACGCCGTTTATTGAACAGATTCCACAATGGACACACGACTCCGTACCTGGTTTCCGCAACCACGTATGGGCGCCAGATATCATCCAATGGCACAACCGTTGGTGGTTGGCCTATAGCTGTTCTACCTTCGGCAAGAACACTTCGGCCATTGGTTTGATGTCAGCCTCATCACTCACTGGCCAATGGAAGGACGAAGGCTGTATCGTAGCCTCTAAGGAGAAACGTGACAACTGGAATGCCATTGACCCCTGCTTCGTCATTGACGATGACGACCAGCCGTGGCTCGCATGGGGCTCCTTCTGGGACGGCATACAACTGGCTCGCCTCGACTCCACCATGCATCTTGCCTCAAAGCCCATCACCATTGCCCGTCGTTATCAGCCTAACGATCCCAATGCTGCCGAGAACCCCACGTCTAAGTTTGCTGGACGTAACGCCATTGAAGCACCATTCATCTTGAAGCATGATGGCTACTATTATCTCTTCGTATCGTGGGACTACTGTTGTCGTGGTGCCCAGAGCAACTATCGTGTGGCTGTAGGTCGTTCAAAACAGGTCACAGGTCCTTATCTTGACCGCGAAGGTCGTGACATGCTAAATGGCGGAGGCACCCTTTTCCTGGAAGGCGACAAGACGGAGTTCGAGGCCGCAGGCCATTGCGCAGCCTACGATATGAATGGCGAGAGCATCTTCATCTGTCACGGCTACTCTGCCCGTCTCAATGGTGCCGCCCTGCTTATCCAGAAGCCCATCAAATGGACCAGCGACCAGTGGCCTTACCTGGAATAGACCGCCTTTTTCATACCTATCCGCAAGTTTCACTTAGAAAAACGGGCCATTCGTTGAACAGATTTGCCCATGTCTTTCCGTCTGCTTATCTTTGCATCGTGAAATATGGTTAGAGTTTAGTTAAAAGGTAAGAGTTTATAGTTAAAAGTAAGCAACTCCCGCAACGTTTTCCGTTGGAACAGGATTTTCTAAAAGAAGATCAGAGGTAGTACGCTTTTCTTTTTCTGAGCCATCTCACCCTTCATTCGTTCTATAGCCGACTTGAAAAAGAACGAAATCAGGAACTCGTCCGTTCCCTCCGTACGTATCTGTTTCAAAGCAGAGATATAAGATGCACGGTCCTCCAGTTTAACAATCAATAATGGATGACCAGCACGAAGAAGGATGAAATTTGAAAGCAAACGCCCTGTTCTGCCATTACCATCACGGAAAGGATGCAGATACTCATAATAGCCATGCCATTTTGCAGCCACCACCATGGGATGCTGTCCGTCAGCCAATGCTCTCTCTGTCGATTCCATTAGCTTTGGCACACGAGCAATCAGTATTTCATGATCACCAAAGACGGTATCCCCAGCAGCCATATCCTCTGTAGTATATTCTCCTGCTACAGCACCAGGTGCCCTATAGCTCAATGTATGCTCTGTAGCCAGTCGGTTTATCTCTTTCAGCAAAGCCTCATCGAAAGGTGCATCCAAGTGGCTCACCATAAAATCAAACGCGCGGAAGTGATCAGCCATCTCCGTACATTCCAACAGCGAGCGTCCCACAGGAATCATCGCCATGCCCTGCTCTCGCAAGATTCTCGTATCATCCACCGTGAACGAGTTTCCCTCTATGGCACAGGAATGCGCAGAGAATAGAATCTCATTGTATTCCATCCACTGTTCACGTCCCATTTTATCCGCCACTTTCTGCTGATACTCCTTTCGGACGCTTTCGTATTCCTCTATTTCCTTTTCAAACATCGCCTGCAAAATTACGAATAAGTCAGTATATATCCAAACAATATGAGTTTTTTTTCATTTCCATGACAGATTATCGCCTTTTATCCTCTCCTCCAACATCAAGCCAAAACACAAAGATGCAAGACCTGATAATCTAGCATCTTTCATTAGACATAAGCATTAAAAATGGTAGTCTCATCTCATCCTTTAGTTTCTTCTATTTCCCCCTCTATTTCCGCAGATTAACCATAGCCGTTTTGTCAATAAAAACACCTTGCGAAGGATAATAAAGATTACTGAAACGATGCCCCACCTCCAAGCAACTCTATCCAGATATTCCATCACCCAATAATAGCGCCAAGAATTATGGAAATGAGAGAGCACATCAACAGGCCTATCCATATTATAAACCTCTAAAATTATCAGGCACCCACATCCTACTCTTTTACCTTTACTCATCTCATATCACTCCTTCTTTGATGCATTCTCCAATTCTCTTTTTATATCTCCCACAGTCAGCAGGCGCTCTTGAAAGTCAGCGAAGCGCCAAATGTCATAAAGAAAAGCCATTGCAATTAATACGACAATGACATTCACATAAGGACTATCATTAGGAAAGGCAATGAGATATCCTATCATACCAAAGCCCAAAAGCGTCTCTATTCCTATACGCCTGATTCGACCTGCAAATTGAACAAAGCATATCTTCAAAAATAATGAGATGAAATACACAAACACAGACACGATAAAAGCCTGGATAAAACAGGCAACCACAACACCGACAACCTGCCTTGGTATCCCTGACACAGCACCATTACTGGTAGGATCAATAGGGTCATCCCCCACCTGGCTGAATTTCCACATAGAATAAAGCAGCAGGACTACAAAAGATACTGCCAACGAATATTTCGTTATTTTGGGTATTGTGGTGCTCAGCAATTCTTCCTTATACTGTCTAACAAGGCTATGGATAGCATCAGAGAAACAGAGATACAATGAAATGCCAAAACAGCCAAGAATCACCATTCCAAAACTATCCAGCATCTCTGGCAACAGCCAATATCCGAAATAATTTGTCACACTCATCACCAGCCACCCCATCGTGGCTCCCCACATCGCCTTGAACAGCGACGGATGGCGACACACCATTCTATTAATTTTCACCTTTCCCATAGTAACATTTCTTTTATTTTGCAAATATACGGAATTATCATTTAACTTGTTCTTTACACTCATTCATTCTGCATCTTTCTATCATTAAATCCAAATTCCTTGCCGCTCTGAAGAAACTATTTAGAATCAATTTTAGATATTCTTCCACCTCAGGAATCTGTGATACCAACGGAAAATGCTTCTTGATATGCAATGCCACTTCATCAGAATCCGTGATGGTATAGAAGACCGAAAGAGAATCGTTCATATTAACCTCATTCACCACTTGACGAACCCTTGCGAACTCGTCTATGTCGAACTTTGAGAAACTATGGCACCAAGGCCAAATCAGATTCACAAACTTACAGTCATCCGTAGCCTCCATCAGGAAATTTATGCCCTGATACTCAAACTGGATTCTCCCCTCTTCTGTAAATTGAGGTTTACTCCCAATATTCTCAATGATTCTTAAAGCCAATTGCTTTGTACTTATCGTCTCTTCCATATAGGTTACATTTTCTTCGTTGTTCTTTTGTTCTAACTCAATATTAGAATCATATGCATCGCCATCGTTTCAAAGATAGTTGCGAAAGATGTAGTATATCACAACAACTGCCAATATTACTAATATACACCAAATCATATCAAACATTTCCTGACTTCGGCGATGCGTCACCCTGTTCGCGCGTGCGCCTGTTAGTTTAAGTCTGCTTCTTGCCAAGAATGGCCTTGATGTCGAAGAGAGGCTTA
>CACZZQ010000033.1 GCA_902785695.1 uncultured Prevotellaceae bacterium | reverse complement strand
TGGGCAAGGCTGCCAAAGTCCTTCATGGCAGAGAATACAGTCTTCCTGCTGTTGACAGCACTCATACGCAACTTCTACAAGTTCCTCATGGACAGGCTTATTAGTTGCGGATTTTAGGATAAGTATACAGAGGATAAATTTTGCAAAGATGAGGCTTTATTTGTACCTCTTACATCTTCAGAAACAAGAGAATATATTCCAATAGGTTATTTGCGGGAAAATACAATTATCTCTAATGCTGGCTTTGCAATTTACAATTGCCCTACTTATGTTTTTGGAATTGTCACATCAAAAATACATCTTTTGTGGAATAATACGTTAGCAGGTAAGATGGAAACACGATTGAGATATTCTAGTTCTCTAAGTTACAACACCTTCCCCTTCCCCAAAATCTCAGCCGAGAAGAAAAAGGAAATCGAAGAGGCTGCAGAAAACGTACTAATCACCCGCGAGTATTACCCAGAGAAGACTTTGGCAGAGCTTTATGATCCAGACAAGATGCCACAGGATTTGCGCGAGGCTCATGCCAAACTGGATGACATCGTGGAGAGCTGCTACCCCGGCTATCCCTTCGCCTCAGACGAAGCCCGCCTGGAATGCCTGTTTAAACTCTACGAAAAGATGACAGTGAAAAAATAACAAAAGATTTTGAAGATTCTGAACGATTATCACAAGAAGGTGAATGCCGAAATGAGGAAGAGTGTTGCATATTGGATGCAGCATCCGAAGCCGCGCGAAGAGTCCTTGAAGAGATTGAGGCTCTTGCGGGAACAACGACTTGCAAATCTGTCCAACTGGTAAGGCTCCGTAAATGGGCAGAGGAACATGGCTGCTGGTTTAATGACCGCAGCCAGTTTGGTGACTTCATTGATCGTGGATCCGAAAATGAAGTCTATTTGTCACCAAACTCCAAGGAAATCGTAAAACTGAATGATTTCCGCTACTCTGACGACAATCTCACTTCTTTCTTTGAGCGCATCAAAGCTCACAATAAATATTTCGACGCATGTCCTTATAAGATGACTGGTTTTGCCGAGAATCAAGAAGGTCATGTATGTGCCATCTTGGTTCAGCCATATATTGACGATGCCCGCTTAGCCACTAGCCAAGAAATACATGACGAGTTTATTCGTTTAGGATTCCGACCTGAGGACGATGGTGCATATTATACTAATGGTCAACATGATATCTTTGACGCTGTTGACGGCAACGTGCTGGTTGGCGGAGATGGTCACTTTTACTTCATTGACACGATTATTTATCCATCCGATACAGGCGGCTATGAGACTTATCGCAGTCTTTCGCCGCGATGCAGTAAATAATATAATAGCGCAACATCAATAACTAAGAATTCGAAACGTCTCTTAAGCTTGGCCGCAGACAGACACACGTAGAGAATATCTTTCGGAGAATGCGCTGACAGAAAAGATATTCTTATGGAACAATCTAGCAACAACATTGTAGATATTCACTATCTACAAACGGGGGCGGCTACGTCCGTCAACGCTTTAGGTATGCGCGAGATGCAGGCATTGGCCTACGAGGCTCGCGACAAGAGGTTTTTGCTCATTAAGGCACCTCCTGCCTCAGGCAAGAGTCGTGCGCTGATGTTCATTGCCTTGGATAAACTGGCACATCAGGGCATCAAGAAGGTAGTGGTGGCAGTGCCGGAAAAGAGCATAGGCCGCTCATTCAAGAATACCAATCTGGTGAATGGCGGATTCTTTGCCAACTGGGAGGTGCCGACCTATTTTAACCTGACGGATGTTAAGAACGAGCAGGACAAGAAAGGACGGTTTATAGAGTTCTTCCACCATAAGGGTGCCAAGGAGCTGGTTTGTGCTCACGCCACGCTTCGTAATGCGACCAAAGAACTAAGCGACGATACTTTTAATGATGTGCTATTAGCTATTGATGAGTTTCACCATACAAGTGCTGATGCCAACTCGAACTTGGGTGACGTCGTTCGACGTGTGATGAATAACTCTACTGGGCACATAGTAGCAATGACGGGTAGTTATTTCCGTGGTGACGGCATTCCTGTGCTTAGAGCCGAGGATGAAGCCAAGTTCTATCCTATTACCTATAATTATTATCAGCAGTTGAATGGCTATAAGTATCTGAAGAATCTTATTCTTGGTTATCACTTCTATCATGGCTCGTATCTGGATCATATCGGCGAGGTGCTTGATACGCATAAGAAAACCATCATCCATATTCCCAGCGTAAACCAGAGGGCTGCCACAGGACGGGGCAAATATCAGGAAACGGCTGACATTATGAAGGTGATTGGCACGCTGGATCATAAGGATTATGACACGGGTATCTATTATCTCAGGACGCAGGATGGCCGGATGCTGAAAGTGGCCGATCTGGTGGAGGATGAGCAGAAAGAGCGCAACATGGTGCAAGCCTATCTGCAAAACATCAAAGAGCGCGACGATGTGGACATCATCATTGCACTTGGTACAGCCAAGGAAGGCTTCGACTGGCAGTGGTGTGAGATGTGCCTAACCATTGGTGTGCGTGGCTCGTTGACAGAGGTGATACAGATTATCGGAAGATGTACGCGTGACTGTGAGGGTAAGGAAACTGCCCGTTTTGTGAATATGATAGCAATGCCTGAGGCAGACCAGGCAGAGGTAAAAGTTGCTGTGAACGATTTCCTGAAAGCCATCACAGCCTCATTGCTGATGGAGCAGGTAATGGCGCCCAGTTGGAAGTTCAAAACAGCAATGGATGATGAAAAGGAACCTAATGATGACCTGACTCATACCATTGTAGTGGAAGGATTGAAGCCACTTTCGAGTGCGAAAACCAAAACCATCGTGGAAAGTCAACTCGATGATTTGAAGGCTGCTATTCTGCAAGACGATATGGTGGTGAAAGCGCTTAGTGGTTCAACTACTGCAGAGACCATAACCCAGCACTTAATACCCAAAGTGATTAGAGAACGGTATCCAGACTTAAGCGATGATGAGATTGAAGAGATTCGTCAACGAGTATTGCTTGATACAATTATAAAAGGCAATGATATTGTAGACGAGAAAGGTAATCCTATTTCTACAATTACAGGTAATGATGAAGAACAACCCAGTGAAGGAAATAGGATCATTAAGATTGCTAACAGATTTATCAATATAGATAAGTTGAGTATAAATCTGATAGATACGATTAATCCCTTCCAGCGTGCTTATGAGGTGATTTCAAAATCTGTTGATGCCAAGACGCTGAAAGTCATCCAAGACACCATAGCTGAGCAGAAGTACGATATGACGTTAGAGCAGGCCATCACACTCTTCAAGGGACCTCTGAAAGAATATGTGGCTGCACATGATGGTAAGGTTCCGTCTGTGGATGATCCAGACTTTAAGGTGAGGGAATTGGCAATAGCATATCAGAAAATAAAGAATGAGAAAATCCGCCACATGATGGGCTTAGATTATGAGGGATAGCGTATGGAATGGCCAGAGGAATTGGTAAAGTTGTTTGATGATCCACTATTAGAAGGTGTTCGCCCCAAGGCACCTGCGCCTACTGCTAATGATAGGATGCAACAGAAGTTAGCAGAAGTGAACGACTGGATTGTCAAAAACGGCAAGGAGCCACAAAAAGATGGTGACTTGAAAGAGAAATTGATGTATGCATCGTTAACGGCATTAAAGGAAAAAGGGTTATGGACATAGATAAAGAATTAGAGGCAATCTTTGATGATCCCCTATTGAAGATGAGCAAAGAAGAGGAACAACTATTCGACATTCCAAAAGATATGCGAAGAGTTATTGCTAAGAAAAAGGCCGACTATGTAGCCCAACATAAGCTTTGTGAAGACTTCGAAAAGTATAAACCCCTATTTGAGAAAGTACATTTTGAACTAAAACAAGGGAAACGCTCGTTGGTTAAAATCACCAAAACTGCAACACTAACCGCTGGTAGATTCTATTATGTAAGTGGACAGATCCTTTTGTTGGAGAAGATAGGCGAGTTGAAAAAGAGTAGCAACTTCCTACCTGATGCCAGAACACGTTGTATATACGAGAATGGTACAGAATCGGACATTCTATTACAGACACTTCGTAAGAATGTTGTAGGCGATGGCTATGCCATTTCTGAACTACAGGAAGAATCTGACGGTCAATTCTTTAGCAATGCAGATATTACTGCAGATGACAATGTAACGGGCTATATTTATGTATTGTCTTCACTATCAGACGACCCTGCTGTAAAAGATATTAAAAACCTGTATAAAATAGGTTTTACAACGAATAGCGTTGAGCAGCGTATAGCTAACGCAGAAAATGATCCTACTTATCTAATGGCACCAGTAAAGATTGTTGCTACTTATAAAGTGGTGAATTTGAACTCTCAGAAGTTTGAGGATCTGGTGCATCAACTGCTAAAGCATGTACAGTTTCAGGTCACAGTATTCGATGATAAGGGAATTGAACATCAACCGCAAGAGTGGTTCGTTATACCCTTACCAGTGGTGGATGTGATTATTATGAAAATCATGGATGGCTCGATAGTTGGCTATACATATAACCCAGAAATGGGATGTTTGGAGAAACGTATCGTCAAAACGAAGTCGACCTTTGACACTACTGGGCTAAAAGTACTGACACTTAACATCAAGAAGATATATTTCGATGACATTTTGAGGGGTGCAAAAAAGATTGAGTATAGAGAACTGAAACAGACGACACTCAATAAATACACCTATGTTGATGAGGCTGACGGCAAGCGCTATCTGCGTCGTTATGATGCTCTGCGTCTATTTGTCGGTTACCATAAAGATAGAGAAAGTACCCTCGTACAAGTAACAGATACTACTTATAACAATGGTATAGTAGAATATCATTTAGGATTGATATTGGAGGTGATAAACAAGGAACAATAGTTTATTCTTCCATTCGCTTTGACTAAATAGGATGCCAATAGGCTCAGGAGAATGACATCCGATCTTAATTCGTATCAAAAAAAGGGGGCTGGCACTACTTGACAACATTTTTTTGAGTAAAACGAAAATAATTACAGAAAAAATTTGCGGGATTCATATTTTCTTTGTACCTTTGCACCCGCATTTGAGCGAAAATGCTTTTCGGAAGTCCTGAAAAGGGAGCCGAGGAAGTTTGGGTGAGTGGCTGAAACCAGCAGTTTGCTAAACTGCCGTACGGGTTCCCGTACCGGGGGTTCGAATCCCCCAGCTTCCGCTTCCAATGAATTTTTGAGAGAGCATTGCCCGGTCGATTCATCTAATGGTTAGGATACAAGATTCTCAATCTTGGCATAGGGGTTCGATTCCCCTATCGACTACCAGAGGTACTTCTAAGGTAAAAAAGATTGTATAAGGGTCGATTGACTTCGCGGTCTATCTTCCTCGCGACTCGGCAAATTTCAAACTAATTTGATTTTGCGCTCGCTGCTCGGTCGATTCATCTAATGGTTAGGATACAAGATTCTCAATCTTGGCATAGGGGTTCGATTCCCCTATCGACTACCAAGCCTCCCATATTCAATATGAGGGGCTTTTTTATTTGACCTTTGTGGCCAGTGTGCAAGTTTTTCCACAGAATATTTGGCAATATCCCATTTTCTTCGTATTTTTGCAAATTGAACGAAAAGAAATCAAGATGAAACAACCCGTAATCATAGCCGGTCCCTGCGTGATAGAATCAAAGGAATTGCTTGACACAGTGGCAAGCACACTGGTGAGTATCAATTATCAGCTGGGTACCAATATTATATTCAAGGCCTCATTTGACAAGGCCAACAGAACTTCCATCAGCTCGTTTCGCGGGCCTGGCATCGACAAAGGCCTGCAGATGCTGGCCGACGTGAAATCGAAGTACGGACTGCAGATACTCACCGACATACACGAAGCCTGGCAGGCAGAGCCAACGGGCGAGGTGGCCGACGTAATACAGATACCTGCTTTCCTCTGTCGGCAGACCGACCTGCTGGTAGCTGCCGCCAGAACAGGGAAGACGGTGAATATCAAGAAGGCACAGTTTCTGAGCGGACGAGATATGCGCTATCCCGTAGAGAAAGCAAAGGACAGCGGTGCCAGAGAAGTGTGGCTCACGGAGCGCGGCAACATGATGGGCTACGGCAACCTGGTAGTAGACTTCCGCAACATCAGCGATATGCTGGAGATAGTACCCACAGTGATTATGGACTGCACCCACAGCGTACAGCGACCGGATGCCAAAGGCGGCAAGACAGGAGGTGACCGCCGCTTCGTACCCTCAATGGCACTGGCAGCAAAAGCCTTTGGTGCCACAGGGTATTTCTTCGAGGTACACCCCACCCCAGACTCAGGATTGAGCGATGCAGCCAATATGCTGGAGCTCGATAAACTGGAAGACTTAGTAAAGAAAATCTTAGCATGACAACAAGAGAAACCGGCATACAAGCCATCAAGGACGAAGCCGAGGCTCTGCTCGACCTGATACCCAAGATGGACGGGCAGTTCGACCAGGCTGTAGAACTCATGTTCCACTGCAAGGGCAAGGTCATCGTCACCGGTGTAGGCAAGAGCGGACACATAGGCGCAAAGATTGCTGCCACACTGGCATCGACAGGCACCCCCTCGTTTTTCATCAATCCACTGGATGTCTATCATGGCGACCTGGGCGTGATGACCAAGGATGACGTGGTGATAGCCATTTCGAACTCAGGACAGACAGACGAGTTGCTGAGATTCATACCCATGGTGCTCCACACCAACATACCAATCATAGGCATGAGCGGAAATCCCCAATCACTCCTGGCAAAATACTCTACCTACCACCTCAACGTGGGGGTAAAGAAAGAGGCCTGTCCGCTGAACCTCGCTCCTACAAGTAGCACCACCGCCGCTCTGGCTATGGGCGACGCACTGGCCATAGCACTGATGCAGCGACGCAACTTCCAGCCGCAGGACTTCGCACACTTCCATCCGGGAGGCGAACTTGGCAAACGACTACTCACCACGGCTCAAGACGTGATGCGGAGCAACGATATGCCTATCCTCTCACCACAGACAAGTCTGGGAGAAGCCATCATGATAGTCAGTGAAGGAAAGCTGGGACTGGGCGTGGCAGAAGAGAACGGCAAAATAGCCGGACTGATTACCGACGGCGACATACGCCGAGCCATAGAACGGTGGAAGGCAGAGCTGTTTAACCACGTGGTGAGCGACATCATGACACGAACACCGAAAACAGTGACGGCAGACACCAAGATTACAGAGATACAACGCGTAATGCAGAAATACAAGATACACTCAGTACTCGTGGTCAACAAAGAGAACGAACTTCTGGGAGTGGTTGACCACTATTCATGCATGATATAAACTTCAGGCATAAAACATGAAAGCCAAACAATATATTATACTGCTGCTGATAATGATGCTGCCCTTGGCTGCAGCTTCTAACGACTATCTCTTCAAGACGCTGGATGCCAGAAACGGACTGACATCAAGCCAGATCAACTGTATCGTCAAGGACTCGCGAGGATTCATGTGGATGGGAACGCCAGCAGGCCTCTATCGATTCGACGGCTATATCTTCAAACATTTCCAAACCGACTCACAAGACGGCTCGTCACTGCCTGACAGCTATATTGAGTCAATACAGGAAGCATACGACGGCACCCTGTGGGTCAAGACCCCAGTGGGATACTGCATCTACCATCCACGCTCAGAGACCTTTGAACGCGATATGCGACAGGTGTTTGCACGTCTGGGAATGAAAGACGTACCAGAAATCATATACATTGACAGAAAAAAGAACCTGTGGGGATTTATTCCAGGCCGTGGTGTGATAAGCTACAATATGCAACAGCAGCTGTTCTACGAGTTCCTGATTTCCGACCGCGGATCGCAGAGCATACCAGAAGGTCACATCTGTTCATTCGGCGAGTGCAAAGACGGCATCATCGGTGTCTATGATGACGGGCGAATGGTATGCCTCGACATGATGCACCAACAAAACGTAGTGTGGAGAAACTACGAGATGCAAGGACAGCGCAAGACCACCTCGCTACGCGTATTTGCCGACCAGATGGACAACCTGTGGCTCTACGGACAAGGCACACTCTTCCTCTACAGGAAAAGGGCTGGCACATGGGACACAAGTATCGGCACCAGCCTGGACTTGACTGGTGTCAACGCCGACCATGCCGTTTATGCAATAGGAGGCGACCGCAACGGTAATATCTGGCTGGGAACTAACAGCCCCTATCTGATGCGTATGAACGTAAACAGTCACGAGATTGAGAACGTGACTATACGCAGTCTGAACTCCTCCCGTCTGGCTGAGAACAACATGGGCGTGAGAAGTATCTATATCGACGATACCGACTTGCTGTGGATAGGAACGGCAAAATCAGGAGTCGCATATATGGGACAGAACATCTACAAGTTTGAGTCGAAGCCTATAGGCGACATCACCGCGATGGCAGAAGACAGCACTGGGAATATCTATTACGGCACAAGCGACAAAGGAATCATAGGACAGGACTATCACTTGTCGAGCAAGCAAATCTCGGCATTGGCATTCACCAAAGACGGGAGCCTGTGGGTAGGATCTGTTCAAAACGGACTGACACGAATCAAGAACGGCAGCTCGAAAATCTATTCTGTAGCCAACGACAGCACGAAGCGCAGCATGATAGACGATCATATCAATGCACTCACGTCAGACAAGATGGGTAACCTATGGATTGCTACCGACGGAGGCCTGCAGATGTACAACCCACGTGTGGACCAGTTCTCGAACTATACCAAGGAAAATGGGAAAATCAGAGTCAACAACATCACCGCACTCCATTATTCCAAGAGCAACAAGATGCTCATCGGCACATCCGAAGGACTGATTGTGCTGAACATCTCGACCTCAGAGATGCGACTATACACCGGAAACTCCACAAACCTCACGAAATTCACTAACAATTACGTCACGCAAGTTTACGAGGACTCACACGGACTAATATGGATAGGTACACGCGAAGGCGTTAACATCTGGAACCCCTCCAGCGACAACCTTGACCGGCTAACAGAGAAAAACGGGCTGAGTAACAACAACATCTGCGGAATAGCAGAAGACAAAAGCGGAAATGTATGGTTATCGACCAGTAACGGTGCCAGCCGTGTGGTCTTGCAACGTAATACGGAAGACGACACATACAACTACGGCATTTACAACTACAACAGAAGCGACGGGCTGCAAAGCGACGAGTTTAATGTAGGAGCCATACTGATGACTCACGACGGCAATGTGATGATGGGCGGACTGAACGGTGTGAACTGGATACGTCCGAAGACCGTCGATGAAACAGCCACACTGCCACGCGTGATGCTTACACAGCTCTTCATTGGTGAGGAAGAAGTACAGGTGGGACAGAGATACGATGGCATCATCCCACTGACACAATCCATCAACGAGAGCTCAACCATTCACCTGAAAAGCCATCAGAACACCTTTACCATCAAATTCGCTGCAGGCAACTACAACCAAAGCGAGCACCTGCAGTTTATGTACGAGATGGAAGGCATAGACAACGACTGGCACAACGGCGATGCCATGAAACATGGCGTAACCTTTACAGACCTGTCACCAGGCACCTATAAGCTGCACGTGAAAGCCGTAGGCGATGACGGAGCAGTGAGCAATCAGGAACGTATCATCGAAATTATCATAGACCAACCCTGGTTCCTGCAATGGTGGATGATAGGTATCTATGCACTCATCGTTGTAGTCTTACTATATATATGGAAACAGGGCATAGACCAGATACGAGCCTTGATGAGGAAAAAGAACGCCATTATCAGTCAACTGGCTCAACAGAAAGAGGAAATCATGTCGGCCAGCGACGATTTGCGTCAGCCCATGTCGCGCATGACAACCATCATCATGAATCTTTCAGAAAAGGAAAGCACACTGGAAGAGCGTGAACAGCTGAACACCCTGCACGCACAAATGCTGCAGATCATCACGCGAGTAAGCGATATGCAGACCGTGCTGGAAAACCCTGAGACAAGAGCTAAGAAGAAAGTAGAGCATCAGCTTGAGATGAATGCAAAGGGAGAGATGGCCCTGCCAGATATACTGAACGACGAACTGACTTCTGAGATTCGCCCCTATCAGGCCGAACTGCCAACATCGAAATTCAGAGTAGTCTTTATCGACAGCAACGACGAGTTTATCAAGTTTGTCAACTCACGCATGAAGCTCATCTATGACTTCCATCCATATAACGATATCCGCAAGGCAGCCGAGGACATCGAGGCAATAGTCCCCAACCTGGTGATATGCAAGCAGGATATGCCGAAGATGACAGGCAGCGAACTATGCAACAATATCAAGATGCACCCATCACTAAACCGCATCAAGTTTGTGCTGATGACAGATACTAAACTCTCGGCCAAGGAGATGATAAGCCAAAACATCACTATGGGTGCCGACGATTATCTGGCAAAGCCCTTCAATATGCAGGAAGCCGTTTTGAGATTCAACAAGCTCCTTGGCATTGGGCCAATAGAAATTAACAAAGACCTCATTGAGGGTGCTGAGACACGAGAGCTGGAAGAACGCAACTCAAGTATGACCACAGCTACAGAGACCATTGACCTGGCTACCATTTCGTCTACCAACAACGAAGTAGTTGAGGACGAGCAGATAAAATCGCTTGCAGTAAAGATTGTGAGAACACACGGAGCCTCGGCAATGGAACAGAACTATGCCTTCACGGAAGACATCAACGAGATGAACGACAAGTTCAGTATGTCGGATAATATGGATCAGCAGTTACTCAACAGCATTGAGCAATACGTTCAGCAAAACATGAACAGAGGCACCATCAACCTTGAAGATATGGCACAGTCCATGGGAATGAGCATGAAGCCATTCTTCCAAAAGGTTCACGACCTGACTGGCAAGACACCGGCTGAGGTTGTCAGAGACCTTAGACTGCGCCATGCCTGCATACTGTTGCAACGCACAAACATCAATATGAATGAGTTAGCCACACACGTAGGATTTGCTACAGGCGATTATTTCATCAACCTCTTCAAAGAGCGTTTTGGAATGACACCGTCAGAATACAGGCTTAATTATCGAAGATGAACATACAAAACACGAGAATGATTACAAAGATAGCTACGGCCGTACTGGTACTTTGCTTCAACGTCAACTTAACAGCTCAGGATAAAACTACTTCAGACACACTGATTTACAGGCAATTGTCTGAATATGGCATCAATTTCACCAACGACAACAGCGTCAGCCTGCTATACTCAGGACAGGAGAAATTCGATGATATGTTTGAGGCTATTCGCCAAGCTAAACACAGTGTCCACTTAGAGTATTTCAATTTCCGCAACGACTCTATCGCCATGCTACTCTTTGACGTGCTCAAGGAGAAGCGGAAACAGGGAATAGAAATACGAGCCATGTTCGACGGATTCGGCAACGACTCAAACAACCAGCCACTGAAAAAGACACACCTCACAGCCCTGCGTAACGACAGCATCGACATCGTAGAGTTCGACCCTATTCGGTTCCCATGGGTCAACCATATCTGGCCACGTGACCATAGGAAGATAGTGATTATTGACGGAAAGGTGGCATATACAGGGGGAATGAACGTGGCCGACTACTATATCAACGGTACAGAGCAGGTGGGTGCATGGCGAGATATGCACTGCCGCTTAGAAGGCAGTGCTGTGAACGAACTACAGGATATATTCTGCCGTATATGGGAAAAAGCCACTGGTGAGCAACTGCTGTCGAAAGAAGAGTATTTCAGGGGTGGCGAGATGTCAGGAATGCACAACCTGAAACCAGACACCACAGCAAGCAGAGGACATAAACTTGTGGGCATCATCAACCGCGAACCACATACTACCAACGACGTGATGCGCTACTTCTATGTGAATGCCATCAACGACGCAAAGGACTCCATTCATATCATCAATCCCTACTTTACACTCATACCCAGCATCAAGAAAGCACTAAAGAAAGCTATTAAACGAGGCATTCAGGTAGATATCATGCTATCGGCAAAAAGCGATATTCCTCTGACACCCGACTGTGCATTCTACAATGCTCATAAACTAATGAAACGCGGAGCAAACGTATGGCTCTACCAACCGGGATTCCACCACTCGAAAATTATGATGGTAGATGGGCGTTTCTGCACTGTGGGCAGCACTAACCTGGATGCTCGCAGCACACGGTTCGACTACGAGGTGAATGCGGTCATCATAGACAGCCACACGACACGTGAGCTCGACAATATGTTTGAGCGCGACAAGAAAGAAAGCGTTTACCTGACACCAGAAAAATGGAAAGAATTCCGCACACCCTGGCAACGCTTTCGTGGATGGTTTGCACACCTGTTGCGACCTTTCCTTTAAACAGCGATGAGTGCGTCAAGCATCATGCGAATATCAATATCGGAAACATGATGCTGCTTCAGCAAGTCTGCATCGGTCTGCATAAGAGCTGTCTCCAACTTGTCAATATCCATGCCATCAAATGTCAGGTAGTGCTTGAAAGAATCGATAGCTGACAGTATATGACCTAAGAACCAATGACAATAGCCATCATACAGCACATCAAGAGGTGATACGGGGTCTTGATGCAACAGTCTCTCGTAGTGTTTTTGAGCCTCTTCCGCACGACCGCACGACAACAAGACCCAAGCCAACACACGCACCACGGCAACATCTTCAGAATGTAAATAATTCAGTTTGTATAGGAACTTGAGAGCCTGTTCTTCTTGATGCAGGTTTGCCAGGCAAATAGCAGCATTCAACTGGTAGGATTTTGACTCGGGCGAAAGCTCCAGCAGACGCTCATAGATTTCTAAGGCCTTATCATAATGGCCACAATGAAAATGGGCGCGAGCTAATCCTACCAAAGCCTTATTACTGACAGGATTCAAGCTGACAGCTTTCTTGAAACACTCCAATTCTTTGTCATTGTCAGAAGAATCACCCAGCAATGTACCCATCAGCATATAATACTGATAGTTTTGTCCTATAGACGTACAGTTCAGAAGCACCTGCATAGCCTCATCTTTTCTACCACGTTTCATCAGGAAGGCTCCTACCTCAGGGACACGCTTCTCAAGCTCACTGCCACGAAACAACTTATTGGCAAAAAACAGATAGCAGTCAGTACTACTGAACGGACTTGAGTACTGGCTCCGCACTGCGAACAAACGGAAGAAACGATAGAGATTCTGCAAATACATACGGCGAAGGAATGCAGGCGACTGACGCTCGTCAGCGGCGACCTCACCTCCTATAGGCATCGGCACAGCCTCACCGTCATCAACCATCTTGAGCATACTCGCCGGCAAATGACTGAGCACTTGCTCGAAAGCCAATACAAAAGAATACTTGTCGCTGTCGCAGAAGGCACCTATTTCAGTAATGGCATGAAGGAATTTTTTGCTTTTCACTTGATTCCATATTCCTGTAATAGCCGGATGATGCGTATAGAAAGGCACAAACCAGTTTGCCTCCCTTTCAAAGAAGGGGAAACGCTTCATTTGTGAGAATCCGGCAAAATAGATATCGGAACCCTGTTTCTGCATATCTGCCATCCGCTTCATGCTCTGCTCCATCTTCTCCATATCCCGTTCTGCAGCATCAGGATGGAGTATTTCCTCCAGGGTGTTTTCCTCTATCTCCTCCAGACCCTTGCTGGTCATCCTCATTCTGCTTCCATTCATGAGGTCAGGCATAATCTCTTTGCGAATCTTTTGCTCATCACTCTCCGCATCCATACAATAGAAGAGCTGCATCTGCAATTCCGTCAGTTCTTGTACACATTGTTCATTGTTGCAGATCTCAGCTATCTGACTGCGGATTTGCGGATATAAGGTATCAACATTTGAATCCAGCGTGAGCACCCACCCTACCAATGCCCGCTGACGAATGTTCTGATCCACAGTCATGCTGTATACACGCATTAACGTCAGCAGCTTATTCACATCAAACGTACGCAGCAATGACATTGTGACTGCACTGACAATGAGTTGCTGATCATTCATGTCAATAGTGGGCGACAATAGCAACTCGTCATACGAGCGAGCCATGATATCACTCCAGGAATAATCTGTGAGAATAAAATCGAACAAATTGTTCATGAACTGCTGGTGAACTGAATCCAGGTTCAGACGCTTGGCACTTCTGATATGCTCAGGCTCCAGTTCCAGCATGGCCGTCTCTGCAACGTAATTCTCCAACCTACTCTTTATCAATGTCAGTCCCCAATCTGCCGATTGCTTGCGCGGACGCATATATAGTTGCTGCCAATAAGTATTTTCACGATATAGCAAATTGGTTTGGGTATCGGTGGTCAGAGCAAAAAGGCGATGCAACAACTGATTGTACACCTCTGTACGCTGAGCATCATCAATCCCACGCTGCCAATAGTCTGCCATCCGCAAGTAGTCACTTTTTATTGATGACAGTTTCTCACCTGACGGATGGTTGGAATCCGACAAGAAATAGTTCTCAAGAGCAGCGATGCTTGCACCAAGCCTACGCTGGCATAGTTTGCTGATAACAAGGGCTATATGTGGATTCGTTTTCTGCATACGTCATCATCATCGTTTCAGCCAAGTACGCGCTTTCTCGATATCGACCTCACGCGGCTGATGTGACACACTAAAATGAGTGGTAGAGAGCAACGAGTCGCCTGCATCGAACGAAACGCCACTCAGCCTACTCATGAACTCGCCGTAATAGGCAATACCACGACTATTTATCGTATCGCAAGCTTCATCATAAGCCTTCATCAAGCCTTCTACCTGTCGCTGGCGAAGAGTATCAAGCATAGCTGCCTCGCGCACCACGAGGGTTCCCATGCACACATCATTCCATCTGCTGTCGTACAGAAGCTCGGCTTTCAAGTCACGGGCAGCAGTAGCATAGGGCTCGGGCAGGAACATCGCGTCCATCACATGGGTCTTCATCATCATGTATCTCACATTGATATCATTAACCTGAATACGGAATACGTACTCGTTGACCATCTTCGTTGTATCAACCAACTGGTCGGCAAGCATCGCCGTAGCAGAATAGCGGGTCATTGCCACCATCTTATGTTCCAACTGACCAAGGCGCTTTATCTTGGAATTCCTATCAGCAAGTAATTGCCAATGAAGGTCTGTAGCAGTCAGGTAGCGAAGTGAGGTACCCTTAGACTTAAGATACTCCGTACGAACCAAATCGGAAGGCATCACATCTACCCATCCACTTTGAAAAGCAGTATCGCAATCCATGTGGGCATTAAATGGGTAAAGACTGATACTCACACCTTGTCTGTCAAACATCCCCTCGCTTTCTGCTACGAAAAGGGGAAGGCAGTCAATTGTTGGCGTTACGGCAACACGAAGGGATGCAGAATCGGCTTTCCACAAATCAAAGGGGTCGTCAACGGCCTGTTGCTGTTCATTACTATCGCTACAGGAAGTCACCAACGAAAGAAATCCTATGATAATTACTATGTAATACGCTATTTTTTTCATCGTAGCGCAAAAGTAATAAAAAGTTTTGTAACACGAAACATATTTCAGATAATTTTTGTACTTTTGCAATATAAAAAGATTAGCAAATGGCAAAAGACAAAATAGCTTACGTATGTGAGAACTGCGGTCAGGAGTCTCCTAAATGGATTGGCAAATGCCCTGCTTGTGGACGTTGGAATACATTCAAGGAAATAAAGGTAAGTGCTGATACGCCTAAGCAGATAGCCACATCAGCAGCAGCGAAAGCCGGTCATGCACTTCGTACGAACAGAGCCATGAAGCTCAGTGAGATCAGTAGCCACGATGACCCTCGCATTGATATGCATGATGACGAGCTGAACCGCGTGCTTGGTGGCGGTCTGGTACCAGGAAGCATCGTACTTCTTGGCGGTGAGCCAGGAATCGGAAAGTCCACGCTATCGCTACAAACCATGCTGCGCCTGACGGAAAAGCGCATCCTTTATATCAGTGGAGAGGAAAGTGCCCACCAGCTGAAAATGCGCGCTGACAGGATTCTTGGCAATATGCCAAGCCCAGAACACTTTACGATACTCTGTGAGAACTCGCTGGAGCATATTTTCGAACATATCAAGGAAGAGCAACCTGATCTGGTGGTCATCGACTCCATACAAACCATAGCTACCGAGGATGTAGAATCAAGTGCAGGCTCCATCGCCCAAGTGCGTGAATGCGCCTCTGCCCTCCTCCGCTTTGCCAAGACCAGCGGCGTACCTGTGATTCTTATCGGACATATCACAAAAGAAGGCACTCTGGCAGGCCCGAAAATCTTAGAGCATATCGTCGACACCGTCATACAGTTCGAGGGTGACCAGCATTATATGTACCGCATCCTGAGAAGCATCAAGAATCGCTTTGGAAGTACATCGGAACTGGGTATTTATGAGATGCAACAGAATGGACTCCGACAGGTTAGCAACCCTTCAGAGCTTCTGCTAACACAGGATCATGAAGGTCTGTCGGGCATTGCCATTTCAAGTGCCATAGAAGGATTACGCCCATTTCTTGTTGAGACGCAGGCCTTGGTATCTACAGCAGCCTATGGTACTCCACAGCGATCTGCTACCGGTTTCGACCAGCGTCGCCTCAATATGTTGCTTGCTGTATTAGAGAAGCGGGTCGGTTTCAAGTTGATACAGAAGGATGTATTTGTCAATATTGCCGGCGGTCTTAGGGTAACCGATTTGGCTATGGATCTCTCTGTAATAGCTGCCGTGCTTTCATCAAATGTAGATACGCCCATAGAGGCTGGATGGTGTATGGCAGGTGAAGTAGGCCTAAGTGGCGAGGTTCGCCCTGTCAACCGTATAGAGCAGCGAATTGCAGAGGCAGCAAAACTGGGATTTGCCCACATCATTATACCAAAATACAATATGCAAGGATTAAACACAAGGAAATACAATATCGAGGTGCATCCTGTACGCAAAGTCGAAGAGGCTTTGCGCCTACTATTCGGATAAAGAAGGTTTAGTAATTCTCGCGATATTCTCTCGGAGTCATCTTATACTGATGGAAGAAAGTTCCTATCAGATAATTCGGAGAATAGAATCCGCATTCTTCCGATATACGGGTTATTGATTTATCCGTGGTGGCAAGCATATTGGCAACACGCTCCAAACGAATGACCCTTGCCAGTTCACGAGGACTCTTATAGATATCTGCCATAATCAGTTCGTACAGCGAAACGACATCCATTCCTGCCACACCACTCAATTGAGCCATTGTCAATTCACCTTTCATGTGCTCTTGCACATAGGGCAGCAGAACCATCATCACACTGATGAACTCTGGATTGAGCTTTGCTTCTGAATTATCAGTCTCTTGACGATAGTCATCCTGAATGGGTGCAAACGAGTCGCTTGAGTATTCATTACAATGGTCTACAAATTGGCGTATCTTACGGATAATGTCACCTTCGCCTTGTTTCCTTAGCATACGCATACGCTCATTGCGCATATAATATACCAAATTGGCTATAGCCACCAGGAATATCACAATAGCCAGAATCCACAGCACACCTGTTGTCTGCCACCATGGTTGCGTCACTATGATTTCCCATTCAAACGGTTTGCCTGTCCACTGGTCTGGATACATAGAGGCCTGCAGTTCTAACACATATTTTCCTGGGGCAAGTGACAACAGGGGTATATGAAGCATACCCTTAGAGTCCACCCTACCACCGCTATTGAAGAATGAATAGTATTTCCAGTCATCATATTCTGCTAATCCCTGGATGCGAATCTTATAATAGGTCTGAAGAGGGCGGTAATAGTTCAATGCCGAGAAAGTCAACGAGGTAGAAGACAGATTACTGCTCAATGTGATGGTACGGGCTCTCGACAATGCACGGTCAATAACAACATTTTCACCTATGTGATAATCCGGTCCTATCTCATTTCCGTTAATTCTCAAACTGATCAGTTTGGGGTAAAGAATATACGGATGGGGTGTGTTAACATCCTCTAAGTCATCAGGATTAAACAATACAAAATGGTCGATAGCCTGCATGACTATACGTCCATCAGGCAGCAATGCTCCTTTACAATTAACAAACGACTCGCAGGGAACACCGTCAATATCATTGAAACTATTCACAAAAGCCACATCCTCGCCATCGAAGCGCACGAATGAAATACCATTGGAAGTTGCAGCCCATATATGATGGTTCCTGTCTTCGACAACAGTATGTATTACATTATTATAGAAGCCGTTCTTTCTTGAAAACACGACTGGTTCCGATTGTGGAGTTTTATATAGGAATAGGCCCTGAGAAGTACCTATCCATGACCAGCTACGACTATCTACGAACATACAGTTTGCACGCAGGCCATGAAAATCTGTGATGTTCTGGTTTATTCCATCCATGGACTTCAAAAAAGCACTGGCTTCAGGTTGGTTGAATGAATACAACTGGAACGTCTGTTTCGAAGGACGGGCATATAGCACGCCGCGTTTCTCTGTTCCTATCCACATACCATCCTGACGGTCGAACGCTATCATATTGCATTTCGGCTGTACACTAAGTCCATCCGTAAGCACTAATTCAGAGTTCCACTTCATCTCTCCGCTCTTGATGTCATACACACCATACCCACAATCAGACGGCAGGTATATACAATCTTTATGAAGCGTCAGATGCTTGACATGATACGGGAAAGACTGAATAACAGTCCACTTCAACTGCTTCACATCGAAATGTAAGAAAACAGATTCGGTGTCTCCATTGCGCACCTGATAATAGCCGTCTTCGTAGCGCACAATCGCTGACGAGCGCAGGTAGCGCTGTGCCGTGTCCCAATCATAAGCCTTGCTCCTATGGATTGTTTTCCCGGTCTGCAAATCCAGTCCCACCTCTTCACCATTGTCATAGAAAGTCAGAAGCATATCATCAAACACATCCACATCCTGCAGATTCTGGTCACGAAGTACGTTATATGTATTCTTGTTGTCAACACCATAAAGTCCCTTGCTGGACAAGAGCCACACACCTCCTACAGAATCAACAAACAGGTCTTCCAAAGGTTCCTTACCGCCCAAATCACGTACCACACTATCCACATTGACGATGAACTCTTCCATCAGCAAGTCGACGCAAGTCAGAGAACGAGTATTCTTCAACCATATATGATGCTTACGGTCAAAATACAAGTGGTAGTTACCTTGGTAGCGGGGCAGTTGATATTGCATCTCATTACTTACTCCAATATGGCTGAACCTTGCTCCATTATAAAAATTCAAGTTTCCCAAGGTTGATATGACAATACGCCCAGTCTTGGTACAGATTACCACCTCGGCACTATTGTCAGCAAGTCCATCAGCAGCATTAATGACCTGGAAGACGCGTCCGTCAGAGGCCATCATGCACAAACTATGCAATAACAGGATTGTTAGGGTTAAGATTTTTGTTATTGATTTCATTTTACTTACTGATGATTCTGGCTACAAAATTACAAAATAAAGGTAATATCTGCAAGTTTTTGCCAAAAAAAAGAAGGAAGTGACAGGACTCGAACCTGCGACAGCCTGGTCCCAAACCAGGAACGCTACCAACTGCGCTACACCTCGTTTTTGCGGGTGCAAAGGTACACATTTTCTGCGACCTTTGCAAATTTTTCCGCAATTATTTTATAATTCCTTGCTCAACAAAGATTTTTTTCAGAGCAATCACCGAGCGTTCAACCTGTTCCTCGGTATGTGTAGCCATCAGTGCATAACGCACCAAAGTGTCCTGAGGAGCACATGCAGGAGGAATCACGGGATTGATAAATACACCGGCATTGAAGGCAAGTGCCGTTACAAGGAACGTCTTATCAGTATCTCTCACATAAAGAGGAATAATAGGACTCTCCGTATCGCCAATCTCAAAGCCCTCCTCACGGAAACGCTTCAAGGCATAGCGCGTCACCTTCCACAAGTTCTCTATGCGCTCAGGCTCATTCTGGATGATATGTAAGGCCTCCATGGCTGCAGCTGTAGCAGCAGGAGTGTTTGAAGCAGAGAAAATATAAGTACGGCAGGTATGACGCAACCAGTTGATCGTGTCAGAATCGGATGCGATGAATCCACCGATGGAAGCCAGCGACTTAGAGAACGTACCCATAATGAGGTCTACCTCTTTCGTCAGCCCGAAATGATCGCACACGCCACGACCCTGTTTTCCAAACACACCTATGCCGTGAGCCTCGTCAACCATGATAGAGCAGTTGTACTTGTGCTTCAGTTCCACGATTTCAGGTAGTTTGCAAAGGTCGCCCTCCATAGAGAACACGCCATCCACAACAATCAGCTTGATAGCTTCCTGTGGCAGTTTCTGAAGCACACGCTCCAAATCCTCCATATCGTTGTGCTTATAGTGCAACTGTTTTGCAAAGGCCAAACGGCGTCCGTCCACGATAGAAGCATGGTCACGGTCATCACAAATCACATAGTCGTCCTTGCTAAGCAATGCAGGAATAACGCCCTGATTCACAGAGAAACCCGTGCTAAAGCACAGACAATCATCCTTGCCAATAAATTCGGCGATTTCTTTTTCCAACTGGATATGCAAGTCCAATGTTCCATTCAGGAAACGGCTACCTGCACAACCAGAACCGTATTTGTCAAGTGCGGCCTTTGCCTTATCGATGATACGCTGATCACCCGTCAGACCTGTATATGCATTTGAGCCGAACATCAATACCTTGTGTCCGCCCATCTCTACTTCCGTACCTTGTTTACCCTCAATAGCACGGAAATAAGGGTAAATTCCCTTCGCCATAGCCTCTTGGGGTATACGATAAGACTTGTATCTTTCTTGTAGTTGTCCCATATTTGTTGGTTTCACTTATATTTGGACTGCAAAGTTACACAAAAATCTGCAATTCGTGCACATTTTTCGCAATAAAGTTTATTTATTTCGATTTTTCTTGACTTTTGCAGCCTTTTTTCATGCAAATTATGTAATTTTGCAAAATGCAAAACAAAAAGAAGTCCATTACTTTTATCGTCAATCCCATTTCTGGCACTAAGTCCAAGGATGCCCTACCCCAGCTCATCAAGCAATTCATTGACGAGCGTTCCTATGACTGTCAGATTGAAAAGACCCAGTATGCCGGTCATGCGGCAGAGATAGCCAAACAATGTGCGGAAAGCCAAACAGACATTTGCGTTGCCGTAGGCGGCGACGGCACTGTAAATGAAGTAGCACGTTCACTCGTACACAGCCAGACGGCACTGGGCATCATTCCCTGCGGGTCGGGCAACGGGCTGGCTCGCCATCTCTGTCTGCCCATGGACATGAAGCAAGCTTTACGGGTCATCAATGCAGGAATGACCAACCACTTTGACTATGGTACAATCAACGACCAGCCTTTCTTCTGCACATGTGGCATGGGCTTCGACGCATATGTTTCACTGAAGTTCGCAGAGTCTGGCAAGCGCGGCCTGACCACATACGTAGAGAACGTGCTGAAGGAAGGATTTCTCTACAAGCCCGACACCTACATCATCACCGACGACTCTGGCTGCCACCAGTACAAAGCATTCCTCGTGGCATGTGCCAACGCATCGCAATACGGCAACAACGCCTATATAGCACCAGAGGCATCGATGCAGGACGGACTCCTCGACGTGATTATCATGGAGCCTTTCAACATCCTTGAAGCAGCAACCCTGGGCTTTGACCTCTTTGCAAAGACATTGAAGAACAACACCCACATTCAATCATTCCAAGCCCGCAGCATACACATCCAGCGCAGCGAACCAGGTGCCGTACATTTCGACGGCGACCCCACCAAAATGGGTACCGACATCGACGTACGCATAAAACCCTTAGGACTGAAAGCCATCATCAACCCACACCGAATCCAAGACGAGGCGAAGCCCGGGAAGGTATTGAACAACATCAGCAAGACTATCGATAAGATCATTGTCTGATTATTTATATAATAATGTATGCGCGAACCTATTTTTGAAATAGCCATCGTCTTTGCTGCAATCACAGCCTCAATAGCCTATGTCGTTATTCGAATAGCCAGACTAAAAAAAGAGAAAAACGACCCTTGCTGCAACTGTACTGGTTGCGCATTCAAAGAGCAGATGCTGCAAAATGGAGGAAATCCATGCTGTGACTGCAAAAAAACTTATAAAAATTTTGGCGAATAAAAAAAAATGACTACCTTTGCATCCGCAAACCGAAAAGGGTGCCTTGACCAACAGTCGAAACACCTTCCGCTCGAAAGAGTTGATGCAAGCATCGCTCTTCACTCGCTTAAACGGTGCCTTGGATGAGTGGCTTAGTCAACGGTCTGCAAAACCGTCTACGGCGGTTCGAATCCGCCAGGCACCTCTGTTGAAATTCCCGAAACCTCGATAAACAAAGGGTTTCGGGAATTTTCGTTTTCTCAACAATCCTGATTTGACCCACATTTGCCCCACATTTGAGAATATCAGGATGAAAAACGGGACACCCATCCGCATCTACACTTCTGGCAGACGACTCGTGGTTTCCACCACGCTTGTAAATTTTTGTTCAGATCCTACATATACAAAATTTGCAGATTTTGCTGCCACTCTGCCACTAATTCACGGAAACACCTGTATTTAAAGGAGAAATGGGTGGCAGCAATGTGGCAGCAGGTGGCAGCAAAATTCAAAAAACAGCCTAAAAACAACAAAAATAATTACAAAAAAGCTTGGAAAACAGAGAAATATTTTGTATCTTTGTATGCAGAAACAGCATATTAACTCACTTTTAACATAAAAACTATGGATAACTACAAAGAAACAACACCAATTAGCAAGGAATTTGACTTTTCCAAGGTACCATCATGGTACACACTATGTACCAACAACGACTGTCCGCTGAAGGCAGACTGCCTGCGCTATCTGGCTGGACAGAACACGCCGGAAAACGTAGAGGTTGCCAAATGCGTCATGCCGAAAACGCTGAAGGACAGCGAGTGCCAATGGTTCGATAGGATTAAGACCAGCGTGTGGGCAGCAGGATTCTCGCACCTTTACGACAATGTGATGAAGAAGGACTACACTAAGATGCGCAAGACTATCACCAACTATCTGCATGGCACCAAGATTTACTATGAGTATATGCGGGGCGAACGGGCACTCTCGCAGGAAGAACAGCAGTGGATTCGTGACTATGTCAAGCACATGGGCTATGACTGGGAAGTGGAGTTCGACAGCTATTTTGAGGAATACGTCTACAATCACAAGGAGAAAGCAAACGACTAAGAAATGCTCAAAATATCGTTTTCATGTGTTTTCTTGGGCAGAAAACGATGTTTTCTATGCTGGAAAACGATATTTTCCTGCGTAGATAACAACTAAAAACCAGTATCATCATGAAACTATCATTCGTACTTAGAAACAAGAAAAACGCCCTGAAGCTGTCGGCAAAGACGCTTGAAAACTTCATGGAGCGCATCAAGACAGATACCAAGGACGGTGCTGTAATGCGTCGCCGGCAGATGTTAGAATATGCAAGTAACGCTGAGGGGTACGACGAGCAGCATCCGTCGCACCTGATCTTTCCTTCGGTAGAGTTTGAGAAGGACACCAACGACAACCTGCAGATGCGCACATTCAACGGCGTGGTGGCAATTACAGTAGATCACCTTGACACCCAGGCAGACATCAAAGCCGTGAAACAGGCGGCGCAGATACTGCACTATACGTTGGCAGCCTTTACGGGGCCTTCCGGTCACGAGGTCATCATCCTCGTCAGGATTGCTAAGGCCGACGGTAGCATACCTGGTGACGAAGAGGAAGCCGATGCCCTCTGCCGACAGGGTTATCTGTTGGCATCATCCATCTATCAGGGATTACTGCCAAAGCCCATCCGACAGGAGCTGGGTTCCATTCGCAGCTGTTTCCGGATGCCCCTCGATGACCTACCCTATTACAATCCCAAGGCATTGGCATTGCCTGTGAGCCAGAAGCCGATGACGCTACATTCAGAAGTGGAAAAGCCTACCGTTGTTGAGCCTCAGGAAGAGGAGGCCGAAACGGAGGTGAGTCAGGAGACGCAGAGACTGATGGACTTCCTGAACGCACGCTATACCTTCCGCTACAACACCATCATGGGCTATACGGAATATAAGGACAAGAGCTATACCTACGTGGATTGGAGGCCTGTGGATGACCGCGTGATGAAGGGCATGACGATGAAGGCTCGACTGGGCGGTCTCAATGCGTGGGACAAAGATGTAAAACGTTATGTGCAGTCGACGATGATTCGTCCCTTCGATCCCATCGGCGACTATCTGTGGGAGCAGTATGAAAAGTGGGACGGCAAGGACCATATCCGCAAACTGGCCCGTACCGTGCCTACCAACAACCCATATTGGGAGGGCTGGTTCTATACGTGGTTCTTAGGAATGGTGCGTCAGTGGCAGGAGACAAACCTCGCCAAGTACGGCAATCAGGCAGTCCCCCTACTCATCTCTGCCCAGGGGTGGAACAAGACCACTTTCTGTGAACTGCTCCTACCGCCGGAACTGCGATGGGGCTATACGGGGAATCTGCAGATAGATGATAAACGGCAGGTGCTGAACCAGATGGCACAGATGCTGCTGATAAACCTGGATGAGTTCAATCAGATTTCTCCTCGCACCCAACAGGGATTCCTAAAAAACATCATCACCCTCTCGTCAGTAAAGATCAAGCGTCCCTACGGTCGTCATGTAGAGGACTTCCCGCGTCGCGCCTCGTTCATCGCTACTACCAACCAGCCTGATGTATTGGCAGACCCATCAGGAAGCCGTAGGTTTCTGAGCGTGGAACTGACGGGGCCTATCGATGTGAGCACGCGTCCCAACTACATACAGCTCTATGCCCAGGCCATGCACGCACTGTATGAGCGTGAGCCATATTACTTCAGTACGAAGGAGACGCAGCAGATTATGGAGTGGAACCGCAAGTTCAGCGTGAAGAGTGCTGCCGACCATTTCTTCTTCGACTATTTCGAACCGGCAGTGGAAGGAGAGGACGGCAAATGGGTCAGCGCATCCGCAATTTTCGAGCATCTGAAGCAGAAAGTGGGCATCAGTTTGCTAAAACCAGCCAATGTTTCTACCTTCGGACGTATGCTTTCCAATATCACTACCCTCCAAAAACGAGAAACAAAGTACGGTTCCGAGTACTTTGTAAAGCAAAAAAAGGGCTAAATAGTCCACATTTCTGCTACTTGCTGCCACCTGCTGCCACCTTGCTGCCACCCATTTTTGCCCATAAACAGGGCGTTTCAGAAGATTGGTGGCAGAGTGGCAGCAAAATTGAACTTTTTATTGTTAGCAAATGCATATTTCGGGCGAACAAAATGCACCTTTAGGGCGAACAACCAAAAAAGCCCTGACTCATTGCTGAATCAGGGCTTCTGAAAAGATGGCGGCCTCCTACTCTCCCGCATTGCATTGCAGTACCATCGGCGCAGGCGGGCTTAACTTCTCTGTTCGGAATGGGAAGAGGTGGGACCCCG
>CACZZQ010000032.1 GCA_902785695.1 uncultured Prevotellaceae bacterium | reverse complement strand
GGCATCGCCCAGGTCAACGGGAGCGTAGTCATATTCTTTCGCATCAGCGAAACCCTTTTCTTTCAGCTCAACGATACGAGCCATCAGGGGGTGGTTCAAATAGAACCCGATCTCAGGATGATCGCTATAATAGTTTGCCATATTCTTTGTTTTTTGGAAGTTAAGAAGTTAAAGAAGTTAGAGAAGTTAAGCCAAATGTTTTGCTATAGTTGATTGCCGAAGTTATTATCAACGACTCCTTTGCAATAGGCATTTAGTAATTTACTCGTTTCCTCAATGGAGATGGCTAATTGGTTGTAACTATCTTCATCGATATAACCAAGGTCTTTTGATAAGATAATGTAATATCTACATTCTTCAAGACTACCCTGAGCTATGTTATAGAAACGTAATTTATCTGCACGACTCAGTTTCTTGTATCCCTCAGCGATATTGGCTGGAATGGATACAGCGGCGCGTTGGAACTGAGAACAAAGCCCAAATTTCTCAAATTCAGGGAAAGACTTTGTGGCTCTGTAAACCAAAAGCACAAATTCATGCGCTTTCTGCCAAGCACCGATATTCTGAAACTGATTAGTCATGAGTAATGGCTTAACTTCTTTAACTTCTTAACTTCTTTAACTTCTTAACTTCTTTAACTTCTTTAACTTCTTAACTTCTTAACTTCTTTAACTTCTTTAACTTCAAATTCTACTTACTGTTCTGCTTATAGTACTTGATTAATTTGGGTACAACCTCTTCTACAGTACCAACAATCACATAGTCGGCAATCTTGTTGATAGGCGCATCGGGATCGCTGTTAACAGAGATGATGATACCAGAATCCTGCATACCAGCGATGTGCTGAATCTGTCCAGAGATACCACAGGCGATGTAAACCTTCGGATGAACGGTAACACCCGTCTGACCAATCTGACGGTCGTGGTCGAGCCAGCCAGCATCAACGGCAGCACGGCTACCACCAACCTCACCATGAAGTACCTTTGCCAACTGGAACAGCAGGTCGAAGTTCTCCTTGCAACCCATACCATAACCACCAGCAACCACGATAGGCGCACCCTTCAAGTTGTGCTTGGCAGCCTCTACGTGGTGGTCGAGCACCTTCACGACGAAAGCCTCGGGGCTGACGTACTTGCTTACCTCGGGATAAACAACCTCCTTCTTGCAGGTGCCATCATAGATAGCCTTCTGCATCACACCACTACGAACGGTAGCCATCTGAGGACGATGGTCGGGGTTCACGATAGTAGCCACGATGTTACCACCGAAGGCAGGACGAATCTGATAGAGCAGATTCTCGTATGTCTTACCCTCTTTCTTATCCTCGTAAGGGCCAATCTCGAGCTCTGTGCAGTCAGCAGTCAGACCAGAGGTCAGTGATGATGACACACGTGGGCCGAGGTCACGACCGATAACGGTAGCACCCATCAAGCAAATCTGTGGCTGCTCCTCCTTGAAGAGGTTCACCAGAATATCTGTGTGGGGAGCCGAGGTATAAGGGAACAAATCCTTAGCGTCGAATACAAACAGCTTGTCAACACCATAAGGCAGAATCTGATCCTCCACTTTACCCTTGATACCTGTACCGGCAACAACGGCGTGCAACTCTACGTTCAGTTCATTGGCGAGCTTGCGACCCTTGGTCAGCAACTCCTGAGAAACCTCCTGTACCTGAGTACCTTCTATTTCGCAATATACAAAAACATTATTCATATTGTCAGTTTTTGAGTTTCTGAGTTTCTGAGTTTTTAAGTCGCATTGCGAGCATCAACTCACAAACTTAAAAACTAATCAACTCATCAACTAACCTATAATTTTCTCTTCCAACAATTCTTTGATCATACCCTCAATATCAGCATCCGAAGCCGTCAAAGTTTTCGACTCCTTAGCCTGGAACACGATGTTCTTGATAGCCTTCACCTTGGTGGGCGAGCCATTCAGACCGCACTGGTTTACATCGCCATCGACATCAGCCACGCTCCACTGGTTCAACGTCAGATATGGACGCTCTTCATAGAGGTTGTCGTAAGCCGTACCCTCGGCAGGACGCTCCATAGGACAGGTAGCACGCTTGTACTTCATCACCAGCTTGGCGTTCTGTGGACGACAGGGAGCAGCACTTCCGTTCACGGTGATAACTACTGGCAGAGGAGCCTCTACAGTCTCAACACCACCGTCGATGACACGCTTCACAGTAACCTTCTTAACTCCGTTAACTTCTTTAACTTCGTTAACTTCCTCCACGTATGTCACCTGGTTGAGGCCCAGCTTCTGAGCCACCTGAGGACCTACCTGAGCAGTATCACCATCAATAGCCTGACGACCACCGATGACGATGTCCACATCGCCAATCTTCTTGATGGCAGTAGCCAGAGCGTAAGATGTAGCGAGGGTATCAGCACCAGCGAAGAGACGGTCGGTAAGCAACCAACCGGTATCAGCGCCACGATAAAGTCCCTGACGGATAATTTCTCCTGCACGTGGAGGACCCATCGTGAGGATTCCTACTGTTGAGCCTGGGTTCTGCTCCTTCAAGCGAAGGGCCTGCTCCAGGGCGTTCAAATCTTCTGGATTGAAGATGGCGGGTAGGGCAGCGCGGTTCACCGTTCCTTCGGCAGTCATGGCGTCCTTACCCACGTTTCTTGTGTCGGGTACCTGCTTAGCAAGTACTACAATTTTTAATGCCATAATATAAAATAATAATGTGGTTTCGTTTTAAAACGGGTGCAAAGGTAGTACTTTTTGCGCACACAGCCAAATAAAATGCACAAAAACGACCGAAACGTGCACACTCTTGTAAATTTGTGCAATGGAGAAATATATAATAATAAGGTGAAATTTGGATTATTCAATTCCTTTTCGTACCTTTGCATCCGATTATGAAATGACAATGAAACAAACACTCATGAAACGACTACTTACTACTATGACAATGATGGGCTTGGTGCTGGGAGCGTGGGCACAGGCCTTTGACAACCTGCCTGATCCTATTGAGGATGTGAACAAGGTTGTAGACAACACGCCCGACTCAATTGCTAAGGCATTGATGTCGAGACCTAAGCCGGGCTCTACGCGAAAGGGCTCGCAGCCCGTTTTGTTCCTTGTTGGAAACTCTACGATGCGTAACGGCACACTGGGTAACGGAAATAACGGACAGTGGGGATGGGGCTATTACTTTCCAAAATATTTCAATGCAGAGAAGATAGCTGTAGAGAATCAGGCGCTGGGTGGTATGAGCACCCGTACGTTCTACACAGACCTGTGGCCTGCCGTCCGTGAGGCTTTGAAGCCTGGCGACTGGGTGATTGTCTCTATCGGACATAATGATAACGGAGAGTTCTTCGACCAGAAGCGTGCGCGTGCCGTGATTCCTGGCATTGACCCTGATACGTGTTATGTAGGCTTTAATCAGCGCACGCAGAAGCAGGATACCGTATATAGCTACGGTACCTACCTGCGCAGATATATCAATGAGGCTCGTGAGAAAGGTGCCAATACCGTTCTGATGTCGCTGACCCCACGCAACGCATACGATGATAATGGAAAAATTGTGCGCAAGCCTCAGACGGAATGGGCCCGTGCCATTGCTAACGAAATGGATGTGCCCTTCGTTGACCTGAACGAGATAAGCGGAAAGAAGTTGGATAGCTTTAGTCACTGGAAGGTGGACTATCATTTCTTGGGCGACAAGATCCATACGTCGAAGTTCGGTGCCGAGTTGAATGCCGAGAGTGCTGCTATGGGTATCTTTGAAAGTCATGACTCAAAGTTAAAAGCGCTGAAAGCGATGATGAAGGTAGATATCCCTTGGAAGTATATCACCACAGACAACAAGCCCCGAGTATTCTTTACGGGCGACTCTACCGTGAAGAATGCCGACAAGGATGACGACGGTATGTGGGGATGGGCCTCGCAGGCATCTACCGTGTTTGATGAAAGTAAGATTACATTGATAAATGCCGCACGTGCCGGACGCTCCACTCGTACCTTCATCAAGGAGGGCTTGTGGGATAGGGTGTATAAATCGCTACAGCCTGGCGACTTCGTGACGATAGAATTCGGTCATAACGATATCTGTCCCATCACGGATGCCAAGGGGCGAGGCGTGATAGCTTCTGCTAAGGACACCCTGCATGTCTATAAGATGGATAACGGAAGCTACGAGGTAGTCTATAGCTTTGGCTGGTACCTGAAGAAGATGATTGACGACTGTCGTGAGAAGGGTGCAACGCCGATTCTCGTCAGCCTGACGCCTCGTAATGAGTGGCCTAACGGCAAGATAGAGCGTCGCGACGGTTCCTACGGAAAATGGTATCGCGAGGTGGTGGAAGAGACGGGTGTTGAGTTCGTTGATCTGCACAATATCTCTGCCGACTTCCTTGACAAGAAGTTTGCCAAGAAGAGACTCTCTAAAGACATGGAGAAGGCAAAGGCTCAGGTGGCTCAGATCAAAGAGAAGGCTGGTGCCGTTTATTTCAAGAAAGACCATACGCATACCTCTAAGCTGGGAGCTCAGATGAACGCCCAGAGCTTTGCAAAGGGGCTGCATCAGAATCATAGTGAGTTGGCTAAGTATCTGAAGAAGAAATAATGATAGACAGGGCGACGGTAGATAAGATAGTGGATGCTGCCCGTATCTACGACGTGGTGAGCGAGTTCGTGACACTCAAGAAGAGTGGCGTGAACTACAAGGGCTTGTGTCCTTTCCACGACGACCGTAACCCGTCGTTTATGGTGTCGCCCTCGAAGAATATCTGTCACTGCTTCGTCTGTGGCAAGGGTGGCACGCCTGCCAGCTTCCTGATGGAGCACGAGCAGATTACCTATCCTGAGGCTCTGCGTTGGTTGGCAAAGAAATACAATATCGAGATCGTTGAGAAGGAACTGACCAACGAGGAGCGTGAGGCACAGAGCGAACGCGAGTCGATGTTTATCGTCAACGAGTGGGCGAAGGATTGGTTTCATGATATCCTGAAGAATGATCCTGACGGCATCGCGATTGGAAAGCAGTATTTCCGTAGTCGTGGCATCCGTGATGATATCATAGAAAAGTTCCAGTTGGGCTATTCGCCCCAGAAACGCGACGCACTGGCGCTGGCGGCTAAGTCGAAAGGCTATAAGCCGGAGTTTCTGGTGAAGACGGGACTTTGTTATGAGAGAGAAGGGGCAAGGGGCAAAGAGCAAGAGAATAGTCTTGTAGATCGTTATTCTGGTCGTGCTATCTTCCCTTGGTTCAATGTGAGCGGAAAGGTGGTGGCCTTCGGCGGTCGCGTACTTGACAGCAGGACGAAGGGCGTGGCCCAGAAGTACGTCAACTCGCCCGACTCAGATATCTATCATAAGGAGCGCGAACTCTACGGCATCTATCAGGCGAAGAAGGCGATAGTGAAGGAAGACCGTGTGTTCATGGTGGAGGGCTATACCGACGTGATAGCCATGCATCAAGCTGGTATTGAGAACGTGGTGGCGAATAGTGGTACGGCGCTGTCGACCTATCAGATCCATATGCTGCACCGCTTTACCAATAACATCACGTTGCTTTATGACGGTGACGAGGCTGGTATCCATGCGGCGATGCGAGGCACGGATATGCTGCTTGAGGATGGCATGAACATCAAGGTGCTGTTGCTGCCTGATGGCGATGACCCAGACTCGTTTGCACGTAAGCACTCTACGGAGGAACTGAAACGCTATATCGAGGAGAACCAAACGGACTTCATAACCTTCAAGAGTCGACTGACGGTGGAGAATGTTACCGACCCCGTGAAGCGTTCTGAGGCTATCGGCGGCATCGTGAAGAGCATCTCCGTGATTCCCGACCAGATACTGCGTTCTACCTACCTCACAGACTTCGCTCATCGCATCAACATGAAGGAACAGACCCTCATTGCCGAGATGAACAAATACATTAGGAGCCTCACCCCCAGCCCCTCTCCGAGTGGAGAGGGGAGTGGTAACACTCAAGATGGGAATGTTGCTGAGAGTCATCCGACAGAGGTTAATACTTTCCTGTACACTCAGGGAGGGGGCGCGAGTGGGACTTCTATAGAATTGCTCCTCATCCGTGAAATCGTAAGACACGGCGAGGAGATTATCTTCAAGGATGTAGAGACCGATGAGGGTCAGAGAATCTCTCTCTCGGTATCGCAATATATTGATTTCGACCTGTCGCAAGACGGGTTGGAAATGGTTTCACCCCTGCACAGACAGATTCTTTCTGAAGCTGTGGCCCATCAGGGGGAGCCAGGCTTCAAGGCGGAGACCTATTTCTGCAGTCATCCGGATATGCAGGTCAGTCAGTTGGCTACCCGACTGGCCATCGACCGTCATCAGTTAGGAGGACGTTTTGAGATAGATAGAGAGGAGAGCGACGAGGAGAAGAAACATCAGAACTTCGTGCGTCGGCTTCAACAGCGAGTGCTCCATCTGGTGATGGACTACCGTCTGGATATTGTAGAAACAAGATTAAAGGAAATACAGCGCGAACTGTTGCAGGTGGGCGGTGACCGTGAGCGCATGATGGAGTTATTAAAACAACATAAGGAAACCAAAGAGATTCGTGATGCTCTGGCAAAACGTCTGGGCACCGATCTCGTTGTCTAAAACGAATTATGTATTACATTCAGAAAAAGTTAGAGATTTCAGCCAGCCATCACTTAGTGCTGGACTATGAGAGCAAGTGTTCTAATCTGCACGGTCACAACTGGGTGATCACCATTTTCTGTCGTGCAAAGGAGTTAAACCAGAATGGTATGGTGGTCGACTTTACGGAGATTAAGCGTAACATCAAGGGACGACTGGACCATCAGAACCTGAACGACGTGTTGCCTTTCAACCCTACGGCGGAGAATATCGCCCGCTGGTGCGTGGAGCAGATTCCAACCTGCTACCGTGCTGAGGTGCAGGAGAGCGAGGGGAATTTAGCTGCGTATGAGATTGATGAGTGAAGAGTGAAGAATGAAGAGTGAAGAATTTGCTACCGCATGAGGGTATTTAGAGTAAACAATATTTTCTATTCGCTTCAGGGCGAGGGGCGCAACACGGGACGTGCTGCGGTCTTCATCCGTTTTGCAGGTTGTAACCTGCGTTGCTCGTTTTGCGATACGGAGTTTGAGGCATATCGTGAGATGAGTGATGAAGAGATACTTGCAGAAGTGCGTAACCTTGCTCCATCTATTAAAACTCCCATCCCTTCGGGAGGGGAAGGGGGTGGGCTTCTTGTGGTATTGACGGGTGGAGAGCCCACCTTACAGGTTGATGAGGCTTTCGTTGACCTGCTTCATCAGCATGGCTATGAGGTGGCGATGGAGAGCAATGGTACCCGTCCGGCTCCCATGAACCTCGACTGGCTCACGGTATCGCCGAAAGAAAGTGGAAAGTGGAAAGTGGAAAGTGGAAAGAGAATACCTGACGAACTGAAAATTGTATTCGAGGAGAATACACCAGAAAAACTATCCTCCTTCCACTATCCTCCTTCCTCTTTCCTCTATCTCCAGCCTTGCGATACTGGCAACCCAGACCGCAACAAGGCTATTACTCAGGCCTGCGTAGAGTATATCAAGGCGCATCCCCAGTGGCGACTATCCTTGCAGACGCATAAGCTCATTGATATAGAGTGAACATTAAACATTAAAGATTAAACATTAAATTCGCTTCGCTCAGATAATTAAGCATTAAGAATTAAGCATTAAGCATTAGTTATGTCTTTGCATACGCTCATACTCATCATTTACCAGGTGATTGTCATTTCGACAATTATCCATGTGGTGATGGACAACCGGCAACCTGCAAAGACGATGGCTTGGGGTCTGGTGATATTCTTTGTGCCTGTGGCGGGTATCATTGCCTACCTGCTCTTCGGTGTCAATACGCGACGGGAACGGATGGTCAGCCAGCGGTCTATGGATCAGTTGACGCGTCGTTCCATGTCGGGCTTCATTGAGCAGGGTGACCTGCAACTGCCAGAGGCAAGCCGTCCGGTCATCGACCTTTTTGTGAACCAGAGTTTCTCGCTCCCCTTTAATAATAATAAGGTGGACATTCTGACCGACGGTTATGAGTTCTTCCCATCCTTGTTGCGTGATATTGCTTCGGCTCGCAACCATATCCATATTGATGTCTATATCTTCGAGGACGATGCACTGGGAAACCTTGTCTCGGATGCTTTGATAGAAAAGGCCCGCGAGGGTGTCGAGGTGCGTGTGCTCTATGACGACGTAGGTTGTTGGAGTGTGAAGAACCGTTTCTTCGAGCGGATGCGTATCGAGGGTATCGAGGTGGAGCCTTTCATGCCTGTACGCTTCCCTACATTTGCCCGTAAGGTTAACTATCGTAACCATCGTAAGATTTTTATTATAGATGGTCGCGTGGGTTATATTGGAGGCATGAACTTTGCCTTGCGCTATGTGAAGGGTCGTAAGCAGCGTGGATGGCGCGATACGATGTTGCGTATTGAGGGCAGTGGTGTCTATTCTTTGCAGCGTGCTTTCCTCGTTGACTGGTATTTTGTTGACCGTACCCAGTTGAGTGATAAGAAGTATTATCCGAGGTTCGAGGAAGAAATAGCCGGTGGTCTCCTACAGACCGTCACTTCTGCACCTTTGGCTCCTTATCCGGAGATTATGCAGGGGTATGTGCGCATCATCCTGTCGGCCAAGCGTTATATCTATATCCAGTCGCCGTATTTCCTGCCCACAGAAACAGTGTTCTTTGCCTTGAAGACCGCTGTGGCATCAGGTGTTGATGTACGTGTGATGGTACCCCGGAAGACTGATGGCTGGTTTGTGGAGTGGGGTAGCCGTCCTTATCTACGTGAGGCACAGGAGGCAGGCATTCAGATATTGCTCTACGAGCCGCGCTTCCTTCATGCTAAAATGCTGGTGTGCGATGACTATATCTGTACGTGTGGTTCCACGAACATTGACTTCCGTTCGTTTCTCAATAATTTCGAGGCAAACACCTTTGTTTACGATGAGGCTGTGGCTCGACGGATGCAGCACGTCTTCTTGCATGATGCAGAGTTGTCAACGCCTTTGGCCAGTATGCCTAAGCGCATTCATCCGCGTTTCTTCACCCGTTTGGGTGAATCTGTCATGCGTTTGCTTTCGCCGTTGCTTTAAACAGGCTGAAGTTCACGCTGCCATAACTCCTGTGCTCCACGAAGTGCGGATGCTCGGAGAAATCGTGGTCTTTGCCGTGCTCCAGAATAAAAAGCCCGTTCTCCTTTAGCAGTCCTTTCTCAAAAATCAAATCAGGAATAGTGGGTATTTCCTTCAGTGCGTATGGCGGGTCGGCAAAGATGAAGTCAAACTGCGTCTTACAGCTCTTCAGGAATCGGAATACATCGGCACGAAGGGGAATGCAGGCTTGTGTGTCCAGTTTCTTGATGCATTCGCAGATAAATCGGTGGTGATCTCTATCCATCTCAACACTGATTACCTGTGAGCATCCTCTCGACAGTAGTTCCAATGTGATGCTGCCTGTGCCAGAGAAGAGATCCAGTGCCGTAGCGTCTTCCAGATCCACATACTGTATCAGCACATTGAAAATGTTTTCCTTGGCAAAGTCGGTGGTAGGCCGCGCCTTAAACGAGCGCGGAATCTCAAAATGCCTTCCCTTGTATTTTCCTGTGATAATCCTCATCGTCCTTTGATATACAGCGTTTGCAGGTCGTATGGCATCGAATTGATTTCCGTAATGGGATGACGGTTGAAGTCGGCCACGGGGTTGATGACGTAGGCGTTCTGTACGAATTTCTTCAGCTCTTTCACCAGCCATTCCTGATCAGGTATGTCGCCTACGATGTGCAGCTCATCGTGCTCGGGCTCTAACTGCAGCTGTCTCCATACATAGAGCAGGAAATAGAGCGAGTCGTGGGCACGGCTGGCATCAAATGAGTTGCAGAACTTGAACCTGTTCTGTTGGAAACTGAATATCTCTAAACGCTTCTCGTGGAAGTAGGCGTACAGCTTGTTGCGATTGCCCGTGAAGCTGCGGTAGTAGAGGTGATGCCATACGGATGACATTGCCGTCACGATGTTCACGTCCTGAAAGTGGTCATCGATAACCAGTCGCAAGTCCTTGTTGATGGCAAATACCGCCACGCAGTTCAAATCAGTCTGCACGTTATAGCACACCGCTACCTGCTCTTTCTTGGGGTATGTGTGGAAGAACATTTTCTCCATTCTCTTTTCGTCGAAATATTCTATGGGTACCATCAGCACGTCCGTATCGAGTACTACTCTGACGCGCTTCAGTGGGTTCATCAGCAGTTCGCTGGTCTTGAAAGCCTCGCGTAGGTTGGCTGCCATCGATACGCCGCTTTTCACCACGTAAGGTTCGAACAGCACATCTGTTCCGTCCTCTGTAGGTTGCGAGAACGATAAGGTGCTCCTTCCTATGCGGATGGTCAGTCTTTGCTTGGTATTTTTGATCTCTGGCATCTTATTTCATTTTTATGATTGCAAAGGTAATAAATAATTATGAAATATGAATGATGAATTATGAATTATTTTGTACCTTTGCATTTATAATGCTTCAAGACGAACTGATATATCAGATAGAGACGCGTTTCGGTCATGTGCCTACCTATGAGCAGCGGCAAGCCCTACAGGAGTTTGCCGCGTTTATGACCGACCGCGATGAGCAGGTGGTGATGATTCTGCGAGGTTCGGCAGGTACGGGTAAGACCACGTTGGCTTCGGCCATTGTCAGGGCTATGGTTGCCCTTCATCAGAAGATGGTGCTCATGGCTCCTACGGGGCGGGCGGCAAAGGTCTTTTCCAATTATTCCGGCAGGCCCGCGTTTACTATCCACAGACGTATTTACCGCCAGAAGACAGCAGGAGACCTCTCGGCATTTAGTCTTGGATTCAATGCGGCTCAGGATACGCTCTTTATCGTTGATGAGGCCTCGATGATAGCCAACGGCGAGACACCGCTGCTCGATGACCTGATACGCTACGTCTATAATTATAAGAACTGTCGGTTGATGCTCATCGGCGACTGTGCGCAGTTGCCGCCAGTGGGTGAGGATGAGAGTCCCGCCCTGATGTCGGGCATGCTTCGCGGCTATGGGATGAGGGTTTATGAGTGCGACCTCAACGAGGTATTGCGTCAGGCAGAGGACTCAGGCATTCTGTGGAATGCGACGCGAATTAGGGAAGGAGTGCAGGAGTGCAGGAGTATTCTCCCCAAGATACGTTTTGATGGCTTTACAGATATTTGTGTGATGCCTGGTGATGAGTTGATAGAATCTCTGGCATCAAGTTTTAGCAGGGTAGGGGCTGACGAGACGATGGTTGTCACACGTAGTAACAAGCGGGCAAACATATATAATCAGGGAATCCGTAATACGGTTCTCGATCGTGAGGAAGAACTCTGTCGGGGCGACCGTATAATGATTGTGAAAAACAACTACTACTGGATTAAGGGAGAGGGCATCCAGGGTAATGAGGAAAAGTGCTTGGAATTCATTGCCAATGGTGACATCGCCGTTGTGCAACGCGTCAGACACATCCACGAACTCTACGGCTTCCGCTTTGCTGAGGTGACGATGACTTTCCCTGACTACGATGACTACGAACTGACGGCCATCACGATGCTTGATACACTGACCACCGAGGCACCAGCCCTGACTCGCGAGCGGCAGGAGCAATTATATAACAAGGTGATGGAGGATTATCGGGATATTCCCAACAAGTCAGAACGGTTGAAGAAGCTGAAGGACGATAAATACTACAATGCCTTGCAGATCAAGTTCGCCTATGCCGCTACCTGTCATAAGGCACAGGGTGGTCAGTGGGCGCATATCTATATAGACCAAGGCTATATGACCGACGATATGCTTTCCTCGGATTACTTCCACTGGCTCTATACCGCCTTGACCCGTGCTACGGAAAAGGTGTTCCTGGTTAACTGGCCGAAGACGCAGATAGAGTCACCCTCAGCATAGAATCTCCTCAGGTGTTGTAACGAAGGTAGTGGCACCGTGAGCCTCAAGGAAAGCACGGTCGCGAAAGCCCCATAGCACACTGATACATGGCAGACCGGCATTGCGTGCCGTCTGCAAGTCCACGTCGCTGTCGCCTACATACACAGCATTCCTGCTGTCCACTCCCAATTGCCGGAATGCTTCCTTCACAGTGTCGGGTGCAGGCTTTTTTCGGATGCCCTCTGCCTCATGCTCGCCTATGGCCACCTCTACGGTGTCAGGAAAAAAATGGTGACAGAGCTCGCTGGTGGCAGCATAGAACTTATTGCTCACTACAGCCACACGCTTACCCCTTGCTCTTAGTTCGCCCAGTAGTTCCGGAATGCCGTCGTAGGGGCGGGTGGTATCAAGCGAATGTTCCATGTAATATTCGCGGAAGGTCTGGAACGTAGCTTCGAAGAGTGGGTTGTCCTCGCCATCGGGTATGGCTCTTGTCATCAGCAGACGCACACCGTTGCCTACGAATCGGCGCACGTCCTCACGCGTATGCTCGGGCATCCCGTGCTGCCTTAACGCATAATTGACAGCCGCTGCCAGATCATCAAGTGTATCCAGTAGCGTGCCGTCAAGGTCGAAGATATAAGTATCGTACAATTCTTAATAGGTTACTTTTGGCTCCAGTTCCTTAGCCTGATCAATCATTTTCTGAATCTCGCTGACAGCGGGTACACGGTTACAGATGTTCTTAGCTTCGTTGACCTCAGCCAATTTCGGCTGCAGGTTCTCAGCCACACGGTGACGGAACTCCTTCACGGTGTCTACGCCGGCAGCTTCCAGCAGTTCTGCGAACTGAGGGCCTACACCGTTGATGCGGAACAGGTCGGCATGATTCGTCCAACGCAGAATCAGCTTGTCGCTGATGCCTGTTGCCTCAGCCAGTTCCTTACGGCCTTTGGGGGCAGCGCATTTCTCAAGCAGCTCGCTTACCTTGTTAATACCTGCGGCTTGCAGTTTCTGTGCGTAAACGTCGCCTACACCTTCGATGTCAATAATTTTGTAATCCATAAGTCTTAAATTTTTTAGTTAAAATAGAAATCGTGAGCAAAGATAAGATAAATCCTATAAACTGCCAAACGATTATGGAAAAAAGTGATTACCTTTGCAGCGAAAATGCGATGATGAGCACTCTTTGCTCCTAATGCTTTGATATATGGATGTTATTAGATTTCTGAAGGACTGGACGCTGCCTGTGTCGATGGGGATGGGGGCTACTTTGTATCTGGTGTTCAACTACGTGCCGCAGTTGGACTCTGCTGCAGCTTTCTTTGCTCCCATCATGGAGGCTATCCTGCCGCTGTTTATGTTCCTGGTACTCTTCGTGACCTTCTGTAAGGTGGACTTCCATAAGATGCGCCCAGTGTGGTGGCATCTGTGGGTGAGTTTCTTCAATCTGCTGTTCGTAGGAATAATAATGGCGATGATTCTAATGCTACCTGATGCGGTAGCAAACTCTTCACTCTTCACTTTTCACTCTTCACTCATCTTGTTGGAAGCTTTGCTGATGTGTATCATCTCGCCCTGTGCTACGGCAGCTGCTGTGGTGACGCAGAAGTTGGGTGGCTCGTTGGAGCAGATGACGACGTTTACTTTCCTATCGAATTTTCTTACGGTTTTGCTCGTGCCTGTGTGCTTCCCGATTATTGAGAAGGGGGCGGACATCTCGTTTATGGCAGCCTTCACAAAGATATTGTATCAGGTGGTGATACTGTTGGTGGTGCCAATGGGACTGGCGTATGTAGTGAAGCATTTTATGAAGGGACTTCACGCCCGGATTATCGCCATCCGTGATTTGTCGTTCTACCTCTGGGGCTGTTCACTGATGATTGTCACGGGTACTACGGTGAAGAACATCATTCATGCGGAGGCTTCCATCGTGCTTTTGTCGGCTATTGCTTTGTTGGGCTTACTGCTCTGCATTATCCAGTTTGCAGTAGGCCGCTTTATCGGACATTACTTCGGGCGTGCGCAGGAGGCTGGTCAGGCGCTTGGACAGAAGAATACGGCCTTCGCTATCTGGTTGGGTATCACGTACTTGAACCCACTGTCATCAGTAGGCCCCGGCTGTTATATCCTTTGGCAGAATATTATCAATTCGTTTGAGATTTGGCAGGCGAGACGGACGGGCGAAGCAAAGACGTCATGATCTTTGCGGCATTCACGGGGGCTTTCTCTTTGCCTAAGCGTTGCCAAACTTCCTGATAGTCGTCGAGCATCTGTTGACGTGCAGGACCGTCGAGAATCTTTTCCAGTTCGTGCTCTATATTGGCTTGCGTGAAGGTGTCAGCTACCAATTCGCGTACCACTTCACAGTCGGCAACGAGGTTGACCAGTGAGATATACTTTACCTTCAGGATCTTTTTGCGCAACCAACCAATCAACTGGGGTAGGGGCGTCTCGTAACACACCACCTGAGGAACACCGAAAAGGGCTGTCTCAAGCGTCGCCGTACCACTGGTTACGAGTGCGGCATGAGCTTCGGATAGCAATTGGTAGGTCTGATTCTTAACCAGTCGCACGTTGGTACCCTCAAGGAATTTTTCGTAATAGGCATCATCGATGCTGGGCGCACCAGCAAGCACCAGTTCGTACTTATCCTCATATTTCTGGGCTGCACGAATCATCGTGGGCAGGTTGTCCTTAATCTCCTGTCTTCTGGAGCCTGCCAGTAGCGCTATAATCGGCTTATCTGACCACTCCCCTCCCTTCAGGGAGGGGCTGGGGGAGAGTCGCCATTCCTTCACCTCATCCGCTGTAGGATTGCCTACATAATGGATGGGGTAGTGGTGTTTCTTCTCGAAGAAATCCACCTCGAAGGGAAGGATAGAGAAGAGCTCATCCACATCGCGCTTGATATTCTTGATGCGATATTCCTTCCAAGCCCAGATCTTTGGGGAGATGTAGTAATAGACGGGACAGATATGGTGCTTTTTGATGTATTTCGCGATATCGAGGTTGAAGCCAGGATAATCCACGAGAATCACCACATCGGGTTGCCACGTGGTGATGTCCTGCTTGCATCGCTTCATGTTGCTCAGGATTGTGGGCAGATGCAGGAGTACAGGCACAAAACCCATATAGGCCAGTTCGCTGTAGTGCTTCACCATCGTGCCACCAGCAGTCGCCATCAGGTCGCCACCAATGAAGCGGAACTCAGCTTCCGAGTCCTGCTCCTTCAGGGCAAACATCAGTCGTGAGGCATGAAGGTCGCCCGAGGCTTCACCAGCTATGAGGTAATACTTCATTCCTCCCAGTCAGCCTTTTGGTTCATGAATGCGTAGGCGGTGAGGTCTATCTGTGTGGGCGTGATGGCTACGTAGCCATTATCAAGTGCCCAGCGATCGGTATCGGTAGCCTCTGGTTCATCGTTCTGATAATGACCTACCATCCACCAGTAGTCGTAGCCACGTGGATGATGACACTTCGAGGTCTCATTGCACCATGTGCCAAGCGACATACGGCATACTTTTACACCATTAAATTGCTGAGCTACGGGGAAGTTGACGTTCAGACAGATGCCTTTGGGCAGTCCCTCTTTGAGTACCTTTGCCGTCATCTTGCGGATATAGGGGCGCAGGGGTTCAAAGTCGGCATCCTCACGATGGTCGCAAAGGGAATAGGCCACGCTGGGGATATACTTCAGACAGCCTTCCATCGTCACACCCATCGTGCCGCTATAGTGGGCATTCACAGAAGCATTGTCGCCGTGATTGATACCGCCGATGACCATATCCGGACGGCGTGTGCAGATATTTGCCAACGCCATCTTGACACAGTCAACAGGGGCTCCGTTGCATGAATAAACAGACACGCCCTCACGCTGCTCTCTAAGGGTCAGCGTGAGGGGTGTGGTAGCCGAGAAGGCGCACGAGAAGCCCGAGCGGGCTGAGTCTGGCGCACAAACAATGATGTCGGCCATATCTTCCAGCATGGCAATCAGCGAGCGGATGCCCTTAGCCTGATAGCCATCATCGTTGGAAATCAATATCAGTGGCCTCATAGCGGTAGCAAATTCTTCACTTTTCACTCTTCACTTTTCACTCCACCACAATGCCTTGCTCTTCACAGAGCTTCAGACTCATCTCCTTCAGTTTGAACTTCTGAATTTTTCCACTTCCTGTCAGCGGGAACTGGTCGATGAAGAATACGTACTTTGGAATCTTATAGCGGGCTATCTTTCCGCGGCAGAACAACTGCACGTCCTCGGCAGTCATCTTGGCACCCTCCTCCAGGATGATGAACGCACCAACGGCCTCACCGTATTTCTTGGAAGGAACGGCAGCCACCTGTACGTCACGGATGCCGGGCATATGATACAGGAACTCCTCAATCTCGCGTGGGTAGATGTTCTCACCACCACGGATAATCATATCCTTGATACGACCCGTGATCTTATAAAAACCCTCTTCGTCCTTTACGCCCAGGTCGCCAGAGTGCAGATAGCCGTTCTTGTCGATAACCTCAGCCGTAGCCTCAGGGTTCTTATAGTAGCCCTTCATCACGTTGAAGCCCTTGCAGCACATCTCGCCCTGCACGCCCACGGGACATTCCTCGCCCGTCTCTGGGTCGAGCACCTTCACGTCGACAAACGGGAAGTCGCGACCTACGGTGGTGCAACGCTGTTCGAAGGTGTCGTTCAGACAGGTCTGCGTCATGCCTGGCGAAGATTCTGTCAAGCCGTACACGCTGGTGATGGTCATATACATTTTTTCGCTGACCTGCTTCATCAGTTCGATAGGACAGAGCGAACCGGCCATGATACCCGTACGCAGACAGGTGAGGTCGAACATCGAGAACATCGGATGGTTCAGTTCGGCAATGAACATCGTGGGTACGCCATAGACCGCCGTACAACGCTCCTTATGGATAGAGGCCAGCACCACGAGTGGGTCAAATTTTTCGACCATCACCTCCGTACAGCCGTGTGTCAGACAATTCATCGTGGCCAACACCACACCGAAACAGTGGAACAAAGGCACACAGACGCAGAGTTTGTCATCCTGCGTGAAGCCCATATTCTCTCCTGTGAAGTAGCCGTCGTTGGCAATACCGTGGTGGGTCAGCATCACGCCCTTGGGGAATCCTGTGGTGCCGCTGGTGTACTGCATATTGCACACGTCGTAGCAGTTCACCTGCTTCTTCATCTCGTTCAGCGTGTCATCCTCCACGTTCTGCCCCAGAAGCAGCAACTCAGCCGTGTTGTACATACCGCGGTACTTCTCCATACCGATATACACCACGTTCTTCAGGTAGGGGAAACGCTCGCTGTTCAGATGACCGCGTTCGCAGGTCTTCAGCTCAGGCAGCATGGTGTAGGTCATATCCACGTAGTTACAGTCCCATGTACCATCGGTGATGCAGAGCACCTCCATATCCGAGTCCTTGCAGAGGTACTCCAGTTCGTTCTGCTTATAGTTGGTGTTCACCGTCACGAGCACGGCACCAATCTTTGCGGTGGCATAAAGGAAGGTGAGCCAGTCGGGTACGTTGGTAGCCCAGATGCCCACGTTAGAGCCTTTCTTCACGCCGATAGATATCAGACCCTTCGCGAGGTTGTCCACGCGCTCGTTGAACTGGCTCCATGTGAAGCGCAGGTCGCGGTCTGAATAAACAATATATTCCTTATCAGGGGTTGTCTCAGCCCAGTGCTCCAACCATTCTCCCAGTGTGCGTTCCCACAGTTGGTAGCCCTCACTCCCTGTCTCAGCAGGATATGTTCTGTTGGGCAAAGGACGGCCTGCCATATCAAGTTTTGGACTCTCCCCCGTCCCCTCCCTGTGAGGGAGGGGAGTGGTTACCTGAGCGTTATTGTCTTTATTATTCATTGAAATAATTTTCTATTTGTTCAATTACATTGTCTATATCATAGAGGACATCATCATTCGTAAAACGGATTACATGATATCCCATCTTTTCGAGATCTTGTTCTCTAAGCATATCGTCGGCTTGTTGTCTTGGTTCGGAATGATATCCGCCATCCACCTCAATGACGAGTCCGCCTTTACGTGATACAAAATCTACTATATAGTCACCGATAATATGTTGTCTAAGGAACTTTTCTCCAAAATCTTTCTTTCTCAGATACTCCCAGAGTATATCCTCGGCTACTGTCGCATTCTTTCTGTTCTCGCGAGCAAACGCTTTTAGGAGTTCATATCTATCGGGAGACGCGGTTTTATACCCCATCGTATTCTTTCTATCTACTCCCCTCCCTCACAGGGAGGGGCTGGGGGAGAGTCTTCTTAGAACGGGATGTAAACTACTGCCAAGATCTTTGCACTCTTTCCGGGTGCACCGTGTACGTGGTGGTTCACGATAGAATCGTAGAAGATGCTGTCGCCCTCTTTCAGGTTGTAAGTCTCTTTGCCATACACAATCTCTATCTCACCCTCCATCACATAGATAAACTCCTCGCCTTCGTGGGCAGAGAGCTGGAACTCAGGCGCATCCTCGGGGTTGATGTCAATCACGAACGGCTCCATGTGTCTGCCGGCCTTCTGCTGAGCCAGGGGGTGATACTCCATGTGCTTGCGGGCATCGGTGGCACCGTTTGAGAAACTGATGCTGCTGTCCTTCTCGCGGTCGGCAGCACGGCATACCACAGGCCCCAGCGCATCATTGTCGTCCATAAAGGTACCCAGGCGTACGCCCAGTGCACGAGCTATCTTGATCAGCGGACCTAGCGAAGGCAGGTTCTGGTCGTTTTCTATGGATGTGATCTGCTCAACGGTCAGACCACTACGCTCTGCGATTTCCTCGATGGAGAGGTTCTTCGTCTCTCTGAGTCCCTTGATTTTGGAACCGACAAATGTGTTGCTGTTAGACATGTTGCTTACAATTATTTAGTTTTTGAGGCGCAAAGATAAGAAAATTGTTGGAAAAACAATCATCTTTTCAGAAGATTAACATAAAGAACGCGAATTTCTTGATTTCGGATTCCCATTGTATGGTGAATGCTAAGTGGCATACTTGCGAAAAAAAAGTGACCTATAGCTCATTTTGCAGGGTTCGACCTCACTCAAATGCCGATTTTCACAAGTGTTTCGAGAGTTTCAAATGTTTCAGAGCATAAATCGACGGTTG
>CACZZQ010000031.1 GCA_902785695.1 uncultured Prevotellaceae bacterium | reverse complement strand
ACGTTGCACTTGTTGCAGTGTTGCAGTTCTCTAAAGGGTATTTCCATACCCTAAAAATACTTCTATATTTATATATAAATATAGAGTTAATTTTTGACTATCATAGAATCTATTTGGGAACTGCAACACTGCAACAACTGCAACACCCTCATTACGTCAAAAACATTTAAAAAGCTGCGCAGAAAAATGTGATTTAATGCTTATAATAAGAAAACTTTTCGTACCTTCGCACCGTAAAACCTAAAAGGTGGTACGCACCCCACTTAATTTGGTGGTATGCACAATATCATCAACAAAATTACGTTATTTAGGTGGTATGTAACCCATTAAAAAAGGTGGTACGCTTATGAAAATAGAAGAAATATACAACGAATGGAAGTCTCTTTTCCCACTATCGGAAAAGCAAACTCAGTTGCTGCGCAAGAAATTCACGACCGAATACAACTTCAACAGCAACCACATTGAGGGCAATACGCTGACCTACGGACAGACCGAGCTTTTGCTGCTTTTCGGAAAGGTGAGCGGCGAGGGCGACCTGAAGGACTTCATTGACATGAAGGCCAGTCAGGTAGGTGTGGAAATGGTGATGGAGGCTGTTCGTGACCGCAGTATGACGCTGACTCAGAACTTCATCCGTCAACTACACAAGGTTCTTCTGCGCGAGGATTACACTGTTTATCGTGAATTGCCAGGAGGTGGCACTACCAGCTATACCGTTCATGCAGGACAGTATAAGACTCGTCCCAATAGCGTCATTACCCGATACGGCGACCGTTTCGAGTATGCCTCTCCAGAAGAAACCTCTTCATTGATGAGCGACCTCGTTGATTGGTACAATGCCGCAGAACAGGAGGGGAAATTATCACCTGTGGAGTTGGCCGCCCTGTTCCATTACCGCTATATACGCATACATCCTTTCGAGGACGGCAACGGACGCATAGCACGACTGATGGTGAACTATATCATGGCCCGTCACGGATGGCCCATGATAGTTATCCGCAACCGCAAAAAGGCTGAATACCTTGAGGCGCTGCACCGTTCTGACCAGAAAATCGGCAAGATTCCTTCCGATGGAGCTCATGCCCAGATAGGAAAAATCACCTCCTTTCTTGCATTCTTCCGCCAGACGGTATGCGAAGAAATGCAATGCGAGATAGACATTGTTAGGAATGCTAATAAGAGTACTTGGTGGTACGATGGTCAGCGCATCAATTTCCGCAGCGAGAATGGCGGTCGCCTGCTTGCACTTCTGCGCGACAAGCCCTTTGTCACCTTCTCTGAAATGGCAGAACAGTTGTCGGTAAACCGCTCCGCTGTTCAGAAGCAGATAGAAGGATTCCGCAAGAAAGGCTATCTTGACCGCCGCGATGACGGCAGCTGGCACGTCCTTGCGTTGAATTCAAAAGTTGAATAAAAGCAGAATATGATGGACTTGCACTTCAATCAGAGTTTGGCATTAGGCTATCATAGCGGTTCTCAGATTTCCCGCGTGGTGACTGAGGACTGGTTTTCGCGTTTATTAGTGCCTGTGTTTAGGCACTATCTATTAAATAATGTGTAAATTTGCGATAAATCGTTATATTCTCGAAAAGATTTCGTATCTTTGTAGCCTAAATAGAATATAAGAATATGGCAGAGATACGTTCCGCAGCAGAAATTTCTGCTAAACCTTTGGCCTCAAAGAACAATGACATGTTGTTTGACGAGGATGGTGTCTATATTGGCCCTCCAAGCGAGTATAATGAGTTTGGAATTGATACGCGTACGGGAGAACCGTTTTACGGAATGAGATGACTATGCAATTATTCAAAAGTTATGGCAGTTTCAGACGATAGAAAATATACTAAAGCCTTCGTTCATACACTTCTAGAAGGCATAAAAGGTAAGACGCTTGGTGAGGTTGACAAATCTCACCAATTTGCACGTACAGAGAAAAGCGAGAAGATTACAGGAATTGCAGGTGATATCATAGAAGAGTCTGTTCTTGGTTGCAAGAAGGATAGCAAGCAAGAACCAGACATCCTTGTGGATGGTGTATTGACAGAGTTGAAAACTACCGGCATGATTGAGCCGAAGAAGAAAGACTCCCCCTATGTTTATGAGTGTGTAGTCACTGTGATATTTATGCATACCTCAACCAATGACAACCAGCATAGTCTTCAAGAAATTCAGTTTCCGTATACCAGTCATAACTGTTCTCTCTCGTATGGCCAATCATCTTTCTTTTTGAGTCATAAACAACCCAATGTGTTGATGTCAAAAAGCCATTGCAGAGCCACAAATTATACTCATGCTCATGATTGGCATCATTCTTTAAATTTTCGAGCATCTGCTCTGTCGTAATCCATTTCTTTTCCATAACTTTTTAGGCAAAGGTAAGAGATCTATCTGAATAGGAGAAATATTTTAGTTAACATTAGATCAATTCGAACAGCATTTAATAAACATTAGATCAATAGCAAAGGATATGGCAAAACAAAGTGTATATAAATTGGATGGCAAGTCATCTGAAAATGTGAAGCAATCGTTTGTTCACTACATGGGTGACAAGAATGCTACATCCAAGCAGATAAAGGATGCTGTTAATAGTAGATATGTGAAGATAGATAGCATTAGTGTTGTCCGTAGCATCTGCAAGAAACTGTTTGATGTTGACAATATATACGAGATAACAGATGCAGGACGCATATCCAATGTTAGTGATGCTCTGACTTCGCTCATCAATACTGGAGGCGATGAAGGTGAGGTTAAGGAACTGAAGAACACTCGCAGCTACGTCAACAAGTATCGCGACTTCCTGACATATTGCGCCAATCTGAGTGAAGGGGCTTTGGATTCCACACCTCCCTACGACTTTGCCGATGACCCAGACAAACCATTCATTGCAGAAGAGAAGTTCAATGAGATAGTGGAACTGCTGTTCCGCAAGAAAAATATCATTTTGCAAGGCGCTCCTGGTGTTGGTAAGACTTTCCTGGCAAAGAAAATTGCCTATCAGTTGATTGGCATGAAGAAGGACGAGAATATCGAAACCATTCAGTTCCATCAGTCATACAGTTATGAGGACTTCATTCAAGGCATCCGTCCCACGACTTCTGGCGAATTCAGGGTCCGTAGCGGCATTTTCTACGACTTCTGTAAGAATGCGATGGAACACCCTGAAGATACCTTTGTATTTATTATCGATGAGATAAACCGAGGCAATCTGAGCAAGATATTTGGTGAACTGATGATGCTGATAGAGTACGACAAGCGTTCTCCTCGATATGCGCTGAAACTGACTTACAGTGAAGAGGATAGTCCACGTTTCTATGTGCCTGAAAACGTCTATATCATCGGTTGCATGAATACGGCAGACCGTTCAATTGCCATCGTGGATTATGCCCTGCGCCGTAGGTTCGCATTCTGCGATGTGGAGCCAGAGTTTGGCGAGACGTTCAAGAACTATCTTGGTATGGTTCTGAGCAAGGGTTTTGTGGATGAGATTTGCAATAAGGTGAATCGAGTCAACGACATCATCCGCACCTCTTCTTCGCTTGGCAAAGGCTTGGAGATTGGTCACAGTTATTTCTGCCAGCTCAGTTCTGTCGATGATGAACAAGAGTGGTGGAAGTCCATCTGCAAATACGAATTGTTCCCATATCTGCGTGAGATTTGTTTCGACAACGAAGAACTCTGCGGCGAGTTGTGTCACATATTAAGCGACTAAGACAATATGCGCCAGATACCCATACAAAACATGTACTACATCCTGTGCTACGCATGGGGTATGGGTGAAATGCGCGGCAAAGTGAACGTTGGCGTTGAACGTTGTGATTCGATAGCCAACCTGCTTGTTCATGTGCTGCTCAATGCGACAAACGATTTATTGAAGCGTGGGTTATCGCAGGGCTATACGGTCTATGGAGCAGAAATGGACGGTATCAAGGGCAAAATCAATATTGGCGAGACGCTGAAACTTGGCAGGTATAGGCAGGGTAGAATGTATTGCAATTACGATGAACTATCATCAAACATTCTTGTCAATCAGATTATTTACTCGACTTTGCGGGATGCCTTGAAGATTCGCAATTTGTCTGAAGAGAACGAAAGCAGGCTGCGGACTACGATTCGCAGGATGCCTCAGATGAAGTGGATACAACTCTCTGATAGTGTGTTTAAGTCAGTAAGGCTGCATCGTAACAACACGTACTATCTGTTCGCTATCAATATCTGCCGCCTGCTTCATCAGTCAATGTTGCCTAATGAAAGCCTTGCTGGCAAATGGGATTTCATGGATTTAATGGATGACGAACGAGCTATGAATCGCATCTTCGAGAAATTCCTAATGAACTTCTACAAGCAGGAATGCCGTGAAGACTATTCTGATGTCGGGCGTTCTCATATTCGTTTCCAATTGACACCATTTGGAATGACATTTGCTAAGAGTACAGATGCAGCCTATCGTTTGCTGCCTGTGATGGAAACAGATGTGACCTTATACAATCCTCGCACGAAGAAAAAAATCATTCTTGATGCCAAGTATTACAAAGAAACGTTGGTTTCGAGATATGGCGAAGGAGGTAAGGTACGGCGCGAACATCTTTCACAGATTCTGACTTATGTGATGAATCAGGAGAACGATGCAACACCGCATACAAAGGACACTAAGGGAATTTTGGTTTATCCGACGATTGATACTGAATTGGATGTTTCGTATGTCTATAAGGATACGAACCACGTTATCCGCGTCAGCACAGTCAACCTGAATCAAGATTGGCAGATGATAGAACAGAGGCTGAAGGATATTATTCAAGAACAAAAGCAATAACGATATATGGCAAAGAAAAGCAAGAAGAAAGAGGACGAAACTAATGAGGTGGTTGCAAATTGTGACCACCCTGACGAGGTTATCGCAAATTGCGAGAACCCTCAAGAAAACTCTCTCAGTCAATATGATATAGAGAAGCTGATAGTTACAGTTCGAGGCGAACAAGTACTTATAGACCAGGATATTGCAAGGATTTATGGAGTAACGACAGGCCGTCTAAATCAACAGGCAAAACGTAACATTGCAAGGTTTCCTGAGTCTTTCCGTTTCCAATTAACAAAGGAAGAACGTGACGAGGTTATTGCAAATTGTGATAACCTCCGTTCCCTTAAGTTCTATCCTTCATTGCCGTATGCTTACACAGAGCAGGGTATAGGCCAACTTTCAACCGTTGTGCATAGCAAAATCGCGATAGAAAGGAGCATTATGATTATGAATGCTTTCGTGGCTATGCGTCGGTTTATGGTCCAGAATGCAGGTATTCTGATGCGAATTGCCCATCTCGAAAAACATCAGATAGAAACGGATCAGAAGATGGACATGCTTCTTGACAGGATGGACAAACAATCGCCGAAACTTTTGCCAGAGCAGATTTTTGCTACAGGGTGCGTATGGGATGCATGGACTTACGTGTCCGACTTGGTAAGAAGCGCCAAACAACGGATTGTGTTGATTGACAACTTCGTGGATGACCGTGTACTGTCGCTTTTAGATAAGCGAGCAGATAATGTGGAAGCTACGATTCACAGTCGATATTACGAGTCTTTCCAAACAGACTTGAAGAAACATAATGAGCAGTATCGCGAAATCAAATTCATACAACTGCCACAAAAGAACCACGATAGGTTCTTGATTATTGACGATGATGTCTATTTACTTGGTGCCAGCGTGAAGGATATGGGTGTTGGCATGTGTGCAGTTACGAAGATGCAGGTTTCGCCAGAAACGATTTTGCAATTATTGAAGTGATAATACTAAATGATTATAGTAACAGTGAAAAAAGACAACGAGGAATACTTCTTGAAAGAAGAACCTACAAAGATTTACTATACAGGCAAAACCAAGACATTCCCATCGACGGTGGCCATCAATAAGCTCTACTACTTCATGCCTTATATTAAGGAGAAGGGTGTGCGTGGTTTGTATCTGATTCGTGTGGCTCGTATTGGCAACAAGGCAGAGATTCATCCAGAGTCTATTGATGAAGAGCCTCGTTTGGTTTTCGAGTTGGAGTTCTTGGAGAGCCTGCCTGAGTACAAGATGATTAACTTGAACTTCCAGCGAGCATTCACGGATACGTTCTTAGGAAGAGTTCTGGCAGAAAGAGAATGAAGGAACTGGTCGAAAATTGCGACCACCTCAGGATAAATCAAACTATCGGTTATGTAATTAATCAGAATCACAGGGACAGGTACTTGATTCGCTCAAAGAATCACCAATCCAAAAGGAGTGTGATGCTTTGAAACAAGCAATATTACGACAAGTTTTTGAAATCAATAAGGAGGCCAATGAGTAAGATATCAATCCGTTTCTATAAAGACCATAAGGTTCGAGCTGTATGGGATGAAGACCATAATCAATGGTGGTTTTCTATTCTTGATATCGTGGGTGCTGTTAACGAACAGGAAGACCATGAGAAGAACCGCAACTACTGGAAAAGAGAATAGTGAGGTGGTTAGTGCCACTACCCAACTGAAACTAACAGCCTCAGACGGAAAGAAATATAAAACAGATGTTATCAGTCAGGCAGGCGTTGAATCACAGGGACAGATACTTGATTCGCTCAAAGAATCACCAATCCAAAAGGAGTGTGATGCCTTGAAATAAGTGATATTAAGCAACAGAAAGAAGCACAACGTACGCCGTAGCCTACAAATGACATTATTGTCATTCCACAGCATTGATGATTGATAAATTGTGGATAACTGCGAGTTATCTGCAATTTTTGTTTAATTAACCTATAGGACATGATGTTGTTCGTAAGTTTTTAGTATATTTGCAGTCCCAAAGCGATGGGGAAGAAGAATTGAAAAACAATCTATAATAAATTCAGAATGGAGGTTAAAAATATGCTGACCGGACTCATTGAAAGGGTTTCCGGTTCAAGGGAAGACCGCCCTACGGCGGGAACGAAATACCGTCTGATGGGGCTTGTGGCCGACATTGTGGCGGTGGCTCAGACGTTGCAGACGGAGGTGCTGGCGCGTGTGAGCCAGGAGGCTGTGATTGATGCGGATATCGATGTGGACTACGGCTTGCTGTCGGAGCAGATATTGCTGATGGAACTGCCTGAGACTGGTGATGATGCGGTGTGCGAACAGACGGCACTGGTCAACGATGCGCTGGGTGGGCTGAGCAGCGTGCTCGGGCAGATTGCCGACCAGTTGGAGCGTCGGCATAAGGACGAGGAGTATGAGCGGCTGTATGAACAGGAGAAGCGGCGCTTTCTGAGTTCTGGGACGCCTCGCCGTATTCGTCAGACATTTGATGAATGGCTGTATGACGTGTGTGATGGTAGGCCCAGCCTTGAGGATATCAATGACTATATTACCGAGAAATTGCTGAAGATGTTTGAGAAGGGTGTTTTCTGTGCCGAGGTGGAGCATATCCAGCGTGCAAAACGCTATCCTGACGAGTTCGATTTCAGTCAACTGGACGATGATCATAAGTTGAAGAGCAACATTCACAAGCACTATGCGGCGCTGAGAAAACTGGTGGATTACAGCGACGGGCAACTGACCGTCAATGCCGCCCACGCTGGCCGTCACTTCTTCCTCTTTCGCCATGAGGAGAACGCCAAGTCTCGTCGTAATACTTTTTTGAAGTATATGTACAAGATTGATATGGCTCAGCAGGTGCACCGTAAGTTGCAGGAAACGGAGTCTGCGCAGCAGGAGAAGCCTGTGAGCAAATTGAACTATTTTGCACCTACGAAGAACCTGAAGGTGCTATTGACTGAAGAGTGGTTTGGTATGCTGACTACCGATGAGAAGCGATTCACGCCCCAATGGATTATGGGCTTTGTTGATGCGCTGATGACTTCTGAGTGGCGTGATCAGATAGCCACCGACTGGGCCGTTATGGACAAGCGGCTATGCCTGAAGTGTATGATTATCGGGGTGCTGAAAGATGTCGGTGTAGTGCGAGGAAGTTATAACTCCATTGCCAAGTTGTTGGATATGGATGGTGAGAATCCCGCGACGCTGGCGAAGTATATGGGAATGGGTAAGAAGCAACCCTTTGCGGAGTGGATTACCAACTATGTGAATCCGTAATTTCTTGTCGTTTTCCGATTGAAACCATCCGATTGAGTTTTTCCGAGAAATTCAGTCGGATTTTTTTTATTATTTTTTTTCTTAGTGTTTATCGGTGTTTCCGAGAATTCTGCTCATCCGATTGTGAATCGGATTTTTTTGTTTTTGTCAATCGGATAATCGCATTCTAATTTTGCATCGTCGAAAGACAAATAATCATTTTCAAAAACAAAAAAAATATGCAGACAAAGATTTTAAAAGTAACAAAGAGTGGAGAGATGTTCTCCGTGAAGAGTGAGAAATCGGAAACGGGCGTGCTGAACAAGCGCAACCTGGTGCTGAAGGAGCTGGGCGGGAAGTTTGAGAATGAGTACGCCGTATCGGTGCTGGGTAATGCGGCTTCGCTGGTGTTCGCTGAGGGTGATCTCGTTGCTGTGACGCTGAGATTCCAGACGCGTGAGTACAACGGTCAGACGTTTCAGGACATCACCGTAACGGACATTTATCCACTAAAGAAGTAAATCACAACAATTTCTGAGCGGGACGGCTGAGTGAGGGAAGGAAGTACCTTGGGTTTAAATTGTCGACAGCTAACTACACTTCACTCCCCAAAGACTCAGGCTTAACAACAATCAGAAATTATTATGAAAGCAAGAGTAACAAAATTATTCGGGAATCAAGTAATGGTCGAAGGTCTGATGACATTCGGCATGTTGGAAACAGGAATGCGCACGCTGGATTTTGAGTGCTGCGAGGATGTGGAGGCAGAGCCCTTCAAGGGGGACTTCCACGTGCAGGGTATGCGCGACGGCAACGTCTATATGCAGCAGAAGCCCAAGCGAGTGCGTAACAAGGCTATATTCCGTGATGACAATGCGTCACTTTCGCACGGGCAGGACGGCAGATACTATTTCTACTTCTCGCTCGACGAGGATCAATTGGAGCAGTTGCCGGAGAAGCTGGTAAGGCAGGCAAGTGCAATAGCTCAGAAAGTATTAAGGGAACTCATTTTGAAACAGCAGTAGAACGAATATGGTAAACTTGGTATATAAAGTGGGCGGCGAGAAACATTGCCGCCCCATTAAGAGCCTCGAAGAGCTGATGGCTGCTTGCAACACCGAGGAGAACATCCGCAACTGGAACAACTATCGCAGTACAGGTGAGGACAGGTTCAAACATGCGCTGGTACAGGTGAACTACAACTGTCAGGTGCCTGAGGGCGGTCTGCTGAAGGGTATCAAGACGGTGAGTCCTTTCTTCTTCTACGACATCGACTGTGGTAATCGTGAGGAGTGTCGCCAGATTATCAGTCAACTGCTCGAAATGAAAGACGAGCTGGGGCTGGTAGAGGTGGCTGAGTCGGCCAGTTATGGTGTTCATGCTGTAGCCCGAAGAATACCTGAACGTACTATTTTGGAGTGTCAGGTGCGTACCTCTATTTTGACGCGTACCGAAATGGATACGAATAATAAGGAGAACAACAGGGTCGTATTCCACGGACCTATCGATGCTGAGACTACGCCTCTGCTGGATGAAGCACTCTTTACGGAGTCGCTGTCTGACGAAGAGGCTGCTGCTGAGTATCTGCGCTTGAAAGAGCGTGAGGCTCAGGGACTGGAAGAGGTGCCGCCAGGGGCTAAGAAAGCTAATAAGCATTATAGGCCTTGGGAAAGCCTCTCCCCCGACCCCTGCCCAAATAGGGAGGGGAGTGCTGGCACCACTGAACACCCCCTCTACTTGGAGGGGGATGGGGGGAGGCTTGACCCAGAAGCACGATACAACGGGGTGCTGTTTAAGGACATCATCGCGAAGTATTGGGAGTTGTTCAACGATGGCAAGGAACCCAGCGAGGGCGACCGTAATGTGCTGACGTTTGAACTGGCGGTGACATTGCGTAGCATCTGTGGTTATTCGTTGGAGAAGATGCTGACGGTTATTCCAAACTATTGGAGCCTCACCCCCGACCCCTCCCCAAGTAGTGAGGGGAGTGCTGGCGCCGTAGAATCCCCCCTCTATTTGGAGGGGGATAGGGGGAGGCTTGAGTGGCGCAAAACCATCGAGAATGCGCTGAAGGAGCCTCGCAAGGGTATGCCTTATAGGTTGAAACAGGTGTTGCAGGCACTGAAATCGCAGCAGGGTGTGAAGGCTTGTGGGGGTACGCTGACTACACCTCCGCCAATGCCGAAGAAGTTGCCGCCGCTGATTAAGCTGTTGACGAAGAACGTCCCCTGGTTCTACAAGCCCGCTGTGGCTAATGCAGTGTTCCCGGCTTTGGGAGTTCACTTGCACGGGGTGAAGTTCAGGTATTGGGACAACGTGGAGCACGAGGCCACGTTTATGAATGTCCTGATAGGTCGGCAGAGTATCGGTAAGGGTACCATCAAGAAGCCTATCGAGTACATTATGGAGGATATTCGTCAGCGTGACATCCCTAATCGTCAGCGCGAACAGGAGTGGAAGCAGAAGAACCCCGGGGCGAAGCAGAAGAAAGACCCACGACCGACGGACATCTGCATACAGATGCTCATCGATAACCTGACCGATGCCGTCTTCAACCAGCGCATTGTTGATGCCAACAACAACGGTCAGCGATTCATCTACACCATCGTGGACGAGATTGAGGGTCTGAAGAAGGTGACGTCGAAGGGTACAGCCGATGAAGTGGGTCTGCTGATTCGTAAGGCTTTCGATAACTCCGATGCCGGTCAGGAACGCGTAGGTGCTGATTCTGTCTCTGGTATAGCACCCTTAAGATGGAACTTCAACGCCTCGACTACCCCTCCAAATGCTCGCAAATTCTTTGTCAAGATGGTCAATGACGGAACCGTTGGCCGACTGGATATCTCGACCATCATCCGCAGCGATGATGACGATGATACAGCACCCATTCTGGGCATCTACGACCACACGTTTGCTGCCGAATTGAAACCCTATATCGACCGCTTGGAGGCTGCCAACGGCTTGATAGAGTGTCAGCAGGCAAAGAAGTTGTCACTCGATATGAAGCAGGAGAACAAGGATGCTGCCAAGCTCTACGAGAGCGAGGCCTACCGCGTGTTCTCGTATCGTGCCAACGTGATAGCGTGGTTGAAGGGAATGGTGCTCTATGTGGCGCACGGCTACAAGTGGAGTAAGGAGATTGCGGAATTTGTTCGCTGGACGCAGCAGTATAATCTGTGGTGCAAGATGTTGTACTTCGGTCAGCAGTTGGAAAAAGAGCTTCGCGAAGAGGTTGAGATTCAGCGTCAGTCAGGCCCTCAGAACCTGCTGGAGTTGCTGCCCGATGAGTTCACCAAAGAGCAGTACTACCAGATGCGTCAGCAACAGGGTAAAACCGGCAGTGGCGACGGAACATTGCGCAGTTGGCAGAGTCGCGGCTATATCGCCTACGATGAGGTGAGCGGGCGCTATTGCAAGACGGAGGAATACAAAAAGAAATATGGTAATTAGTGTTAAAGAAAAAGTTATGATTCATGTAGAAAATAACCAAGAATGCTTTATGCAGCTCTGGCTTCGGCTGGAGCGCACGAGACAGCTTCTCTACAGACAATGCAAGCGGTTCTGTGTACGTCGCGTGTTGAAGTCGTGGTTCGGCGGTGAAGCTAACGATGATTTTATCTGGGAGGTATGTTCACTGAGCGACCTGACTGGCTGGGATGAACTTCCGTTGCCTTCTTTGTTCCCACGTAAGCATCGCGACTTGTTGCGAGCTATCGTAGCCGTCAAGACGGGCATCAGCTATTACAAGATTAACCTGAAAGCCCTCGACGCTGCGTATAGTATAGCGTTTCCGAAGAGTACACCGCTGAATGTGAATAAGAAAAAGAGATAGTTCTGCTCTTGCTGTTGCAGCGTTGCAGTGTTGCAGTTTAAAAATTAATAATCATTATAGTTATGATACCAAGAGGAATAAGAAACAATAACCCTTTGAACATTCGTCGTTCGAAGGATCAGTGGCAAGGGCAGATAGCCCCCTCTCTTCGGAGGGGGTTGGGGGAGGCCTCATTCTGCCAGTTTGAAACAATGGAATACGGGTGGAGAGCAGCCTTCGTGCTGCTCACCCGCACCTACTACCACAAGTACCGGCTATACACCATACGGGGCATCGTCTCGAAGTGGGCACCGGCCAGTGAGAACAATACAGAGGCGTACATCCGCAATGTCTCGCGACTGACGGGCATCGACCCCGACGAGCCGATAGGCATCCCATCGGAAAGCCCCGCCCGCTGGATGATGGTGGGCGCGGCAATGGGCATACAGGAATGCGGCACCGAAGGCTTCGATATGTTCGCCATGATGAGAGGATGGGGGATGGCGAGGGGATGAGCAAAGAATAAAATTTATATCCCCAGACCTCCTTGGAACGAAAGGTCTACTGCCTTGCTCTGCTGTATGCGAGAGTGGGGCGGTACATCGTTGGTCACCCAGATGTTGCCTCCGATGATAGAATGGTGTCCAATGGTGATGCGTCCCAGGATAGAAGCATTGGAATAGACAGTGACATGATCTTCTATGATGGGATGGCGGGGAATGTTCAGCATATTGCCGTTCTCGTCGTATCGGAAGCTCTTCGCACCCAGTGTTACACCCTGATAGAGCGTGACGTGATTGCCGATGATTGTTGTCTCGCCGATGACTACGCCTGTACCGTGGTCAATAGCGAAATACTCGCCTATCTGAGCACCTGGATGGATGTCGATACCTGTCTTAGAGTGTGCCTGCTCAGTGATGATACGTGGCAATACCGGCACTTGCATCTGGTGTAGCACGTGAGCCAGGCGGTAATGGGTCATCGTGTTCATCACAGGGTAGCAATAGATCACTTCGCCGTAGTTGGTGGCTGCCGGGTCGCTTTGGAACATCGCTTCCACGTCGGTATAGAGCAGACGCTTCACCTCTGGCAACTGGTCAATGAAATTCAGTGCTATCTTCTCCGCAGAACTGAGTACGTCGTTCTCGCTGCATTCCTCGCAGAACTGCAGGCCACGGGCTATCTGCCGGCGCAGGAGACAATAGAGCTCGTCCATGCTGACGCCGATATGATAAGAGCGCATCTGTTCGTCGCTTTGTCGCTTGTGGAAATAGTCTGTGAAGATGATGTCCTTACACAAGCTCACAATGCGTCTTACCTCTTCCACACTTGGTAGCGGAGCGGTGCCTGCTGGCATCATGTCACGCTCGCGTTCCGATAGCTTCGACAGTTTGGCTACGTTTCTTTGTAGCACCTCGTTCAATTGATCCGTCATAATTTTATCTGATAAACAGCAGTTCGCGGTATTTTGGTAATGTCCACAAGCCGTCTTCTACGATGAGTTCCAGTTTGTCAATCTGCTTGCGGATGGCCTCCATGTGGGGACATACCGTATCGTGATACTGGATGGCACGCTGGTGAATATCCTCAATGCGGTTGGCTACTCGACGGGCTTCCGTGAGGTCTTCCACCAACTGCTCAATCTTCTCTGTACGTTCGGCAATCTCCTCAATGAGTTTCATGTTACGGCTTGACAGACGCTCGGCACGTTCTGGAGGAAAGACATCCTTCATGCCCTGTACGTTCTTGATGAGCTGACTCTGGTAGTGGGTGGCAACAGGGATGATATGGTTCATTGCAAGGTCGCCCAGTACGCGGGCTTCTATCTGTACGGTCTTGACGTACATCTCCCATTTCACCTCGTTGCGGGCTTCCAGTTCCTTCTGGTTCATTACCTTGGTGCTCTCGAACATCTTGATGCTTGAGTCGTCGAGGTAGTGCTCGAAGATGACTGGACACGACTTCTCAACGTCGAGTCCGCGCTTGGCAGCTTCTTTCACCCATTCCTCTGAGTAGCCGTTTCCGTCGAAGCGGATGGGCTTACAGGTCTTAACATCGTCCTTAAGTACTTCGAGGATGGCTTGTATCTTGTCTGTTTTTTTGGCAATCTTGGCATCCACACGCTCTTTGAACGAGGTGAGGGCCTCGGCCATTGCAGCGTTCAAGGCAATCATGGCACTGGCACAGTTGACGCTGGAGCCAGGAGCACGGAACTCAAATCTGTTGCCAGTGAAGGCAAAGGGTGACGTGCGGTTACGGTCGGTGTTGTCGACGATGAGGTCAGGAATCTGGGGAATGTCAATCTGCATACCCTGTTTACCCTTCAGGTTGAACAGCTCGTTAGTCTCTGACTCTTCAATATGGTCAAGCAACTCTGTGAGCTGTGTGCCCAGGAATGAAGAGATGATGGCAGGAGGAGCCTCGTTTCCACCCAGGCGGTGAGCGTTTGTAGCACTCATGATAGATGCCTTCAGCAGTCCGTTGTGCTTATAGACAGCCATCAGCGTCTCAACGATGAAAGTCACGAAGCGTAGGTTCTCTTCTGGCGTCTTACCGGGAGCGTGGAGCAACACGCCATTATCGGCGCTGAGGCTCCAGTTGTTATGCTTACCACTACCATTGATGCCATCGAAGGGCTTCTCGTGGAGCAGTACGCGGAAGCCATGTTTGCGTGCCACTTTCTTCATCAGCGACATCAGCAGCATATTATGGTCAACGGCCAGATTGCATTCCTCGAAGATGGGAGCCAGCTCAAACTGGTTGGGAGCCACCTCGTTATGGCGTGTCTTACAGGGAATAGCCAATTCCAAAGACTGAATCTCAAGGTCTTTCATGAAGGCCTGTACGCGATCAGGGATGGTACCAAAGTAGTGATCGTCCATCTGCTGGTTCTTCGCACTCTCGTGTCCCATCAGTGTGCGCCCCGTCATCAACAGGTCTGGACGGGCAGAATAGAGTCCTTCGTCAACAAGAAAATACTCCTGTTCCCAACCTAAGTTCACCTGTACTTTGGTTACATCGTCGTAGAAGTACTGGCAAACATCCTTTGCCGCCTTGCTTACAGCATGTATGGCACGGAGTAGTGGAGCCTTGTAGTCAAGGGCCTCACCTGTATATGCGATAAAGATGGTGGGGATACACAGCGTATCGTCAATGATAAACACGGGTGATGTAGGATCCCAAGCCGAATAGCCTCGTGCCTCGAAGGTGTTTCTGATGCCACCGTTGGGGAAAGAGCTGGCATCGGGTTCTTGCTGTACGAGCAGCTTTCCGCTGAACTTCTCGATCATACCGCCTTTGCCGTCGTGCTCTACAAAGGCATCATGCTTCTCTGCAGTACCTTCTGTCAGGGGCTGAAACCAGTGGGTATAGTGTGTCACACCCATTTCAAGTGCCCATTTCTTCATGCCGTCAGCCACTGCGTCGGCTATTGAACGGTCCAGACAGGCACCGTTATCCATCACGTCAATCATCTTGTCGTAGATGTCCTTCGGCAAATATTTGTACATCTTCTGACGGTTGAACACGTACTTGCCAAAGTACTCAGAAGGACGTTCTGTGGGTGCCTTAACCTCCAGAGCGCGCTTCTTGAACGCCTCTTCTACGACCTGAAATCTTAAGTTGTTTGCCATTGCTTTCTCAGTCTTATGCTTAATTTTGGCTGCAAAGTTAATAAATTTTATCAGACTTTCTTTCGTTATTGAATTTTTTTTCTTATTTTTGCAGTGATAATTGATTGATAAATGTTATGCTGACCAAATCCTATAAGTCTTTTTTAGCAATAATCTGCTTGTTTTCGTGTTTGTTTGTTGATGCGCAAGTGGAAATGAATGTCGATTCTCTGAAGTCTGGAAGCGATTCTTTAGTACAGGTATTGCGCAATCAGGTTCAGGAATTGCAGTTGCAGCGTATTATGATGCAGGAGCGCTTGGAAGCGTCAGGGCGCAGTGATTCTATACAGGTTGCTGAGCGTAAGGCGCGAATAGACTCTTTGCGTAAGATTACACCAGGAGCACCGCTCGTTATAGATGGCGATACTTTGCTTGTCCTTTATGCACGCAAGGGTGGGGTATATGCCGAGACACGTGTGGAACAGGCCTATTCAAGGATTATGTCTCAAGGCAAACGCCTGACGATGTTTACTGACTCCGTCTATGTTTATGAAAGTGATTTCTTCAGTGACATCATGGCAGGTAATGAAGTTATTCTCAGTGTTACAGACATTGATGCTTTATGGCAGAATACAACTCGCCAGGAGCTTGCCGCGAAATATTCAGAGATTATCAGTTCAAAGATAGCAGAGATACACGAGGAATACGGCCTGCATCAGAAATTAATAGGCTTGATATGGGTGATTATCATCATTGTAGCACAATATTCGCTTATCAAGGCAACCCTCTGGGTTTACAGGAAATGGCGTTATCGTTTGCTGAGGCGAGTGATGCGATGGGCTGCACCATTTAATATTAAGGACTATGAGGTATTCAATATCAGAAGACGTGGAATCACCTTTTTGTTCTTCTTCCGTATGCTTCGTATTTTTGTCATTGCACTGCAGTTGCTCGTCAGCGTGCCTTTGCTCTTTTCCGTATTCCCAGAGACGAAAACTCTTACATATACGATTCTTGGTTATATCTGGAATCCCTTTGTCGATATTGTGATGTCGATTATTGGCTATTTGCCTAATCTGTTTAAGATCATTGTCATCATCTTCTGTTTCCGATACATCGTCAAGGCTCTCCATTATCTTTCTGATGAGGTGGCATCAGGTAAACTGAAAATCAACGGCTTCTATGCTGACTGGGCACAGCCAACCTATTTTATCTTGCGCTTCCTGCTCTATTCATTTATGTTTGTCATCATCTGGCCGTTGCTCCCCAGTTCTAATTCAGAGATCTTTCAAGGTGTCTCTGTGTTTATTGGTGTGTTAGTTTCCCTCGGCTCTTCATCGATAGTTGGCAATGTAATGGCAGGTTTGGTGATGACCTATATGCGCCCGTTCCGTATAGGTGACTTTATCCGTTTTGGTGATGTGGAAGGCTTTGTAATAGAGAAAACGGCTTTGGTGACGCGTATCAAGACACGTAAGAATGAGGTGATAACGATACCAAACTCAAATCTGATGAGTTCTCAAACCTCTAATTTTACGTTTGCAGCAGAAAACTATGGCGTGATAGTACATACAAAGGTGACTATAGGTTATGATATGAAGCATGAACTCATAGAGGGCCTGTTGCTGGCTGCTGCAAAATCCACCAGGTATCTTCTGCAAAAGCCTTTGCCTTTCGTTCGTGTGACCTCACTGGATGATTTCTATGTGGAGTATGAAATCAATGCCTATACCCACCACACAAATCACCTGTCGGAGATATATTCTGAACTTCATCAGCATATACTTGACCACTTCCACGGAGCAGGTGTAGAAATCATGTCGCCCCATATCTTTGCCCATCGCAATGATTTGGAACTTCAGATACCAAAAAACGAAAATAACTGAATTTGTTTTGCCGTTTAATATAAATATATTATCTTTGCAAACGACAAGTTGATTACTAACTAAAAACTTATAATAATGACTAAAAGATTTTCTGCTATTCTGGCTTTGATTCTCGTCTTGATGTTGGGGCATGTCAATATGATGGCAGCCAACACGAAAACAACTGTCAGCCAAGTTTCTTCTATGGTGACGCTGAGTGACGATGTTGACTATATCATTACGGGCTCTACACCCTTTGCTGGTGATGGTTTGGTCAACATCACCAACACGGATCATGCCGTGCTGATACTTGATAAGATCAAACCATCAAAAATTACGACGTGGCTGAAATACATTCAGATTAACGGAGAAAAGGCTGTCGATGGAACCAACTGCCAGGTGAAGCTCTACAACCTGGGATGTATCGTGTTGCCTTATGCCGGTGGTAATAAATTCAAGCCGTTGACTGTTTATTCTGAGCCCAACTTCGAGGGTGATATGTGCAACGATTTCGGTTTGGAACATACGGATGGCTATATGAATACGCTGACAGATGCAAAGCTGAACAACCGTATCAGTTCGTTCAAACTGAAGCGCGGCTACATGGTGACATTCTCCTTGAAAGCCGACGGACGTGGCTACAGCCGTTGCTTTATCGCTGCTGATGCTGATATTGAAATGGCACAGATGCCTGCTATTTTGAACAACAGTATCACGTCGTATCGTGTGTTCAAATGGTATGATGCCGGTAAGAAACAGTTGGCAAACGACTTGAATACTGCTACTCTGGCTGCACTTAATGTGCAAAGCAGTTATACGTGGAGTGAAGGTCATGATATGGGACCTGACTATGAATGCGTGCCCAATCACATTTATGAGGACTATCCTTCTTCTCGTGCTATTGGTAGAGCAACGTGGTCACCTCATACGAAGAATAATAACGAACCTAAGAATGGGTCTGATGACCATCCTCAGGATTTAGAAACCATTTTGAATAACTGGGAGAACATGATGCGTACGGGTTTGCGCCTTTGCTCACCTGCTTCATGGGATGGTAGTGACTATTGGAATGCTACAGGTTTCTTGGCTGATTTCCTTGATGAGGTTGACAAGCGCGGCTGGCGTTGTGATATTATCGATCTGCATTGCTATTGGGCAGAGGGAAGCTTTAATAATATGCATTATTGGTCTGATAAATACAAGCGTCCCATCTGGATCTCAGAGTGGTGCTGGGGTGCTTCTTGGAATAATAATGGGGCTTTTGCCAGTGGAGCTACTGAGGCACAGACAAAGGATGCCTTGGAACGCATCTGTACAAAGATGAACGGCTGGGATTATGTAGAGCGCTATTATTATTGGAATGGTGAGCGCGACCCATCTCGTCTGTATAAGAATGGTTCTCTTACTCCGGCAGGAAAGTATTATTCAGAGATGAACTCAGGTATTGCCTATAATGGCAAGATGAATTACGTGCCAAAGATACCTACACAGTATGCCCCGTCAGATCTCGTTGTTTCTTTCAGCAATAGTGAGAAGGTGGCTACCCTACAGTGGCATGACAGTAATGGCGAGATGAACAATCTTATGGTGGTGCAACGCAGAGCTGGTTTAGGTAAAACATGGGAGACCATCGACACCATCCCCCTCAAGGAAGAGGCTGGTACATATACTTACGAAGACCATCAAGCCACGAATGGCTGCCAGTATCAAGTCATTCTCTGGGATGCCAACAATGTAGAGCGCAAGACTGCTTTTGTGACTGCAGCAAGTGCCACATGGAAGGCAGGCGATGCCATTGAATTGGATGGCAAGACCTATTATATGGGTGGTAATGCACTTGTAAACGGTAGTTTCGATTTTGGCTTTGATGGATGGACGGACGGTAAGGGTAATCCTCTGGCTGCTCCTTATTTCCAAGTGGTGAGTGCTGGTGGCAATGATGGAAAGACCTTTTTGCAGGCATACGGTAATGGAGGTTCCACCTCTGAGTCTGCTGTTAATACTTTTTTTGAGTTAAAACCCTATACAAACTACTATTTCTCAATAGCATCCTGCAATATGCCTGGTGGCATATATGGTAGAATGGGAGCTGTTAGGCCTGGTTCTTCAGCAATAACCAATCAGTTTCTCATAGATAATACCACATCCAATTGGGTGACTAAATTCACAAGCTTCAATAGCGGTGAGTCAACACAAGGACGTATTCAGATGTATCAGCTTGCAGCAAAGGCACAGGTTGACCAGGCTCTGCTCTGTCAGCTCTTCTCCACCAAAGACTCTGCTATTGCCGACGGTATCGAGAAAGCCCGCTTGAAGGCTGAGGCCTTTAAAGTCTACAATACGAAAATAGACTTCTTGAACAGCGACCTAACTTCCGTATTCTCCGCTATTACTACGAATGATGCAGATGCATTGGCTTTGGCAGAGAAAGCTGTAGAAGATGCTCTCATGGCTTATGCTTATTTGTCTGATGGCTATTTGCTGACCTATGCCGAGAAAATCCTTTCTTGGAAATTGTATGGCTATGAAGAGTTTAAACAGAAGTTTGATGCCGCAAAGAATGCTACGACGGTGAGTGATGTCGCAGCCAGTTTGCAGGCTTTGGAATCTGCTCTCGATGAGTACATGACTTATACCAGAATCACAGATAAAATCAAGAATCCTGTGTTTAAAGCTACCTCAGGATGGACAATAAAGGCTGGTACATATAAAGACGGTGACCAGAGAATAAATACCATAGATGGCGTAACCTGCTGGAACGCCTGGTGGAGTGAGGTAGATGCCACTGACTTGACGCAGACCTTGGCAGTTAAACAGGATTTGGGCTCTATAGGAAGTTCTCACGGTTTGTATGCCTTAGAGTGCAAGGCTTCTACAGAGCATTACTGCCTCTCAGACCAACACGGATATATTGCAACCACTGATGGTGCTACCATAGAAAAGACTCAGCCCCTTACGGCTGACTTCCTGGATCTGACCACGATGCCTGTAGCTAATCGTTGGGATCTGTTGTATTCTGCTCCAATTTATTTGGACAACAGCAGCAAGTTTACTATCGGCTTTGAGAGTTCGAAGCAAGGAGTACAGGATGGTGCATGGTTGGAGTATGGCAACTCATCGAGCTCAAGGAAGAATGATAAGCGTGAGGGATGGTGGTGTGCCACTGATTTTTCTATTCGCTACACACCGCTTTATATACGTACGGTAGTACCCAATCAGTTCTCTACCATTTGTCTGCCTTATGCCCTGCATCCGTCATCCACCATCAAGTTCTACAAGATAGCAGGCATCAATTCGGATTACACACAGTTGTGCCTTCAAGAGGTTGACGAGACAGAAGCTGGCGTACCCTATATCTTCCGCTCTACTGAGGCCGAGGCACATTTCTTGGAATTTGGAGATGATACATCTCAGAAGACTGGTGATGGCAACCTGAGAGGTTTTTATAACAGCGGAAAAGCTCAAGTTGGCTATTACAATGAGGAGAACGGTGTCTTCGTGAAGGTTGTTGATGAAAGCAACCGTCCTACTCGTCAGGCCTACATGGCAAATATCCGTTCGTTTACAGACACTCAAAGCAAGGCTGTTGAGGTGATTGACAACTGGGAGGGCGAGACAATGTCTATCGTTGGTGTTACAGAAGAAGAGAAGGCCGCCAACATGGAAAAGACTGGCATCCGTTCTGTAACGAAGATGCTGCGACAGAATGGTTTATATACACTTGACGGTCGTCTTGTAAACAATCCTTATGTCAAGCCAGGCCTGTATATCAGAGTCCTTGACGGTCGCACTTATAAAACAATGATCAAGTAATCTAATTCTATTGACAATGATACAGATTAAGCGGAATATATTATTCGCAGTGGTGGCACTAAGTGCTTCCACTGCTTTTGCACAAGAGGCTCAGCGCGCATCCTCCAGTCGTTATCTTCAGTGCAACAAGAAAGCCGATGTCTACGTACCCTTTGGCATCACATCAGAAGGCGTGCGCTACAATCCTACATGGGGAATGGATCAGGCATGGATGAATGAGCACATCATGCTGAAAGGTATCAACCACATGGGTAAGGAGAATATCGGTATAGGACGTTCTGCCTATCGATTCACCAAGCCTCTTACCAACGACTCCGTGCTTAGCAGCGATGTGATTAATATGATTAATCAGCGCAACAGAATCCTTAACAAGGTCTCAGCAACTCTTCCTCTTGTGCTTACTGCCGATCAGGAGGCTGGTACTGATGAGTACTTTGTCAAGAACAAGTCTGCTAACGTAGATCGCTGGGCGGCTATGATCAACAGTCATGTGCATTATCTTCAGGAGAAGACTAAGCATCCTGTGGTGGGAGTATCTCCTTTCAACGAGCCTGACTTTTGGACTGTTGAAGAAGGTGCAACGCCTGAGAAACAAAAGCAGGTGGCCAAAATCCTGAAAGAGAAGTATCCTCGTTTTGCCGATGTGGCTATTGTAGGTGGTAATACGCTGAACGATGACAAGGCTATAGAATGGTATACTTCTGGCAAACAATACTACGATTGGGGTAATACCCATCAGTTGGCAGGTTCGTTCGACAACTTTGCCGGTTTCTTCCAGCAATTGGTGAAGGATGGCAAGACGGGCTATGCCGACGAGATGCACAATGTGGGTGAGGCCATGATTGGTTTGAAATATGGTATGACAGTTGGTATCTGGTGGGGCTTTGACAGTCGTGCACGCGGCGAGTTTTGTCAGATTAGTCGCAACGGCTGCGAGTTGGCCTATGGAGAACATCGTAATAACTGGACAGCAGCCAGCGTATATCGTCATGATGACGGTCGTGTGAAAGCCTTTATCGGTTCCAGCGAGCGACAGGCAAAGACAACTACCTATCAGTTTCTTTCCAAAGAGCGTGATGTCTATTTCGACGGCTTCGGCCCTGTTCGTGAGTTTATGATGGAGATTCCTGGTGGTACCGACTATCAGGTAGGTCAGACTAATGCCGAGCGTGTCATTGATGTCACTTGGGGCGAGGATGTCCCCCCCTGTATGATTAACGGTACGTATAAGCTGGTGAACAAAGCGTCTGGCACAAAGGGAAATGTCGTTGCCTATAAAACATTGGATAACCCTGCCATCACTCAGGAAAAGTATTCTGGCAAGACCACGCAGAAATGGGTCGTCAAGCCCTGTGATCCTCGTGTTGGTGGTGACTATAGCTTCTATTCCATTTCATCAGTAGCCGACTCGAAGATTCACATGAATGTACGTGATTTCTCTATGTCATCTGGTGCTGAGGTGATGGCATACAAGCAGGATATTTATTCCTCTAATGAACTATGGTATCTTGAGTATGCTGGTGACGGCTATTATTATATCCGTAATCGCGAGAGTGCGTTGTATCTGGCTTCTGCTTCAACGGCAACTACTGCCAATATCGTGCAGTCATCGATGCCCAAGGATGCTGCTAATCGTGACCGACTGCTGTTCCGCTTCATCCCTGTTGACGTGGAATATGATATGGAGGCTCCTGCACAGCCAGTTGGTTTGCAGGCTACGAATCATTCGGCATCCGTACAGCTGAACTGGTCAGCCAACAGTGAGGCCGATGTAGAGGGTTATATCGTGGTGAGAGCCGAGAAGGGTACTGGCGACTGGAATGTGATTGCCCGTCAGTTGGCCGAGCCTACGTTTGTTGACAACACGTGCCGTCCGCACCTCTCATATATATATAAGGTGAAGGCTGTGGATAAGTCGCAGAACATCTCCGAGGCCTCTGATTCCGTGGAAGCCTCACCGTTGGGCGAGCCTTCGATGATTGCCCGTTGGTATTTCGAGGACAATCTCTATGATGATACGCCCAACATGATGGATATGGCTTCTACCGGTGCGAAGTATATTGCCGACACGATAGCTGGCGGCAAGTGCCTGAATCTTGCGTATCAGTATGTGCAGCTGCCCTACGAGATAGCATCCAGCGACGAGCTGACCTTTGCCGCATGGGTTAACTGGCGTGCTACGAATGCCACCTGGCAGCGTATCTTCGACTTTGGCAACGATACCGACCACTATTTGTTCCTTACGCCTTATAACAGCTATACAAACAAGATGCGTTTTGCCATTAAGAATGGGGGGGAAGAGCAGACGTTGGATTGCCCGTCCAAGTTGCAGGGTGTGAAATGGAAGCATGTGGCAGTGACTATCGGCAAGGACACCACGAAGATTTACGTTGACGGTGAGCTTGCAGCGCAGACCACGGGTATCACCATCAAGCCAAGCGATATCCGTCCGTCGTTGAATTACCTGGGACGCAGTCAGTTTAACGCCGATTCCAATATCAGTGCCTACTATGACGATGTGCGTGTCTACAACTACGCATTGAGTGCCGACGAGGTGAAGGATGCGATGAGGGGTGTCATCACTACTGATATAGAGTCTGTTGATACTTCCGAGGCAGAAAACAACAAGGTCTATTCAATCGACGGAAAACGACTGGACAGACCTCGTATTGGACTTAATGTTATCAACAACAGGAAAGTGATTGTCAGATAAACAGTTCGGGGGCGAGTTGTTATGACTCGCCTGAGAACTGCTTAATGCGCTGCTCCTCAGATAATTTGCAGATTAAGAGCGTGTCGTTGTTCTCGGCTACGATGTAACCATCAAGTCCCTGGACAACGACTTTCTTTTCCTGTGTGGTGTGAATGATGCAGTTGTGGGTGTCAAAGAGGTTGATGTTCTCACCGATGCAGGCATTGCCGTAGATGTCGCGCTTCGACTGTGTCTGTAGTGAGCCCCATGTGCCCAGGTCGCTCCATCCGAAGTCAGCAGGACATACAAAGATTTCCTCTGCCTTCTCCATGATGGCATAGTCCACTGAGATGTTCTCGCACTGTGGAAATTTCTCGTTGATGACAGCCTGTTCCTCTGGTGTGCCGTATATGGGCAGCATTTGCTCGAAAATCTTGTTGATCTTGGGCTGGTAGATGCGGAAGGCGTTGACAATGGTGCTGACATTCCAGATGAAGATGCCTGCGTTCCAGAAATAGTAGTTCTTCTTGATATACTGCTCGGCAGTCTTTAGGTCGGGCTTTTCTCGGAATGATTCCACGCGGAAGATGCCCTTGTTGCGCAGCGATGATGCTGAGAGGTCTGCCTGAATATACCCGTATCCTGTCTCAGGACGTGTAGGCTTCATTCCCAATGTAACAATTGCATCGCTTTCAGCTGTGAAGTTCATACATTCCTGTATGACACGCTGAAACTCCTGTACGTCCATCACGATGTGGTCGCTTGGTGTCACTACGATGTTTGCCTTGGGGTCTTTGGCTTTGATACGCCACGAGACGTATGCGATGCATGGTGCCGTGTTTCTGCGGCAGGGCTCGCAAAGGATGTTTCCCTCTGGCATCTGTGGCAGCTGTTCCTTAACGATGTCCAGGTACTTCTGATTGGTTACCACCCAGATGTTCTCTGGCTTCACCAGCTGTCCGAAACGCTCCACTGTTAGCTGTAGCAGTGTTTTCCCAGTTCCCAGTACGTCGATAAACTGTTTGGGCTTCTCAGCCGTACTCATAGGCCAGAACCGTGCTCCCACGCCTCCGGCCATAATTACAAGATGATTGTTTTTCTGTGCCATACCAACTACGTTTTATTTTGTTTTCCTTGCTTTGATGATATTCTTTGCTACGACATATAAGATGGCGACAACCACGATGGCAAGTATTGCATAGACGATGTAATGGTTATACTCTTTGATGGTGTCGTTGAGTTGCTCTTCTGGTACGATGGTGTGCAGATACCATCCCATCCCAGCCAGAATGGCGTGCCATGCTCCGGCTCCTATAGTGGTGTAGAGCAGGAATTTCCAATAGGCCATGCGTGCCAGTCCTGCGGGTATGCTGATCAGATGGCGAATGCCTGGCACCAGTCTTCCCGTGAGTGTTGCCATCACGCCGTGGTTGTCAAAGTATTGCTCGCTCTTCTCCACCTTTTCTTGGTTGAGCAGGCACATCTTTCCCCATTTGCTGTTGGCAAACTTATAGATGACAGGCCGCCCTACGTAGAGTGCCACGAAATAGTTGATGGATGCTCCGAGGTCGGCTCCTATGGTGGCAAAGAGGATTATCAGCAATACGTTGAGTTCGCCGCTTGCCGCATGATATGCTGCCGGAGCCACTACCAGTTCCGACGGTACTGGGATGACGGTGCTTTCGAGCAGCATCAGCAGCAGTATGGTGCCATAGTTCAGATTACTTAAAAGTGTTGATATCCAACTCATGTTGTTCTTATTCCTTTGTTATCAGTTTGTCTTTGATGTATTGATAATAGTCTTCTGGTTTCACGTTTTCCGGGAACAGGTGGCTGAGTGCCAGCAGACATTCCCTTGGGTTTACCTGGCAGGCTATTTTCAGGTAGTCCAGAAACTCTTTGTACATTCCCTTGTCATAGCAGCAGAGAGCCATGTAGGCATAGCCTTCGGTGTTGTTGCCGTGCTCTTTTTTCTCGTAGTGGCTCAGGTATTTCCTGAACAGGATGTATGCGCCTTCCAGATAGCGGTTGTCGTAGAACGATACGATGACTCTGAGCAGTGTCTGCTTGGGGGTGTCGCTCAATGCCACTGCCCTGTGGAAGCATTTTCTGGCCTCGTTCAGCCTGTCTGCCACCAGAAGTATATGTCCTTTGATCAGGTTCAGCTGCACCTGGTCGCAATCTGTAGTTTCTTCCTTGTCGAGCAGTTCCAATGCCTTGTCGGTGTCTTTCTTCTCTCCGTAGGCAAATGCCAGCTCTTGATAGATGTCAGCGACGTTTGGCGAGTCTTCCGGTGCTATTTCCAGTGCTTTCTCCAATGCCAGGATAGCCTCGTCTATCCTCTGCAAGTTGATCAGGCATGTGCCTTCATATAGCAATGCGAACTCATCTTCGGGTACTTTTTCCTGATAGCGTCGGTAGTAATCCAGTGCTTCCTCGTAGTTGTTCAGTCGGAAGAGTCCGTTAGCTTTGGAAATGAATGCCTGTGGGTCTTGTGGGTCAATGGCAATGGCATATTCGCTGCTTTCTATGGCTTCGCTGTAGTCTTCGTCCATGAACTGTGCCGATGCGAGTGCGTTCCAATAGCTTGTCGAGAAGGGGTCGGTGTCGATGAGTTCGTTGAATAGTTTCTGGCTTTCCTTGTATTTCCCCATTTCGAAGAGTGTCCTTGCCATGAGTTCCTTGAAGTCGTTGGAGTCTTCGTGTTTGGTTTTTGCCATCCACATCATGGCTCTTTCTGGCTGTCCGTAGTCGTTGTAGATGTTGGCTACGTCGACCACGAAGTCTGGCTGCTCGTCTTCCGGCACGTCTCTGAACACTTCCCTGAGATATTCGTCGGCCTCGTCGGTGCGTCCCTCGCAGAGCAGTATCTCTGCGCGGTCGTAGATATAGTCGGGCTCGTCTTTGTCAATGATTTTGTCGAGCAGTTGCCATGCTTTCTGGGTGTTTCCCTGCTGCAGTGCCTCGTGTATGCGATAGGTGAGTGGCGCACAGTTGCCTGGTGAGAGGCTCAGAGCCAGTGTGATGGCTTCTTCGGCTTTGTCCTTGCGATAGGTGTACTGGTAATAGTCGGCAATGTCTACCAGCTCTTCGGTGTCCATGAACACAGGTTCCCCTGCGCTCACGGCTGCCTCGTAAGCTTCCAGGAGTTGGTGGAACTCCTTGCTGTCGAAATAGTCATCACCAGTCTGATTCATCATTTCTCACCTTTAACTTCTTACTTCTTCCACGTGTCTTTCAACCCTACGGTCTTGTTGAATACGGGCTTCTCTGGCGTAGAGTCGGGGTCTACGTTGAAGTAGCCTATGCGCTGGAACTGCAGGTAGCTCAGTGCTGGCAGTTTGGCGGCAAAGGGTTCTATATAGCAGTTGTTGAGGATGTGCAGGTTGTCGGGGTTCATCATCTGTCGCAGTGCGTCGGCTCCCTTGATGCCTTCCTCTTCCTCCAGTCGTTTCAGCTCGTCGCGTGGGTTCTCCATTTTCCACAGACGCTCGTACAGGCGTACCTCTGCTTTCACGGCGTTGTGACAGCTCACCCAGTGCAGTGTCTTTCCCTTGATCTTGCGGTTGGCACCTGGCAGTCCGCTGCGTGTCTCCGGGTCGTAGGTGCAGTAAATCGTTGTCACCTTGCCGTCGGCATCTTTGTCGCAGGGGTGCTCCTCGTCGCACTTGATGATATAGGCGTTCTTCAGGCGAACCTCCTTGCCGGGAGCCAAGCGCATGAATTTCTTCTCGGCCTCTTCCATGAAGTCATCGCGCTCAATCCACAGTTCGCGGCTGAACTCCACTTCGTGTGTGCCGTCGGCCTCGTTCTCGGGGTTGTTGATGGCTGTGAGCATCTCCTGCTGTCCTTCAGGATAGTTGGTGATGACTACCTTCACGGGGTCGAGCACGGCACTGACGCGCAAGGCTCTGGTGTTCAGGTCATCGCGCAGGGCACTCTCGAAGAGGGCCATGTCGTTCAGTGCGTCAATCTTCGTATAGCCAATCTTCTCCATGAAGTTCTTGATGCCTTCTGGTGAGTAGCCGCGACGTCGGAATCCGCAGATGGTCGGCATACGTGGATCGTCCCATCCGCTCACCAGACCTTCGCTCACCAGTGTGCGCAGGTTGCGCTTCGAGAGCAGGATGTAGTTCAGGTTCAGCTTGTTGAACTCTGTCTGACGTGGGCCCTGATAAGTGGAAAGTGTAGAGTGGAGAGTGTAGAGTCTGCTACCGCTCTCGGCTGTTGCTCCGCAAGCATCAGCCCATTCTCGCATCCACTGTACGAAAAGGTCGTACAAGGGACGGTGCTCCACGAACTCCAGCGTGCACCATGAGTGGGTCACGCCCTCCAGATAGTCGCTCTGTCCGTGGGTGAAGTCATACATGGGATATGCGTTCCATTTGTCGCCCGTCTTCACGTGTGGGATGTTCAGCACGCGATAGATCAGCGGGTCGCGGAACAGCATATTGGGGTGGGTCATGTCGATTTTTGCACGCAGCACCATTTTTCCCGGCTCGCACTTGCCGCTGTTCATGAATTCAAACAGCTGCAGGTTCTCTTCCACGGGGCGGTCGCGATAGGGTGAGTTTGTTCCCGGGCTTGTGGTGGTGCCTTTCTGCTGGGCTATCACTTCGGCACTCTGCTCGTCCACGTATGCGCGGCCCTGCTTGATGAGCCATACGGCAAAGTCCCACAGCTCCTGGAAATAGTCGCTGGCGTAGTAGACGTGGGCCCACTCGTAGCCCAGCCACTTGATGTCCTGCTCTATGCTCTCTATGAACTCCGTGTCCTCTTTCTGGGGGTTGGTATCGTCGAAGCGCAGGTTGCACTCGCCGCCGTATTTCTGAGCCAGTCCGAAGTCAATGGCTATGGCCTTGGCGTGGCCGATATGCAGGTAGCCGTTAGGCTCTGGTGGGAAGCGTGTCTGCATACGCCCGCCGTTCTTGCCTGCCGCCAGGTCATCCTTCACCATCTGTTCTATAAAACTTCGGCTCTGAGAATCCGTGCTCACGGTACTCTTTTCCTCGCCTTCATTCTGTATGATTTCTGCCATAATTCCTATTAATAAATGATTCTGAGTGCAAAGGTAGTGAAAATTGCGCTGAATACAAAGAAAAATCTGAAAAAGCTACAAAAAATCATACTAAAATCATCAAGAGGCATTCGCGTGAGCGAACACCTCTTAATACTTCATTTTTGCATTTTTTCCTTTTTTACAATTTTCATTGTTATGCAATGCATGACGTGACTCCCAGTGCGGTGGCGATGGCCGACAGAATCGAGATGGCCGTCTGAATCACGAATTTCCAAAGTTCTTTCTTTTTCATAGTGGTTTAGTAGTTTAGTAGATTGGTAGATTAGTTTAGGAGTGCAGGAGTGCAGGAGTGCAGGAGTGCAGACGATAGATTGTGTGGCTCCATTTCTTTTCCTGTCACCCCTTAGAAAGCCCCTCCCTTGGGGAGGGGTTGGGGTGGGCTTCTTCTTAAGC
>CACZZQ010000030.1 GCA_902785695.1 uncultured Prevotellaceae bacterium | reverse complement strand
CTATGGCCGCGTGAAGGATGCCCTCACTATGTCGACAGAGCCTTTCCCTGGTTCAGAAGATCCCCTTGTCAGCCTTGTGCGTCCCATCAACAGCTGGGAGGATTACAACAAGTTCAGCATCCAGTTGTCAGCACGGCCTACCATCGGCTGCTGGCATCCTATGTGGACTATCATCACTCAGTTGCAGGATTTCAAGGCACCGAGTGTGCGAGGGGAGAACGATGCTCGCATCAGTTCTCCCGAGCGTGAGGTGGCTCGACCTTCGGTCAAATCGCCTACGGCCGATGGCTCCACCATCACGTTGAACCATCCTTGGTTTATTCTTGGTTGGCAGAACGACATCGAATTGCCACACGGTTTCCGGCTCAACGCCTCACTCCAGTGGTACTCGAAGGGCGATGCCATCGTCTTCGGTTATCGAGAACTGACTACGCACAATCCTGCCCGTCGCACCTTTGTGCTTGACCTTACCTGGAAGTTCAACGAGGCCCGCTCAAAATATCGTGGCTCTGGTGCCGGAGAGAAGCAGAAGGCAAGAATGTAATGATTACGACTCGGAGCTGTGCGACCAGGCCCTTTTTTGTGACGATTTATTAATTTTTCGGGGGGAATGGAATTAAGTAGATTATGAGTCCAGTATTCAGACGCGAGAGCGAATACACGTTCAAGATATACTCTAACGAGGAGGAGCGGATGCACATCCACGTCATCTGCGGCGGCCACGAGGCCAAGTACTGGCTGGAGCCCCGCGTGGAACTGGCCAAGAAGGGAGGTTCCGCGATGTTGATAACATCGGGGAGAAGAAAATCGTAGAGAAATATGCAGACAGCTTCAAAGAACAATTCCGCCAGCACATCGGCAAGCGTATTGATGATTAACGCGCAGGGCATCATGCTCTCCGTGCTGGGCCACGACTATTTCCTGTCGTACAATCGCATCCCGTGGATGCAGGATGCGCCCACCCGCAGCGTCTTGAATGTCCAGATGTCAGGCCCCGAAGCCATCGAGTGGCCCGACCTCGACGTGGATCTCGAAATTGACAGTCTTCGCCACCCCGAACGTTATCCGCTTGTTATCAAGCGGAATGCATTGGATTTCGTAAGTATCTAATTATTAAATGTTTAAATAGTAATGAGCGGATAGACCAATAGACTTAGAACAACATAAGGAAGCGTTGACTTTTTGATGCTCGCGCAGTAGGCGCGGGCTGAAACTTGTATCTGGGAGAACGGCGTTTGGCGATGCCTCTAGAACCGATGCGGAATCAGTACCGCGCCGTTTTTGTGATTATAAAAAAATCTTATAACAAATGACGACATGAAAGTATTACTTTTTATTGGAGGATGCATCCTCGTCTTTTATTTGATTTTCAAAGCCCCTGACTGGGCTGACTCTGACAGCAACATTAAACAGAATATCGGTTGCACGGTTATGGCATTGATGATTCTGCTTATGGTGCTATTTAATGTTGTTGGCGCATGCAAAAGTTGTGGTCATAGTAGTGGACCTTCCTATGATTATTACGATGCTCCAAGAAAATAGATAATGTAATATCTTTAAAAAAACAGTGATATGATTTTAGATGACTTACAGGAGATTATCGACAGTGCGAAGTGTCCAGAGACATTTCCAGAGGATTTGAACATCGGCGGCTGTATGTTCGTAGATGATGACAGCCAAAAACTATTTGATTGGTATCCCGAAAACAACTGCGATGCATTTGCTCATATCAAGGAGTACCAAGACAATGCTTGCATTTACATTCACACTCATGGAATTAGTGTGCAGATTGATGACACTAAGGTAAACATACACAACTCTCAAATCATTGTGTTTGATTACTGGCATTTTGATGACACTGTGGAATATAAGAGGTCTGATACAAGAGGAGCAAGAGTTGCTACAGGATTATTATTAGGTGGACCTATTTTGGGCGCGGCTGTAGGTCTTGCTACTAGTTTTGGTAAAGGGAAAAAGCATGTAAAATGCGATAATGTTGTTATTGCCTTTTGGGATATAAAGACAAAATCCATGCAAATCATCAATTTGCAAGAACCAAAGAAATCAGAACCAGGCTCAGTCAAAAAGATGATTGACTATTGGAAGAAACAAATTCAGGTTAACGAGGAAACTGGACGCAAGCCCGTTGGAGATAATAAGGCAGGTGTAGGTGAGGCAAGCGGTTGCATGCTCCTTTTGCTCGTTGGTTTGTCTCCGCTACTTGCTGCAATGTATAAAATTATCGAGACTTTGATATGCTAAAGAGAATCCTTTTCTTCTTATGCTTAGTTTGCTTGCCACTGATGGCTAGCCAAGCCCAATCCGTCTATATGCACGAAGCTCAGGAAGAAGCATTAGAGCAGGAGAAAGAAGGAGGCCCATTCACTGGTATTGTTGGTGCGCTTCTTTTCTTCGGCATTGTTTACGTTGTTGGCAGTTTGTGGGATTCGCATAAAGATAACCAAAAGCAAAGGGAAGAATATAAGCAGAAAAAGAAAGTTTCCGATTCCATAGCTAACGAGCATCTTGTAAAAGAAGTCAGTATCTCCAAGTACCAAAATAAGGAGGCTTGGCAGAAAGGATATAAGAGGGCAACTTATGACAGACTCTACAAAACACCGCGAAAGCTTGTTGGAAAGACCATTGATGACCTTATTGCCGAATATCGGCATACATGCGAACTTGGCCATATAGTCCAAGCCGACAAGATAATGGAGGAAATAGGCTACTTCCAAAGCCTAGAGCCGCAGAAAGGAAGTTAACTATTATTGTTAAGAATGTAAAAAGGGCGAAGGGCAACACTGGCTCCCTCCGTCCTTTTTCAATACAATTCAGAATAGCAGAATCCCATAGAACGGAACTACTCGGTTATGTCCGTTTTCATATCTTACCTTAGGAATCTCATATCCATCACTCTTGGCACGATTGTTTTCCCATTGCAGAGGCTGTAGATTTCCTATTTCAAAACTACCACCCTTAGAAACGGGCTTGATGTGGTCTATTTCCCATCCAAACTCTGTAGTCTTTCCATAATCAAATTTTCGGATAAGAGCACCACAAATATCAAAACGCCAAACACTTCTGTCCCTACCAGGAACATCTTTACCTTTTTCCCATACAAGTAGAGGCAAATCCTTAATCTTATTCATACGAAAGACATAATAATTTAAAATATCAATGTTGTAGTTGTCAGCTACATTAGAAATGCACAAACGGCTTTTACTTCCAATCTGACCTACAAAACTAACACTAAGATGTTCATCTACACATATAATATGTTTAACTAAGCTGAACGATGCAAATATAGGGCAAAAAAATGAAATGAGCAAATAATTCGTAAAAAAACGTTTGCGGCATACAACCTACGAGATTTTTTACTATTTTTGTCCCCGACAACGAGCCATTGAAACAGGCTGGTGGCTCTGAGTCGGGAGTTCTTTGATAAGCAAATCACGGCAGAATGAGGAAATGAGAACCGTTGCCAGTTCGTAACCCCGATTTTTCTCAATCCTCGGAACTGCCTTTATTTACATAAGGTTTGCGATTTTATCCAAAATTACAAAATAACTTTGGAAGTTCCAAATCTGAACTGGGAAAAGTAAACTTTCTTTGGAAAAGCGTCAACCACCATATTCAGGAAAGACAACTTGAAATCAACAAGCGTTACAGCCTTGACTTCGTCGAGACTGCTGGCGCTCGGCATTCTATGAAAGTCAAAAATTAACTCTATATTTATATATAAATATAGAAGTATTTTTAGGGTATGGAAATACCCTTTAGAGAACTGCAACACTGCAACAGTGCAACAGTTTTGCGTCAACTGAATTAGGTAAAACAAATCTCAGAAAAAAAAATAAAAATTTCTTGTGAAGTATTCGTAGACCGCAACGGGAATGTAGTACCTCTGCATTGTAATCGCAAGCGACACGCAAACGAGATGGTTGAGGCGCGCAAGCCAATCGGAAGCGGCTCGCAACGAAAACAACTCACAATTAACCATAAACCATTAACACAGAATTTAAAATTATTGGAAGAGAGCCAACAGTTTATCGGTACAACATCAAAATTCCACAAGTTAATCGCTTATTAGCACGATAAAACGAAGGCTGCCAGCTCATACCCATTTGGGGCATGAGTTCTGGCGGTATTCGGCAGTATCGTGCGCGGTCGTCCTCGCCCGCCACCATTGCGGGCGAGGACGACCGCGCTCCCATGCAAACAGCTGTAACAAGCAAATTATGAAACGACTGGAAAAGATGTTTCCTACCTTTACGATCAAGAAAGGAACGGACGTTGAACTCGGAAAGAGGCTGGTTGAAATGGGATTTGAGCGCAAACGAAACACCAAAGGAGCAGTCGTTGAAGGAATATGACATCCAACAGTAAAACAACTTGTTTTACCTTCAGAAAGATACCGTTTACGACCCAAGAAGATGCCTCTTTAGGAAGTAAAACAAGTTGTTTTACATGGAAAAAGAGCAGTATCCGCTTTTACATCTTTATGTAAAAGCGGATACGCTTACATTCATTTCACCATACACTTGCGACCTTCGATAACGTAGATGCCAGGCTTCAGGCCTTCGGTTGATGTGGCTCCGCGTCTTACCATACGTCCGTGGATGTCGTAGATGTTGGCTGTCGAGTGTTGGGGGATGAAGGGCGAGGCGATGCCCGCTTGTATTTTCTTGACGAAGAGCAGACCCTCGCTTATCAGTCGGCTGTCATCCCACTCAATGCCGTTGGTACCCTCTACTTTCGGTGTGCCGCTCACTGTGGTCACATCTGTCCACAGGCGAATGCTGTCGCCCTCTTGCAGTGAGTTGATGGAAGTGGGGATGATACGTATGGTGCCGTTGAGCGTCAGGCTGCCTATGTTTGAGATGCCTGTACAGCCATTGGAACTATTAGTCATACATTTGTTAGCACTAATCGACAGCACACCTTTTTCATTGATAGTGACATTCTTTCCTCCGAAATAGATGGTACCAGTGATGGAACCTTCGATGGCGCCTGGACGGATAGTACCATCGATGACGAATGCGTTGTTTTCCAGAGCCTTGGTCTTATTATTGTTACCAGAAAGTATGGCTCCCTCGTTGACAGTCAGTCGGCCTGTTCCCAGTTTTGTTGTCGCGCTGATGCAAAGTTCACCTTCCTTCACTGTGGTGGTGCCTGTATTGGTATTGGCAGCGTTCCAGGTTATCTTGCCTGTTCCTAACTTCACCAAGTTGGAGTTTGCGGTGATTTTCACAGCACAGCTCCAGTTGGCATCGTTTCCTACTTGCCATGTATTGGCACCGCTCGTACCGTTTCCAAAGTCGCTGATACCGCCAAGTTCGCCACTTCCACTTAGTTTGCCGACGCGGAAGGTCTTTGCGGTATTGAGTACTACAACGCCGCTGGGGACGTTGAGTGTACCGTTTGGCATTCCGTTGCTGGTATCCAGGGTGAATCGTCCACCGGGATCGCCGTTACTGGTCACGGTCAGCGTGCCTGCAAAACTGTTCAGCTTCAGTGCCATGTGTGTGCGGGTGGCGTACCAATAGTTGGGGCTTGACCCACCTTTACGTACTGGGCAAGAAACCGTGAGCGTACCCTCACCTGTGATGGTGTTGGTATAAGTGGCATCGTTTACTGTGTTCCATGTTCCTGTCTTTCCTTTGGGAATGTTGATGGTATAGCCGGTACTGGTATTCTCATCAAGACGTCCTCCCTGGAATTCCACGATTTTGGCGGGTGTGTTGGCGTTCATGCACTGCACGGTACCTGCTGCAATCACCAAGGTGCCGAGGCTGGGGTTGCTGACGTTGAGTTTCATCCATCCCGATCCTTTCTTTGTCAGTTTTGTGCCGCTGATGACTTTGCTTACGGTGAAATCGGCTGCGTTGTTGATGATGCCGCCAGCTTCTCCTACCATCTGCATAGGTGAGCCCTGTTCTACGGCTTCTGTTGTCATCAGCGTGGCTCCGTCTTCAATGGTGAAGAGTGTGGCCTGCGATGTGATGCCTCCAAGGTTTCCTGTAGCAGAATACTGATTTGACAGCTTCTTGACTTTGGTGATGCCTCCCTTGAGGTGGTTGCCTCCAGTATAGCTGTTTTCGCCGTTCATGGTCAGCGTGCCTGTGTTCAGTTTGTTTAACTCTGCATTACCGGCAATGGCCTTTCCGTCGATGGTGTAGGCCTGAGTGCTATTGACGATAACCTTAGCAGGATATACGTCGGCTGCGATGTTGATGCTCTTCACAGTGGCATCGTCGGTGAAGTTCACCTCGTCGCCTGATACGAAGGTGGTTACCTCTGCATCGCTGCCTACGATGAAGTTGGCAGTTTCAAACACGTCCCAGTTGGCATTCTGGCTTCCGCTCCATGTGATGGCTGCGGGGTCGCGCATACCTATAATTTCTACGATGAGCTTTCCATCCTCGAAGATAATGTTTCGCTTCTGTGTGTTCAGTCCCTCGACGATGAAGTTAGCAGGGGCGCCGTCTATTTCTCCTACCTCTGCGATAACATACTTGCCGGCAGGTAGCAATGTGGTGCCAGTAGCCAGGTGTGGATTCAGTTCTACAACGGGCATCAGGTATTCTGGGCCGTAGTTCTTCCATACCTCAGTAGTCTTGGCTTCTATTTTCAGTACTTTGGTCTTGATAATGTCGGCCTGTAGGTTGTCGGTGTAGAGGTCAATTGAGAGTCGTGAACCAAAGCCCAGCGATAGCGTGTCGGCATTAATGGTACCCTGATGGTTGGCTCCTCCGGGTCGTATCGTAGAACCATAGTCGGCCCTTATGCTCATAAACTGTCCACCGTCGGAGTTCAACGTCGTGTGACGGTTGAGCCATAATGGCGACTTCTTCATGCTTCCATCGAAGTTCAGCGTGCCGCCCCAGATGTTGGTTGCTCCTGTATGGGTAAAGTCGGTCTTGGGAAGTGTCAGTATGCCGTCGCCCTGCTTCACCAGTGTGGCATTGCCGCTAAGTCCAGATCCGCAGACGGTGCAGGTGTATGTGACGTAGTTAATCTTCGTGTTCTGGGTGGTAGCCTCACTTGCTGCAGTTCCCTGTACCCATGTAGGCACGTTGAAGGTGAGCACTCTGGGTTGTGCGCCTGCCTCAATGGTGATGTCCGAGTTCTTTGTCTCGCACACGATAACGTGTTGTCCGTTCATGCTGCTGTTGACGGTTCCACCTGAAGTCACCTCTGTGCGTCCGGTCATAGTGAGTGGGGGAGGGGCTATAGTGATGCCTTCTATCTCGCCTATGAAGTAGCTGGGACGCGGTGGTTGGTTATAGCCGCACATCTGCCATACCATAGCGTTGCGATACTGATGGTCATACCATAGTGAGGGTATGCGCCACTTGGTGGGCGTGGGTGTGGAGTAGATACGGATGTTGTTGGCAGAGGTGCGCATGATAATTTCCTCGCGCCAGTCGCCCATGATGTCGCCCTGATAGCAGGGGGTACCCTTGGTGTCGTTGTTGGTCATCGAACCAGCGCAAGTGTAGATGGGGCTCCATGATCCGTACTTGGCAATGCATCCCTCGGTGTTCTTGCCGTTTACATAGTTGAAGGTTTCCTCACAGAGGTCTCCGTCCCAGTATATGCGGAAGTTCTGGTTGATACCGTCCTCCACGAGGTTGTTGTTGATGGCGGCGGTCACCGTGCTTATCGGTCTGCCGCCTGTGGGTGTGCCGATGCCGCCCGGGTATGCGTTCGAGAAGTTGCCGGCCATGCATCGACCAACATCCTTGCCTGCCGTATAGCGGAAGAGCACCTTAGAGGTGGTAGCATCGCGGAAGTTGGTGCCTGGATTGTTCTCCATGCAGGCAAAGACTTCCAGTCCGTGACGGTAGGGGTTTAGGTCGCCCACCTGCTCAGCGTCACCGTGGCCGTAGCCCGTAGTGGAGAGTCCCTTACCGTTGTCGTCAATAACCATCGAGCCAAAGACAATCTCATCGCGTCCGTCCATGTCCACGTCGGCAATGGCGTAGTTGTGATAGCCTTGCCCCTTCCACGGTCCGTTGGTGTTGTTGTACCATTTCCAGCGCTGCTGAAGCTTGTGGGTAGTGGGGTCTATGTCGTAGGCCACCATCTTATGACGTGTATAGATTCCTCGGGCCAAGAAGAGGCTGGGTTTACGTCCGTCCAGATAGGGCGCACCAAAGAAGAACTTGCTGCAACGGTGTCCGTAACCGTCGCCCCAGGCTTTGTTAAGGTCAGATTCGTCGGACTCCAGGCGTGCCAGCGGGTAAGTCATAACTTGATAAGGTACACCAGTCATGCCATTGCAGTAAACGAGGAACTCCTTGCCGTAGCAGGTAAACCACTCTACGCCGCCTACTTTTGGCGAACGGTAGTTTGTCCATGAGGTGCCGTTCTTACCGTCTGCACCGAGAGTGTAAGTTGTGCCGTCGGCCATGTGGATGACAGAACCTTCTTCCAGACGCATCACCACCTCGGCACAGCCGTCGCCGTCCCAGTCGTAACCCACGATATTCTGCTCGTTGTTCTGGAAGTCACCCATGTTAGGGCCGCAGTTCACCCACCAAAGGCGGGTGCCATCCTGCTTCAGGCACTCGAAGATAGTGTATTCACCGTTGTTGCCTTCCTTGGGGAAGCCGTTCGCTATCTCCTCCTGGTTGTCGAACTTCATGAGGATTTCCAACTCACCGTCACCGTCTACGTCAGCGCAACAGGCATCATTGGGTATCAGTGTGCTTTTGATGCCCTCGTGCTTCAACTTGATCTCCTTGTAGCTTGAATTCCAGGGCTTCATCGCCGTACACTGTTCCTTCTCTTGTCCATTCACCACAGCAGCTACGCTATAGGTGCTGGTCAGCGTACCCTGAGGGTCGGTAAAGTTGCTCACGCCCAGGTTCTGAGCCACAGGCTGCCCGTCGCGATACACGTTGTAAGTCACATCGTAGTATTCGTCAGCCAGTATCCTCCAGTTCACGAAAACGCTGTTGCCCACTTTCATGGCCACCAATCCGCGGTCAAGTTTGTCTGTGGTACGTTGTGCCGAAATGCCTCCACACATAAGCATGAGGACAGTCAAAGAAAGAAGTAATCGTTTCATTTGTATGTTTATAGTTTTTGTTAGTTTATTTCTCGGGTGCAAAGGTACGAAAAAAAAATGAATTTTCCACAATTAGTGTCTTTTTTATTTCTTGAATCACACAAGTTCAATATCGCACGCACGATTTCGAATTTAAAAGTGGCACACTTACGAGTGCTAAATGGCATACTTACGAGTGCTAAATGGCATACTTACGAGTGCAAAATGGCATACTTACGAGTGCAAAATGGCATACTTACAGGTTGATGGAAGAAAAAAACGTGATGTATAGTTTTTTTTTTCACTTTTCACTCTTTACTCTTCACTTTTTTTTGTACCTTTGTAGCCGAAAAGCAAAACAATATTGTTATAACATTAAATAGTTTTATGAATTTCACAATGTTAATTACCGTCTTGGTGACGGCTATTACACTGGTGGCATCAGCTTATGTGATGGCAAAACTATTAGGACCGCGATCTTATAACAAGGTCAAGGGTGAACCGTTTGAATGCGGTATCCCCACACACGGTTCCTCATGGATCCCCATCAATGTAGGCTATTATTTGTTTGCCATCCTCTTTCTCATGTTTGATGTAGAAACAGTGTTTCTGTATCCATGGGCTGTAGTAGTGAAGGACTTTGGAGCGATGGCTCTGCTGTCAATCGGGTTCTTCTTGTTAGTATTAGTATTTGGCCTGGCTTATGCTTGGCGGAAAGGAGCGCTGGAATGGAAGTAAGAAAACCGAAAATCAAGGCTTTACCTTACGACGAGTTCAAGGACAACGAGTCGTTGGAAAAGATTGTTGACGAGCTCCATGAGGGCGGTGTCAACGTGGTGACGGGTAATCTGGACTCCCTGATTAACTGGGGACGCAGTAACTCTCTGTGGTCGCTCACCTTTGCTACTTCTTGCTGCGGTATCGAGTTCATGGCTTGTGGATGCTCACGTTACGACTTCTCGCGCTTCGGCTTCGAGGTAACGCGTAACTCTCCCCGTCAGGCCGACCTTATCATGTGTGCCGGTACTATCACGCATAAGATGGCTCCTGCCTTGAAGCGTCTGTACGACGAGATGGCTGAGCCTAAGTACGTGGTGGCAGTAGGTGGTTGCGCTATCAGCGGCGGCCCCTTCAAGCAGAGCTATCACGTAGTGAAAGGCATCGAGGAGATTGTGCCTGTGGATGTGTTTATCCCTGGCTGTCCTCCCCGTCCAGAGGCAATTCTCTACGGTATGATGCAGTTGCAGCGCAAGGTGAAAATCGAAAAGTTCTTTGGTGGCGCTAACCATAAGCAGACCAAGGAAGAGGCTGCTCTGGGCGTATCAAACGAGGAGTTGACATACGGTCGCGGCGGAAAGAAACCCATCGTTGTGACCGAGGTGCCTGCAGAGTTTACAGAAACCCTTAAAAAAGAACAGGAGGAATCGAAATGAAACTGAATCATCTTGTATTTGATTTTGACAAGTTCGCACAGGAGATGCAGAACTTGAAGGACAAGAAGCACTTCGACTTCCTTGTTACTATCGTAGGTGAGGACTTCGGCGAAGAGGGACTCGGCTGCGTGTATATCCTTGAGAATACAGAGAACCACGAGCGCACAAGCGTGAAGCTGATTGCCCGCACCAAGGTGATTGGCGACGGTATGGCCTCTAACGGCACCGGCGATACTGACGGTCAGCTGACGGCCTACGTTCCCTCAGTAGTCAACATCTGGAAGGGTGCCGACCTGCTGGAGCGCGAGGTATTCGATTTCCTGGGTATCGTGTTCCTGGGACATCCCGATATGCGTCGCCTCTTCCTGCGCAACGACTTCAAGGGATTCCCCCTGCGCAAGGATTTCCAGGCTACCGACGAGTATAGCCTTGCGGACGATGTAGAGCCCGACTACGGTCTGGAGTACTACATCGACAAGAACGGTGACCTGCAGACGAAGCAGAACAAACTCTATACCTCTGACGACTATGTGATCAACATCGGTCCTCAGCACCCCTCTACTCACGGTGTGCTCCGTTTGCAGACCGTTCTTAACGGGGAAACCGTTAAGCGCATATATCCCCACCTGGGCTATATCCATCGTGGTATCGAGAAGATGTGGGAGTCGATGACCTATCCTCAGACGCTGGCTCTGACCGACCGTCTGAACTACCTCTGCGCTATGCAGCAGCGTCACGCGCTGGTAGGCGTTATCGAGGAGGCTATGGAGGTAGAACTCACCGACCGTATCAAGTACATCCGCACCATTATGGACGAGCTTCAGCGTCTGGACAGCCACTTGCTGTTCACATCATGCTGCGCTCAGGACTTGGGTGCCCTCACCGCATTCCTCTATGGTATGCGCGACCGTGAGCATGTGCTCAACGTGATGGAGGAGACTACTGGTGGCCGCCTGATTCAGAACTACTACCGCATCGGTGGACTTCAGGACGATATCGATCCTAACTTCGTGAAGAACTGTAAGGACTTGGTGAAGTATCTGCGTCCTATGATTAAGGAGTACATGGATGTGTTTGGTGATAACATTATCGCCCACAACCGTCTGGAGAATGTTGGTCCTATGTCGCTTGCCGACTGTATCAACTATGGCGTGACAGGTCCTGCCGGACGTGCTTCTGGTTGGAAGAACGACGTTCGTAAGAACCACCCATACGATATGTATGATAAGGTGAACTTCGAGCAGATAACCTTCGACAGCTGCGACTCTATGGGCCGTTACCTCGTTCACATCAACGAGATGTACCAGAGCTTGAACATCATCGAGCAGCTCATCGATAATATTCCTGAGGGTGACTTCTACGTAAAGCAGAAGCCTATCATCAAGGTGCCCGAGGGACAGTGGTACTTCTCTGTAGAGGGTGCTGCAGGTGAGTTTGGCGTTTATCTCGACTCTAAGGGCGACAAGAGTCCTTACCGTATGAAGATGCGTCCTATGGGCCTCTCGCTCGTTGGTGCACTCGACCCGATGCTGCGCGGACAGAAGATTGCCGACTTGGTGACCACAGGTGCCGCAATTGATATTGTAATACCCGACATTGACAGATAAAAGAAGAAGGTATGGAACATATATTTGATTTTTCACAAGTAACTACTTGGTTCCACGCGCTGCTGACGCAGACACTGGGACTGGGCGAGTTCTTAGCAATCCTGATTGAGTGCGTGCTGGTTGGCTCCGTCATCCTGGGCGCTTATTCTGTCATTGCTATGATTCTGATTTTCATGGAGCGTAAGGTCTGCGCCTACTTCCAGTGCCGTATCGGTCCGGAGCGTGTAGGTTTCTGGGGCTTGCTGCAGGTCTTTGCCGACGTGCTGAAGATGCTTATCAAGGAGATCTTCTTCGTTGACAAGGCCGATAAGCTGCTCTACATCGTAGCTCCTTTCCTCGTTATCATCGGCTCTGTAGGTGCTTTCTCGTTCCTGCCTTGGAACCGTGGTGCCCACATCCTCGACTTCAACGTAGGCATCTTCCTGCTCACCGCCATCTCTTCTATTGGCGTGGTAGGAATCTTCCTGGCTGGTTGGGGTTCTAACAACAAGTACTCTGTGGTATCAGCTATGCGTGCTGCTGTGCAGATGATCTCTTACGAGATGTCGCTCTGCCTCTGCTTGATTACCGCCGTCATCCTGACGGGTACCATGCAGGTAAGCGGTATCGTAGAGTCACAGGCTGGTCCTTGGGGATGGCTCATCGTACAGGGTCATGTACCCGCACTCATTGCCTTCCTGATTTTCCTCATTGCAGGTAATGCAGAGGCCAACCGCGGCCCGTTTGATATGGCCGAGGCTGAGAGTGAGTTGACTGCCGGTCACCACACCGAGTATTCTGGTATGGGCTTCGGCTTCTTCTACCTGGCTGAGTTCCTCAACCTCTTTATCATTGCAGGTATTGCTGCTACAGTATTCTTGGGCGGATGGGCACCTATTCAGATTGGTGTCGAGGCCTTCGACGAGGTGATGCAGTATATCCCTGGTATCGTATGGTTCATGGGTAAGGCCTTCCTGCTGGTATGGTTGCTGATGTGGATTAAGTGGACTTTCCCACGTCTGCGTATCGACCAGATCCTGAAACTGGAATGGAAGTATCTGATGCCGCTGGCTCTCATCAACCTGGTGCTGATGACTGTCATCGTGGCCTTTGGCTTATATATTAAATAAGGTATAGCAAAATGGAAGATAACAAATCATATTTCGGAGAAATAGGGCACGGCATCAAGACGTTGGCCACCGGTATGAAAGTAACCTTGAAGGAATACGTCAAGGACTACTGGACCAACAAGTGCACTGAGCAGTACCCTGAGAACCGTAAGACCACGCTCCACGTGGCTAAGCGTCATCGTGGTCGTCTGGTCTTCAAGCGTAATGAGGACGGTGCCTATAAGTGCACCGCTTGTACGCTCTGCGAAAAGGCCTGCCCCGACAGGCAAGAAGAAGAAGGTGCTCGACGATTATCAGTACGACCTGGGCGACTGCATGTTCTGCCAGCTCTGTACGAACGCCTGCAACTTCGACGCTATTGAGTTTACCAACGACTTCGAGAACGCCACATTCTCTCGCGAGAGTCTGGTGCTCCACCTCGACAAGGAGGTTTACGAAGGTGGTTCGCTGCCCAACATCCTTGAAGGTGGTGCCGAGTGGCAGGTCGGTAAGTTTAACACTAAAAAGAAGTAAACCGCACTATGGCTAGTATAGTAGTATTTTCTATTCTCGCTGTCGTCATCCTGGGCTCTGCCCTGTTGTGTGTGACGACAAAGCGAATCATGAGGGCCGCAACATATATGCTGTTCGTCCTCTTTGGCGTAGCAGGTCTTTACTTCCTGCTCGACTACACCTACCTGGGCGCTGCACAGATTGCTGTCTACGCTGGTGGTGTAACGATGATTTATGTGTTTGCCATTCAGTTGGTGAGCAAGCAGACCCTTCAGGGTATGGTGGAGCATATCAAGTGCTCACGAATCCTTCAGGGCTTGCTCCTTTCTGTTGTAGGTTTGGCTACGGTGGCTGTGGTGTTCCTGAAGAACAGCTTCATCAGCGCTGCTACTACCGACGAGCTTCCTATGGATCAGATTGGTACTGCATTGCTGGGTAGCGACAAGTATCAGTATGTATTGCCGTTCGAGTTCATCTCAGTATTCCTGCTGGCATGTATCATCGGCGGTTTGGTTGTTTCACGTAAAAAGGAGGATTAAACTATGGTACCTGTAGAATGTTATTTCGTGCTTTCAGCACTCTTGTTCTTCATCGGCGTCTATGGTTTCGTCACCCGTCGCAACCTGATTGCTATGCTCATCTCTATTGAGCTGGTACTCAATGCCGTTGATATCAACTTCGCAGCGTTCAACCGTCTGCTCTTCCCCGGTGAGCTTGAGGGCTTCTTCATGACCCTCTTCTCTATCGGTGTGAGTGCGGCTGAGAGTGCTGTAGCTATCGCTATTATTATTAATGTCTACCGTAACTTCAAGAGTGACAGTGTAGACGCTATTTCTAACATGAAAGGATAAACCGCTATGATCTACGAATTATCTTATTTGATTCTCCTTCTGCCGCTGCTGTCCTTCATCGTGTTAGGACTGGCTGGCATGAAGATGCAGCACAAGACTGCCGGACTCATCGGTACTTGTTCGCTGTCGCTGGTCACCATCCTGTCTTATTGGACAGCCTTCACTTATTTCACGGCTGACCGTACTGCAGAGGGTGTTTTCCAGACTATCGTGCCCTTCAACTTCACCTGGTTGCCTCTGGGTAATCTGCACTTCGACATGGGTATCCTGCTGGATCCTATCTCAGTGATGATGCTCATCGTCATCTCTACGGTGTCGTTGATGGTTCATATCTACTCATTCGGCTATATGCACGGCGAAAAGGGCTTCCAGCGCTACTACGCTTTCCTGAGCCTCTTCACTATGTCTATGTTAGGTCTGGTACTTGCTACCAACATCTTCCAGATGTATATGTTCTGGGAGTTGGTGGGTGTTTCTTCTTACCTGCTCATTGGTTTCTACTATCCTTTGAAGCCTGCTATCGCAGCATCTAAGAAAGCCTTCATCGTAACCCGCTTTGCTGATATGTTCTTCCTGATTGGTATTCTGACCTTCGGTTACTTCACCGATTCGTTCAGCTTCTCGTTTGCTGGCGATATCGTGATGGGCCAGGGCACTACACCTTTCATTGAGGGTAACATGGCAAAGGCCGTTGCTGCCGGTGGTTTCATCATTCCTACCGCTCTGACACTGATGTTCATTGGTGGTGCCGGTAAGAGTGCTATGTTCCCCTTGCACATCTGGCTGCCCGATGCCATGGAGGGTCCTACACCTGTATCTGCTCTGATCCACGCTGCTACGATGGTGGTAGCCGGTGTGTTCCAGATTGCACGTATGTTCCCCCTCTGGATTGAGTACGCTCCTCAGGCTATGAGCATCGTGGTTTGGGTAGGTGTCATCACCGCTTTTTATGCAGCTGCTGTGGCTTGCGCCCAGAGCGACATCAAGCGTGTGCTTGCCTTCTCTACCATTTCTCAGATTGCCTTCATGATGGTTGCTCTGGGTGTTTCTCTGCCCGGACATCATGGTGCTATCCTTGACAACCACGCACAGCTGGGTTATATGGCTGGTATGTTCCACCTCTTCACCCACGCTATGTTCAAGGCTTGCCTGTTCCTGGGTGCCGGTTGTATCATCCACGCTGTCCACAGCAACGAGATGGCTTTGATGGGAGGTCTGCGCAAGTATATGCCTGTGACCCACATCACCTTCCTGATTTCATGTCTGGCTATCGCTGGTATTCCTTTCTTCTCGGGTTTCAGCTCAAAGGATGAGATTATCACCGCATGCATGGAATACAGTCCTGTGGTAGGTTGGATCATGACTGGTATCGCTGCTATGACCGCCTTCTATATGTTCCGTCTGTACTACGGTATCTTCTGGGGTACTGAGAACAAAGAGGCTCACGAGCACCATACGCCACACGAGGCACCTCTGACGATGACTATTCCTCTGATTGTGCTTTGTGTCATCACCGTTGGTGTAGGTGTTTACTCTACCATTGCAGGCTTCGCAGGGTGGGGTGGTTCATTTGGTTCATTTGTATCAGCTGCTGGTACCGACTACACCATCCACTTCAACACGCAGATTGCTGCAACCTCTACGGTGATTGCCATTCTGAGCATCTGTCTGGCCACCTATATTTATAAAGGTGAGAGTCAGCCTATTGCTGATCGCCTGTATAAGACGTTCCCCAAGCTGCATCGCGCAGCTTACAAGCGTTTCTATCAGGACGAGATTTGGCAGTACATCACTCACCGCATCATCTTCCGCTGCGTTTCTACTCCTATTGCCTGGTTCGACCGCCACGTTGTTGACGGCACATTCAACTTCATGGCTTGGGGTGCCAACGAGGGCGGCGAGAGCCTGCGTGCTTGGCAGAGTGGCGATGTTCGCAAGTATGCCGTATGGTTCCTTACTGGCACCGTAGCGCTAACACTCGTGTTGCTGGCTTTGTAATAACGTAATAACGATATAACGTAATAACGACAATGAATATATTAAGTTTATTCGTTTTAATTCCCGCCCTGATGCTTCTGGGATTGTGGATAGCCCGCAACCTCAACCAGGTGCGTGGCGTGATGGTGGCAGGTTCTTCTTGCTTGCTGGCCCTCTCAATATGGCTTTGCTACTATTTCGTAACCGAGCGTAATGCTGGCAACGACGCAGAGATGTTGCTCGTAGCCTCTATGCCTTGGTTCAAGCCTCTGAATATTGCTTATAGCGTGGGTGTCGACGGCATCTCTGTCGTCATGCTGCTGCTGTCAAGCATCATCGTGTTCACGGGTACGTTTGCCTCTTGGCAGCTGAAGCCCCTCACCAAGGAGTATTTCCTTTGGTTCACCCTCCTTTCTACGGGTGTGTTCGGCTTCTTCATCTGCACCGATATGTTCACCATGTTCATGTTCTATGAGGTAGCCCTTATTCCTATGTACCTGCTGATTGGTGTATGGGGTAGTGGTCGTAAGGAATATTCAGCTATGAAGCTCACCCTGATGCTGATGGGTGGTTCAGCCCTGCTGATTCTCGGTGTGCTGGGTATCTATTACTTCAGTGGTGCTACCACGATGAATGTCAACGAGATTGCTGCTATGCACAACATTCCCGAGGAGATTCAGAACGCCTTCTTCCCCTTCATCTTCATCGGTTTCGGTGTGCTGGGTGCTCTGTTCCCCTTCCATACATGGTCACCCGACGGTCACGCATCTGCGCCTACCGCTGTGTCTATGCTCCACGCTGGTGTGTTGATGAAGCTCGGAGGCTACGGCTGTTTCCGTCTGGCAATGTATCTGCTGCCTGATGCTGCTCAGAACCTCTCTTGGATCTTCCTGATTCTGACCACGATCTCAGTGGTTTACGGTGCTCTGAGTGCTTGCGTACAGACTGACCTGAAGTACATCAACGCCTATTCATCAGTATCTCACTGCGGCTTGGTGCTCTTCGCTCTGCTTATGATGCAGCAGACTGCTGTAACGGGTGCTATCCTGCAGATGCTGTCTCACGGTTTGATGACGGCCCTCTTCTTTGCCCTCATCGGTATGATCTACGGACGTACTCACACCCGTGACATCCGCGAGTTGGCTGGTTTGATGAAGATTATGCCTTTCCTGGCTGTGGGTTATGTCATCGCCGGTCTGGCTAACTTAGGTCTTCCCGGTTTCTCAGGCTTCATTGCTGAGATGACCATCTTCGTAGGTTCATTTGGTGCTCACGAGGTTGCTGGCGACCCCTCATCTTCGTTCCGCATGGTGGCTACCATCATTGCATGTACGTCTATTGTGGTAACAGCAGTCTACATCCTGCGTGTAGTAGGAAAGATCCTCTATGGCGAGGTTGAAAACAAGCACTTCCTGGAACTCACCGACGCTACATGGGATGAGCGCGTGGCTGTATGCTGCCTCATTTTCTGCGTGGCAGGTCTAGGTTGCGCTCCTTTCTTCTTCAGCGATATGATTTCACCTGCCGCTGGAAATATTCTTAAGTCAATTGGTGTAATGTAATAATAGGAGGAAAAAGATTATGAACTATTCACAATTTCTGAATATGATTCCTGAGGCAACATTGATGTTGGCCTTGATCATAGTTTTCTGCGCCGACTTTGCATTACATAAGAGTGAGCGCAAGACCTACGTGCTGAGCGTGCTCACCGGAGCCCTGCTGCTTTGTCAGCTGGTGCCCTGCTTTATGGCAGAGCCCACATCGGCCTTTGGTGGTTTGTATGTTTCTTCTGCTATCGTCAACGTGATGAAGACTGTGCTCACACTGGGTACTTTCATCGTGGTGGTGATGTCTCAGTCATGGCTCAAGAACAATGCCAGTCAGATCTCTGGTGAGTTCTATGTATTGGTACTCTCTACCTTGCTGGGTATGTATATGATGATGTCAAGCGGCCACTTCCTCATGTTCTTCCTCGGACTTGAGATGGCTTCTGTGCCTATGGCCTGCCTCGTAGCTTTCGACCGCTACAAGAAGAAGTCGGCCGAGGCTGCTGCCAAGTACATCCTCACCGCTACATTCTCAAGCGGCGTGATGCTCTATGGTATCTCGTTCCTCTATGGCGCCGTTGGTACACTGTACTTCGACGATATGGCCGAGCTGATTCAGTTCACCCCTCTGACCATTGCCGGTCTGGTGTTCTTCTTCAGCGGCTTGGGCTTCAAGATCTCTCTGGTGCCTTTCCACTTCTGGACAGCCGACACCTACGAGGGTGCTCCTACACCTGTAACGGGTTACCTGAGCGTTGTCTCTAAGGGTGCTGCCACGCTGACGCTGGCTATCATCCTGATGCACGTTTTCGGACACCTCGTTGAATACTGGGAGCCACTGCTCTGGATTGTCATCATGCTCACCATCACCATTGGTAACCTCATGGCTATCCGTCAGAACGAGCTGAAGCGCTTTATGGCCTTCTCAAGTATCTCACAGGCCGGTTACATCATGCTGGCTGTAGTAGGCAACTCAGCTGCCGGTCTCACCGCTCTGACCTTCTACGTACTGGTTTACGTGGCAGCCAACATGGCTGTGTTCACCGTTATCAGCACGGTAGAGGAGAACAACGGCGGCAAGACTCAGATGAATGCTTACAACGGACTCTATCAGACCAATCCGAAGCTGGCGCTCCTTATGACGCTCGCCCTTTTCTCTCTGGCTGGTATTCCTCCCTTTGCAGGTATGTTCTCTAAGTTCTTCGTGTTCATGGCAGCCGTAGGCGGTCACGAGAGTGCCCCCTTCTGGCCCTACTTCGTGGTGTTCATCGCCTTGATCAACACCGTGGTGAGCCTCTACTACTATTTGCTCATCGTGAAGGCCATGTATATCACCAAGGAGGAGAATCCTCTGCCTACGTTCAAGAATGGCAGTGCTATTAACTGGAGCCTTGCCATCTGCACCGTGGGTATCATGCTCTTCGGCGTTTGCTCATGCATCTATGAATGGATTGACAAGGCCGCTATAGCACTATGATTTGGTAAAAGCATCTGGTTTTATACTTGATTTCTCATAGAAATTTCCCTCTATAGTCTTCTGATTATAGAGGGAGTTTCTTAAATGGCACACTTACGCGTGCTAAACGGCATACTTACGAGTGGCAAATGACATACCCTAAAAATAAAGTATGAAAAGTTTGCATCTCTCAAATAAAACTGCTACCTTTGCCGATAAATTAGATAAACAATAGACTTATGCTATACTATAGTACTAACGGAAAGGCCTCGAAGGCCGATTTGCAGAAGGCTGTCGTGAAGGGATTGGCCGAAGATCGTGGACTCTATATGCCTGAAATGATTCATCAGTTGCCAAAGGCATTCTTCGAGGATATGCCAAAGATGAAGTTCCAGGACATTGCATTTAATGTGGCAAGTGCTTTCTTTGGCGATGATGTTGATCTGGATGCCCTTCAGGATCTGGTGTACGACACGCTACAGTTCCCCTGTCCGATAGTAAAGGTCAAAGACAATATTTATTCTTTGGAGCTCTTCCACGGACCCACGCTGGCTTTTAAGGACGTAGGTGCGCGCTTCATGGCTCGTCTGTTGCAGTATTTCCTGCGTAAGGGGTCTGTCGGTTGCTGTGATACAGCAACACACAAGACCGTCAATGTCCTTGTGGCTACTTCAGGTGATACGGGCTCTGCTGTGGCTAATGGCTTCCTTGGCGTTGAGGGCATTCATGTGTATGTGCTCTATCCCAAAGGAAAGGTGAGTCCCATACAGGAGTGTCAGTTCACTACGCTGGGCAAGAATATCACTGCTATCGAGGTGGACGGTGTCTTTGATGACTGTCAGGCATTGGTAAAGAGTGCTTTCATGGATGCAGAACTCAATGAGCACATGATGCTCACCTCGGCCAACTCTATCAACGTGGCTCGTTTCCTGCCTCAGGCATTCTATTATTTTAATGCGGTGGCTCAAATCATTGCACAAGGTCAGAAACCTGAGGATATCGTAATCTGCGTGCCTTCTGGTAACTTCGGCAATATCTGTGCTGCCCTGTTTGGACATCAGATGGGAATGCCCGTGAAGCGCTTCATTGCCGCTAACAATGCCAACGATATCTTCTACAACTACCTGCAGACGGGACAATACAATCCAAAGCCCTCGAAGCAGACGCTGGCAAATGCTATGGATGTGGGCGACCCCTCGAACTTCGCCCGTATCATCAACCTCTATAGCGAGAACGGCAAACTCACACCAGAAGAGACACACAAGCGTATTACAAGCCTGATTAGCGGCACTACCTATAGCGATGAGCAGATTAAGGAAACGATGCGCCAGTGCTATAAGGAGACGGGTTATATCCTTGATCCTCATGGTGCTTGCGGCTATCAGGCACTCGTGGAGAGTTTGAAGCCAGGTGAGGTAGGCGTGTTCTGTGAGACTGCTCATCCCGCCAAGTTCAAGGAGAAGGTTGACGATATCCTTGGTATCGACGTGGCTATTCCAGAACGTCTGGCTGCTTTCATGAAGGGTCAGAAGCAGAGCGTTCCGATGACAAAGGAATTTGCCGACTTTAAGGCTTACCTCTTAAAGCAGTAAAGGGCAACGATGGCTGCTACGACAGATGCCGTAAAGGTGGCTGATATCAGTAGCAGTATAGTAACAAAAGATACAACGGGTGAAGCTCCGCCCAACAACATACCACCAAAGAGTAATGGCACGACTACCAACAGGGGTTGTGCCATTATTCGTAACTGAGGCTGTACAGCAGCACGCAGCGCACGGCGAATGCTGGGCATCAGCGACTCTAATAATGTGGCACCATTGGCTTGCATATACTGACGATGGGCAGCGGTATGAAAAAGACAACGCTGATAGGTTTGCAACGTCTGGACAACCGAAAGCGCCAAGAAGGCAGAGATGACTCCAAGAACGGGAATGTAATAGTGGCTGGGTACGCAGAGCATCATGCTTCCAAAGCCCACGAGAAGACCTGCTGCCAATGACGCTATGACGGGTAATAACTGTTGACGCCATTGTGAACGCAACTCATAGAGACACCAAGCCATTGATAATCCTGTGATGAGCAACAGCCATAAGAGAAGAATCCACCACGAATCCTGCCGATAAGCTATCCACATGCCAAAGGCAACAAATGCCGTCTGACCAGTCAATAAACCGAATACTTTCATCGTTCGCAACATTTCACGGCGGTCGATGAGGGCATAGACAGCTACTGACAAGAACAATAGGATAATGATAAGGGCAGCCCCCCAAATGGATATGTCTGATTTAATCATGGGTTCACTTTTTATATTTCTACAATATTATCGCTTGCACTCAGAATAGATGGGTCGTCGCTACTCACAATGACCAGCTGACTGTCTGTTGCCAGAAGACGAAGGTAATTAGCAGAGAGTGCATGAGGTTGGTCAACTAGTAGAATGGGCCGCTTGCGCAATACTGCTACAGCAAGCAACTGAGCTTTTTCCTTTGGTGCCATTGTGCGTTTCATCTCCTCTTCCAACAAACCGTTGGAGATAGCTGCATCACGATTATCTTTCCAACTGAACACATCTTGAACGGTGGGCGGTTTATAGACCATAATCTCACCATCAGCCTCAAGCTGACTGGGCGCATAGGACATCAGTCTGCGAAAGTTCTTGGCATTGGACGTTTCGAGCGGTTCGCCGTCGATGCTGATATAGCCACTCTTTACTGTGGCTAACCCCATCATGGCCAGCAATAGTTGCGAGCGTATCTTGCTACTTCCACCAGTTAGGCAGGTCACTTGGCACTCTTGTGCCATCATCGATATCGTTTTCTCGGCTCCTTCTACCAAAACGTCGTTGAGTTCAAGCATACTGTTTTCCTTTTCTGTTTGCAAAGGTACGATTAAGTGAGCGAAAATGCAAATTAATTTGCAATTTTCCGATTCCTAAGACATAAACAAGGTAACTACTCTGTCCTTTAGGCATGATTGTTTAGAATACGGATCAACCGACACAAAGAGGCTGGTTGAAATGAGATATGAACGCAAACGTAACTGCAAAGGAGCAGTCTTTAGAGTTGAAGGAATATGACTTCTAATAGTAAAACAACTTGTTTTACCTTCATGAAGAACAGGCAGTGTTAGACAGTGTAAGATACATAAAATCTTACATCATATATATCATTCTGATAATAAAACAGATAGCAACGAAGTGTAAGATTTTAAAAAAATGATATAAAAGAGTGGCAGTACATATCAAATTGATTAAGAATAATATCAAGGGCAGCAGCTCTTACGGGAAATATTTCAACTGTACAGGTCGAAAATAATTCATAATTCATAATTCATAATTCACAATTATTTTTTACCTTTGCACCCATGAATATAATGAAGAGACGAATGCAGGCAGAGTGGGAGAGGCAGAGTGCCGTACAACTCACCTGGCCGCACGAACACACCGATTGGGCTCCGATACTACCTGAGATTACTGCCGTCTATGAGCAGATGGCACAAGAAATTCGTAAGCGTGAGTCCCTTATCGTGGTTGACGACATTCCACATAATGACACTTGGGCACGCGATCATGGCTTTATCACGGTTGAGGAAAACGGAACGAACGTCCTTTTGGACTTCCGCTTCAACGGCTGGGGCGAGAAGTTCGAGGCTGAACTTGATAACCAGATAAACCGTCATTTGCATGATAAGGGAATCGTGAAGGGTGTTTACGAGGACCATTTGAATTTCGTGCTTGAGGGAGGCTCTATCGAGAGCGACGGCAAGGGAACGGTCTTTACCACAACTTGTTGTCTGATGGCGCCCCATCGTAACCAGCCCCTCACGCAGGCAGATATTGAGGTACGTCTGAAAGAATATCTTGGCGCAGAGCGTATCGTATGGCTGAATCATGGCTCACTCATTGGTGATGATACCGATGGACATATCGATACTTTGGTGCGTATCTGTCCTGATGACACCATAATATATACAGGAGGGGATAGCGATCATCCAGACTTGGATTTGATGGAAGAGGAACTGAAGGCGTTGAGAACGCTCGATGGAAAGCCCTACCGGCTACTAAAACTTCCGTTGCCAAGACCTATTTACGATGATGACTACCGACTGCCTGCCACTTATGCCAACTATCTGGTAATCAATGATGCGGTATTGGTGCCTACGTATCGTCAGCCAGACCTCGATGCTGAGGCGATGCAGATGATTGGCGAGGCATACCCCGACCGTGAAATCGTTGGTATAGATTGTTGTGCTGTCATCAAGCAGCACGGTTCCCTTCATTGCTGTACGATGCAATACTATTAAAGGTAATAGAGTAAAAAGATAGAATATGAAGATAGGATTTCTCCAACAACACAATACGGCTGATGTTGTTAATAACATTAAGAGACTATGTGATGGTATCCGTGATTTGGCAAAACGTGGTGCGGAACTCGTGGTGCTACAGGAGTTGCACAACTCGCTCTATTTCTGTCAGGCGGAAGATGTGAACCTGTTTGACTTGGCCGAACCGATTCCTGGCCCCTCGACTGATATCTATGGACACGTGGCAAAGGAGTGTGGCATCGTATTGGTGACATCGCTTTTCGAACGTCGTGCGGCAGGCCTTTATCACAATACCGCTGTGGTATTCGAGAAAGACGGTACAATAGCTGGGAAATACAGGAAGATGCACATTCCCGATGATCCAGGTTACTATGAGAAGTTCTATTTCACACCTGGCGATCTGGGCTTCAAGCCTATTGATACTTCGTTAGGCAGATTAGGCGTACTGGTTTGCTGGGATCAATGGTATCCAGAGGCAGCCCGTCTGATGGCCTTGGCAGGTGCTGAGATACTGATTTATCCTACTGCCATTGGTTATGATCCCAATGACACGAGTGAAGAACAACAGCGTCAGCGCATGGCTTGGCAGACGGTGATGCGTGGCCATGCTGTTGCCAACGGCTTGCCTGTAGTGGCTGTCAACCGCGTGGGTGATGAGGATGGCGTTCCTTTCTGGGGCACATCGTTTGTCTGCGGTCCTCAAGGTGAGATTTATTATGAAGCCTCGACAGACGAAGAGGAAAGCATCATCGTTGATATTGACATGAAACGCTCAGAGCAGGTGCGTCGTTGGTGGCCTTTCCTGCGTGACAGAAGGGTTGAGAACTACGAAAACCTTACCCGTCGTTTTATTGACTAATCGCCATTATTGAAATAATGAACCATCTGAAAACAGCTCTTATATATTCGCTGCTGATTGCTGTTGCAGTTAGTGTACAGGCTCAGTCAACTTGGAATGCCCGCTATCAGAAATATATAGACCAATACAAGGACTGCGCCATTGAGCAGATGCTGAAATGGAAGGTTCCTGCCAGCATCACGTTGGCACAGGGACTTCTGGAGAGTGGAGCAGGAGAGAGCACGTTGGCTCGTAAGGCCAACAACCATTTTGGCATTAAGTGTCACGGTTGGTCTGGTAAAACGCTTTATCAGGATGACGATCGGCGTAATGAGTGTTTTCGTTCTTACAATTCTGCCTTTGAGTCGTATGAGGATCACTCCCGTTTCCTGACTTCCGGTCAGCGTTACCGTCTGCTCTTCAATCTGAAGATAACTGATTATAAGGGTTGGGCGCGAGGCTTGAAGGCTGCTGGTTATGCCACTAATCCGAAGTATGCCGATCGTCTGATTGAAATAATCCAGGTCTATCGTTTGTATGAGTATGATAAAGCTCGCTCTTATGACAAGATGATGACCAAGCATACAAAGGATAAGGCATATGGAGGACAGCCTTTACATACTATGGGGCAATACAACAAGAACTATTTCGTTTATGCCCGCAAAGAAGATACGTTCCGTACTATTGGTGAAGAGATTGGTATATCGTATAAGAAGATAGCCCGATACAATGAGCGCGACCGTGACGACCGTCTGCAAGAAGGTGAGGTTATCTGGCTGAAGAAGAAGCAGAAACGTGCTCCCAAGGAATACAAAGATCATCCGCACTATGTGCATGAGGGTGAGTCGATGTATTCAATAGCTCAGAAATACGGTATCCGTTTGGAGTCGCTTTATAAGATGAACCACCTGAGTCCTGATTATGATATCAAGGTGGGCGATGTGTTAAAGCTGAGGTAAGAGATCTTTTACGTAGGGACGTTCCCAGTCACGTAGATGATGGCGCACACCGTCATATTCTAAAACATCGATATCAATGCGAACAATACCTTGTTCGCGCTCCTTTGGTGTGCGTCCGTGACGAAGCTCCATTTCCTTAATTTCCTTGATGAGTGCGTCAAAGTCGAGATTCGTTTGTGCTTTAACGAGTTGGTTCAAATAAAGATCTGTGCGTTTGCTGGCTATAGGTTCCGTCCATATAGCATCCGTATAAAGAGGTGAAAAGAGTATCTGCCCGAGGCTTATTCGCGCTTCAGGCAGATTCTTTTCTGCTTCATAGTTAGCACCGAGTGAAAGGATTACTTGATGCATCACCATAAATTTATCGTTTGTTGATTCTGTTCTTAATCTTATCCACGTAGGCATCGATAACGGCAACAGCCACGATATTTACTACGTCGCGTACTGAAGCACCGAAGTCGATGAAGTGGATAGGCTTGTTCAGTCCCATCTGGATCGGGCCGATGATTTCCACGTCAGCATCCAGCATCTGCAGCATCTTATAGCTTGATCGAGCTGATGTCAGGTTGGGGAAAATCAACGTGTTAACATCCTTACCCTTCAGTCTTGTGAAAGCATATTGTTCATCGCGGAGTTCCTTGTTGAGAGCAAAACTAATTTGCATCTCACCATCGATAGCCAGATCAGGATAGTCCTTCTGGATCTGTTCAACGGCAGCGCGCACCTTCTTAGCACCTGCACTCTGGCTGGAACCGAAGTTCGAGTGAGAAATCATTGAGATAACAGGCTTTTCATTGAAGAAACGCACGGCAGTAGCAGAAAGTTTGGCAATATCAATCAGTGTATCCGTATCGGGATTCTCGTTCACCAGCGTATCAGTGACATAGAGTGTACCCTTAGGTGAGTTGATGATATGCATCGTACCAAAGTGCTTGTACTCTGGACGGATACCAATCACCTCGTTCACAACCTTGATGGTGTTTGAATATTTAGTATAGAGACCCGTGATGAAAGCGTCAGCATCGCCCGTCTCAACCATCATCATACCGAAGTAGTTGCGCTCGAACATCTTATCGTTAGCCTCCTGGAAGGTATAACCGTCACGCTGGCGCTTCTCAGCCAGGATGCGTGCATAGCGCTCACGACGCTCTTGCTCGTTGGGATGACGCAGGTTCACTATCTCGATGCCCTCCAGATTCAGGTCCATCTGCTTGGCCATCTTTGCAATAACCTCGTCGTTACCCAGCAGGACAGGTTGACAGATACCCTCGCTCTTAGCCTGAACGGCAGCTTTCAGCATGGTGGGGTGGATGGCCTCTGCGAATACGACGCGCTGAGGATGAGCGGCAGCTGTTGCATAGAGTTTCTGTGTGAGTTTGGTTTCCTGACCAAGCAACACAGAGAGTGAGTCTTTATACTGCTCCCAGTCGGTAATGGTTTTGCGAGCCACCCCGCTCTCGATAGCAGCCTTTGCTACTGCAGCGCTGACCTCAGAGATGAGTCGTGGGTCTACGGGTTTCGGAATAAAGTAGTCGCGTCCGAACTTCAGGTTGTTCACCTTATATACATCGTTCACCACATCGGGTACAGGCTGCTTTGCCAAGTCGGCGATAGCATGAACGGCAGCCATTTTCATCTCCTCGTTGATAGCTGTAGCGTGAACATCGAGGGCACCACGGAAGATATAGGGGAAACCGATGACGTTATTAATCTGGTTGGGATAATCGGTACGACCTGTTGACATCAGCACATCTGGACGTGCAGCCATAGCTTCTTCATAGGTAATCTCTGGAGTAGGGTTAGCCAGTGCGAAGATCACGGGGTCTTTCGCCATCGAGCGAACCATATCCTGTGTGAGCACATTGCCCTTTGACAGTCCTACGAACACGTCGGCATCCTTGACGGCTTCTGCCAGTGTGTGGATATCTGTGCGACTGGTAGCGAAGAACTTCTTCTGCTCGTTCAGGTCGGTACGACTGGTACTGATGACACCCTTTGAGTCGAGCATCACGATGTTTTCCTTCTGTGCACCCAGAGCCATATAGAGCTTAGTGCAAGAGATTGCGGCAGCACCGGCACCATTTACTACGATGCGCACCTTCTTGATGTCCTTACCGTTGACTTCTAATGCGTTCTTCAGACCTGCGGCGCTGATAATAGCGGTGCCGTGCTGGTCATCGTGCATCACGGGAATGTCGAGTGTACGCTTCAGTCGCTCCTCAATATAGAAACACTCAGGTGCCTTGATGTCTTCCAGATTGATACCACCGAAAGTAGGGGCGATGCGCTCTACTGCCTCACAGAACTTTTCTGGGTCTTTCTCGGCTACCTCGATGTCAAAAACGTCAATACCACCATAGATTTTGAAAAGCAATCCCTTTCCTTCCATCACGGGCTTGCCGCTCAGAGCGCCGATATCGCCTAATCCTAGAACGGCAGTACCGTTAGAAATGACTGCTACCAGATTGCCTTTGTCTGTGTACTTGTAGGCATCGTCTGGGTTATCCTGAATTTCCAGACAAGGATAAGCTACGCCTGGTGAGTAGGCGAGGCTCAGGTCTGTTTGTGTTCTGTAAGCCTTCGTAGGCTTTACTTCAATTTTTCCTGGACGTCCGCTTTGGTGATATTCCAATGCGGCTTCTTTAGAAATTTTTACCATACGTGAATAAAATATGTATCAAATAAAATTTTGGTGTGCAAAATTACAAAAAATCAATGAATAATACCCTCGTTTTTTAATCTTTTTAGTAACTTTGCACCGAAAATAGATAGATATGCAAGAAATAACAACAATTACTGACTACAGACGTGGGTTGAAAGGTAAGATTCTGAATATGGCAATGACGCTGTTTGCGAAAAATGGCATTAAGGCGGTGAAGATGGATGATATAGCCCATGCCCTGGGAATTTCAAAACGAACCCTCTATGAGATCTACAGGAATAAGGAGATTCTTCTGTTCGAAGTTATCAAGGCCTATTCTCAGAATAGAGAGAAAGAAATGAGCGAGTATTCCAGTCACAACAAGAATGTGATGGATATCATTTTGTATGTATATACCCGTAAAGTTGAGGAGTTCAGTAATACCAATCCGAAATTCTACGATGATATTGTAAAATATCCCGATGTGCTTGATTTCCTGAAAAAATCCAAGGAGGAAAATCAGAAACGCTTATCGGACTTCCTGAATCAAGGCATTGAGGAGGGTTATTTCCGTGAGGATGTTGACCACGAATTAGTGGCATTACTCTATGATTCGGTAGGCCAGTTGGTAATAGAAAAACTTCTATTTCTGCGTTTTACAGTAGAGGACATTCTTAATAATATCATGTTTATTTCTCTTCGCGGAATTTGCACAAGGAAGGGTGTTGATGTCCTTGACCAATTCTTGGAGTCGCAGAAGAAATGAATCAAGTTGCACGCACGTTTATCTTAGTGGGAATTGTTGTGGTGGCACTGTTGGCACTACATCATCTTCCTCCTCTTCATATTGGCGATATAGAACTGCGCCATGTAAATATCCTCAACGATTTGACATCTGAGGCTGATGAGGTGTATTCGGATGAAGAAACCTTTCCTAAAACTCCGACCGATTCTGTTATTGTTTCGGATACTGTTTTTGTAGATGATTCCGTTGCCTATGAAAAACCTATCATCCCCCAAGGTGTGACAATGATTACAGATTATGGTCAGGATGTGGCTGGCGGCATGAACCACTTCTATCAGCAGTTGTTGAAAGTAAATGAACTGGGACGTCCTGTTAGAATTGCCTATTTTGGTGATTCGTTTATTGAGGGTGATATCTTGACCTGCGACCTACGTGAACAGTTGCAGACTCTCTATGGTGGTCAGGGTGTTGGTTGGGTGGATTGTACAAGTCAGGTTTATGGTTTTCGTCAGACGGTGAGTCACTCTTTCTCTGGAATCCGTGAGTACGAAGTGGTAAAGAAACCATTCAACTCTCGGCTTCAGGGCATTGCCCAACGCTATTTTGTTGCTGAGGATAGCGTGACCTCGTGTTTGAGCTTTCATGGTGTAACAGCCCGTATGCATCTTGATCAATGGCAGAGAGCTAGTTTGTTCTTTCGAACTGACGGAGGTTTTTCATTAACTACGCGTATCAATAGAGATACAACCATTTACGAACAGGTCTCAGGCAGTCCAAAACTCCAGGTGCTGACTAAATGTTACGCCTCGATGAACAGGATCTCGTACATCGTTTCAAGAACCTCATCGCATACAATCCTTTATGGTGTGGCATTGGAGAGTTCAACGGGTGTTATCGTTGATAATTTCAGTATGCGCGGCTCGTCGGGCGTTACCCTTGAAAGTATTCCTTTGGCTACGCTTCAGTCTTTTGCCGCCCAGCGTCCTTATGACTTGTTGGTGTTCCATTTCGGATTGAACGTGGCAAGTGCAAAGAGTCAGGCAGACAACTATAAAGCTTATACTCATCAAATGGGCGAGGCCATCCGTCATATTCGGCAGGCTTATCCCAAAGCAAGTGTGCTGATCGTGAGTGTGTCTGACCGTGACCAACGTACTTCATCTGGCATACACACAATGCTTGGTGTAGAGTCGCTGGTGGCTCATCAACAAATTATGGCAGCCGATCAGCAGGTGGCTTTCTTCAACCTGTTCCAGGCGATGGGTGGGCGTGAGAGTATGAAGCTTCTGGTTGATGATGGGCTTGCAAACAAGGACTATACCCACCTGACCTTTGCAGGCGGCCGCCGACTGGCTACCAAGCTGGTGGAGAGTATTCAGGCGGGAGTGGACAACTATAAACGCTTACATCCATGACAGAACGCATCATTCATCTCCTCACATATCATGCTGACGAGCCCATGCTTTTCTCTACGGGCTTGTTCCTGATCTTGTTTCTGGGGTTCACCTTTATCTATATGCTGTTGCAACGCCAGTTGACGATGCGCCTACTGTTTGTGACGGCCTTCTCTTATTATTTCTATTACAAGTCCAGCGGCTTCTATTTCGGTCTGCTGGCTGTGGTGACGCTGAGCGACTTCCTGATAGCGCGTGTGTTGGCAAAACATAAGAGCCGATGGCTTGTGGCCTTGTCGCTCTTGATTGACTTAGGCCTGTTGGGCTATTTCAAGTACACCAACTTTTTTGCTGGTATGTGGGCGCAAATGATAGGTTCGAACTTCCAGCCGTGGGACATCTTCCTGCCCGTTGGCATCTCGTTCTTCACCTTCCAGTCGATGTCCTATGTTATCGACGTGTATCGTGGCGACCTGAAGCCACTGCCCTCGTTGCTCGACTACGCTTTCTATGTGTCGTTCTTCCCGCAATTGGTGGCAGGTCCCATTGTGCGAGCCCGCGACTTCGCTCCGCAGATTCGCAAGCCTCTGGAGATTACTGGCCAGATGTTTTCCCAAGGCAGTTATCTGATAGCTATCGGCCTGTTCAAGAAAGCCGTGATTAGCGATTATATCTCGCTGAATTTCGTTGACCGCATCTTCGACAACCCCTCGTTGTATAGCGGTGTGGAGAACCTCTTGGGTGTCTATGGCTATACGCTTCAGATCTATTGCGACTTCTCTGGCTATAGCGATATGGCTATCGGTATAGCCCTGTTGTTAGGCTTTCGTTTCCCGATGAACTTCAACGCCCCTTACCGTTCTGAGAGCATCACCGATTTTTGGCGTCGCTGGCATATCTCGCTGTCATCGTGGATTCGCGACTATATCTATATCTCGCTGGGTGGCAACCGCAAGGGCAAGGTGCGCCAGTACGTGAACCTGATTATCACGATGCTGCTGGGCGGACTGTGGCACGGAGCCAGCCTGAATTTCATTGTCTGGGGTGGTATGCATGGTGTGGCGTTGGCTGTTCATAAGTGGGTGCGTGAAAACGTGTTCCATCACGACAAGCATTACCGTAGTCGTGGATTGAGGTGGATACTGTCCATCCTGCTGACCTTCCATTTCGTCACCTTCTGCTGGATATTCTTCCGCAATCGCACCTTCGAGGCTTCGTGGACGATGATCAATCAGATAATGACCAATTTCCATTCTGAGCTTTTCGTTCAGGTGGTCAGCGGCTATTGGGTGGTCTTTGCTATCATGCTGCTGGGTTATCTGACGCATTTCACGCCCGATCGTCTTCAGGAGCGTTTCCTGCGACTGCTGGAACGCGGTGGGGTCGTAGCCTGTGCGTTGCTCATCGTGACTGTCATCTATGTGGTCATCCAGGTGAAGAGCAGCGAGATACAGCCTTTCATTTATTTCCAATTCTGATCAAGTAACCATTTAAAACGATATAAGACATTGATTTCCGTAGAAGGACTTAAAGTAGAGTTTGGGGTGAAGCCCCTGTTTAGTGATGCAACCTTTGTCATCAACGATAAAGACCGCATAGCCCTTGTCGGCAAGAACGGCGCAGGCAAGTCAACCATGCTGAAGATTCTCTGTGGTATGGAGTGTCCTACGGCGGGTACGGTGAGTGTAGCCAGCGATAGTACGATTGGCTATCTGCCGCAGGTTATGATTCTTCAGGACGACACCACCGTGCGTCAGGAGGCCCAGAAGGCTTTTTCTGATATCCAGAAGATGGCCGACCGCATTAAGCGGATGGAACAGCAGCTCAGCGAGCGCACCGACTATGAGAGTGCCGACTATATGGCATTGGTAGAGAAGTTCACTACTGAGCACGAACGCTATCAGATGCTGGGTGCCGAGGGCTACGAGGCCGAGATAGAGCGCACGCTGGTGGGCTTGGGGTTCGAGCGTAGTGATTTCGAGCGTCCCACGAGTGAGTTCTCGGGTGGCTGGCGTATGCGTATCGAGCTGGCGAAGATTCTGCTTCGCCGTCCTGATGTGCTGTTGCTCGACGAGCCTACCAACCACCTCGACATCGAGTCTATCCAGTGGCTCGAGCAACTGCTGGCTATGTGGAGTGGGGCAGTGGTGCTGGTTAGTCACGACCGTGCGTTTATTAATAATGTGTCGAACCGCACGCTGGAGATTTCCTGCGGACGCGTCGTTGACTATCGTGTGAAGTACGACGAGTATGTGGTGCTGCGCAAGGAGCGCCGCGAACAGCAGTTGCGTGCCTATGAGAACCAGCAGAAGGAGATGGCGGATATCCGCGACTTCGTAGAGCGTTTCCGCTATAAGCCCACCAAGGCCGTTCAGGTGCAGCAACGCTTGCGCCAGTTGGAAAAGATGGAGATTATCGAGGTCGACGAGGTAGACAATTCCGCTATGCACCTGAAGTTCCCGCCTTGTCTGCGCTCAGGCGATTATCCCGTGATCTGTGATGACGTAAAAAAAACCTACGCTCACACGGTGTTCGACCACGTGAACCTCACCATCAAGCGAGGCGAGAAAGTGGCTTTCGTGGGAAAGAACGGCGAGGGAAAGTCTACGCTGGTGAAATGCATCATGAACGAGATTCCTTTCGAGGGCTCGCTGAAGATTGGTCATAATGTGCAGATAGGCTATTTCGCTCAGAACCAGGCACAGCTGTTGGACGAAAACCTCACCGTGTTCCAGACGATTGACAACGTGGCAAAGGGCGACATCCGCCTGCGCATCAACGATATCCTGGGTGCCTTTATGTTTGGTGGCGAGGCATCGGAGAAGAAAGTAAAGGTGCTCAGTGGTGGCGAGCGCAGTCGTTTGGCTATGATACGCCTCTTGCTGGAGCCCGTGAACCTGCTGATTCTCGACGAGCCTACCAACCATCTCGACATGCCCTCGAAGGATGTGCTCAAGGAGGCTATCAAGGCTTTCGATGGTACCGCGATTATCGTCTCTCACGACCGTGAGTTCCTGGATGGTCTCGTCACCAAGGTCTTCGAGTTTGGCGGCGGTAAGGTGCGCGAGCATATCGGAGGCATCTATGACTTCTTGCAATCCAAGAAGATTGCAGAATTGACGCAACTTGAGAAGAACAATAATGCTCAAGTCGCTAAAACGGATATACCTTCACCTGCTGTCAATAATCCTTCACCATCACTTTCTTTGAAGGTGGATTACGCCGAGCGTAAGGAGCAGCAGAAGCGCTTGAAACGTGCCGAGAAAGCTGTGGAGGAAAGCGAGAAGAAAATCTCGAAGATGGAGCAGCGACTCAAGGAACTCGACAACCTGCTCTGCGACCCCAAGAACGCATCGGATATGACCCTCGTTACGGAATATACTGATATCAAGCGTCAGTTGGATGAAGAGGTGGAGCGATGGGAGAAACTGTCGGAAGAGTTGGAGACTTTAAACATTAAAGATTAAACATTAAATTCGCTTCGCTCAGAAGCATTAAAGATTAAACATTAAAGATTAAACATTAAATTCGCTTCGCTCAGAAGCATTAAAGATTAAACATTTAAGATTAAACATTAAATTCGCTTCGCTCAGAAGCATGAAGGATTAAATAAGATTGTATTAAAGATAAACTATGAAGTTAACAAAGATTTTTGTAATGATGGCAATGACATCAATGACGCTCACTTCCTCTGCTCAGACAGAGCTGAAGTCGGGCATTCACCTGGGCGACCTCGACACATCGGTACGCCCTGCTGACGATTTCTATGAATACGCTTGCGGTGGTTGGATGAAGGCTAACCCGCTGCCTGCTGCCTATAGCCGCTACGGCTCGTTCGACCGACTCGGCGAGGACAACAACAAGCGCATCAACGGCATCCTCACCGAGCTGCTCAACAATACCTATACCAAGGGTACTACCGAACAAAAGCTCTCCGACCTCTATAAGCTGGCGATGGACTCCGTGCGCCGCGAGAAAGAGGGTATCCAGCCCGTGATGCCACTCATCAAGAAGCTCGAGGCTGCCAAGACCATGAAGCAGATCTTCGACGTGCAGCTGGAAATGGCAAAGTATGGCGACAGCGAGTTCTATCGTGCCGGTCTCGGTGCCGATGAGAAGAACGCCACGCAAAACATCCTCAGCATCTCGCAGGGTGGATTGACCCTCGGCATGAAGGACTACTATCTGGAGACCGACCCCGCTACGACGAAGATTCGTGAGGAGTACAAAAAACACATCGTCAGGATGTTCCAACTCTTTGGCTTTAACAAGAGCCAGGCTACTAAGAAGATGAAGAATATCTTCGATGTGGAGCTTGCGCTGGCTAAGGTTTCAAAGAGCCGTACTGAGCTGCGCGACCCTCAGGCCAACTATAACAAGATGACCCTCAAGGAGTTCGCGGAGAAGTATCCTAACCTGAAACTGGAGCAGGTGATGAACGCACAGGGACTTCAGAGCAAGTATATGCAGGAGCTCGTGGTGGGTCAGCCAGCCTTCATGGAGGGTACCAACAAACTGCTTGCCACGATGAAGCCCGCACAGTATCGCGACGTGATGGAGTGGGGCGTTATCCTCAGTGCTGCAGGCTATCTGAACGACCAGGTGCGCGAGGCCAACTTCGAGTTCTTCGGCAAGGTGATGTCAGGACGCAAGGAGGATCATCCCGCATGGCGTCGTGCCACCAATCAGGTGGAGCGCTACATGGGTCAGGCACTGGGCAAGATCTACGTGGAGAAGTATTTCCCCGCCGCTGCCAAGGAACGCATGACGCGTCTCATCAAAAACCTGCAGATAGCCCTCGGCGAGCGTATCGCCGCTCAGGACTGGATGACCGACTCCACAAAAGTAAATGCCCTCCTGAAGCTCAATACCTTCTACGTCAAGGTGGGCTATCCCGACAAGTGGATTGATATCTCTAAGCTGACCATCGACCCCAAGGAGTCGTATTACGACAATGTGCTGGCCTGCCAGAAGTTCTGGAACGACTACGAGATTGACCACATGGCAGGCAAGCCTGTGGACATCGACGACTGGTACATGACGCCTCAGACGGTGAACGCCTATTATAACCCCACCACCAACGAGATTTGCTTCCCTGCCGGCATCCTGCAGGTGCCCTTCTTCGACATGACTGCTGACGATGCCTTCAACTACGGCGCTATCGGTGTGGTTATTGGTCATGAGATGACCCACGGCTTCGACGACCAGGGTCGCCAGTACGATAAGGACGGAAATATGCACGACTGGTGGGCAGCCAGCGATGGCGAGCAGTTCAAGGCTCGTACCGATAAGTATGCCGACTTCTTCTCGGCTATCAAGGTGCTGCCCGATCTCAATGCCAATGGAAAACTGACGCTGGGTGAGAATCTGGCGGACCACGGTGGTTTGCAGGTGGCTTATGCAGCATTCAAGAACGCCACGAAAAACAAGCCCCTGCCTGTTATCGACGGCCTCACCGCCGACCAGCGTTTCTTCCTAGCCTATGCTGGTGTGTGGGCAGGTAATATCACCGAGGCCGAGATTCGCAACCGCACCAAGAGCGATCCTCACTCTCTGGGTCGTTGGCGTGTGAATGGTGCCCTCCCTCATATCGATGCATGGTACGATGCCTTCGGTGTGAAGCCAGGCGAAAAGATGTACATCCCCAAAGAGCAGCGCCTCCCGCTGTGGTAACCTCTATTTAATTCCCCTTTCGTTCAGAGCTTTTGAGTAGCGGGCTGCGTTTTTCAGGTGTTCCTCATAGCTGGAAGCAAAGTTATGTGTGCCAGAGAAATCTTCTTTGGCACACATATATATATAATTGTGTGCAACGCGATTGAGCACGGCATCAATGCCCTGAATGGAGGCGACCTTGATAGGACCTGGTGGCAATCCCGTATTTTTATATGTATTATAGGGACTCTTTACCTCTAAGTGATTATGATAGATACGCTTTAGTGCAAAATCCTTCAAGGCGAATTTTACTGTGGGATCTGCCTGTAGGGGCATATTGATTCTGAGTCGATTGAGGTACATGCCTGCAATCATTGGCTTTTCTGAGTTGTTAGCTGTTTCTTCGTCAATAATGCTGGCTAGGGTGCATACCTCATTAGCCGACAGTCCCAAATCATTGGCCTTCTGTTTTCGCTCTGATGTCCAGAACTTGTCGTGCTCTTTCACCATGCGGCTCATGAACTTATCAATGCTTGTGTTCCAGTAAACCTCATAAGTGTTAGGCACAAAGATGCAGGCAATGGTACAAGTGTCATAGCCCAACTGCTGGCAGAAAGCCTTGTCGGTAAGCGCATTTGCAATAGTGGTGCTGTCAATCATCAGCTTGCCAGACAAACGGGCTGCCATTTGTTCCATTGTACGGCATTCTGGGATGGTGAGCATGATGGGTTCCTGCTGTCCGTTCCTAATCATACGAAACGTGTTGACGGTGTTCATGCCAGGTTCGATAGCGTAGCGACCTGTACGTATTTTCTCGTCGGAGTTGAAATGACGTATCAGTGTGCGAAATCCTGTCATCGCATGATGTGAGCTCAAGGGTTCCAATTTCGCGTAGACTGAGTCGACAGTATCGTCATCATCGATATAGACGTATTGCTTTTCTTTGAGTGTCAAGAAGGTTGTGAAGAAATAAAAGTAACCTATAGCTACGATTCCAGCCAAACAAGCGATGGCTGGAATCAGGTAGTATTTTGCTTTGTTGCGTTTCATGCTTTTTCTGAAATTATTGATGCTGTTCGCGCAGCAGGTCGTTGACGGTCTTCACGGGGTTAAAGGTACCCAAAGGAACTTCCACAAAGACAGTCGACCAGTTGCTCATGGCACCATTCCAAAGGCCAGGCAGTTCAAGAGCCTTGAGCTCCTTACCACCCTTTGATTTGCTGGAGATGAAGCCTGTAGTCTTATCTACGAAGTCGGGCAGGTTGAAGGGCTTACCCTGATAATCCTTTACAGCACAAACAAGGTCAACGGGGTTGAAATGGGTGCCCTGTGTGAACATTTTCATATACTCCGCATTGTTGGTGTCAATCTGACTGCTTTCGAGAATCTGGAGGCTCACTGTGCCGTCCTGGTTATAAGTAAGGAATGGACCTCCGCCAGGTTCACCAACATTCTTCACAACACCACATACACGCATGGGGCGGTTCAACTTCTTACGCAGATAAGCTGCATCAACCTTCTGACCCTTAGGATTGGTGCAGAGCTTCTTCTCTACAAACTGGGCAATCTCTGCGATTTGGGCGTCTGTGGGATTACCGTCAAGGACTTTCAAATACTCAAAGGCTTGCTTCTGGAGGCTTACCAAGACACCAGCGATGACCTGCTTCCACTCTACCGTCTCAGGCTTCAGACGATCAGGTACCACGTTGTCGATGTTCTTGATAAAGATAACGTCAGCCTCTATCTCGTTCAGATTCTCAATCAAGGCTCCGTGTCCGCCCGGACGGAACAACAGGCTGCCATCGGCTTCACGGAAAGGTGTATTGTCGGGATTAGCGGCAACGGTATCCGTGCTGGGCTTCTGCTCTGAGAAAGAAATGTCGTATTTGATGCCGTATTTCTTAGCAAAGCCGTCAGCCTTCTCGGCAACCTTGGCCTTGAAGAACTCCAGATGGTCGTGACTCACGGTGAAGTGTACGTGAGCCTCACCATTACTTGCTGCATAGAGTGCACCCTCTACCAAATGCTCTTCCATAGGCGTGCGGGCTCCCTCTGGATACTTATGGAACAGCAACATACCCTTAGGCAACTGTCCGTAGTTCAATCCTTCGGCTTTCAGCATATTGGCTGCGACTGCTTTATAGTTGCCCTCTGCCATCAAAGCCTTGATGCCTTTGCCTTCGTTCTTCTGGCAAACGGCATCGAGTGCCTCGTAGAAGGCAAACTTCTCGATATCGTCGAAGTATTTCTTCTCGAAGTCTGTAGTAGGCACACTATAGTCGGCATCTACAAAGGCGAACATATTCTTGAACATACGACTGGCCGCACCACTCGCTGGTACGAACTTCACAATGCGTTTGCCAGCGGCCTTATAGTCCTCCCAGGCTTTTACGTATTGCTTACGCTCTCCTTCATTGGGAGCAATGATGCCGTTGCCAACAGCTGCGGCAGCTTCGAGTTTCAGAAACGGGAAGCCCGTTTCAAACTCCTTCAACTGGGTCTCAATCTGCTTTTCCGTGATGCCACGCAGGGCAATCTGCTTTAGGTCTTTTTCTGATAACATATTAGCTTGCTTTTGGGGTTATTGATTTTTCCCTACAAAAGTACATCTATTTCTGCAAACTACAAAGAAAATAGGTCAGTTTTTTTATTTGGCAAAAGATTTGTCGATAATCCTTTGTCTGTTAAAGAAATGTTTTGTAACTTTGCGTTTAGAAACGAACCAATGAATTTTAATGGAATATATGTCGCAAGAGGGCTACGACAAACTGGTAGCCGAATTAAAACAACTGGAAACCGTAGAACTACCACAGGTACGTGATGCTATCGCTGAGGCACGAGACAAGGGTGACCTTAGTGAGAACTTTGAATATCATGCTGCCAAGCGCGAGCAGGGCCGACTGTTAGGCCGTATCCGCTTTATGCAGCGTGTTTTGGAACATGCCCGTGTGATAGACAAGTCGCGACTGGGTAGCGAGAGTGTAGGACTGCTGAGTAGGGTAGAGATGACCAACCTGAATACCAACGCTCGTATGACCTATACGATAGCCAGTCCTCATGAGGCTAACCTTCGTGAGGGAAAGATTTCCATTAAGTCACCCATCGCTGAAGCCTTGCTGGGTAAGAAGGTGGGTGATGAAGTAGAGGTTCGTGTCCCTGCCGGACTATTGAAACTGCGTATAGAGAGCATCCAATTATAATATGCAGAAGATGATTACGATACTTGGACCTACAGCCAGCGGAAAAACGCCTTTGGCAGCTGCATTGGCAAAACGAATTGACGGTGAGATTATCTCTGCCGATTCGCGACAGGTGTATCGTCGTATGGATATCGGTACTGGAAAGGACTTGGCTGATTACACTACATTGGTGGATGGTAGCCCCGTCAACATTCCCTATCATCTCATCGATATCTGCGAGCCAGGCACGAAGTATAATCTGTTTCAGTATCAGCAGGATTTCTTTGATGCCTATAATAATATAATAGGTAGGGGGAAGACACCCATTCTCTGTGGTGGTACAGGACTCTATATCGAAGCGGTGCTGAAAGGCTATCAGTTGTCGCCGGTACCCCAGAATCCGGAACTGAGGGTTCGTTTGGAAGGAAAGTCATTGGAGGAACTGACCGAAATGCTCCGTGAGTTGAAGCAGAAGAACGGCTCGGTGATGCACAACACCACCGATGTGGACACAGCACAAAGGGCTATTCGTGCCATAGAGATAGAGATGGAACAACAGAACTATCCTCTCACCACTCACCTCTCACCTCTATCTTCTCTTATCATCGGTGTGAACATCGACCGCGAGCTGCGTCGTGAAAAGATTACCCGCCGACTGAAAGCACGTCTGGACGAAGGGATGGTTGATGAAGTGCGGGGGCTGTTGGCAGAAGGCATCCCCGCAGAGGATTTGATTTATTACGGATTGGAATATAAGTACCTGACGGAATACATCATCGGCAAACTGACTTACGACGAGATGTACCGTCAGTTGGAGATTGCCATCCATCAGTTTGCCAAGCGCCAGATGACCTGGTTCCGTGGTATGGAGCGTCGAGGCTTTACGATTCATTGGATTGACGCCACGCTTCCGATGGAAGAAAAGGTTCAATTGATATTAACTATGAACTCTGAACTATGAACTCTGAACTGAATAACCGTTGGGCGATACTTTACTGCCCAAGAAAAGGACTCATCCGTTCACGCATACGTTGGGAGCGGGTGCAAAAGGAACTTGATGCCCAGGGCGTGAAGTACGACTTTGTGCAGAGTGAATCAACCGACAGTGTAGAGCGACTCATGACGATGTTGATACATAATGGCTATCAGACCATTGTCATCATGGGGGGCGATACAGCACTGAATGATGCTGTGAACTGTTTGATGAAAGAAGAAAAGGCTGTACGTGAACAGGTGGCACTTGGCGTGATTCCCAACGGAACATTGAACGACTTTGCCCGCTTCTGGGGCTTCAACGAGAGGGAAGATGCCCAGACGGTAGCGTGGTTGAAGAAACGACGTGTCAGGAAAGTGGACTTGGGCTGTATCATATATAATGATAAAAATGGCAATCAGCAGAAACGCTATTTCCTAAACTGCGTCAACATAGGACTGACTGCCGACATCCAGAACATGAGGCGCCAAGGACGTCAGTTGTTAGGGTCTAGTACGCTGGCCTTCATCTACTCGTTGCTTCTCATGGTGTTCCATCGTCATGACTATAAGATGCGCTTGGTCATTGACTACGAGGTAACGGAACGCAACGTAATGACGGTATGTGTGGGTAATGCCCTTGGCTACGGGCAGACTCCCAGTGCAGTTCCTTATAGCGGGATGTTAGACGTCTCGGTAGTGTACAATCCAAAAGTAAAACAGCTGTTGGCTGGTCTATGGCTGTTGGTGACGGGGCGTCTGTTGAATCACAAGAGTGTTCATCCGTATCGCATCCGAAAAATGTCTGCCGAATCAGACAAGGCTCTGATTTGCGTGGACGGTCGTCCGGCAGAACAGGCGGTGGGAGAATACCATCTCCATGTAGAGCCCGAGATGATCAATTTCTTGATACCAGATTAGGCAAAATAGGAGTAAAAGGAGACGCAGATGTCTCCTTTTACGCTTTTTTCGTGCTAAAACGTAAAATAATTGGCCAAATGTTTTGTCATCCAAAGAAAAATGCGTACTTTTGGAAATCCAAAATCTAAAGCGACTAATACAATAATACAAACCTTAAAATAGGAACTATGAGTTATTTGCGATTCGAAAAAGCCGTGATGACTAACCTTGAGGAGAGTCTGCGTCGTGAATTGCTCCGTACTAACCGTAGTGGTGCGTATAGTGCGTCTACACTTGTAGACTGTAATACGCGAAAATACCACGGACTGTTGGTCGTACCTGTGCCTGAGATTGATGATGAGAACCATGTGCTCTTGTCGTCTCTCGACTGTACAGTTGTGCAACACGGAGCAGAATTCAACCTTGGACTCCACAAGTATCAAGGCAACAACTTCAGTCCTAAGGGACACAAGTACATCCGTGAGTTTGATGCAAGTTTGGTACCCACCACCGTTTATCGAGTTGGTGGCGTGATTCTGAAGCGTGAGACTATTTTCCAGGCTTACGAGGACCGCATCCTGATCCGCTATACGCTGGAGGATGCCCACTCAGCCACCACGCTTCGCTTCCGTCCGTTCCTGGCTTTCCGCTCGGTGCGTCAGTTCACCCACGAGAATTCGGTAGCCAGCCGTGAGTATCATGATGTTGACAATGGTATCAAGACCTGTATGTACAGGGGCTATCCAGACCTGTATATGCAGTTCAATAAGAAGAACGATTTTATCTTCCAGCCCGACTGGTATCGCGGTATAGAGTATCCTAAGGAGCAGGAGCGTGGTTACGCCTCCAACGAGGATCTCTACGTACCCGGTTATTTCGAGATTCCCATTAAGAAGGGCGAGAGCATTGTCTTCTCGGCTTCTACTTCGCAGATTAAGTCGAGCACACTGAAAACGCTCTTCCAGAAAGAGATAGACCTGCGTATACCCCGTGATAACTTCTATCATTGTCTGGTGACGGCTGCTCATCAGTTCCACAACCGCGAGGCCGACGATACCCGCTATCTCTTGGCTGGTTATCCTTGGTTCAAGTGCCGTGCACGCGATACCTTTATCTCGCTGCCAGGCTTGACGTTGGCTATCGATGAGCAGGACTACTTCGAGTTGGTGATGAGTACTGCCGAGCGTGGGCTGCGTGAGTTTATGGAAGGCAAGCCCCTGAGCGTTAAGATTTATGAGATGGATCAGCCCGACGTACCCCTGTGGGCTGTATGGGCTATGCAGCAGTATGCCAAGTATGCCGGTCGCAACAAGGCGTTCGAGATGTACGGCAAACTCCTGCAAGACATTATTATATATATTAAGGAGGGTGGACATCCCAATCTGCGTCTTGACGACAATGGACTGCTTTATGCCGATGGTAAGGAGAAGGCTATTACCTGGATGAACTCCAAGGCCAACGGCAAACCTGTGGTACCCCGTTCCGGCTATATCGTTGAGTTCAATGCCTTGTGGTACAACGCTGTGAAGTTCTGCGCATCAATGGCTGCCGACAAGGGTGACCAGAAGGGTGCTGATGAACTGGAGACACTGGCTGCAAAGATCAAGAAGTCGTTCGTTGATACCTTTGTGAATGAGTATGGCTATCTGCTCGACTATGTGGATGGCAACATGATGGACTGGAGTGTTCGTCCGAATCAGATATTCGCCGTTGCTCTCGACTACTCACCATTGAGTCAGCAGCAGATGAAGAGTGTTGTAGATATCTGTACGCGTGAGTTATTGACACCTAAGGGTCTGCGCTCGCTGTCGCCTAAGAGCGGTGGCTATAACCCCATGTATGTAGGTCCACAGACACAGCGCGACTATGCCTACCATCAGGGTACGGCTTGGCCTTGGCTGGGTGGATTCTTCATGGAAGCCTGCTTGAAGCTCTATAAGCGCAGCCGCCTGTCGTTCGTTGAGCGTCAGATGGTGGGCTATGAGGATGAGATCGACTATCATGCCATCGGCACTATCTCAGAGCTGTTCGACGGCAACCCGCCTTTCCACGGACGTGGTGCTATGTCGTTCGCTATGAACGTAGCCGAGATTCTGCGCACGATGAAGTTACTTGAAAAGTATTCATATCAAAAATAAGGAGGACCGACGATGAAAGTATTAATGTTTGGATGGGAGTATCCTCCTCATGTATTTGGTGGTCTTGCTACCGCTAACTATGGTATTTCAGAGGGTTTGAAGGCACAGGGCGACATCGATACCGTGCTCTGTCTGCCACATCCCTTTGGTGACGAAAGCCAGCACGCCTGTCGTATTGTGGCTATGAATGCCGTGCCTATTGCTTGGCGCGACGTGAACTACGACTACGTGAAGCAGCGCGTGGGCAACATCATGAATCCCGACTATTACTATAAATGTCGTGAGCATATCTATGCCGACTTCAATTATATGCATGTCAACGACCTCGGTTGTATGGAGTTTGCCGGAGGCTATCCCGGCAATCTGCACGAGGAAATCAACAACTACTCAATCATTGCAGGTGTTGTGGCTCGTACTGAGGAGTTCGATATTATTCATGCTCACGACTGGTTAACCTTCCCTGCTGGAATCCATGCTAAACAGGTGAGTGGCAAACCGTTATGTATCCATGTTCATGCTACTGACTTCGACCGTTCTCGTGGTAAGGTGAACCCCACCGTCTATTCGATTGAGAAGAACGGTATGGACAATGCCGACTGTATCATGTGCGTCAGTGAGCTAACCCGTCAGACGGTGATCAATCAGTATCATCAGGATCCGCGTAAGTGCTTCACAGTACACAACGCCGTTTATCCTCTTCCTCAGGAGTATCAGGACATTCCTCGTCCCGACCATACCGGAAAAGAAAAAGTGGTTACCTTCCTTGGACGTATTACCATGCAGAAAGGTCCAGAGTATTTCGTCGAGGCAGCCAACATGGTGCTCCATCGCACCCGTAACGTGCGCTTCTGTATGGCAGGCTCTGGAGATATGATGGATGCGATGATTTATCTGGCTGCCGAGCGTGGCATTGCCGACCGCTTCCACTTCCCGGGCTTCATGCGCGGCAAGCAAGTGTATGAGTGTCTGAAGGCATCCGATGTCTATGTAATGCCTTCGGTTTCCGAGCCCTTCGGCATTTCGCCCCTTGAGGCTATGCAGTGTGGCACGCCTTCGATTATCTCTAAGCAGTCAGGCTGTGCCGAGATTCTCGACAACTGTATCAAGGTGGACTACTGGGATGTACATGCCCTGGCCGACGCTATCTATAGCATCTGCGTCAATGACTCGCTCTTCAACTACCTCAAGGATGAGGGAAAGAAGGAGGTCGACCAGATTACCTGGGAGAAGGTAGGCCGCTGGATACGCACCCTCTATCGTCGCACACTTGGGTGGGAAGAGTGACAATGCAAAATGTAAAAATGTAAAAATGTAAAAAATATGAAAACGATTTGTTTATATTTCGAGATACATCAGATTATTCATCTGAAGAGATACCGTTTCTTTGATATCGGTACCGACCATTATTACTATGATGACTACGAGAACGAGCGTAGCATCACTGACATTGCCGAGCGCAGCTATATGCCTGCCCTCAATGCCCTGCTCCAGATGATTAAGGAGCACGGCCAGTATTTCAAGGTGGCCTTCTCGCTTTCTGGCACAGGCATCGAGCAGTTGGAGTATCATGCTCCGCAGGTTATCGAGAAACTGCAGGAACTCAACGAGACCGGCTGCGTGGAATTCCTCGCTGAGCCTTACAGCCACGGACTTTCTTCACTGGCTAACGAGCAGAGCTTTGCCCGTGACATGAAGAAGCAGAGTGCCAAGATGGAGGAACTCTTTGGCAAGAAGCCTACTGTGGCTCGCAACTCTTCGCTCATCTATAGTGATGATATCGGCGCTCAGATAGCTGCACTGGGCTTCAAGGGTATGCTCACCGAGGGTGCCAAGCACGTGCTGGGCTGGAAGTCACCCCACTATGTTTACAACTGCAACATGGCACCTTCATTGAAGCTGTTGCTCCGCGACGTTGAGCTTTCTGATGATATCTCTCTGCGCTTCAACAATGCAGAGTGGGAGGGCTATCCTCTCTTCGCCGATGCCTATATCGACCGCATTGCCCGTCTGCCCGAGGAAGAGCAGATAATTAATATCTTCATGGAACTCTCGGCTCTGGGTATCGCTCAGCCCCTGAGTTCAAACATCCTCGACTTCCTCAAGGCTCTGCCCGTATGTGCTAAGCAGAAGGGAATCACCTTCTCTACGCCTACTGAGATTTGCATGAAGACAAAGAGCGTAGGTGCTATTGACGTACCCGACACCCTTTCATGGGTTGACGAGGAGCGCGACTGCTCTTGCTGGCTGGGTAATGCTATGCAGCGCGAGGCCTTCAACAAGCTCTATAGCGTAGCCGACCGACTGTTGATTGCCAACGACCCACGCATCAATCAGGACTGGGACTACCTGCAGGCTTCAAATAACTTCCGCTTCATGACCACCAAGCCCTCTAACGTAGGACTTGATCGTGGTATTTACAGCGGACCCTTCGATGCCTTCACCAACTACATGAACATCCTGGGCGACTTCATCAACAGAGTGAATGCCCTCTATCCCCTTGAAATCGACAATGAGGAGCTCAACTCGCTGCTCACCACCATCCGTAATCAGGGCGATGAGATTGAGATGAAGGATAAGGAGATTACACGTCTGAAGGCAAAGCTCGAAAAGTTGGAGCCAGCCGAGAAGAAGGCAGCCAAGAAGCCATCTGCTCCAAAGAAAGCAGCCGCACCCAAGAAAACTGCTGCCAAGAAATAATGGCATAGTGGGATATGCTAAAGAAACGAGGCGAAATCATTGTGGTTTCGCCTCGTTTCATATTAATCATTACTTATGATGATACTCTATTTGAAATACAACTGTGCGAAGTTGAAGAGTCCATACTTCCATACCACGAAGTTGTGACCTTGATTTCTTCCTTTTGGTTTAAAACGATTTTCCAATAGTTACCGAATCCTACCTTAAATAAGTGTGCCACTTACGTATCGTAAATGGCATACTTATTTTTATAAATGGCATACTTATTTTTATAAATGGCATACTTATTTTTTATTGTTGCCCGCTAAACTTTGATCCCTCTCGCACGTGCGCGCATAAAGAAAATTTGGGCTGAGTCTCGCATGAGATTCAGCCCTTTTGGTTATCTTTGCAGCTTCCA
>CACZZQ010000029.1 GCA_902785695.1 uncultured Prevotellaceae bacterium | reverse complement strand
TCACCCTTCGGGATGCCGAGCGGTCGAAGACCCACGAGTGCTCGCAGTAAATCTGTTAAATCTGTGGTAGGAAAAGAAGGGTGGGAAACTTGAATTAATAACCAAAATTTGTTCAGACGAAACGCCCTGTACATCGGCATCCTGGTCAACGAGGCATGTGCGCTTAACCAAAATTTGTTCAGATAGAAATATGTTTACAAATAGTGTGTATTATTTTGCCCACAACTGAATTAAATTTTGAGTTATGGGCAAAAAACTTGATTATTTATTTGGATTTTTAATGCCAGAGGGACAGGTCAGTGGCAGATAATCTTTAAGCGAGAGTGATATCCTTTTGCCGTCATCTGCCACTGACCTATCCCTCTGGCATCCGTTTTATTTTGGAAGACAACCAACGAAAGACTGCAATATGCCTTAGACATCCATCGTGCCGACATTACTAAGATGCTTAGTGATATGTGTTCTAATCTAATAAAATGCCCACGCTACCCGAGAATTGAGCAATTTGTGCTAACGAGCTGACCAATTGGGATGGCACGAAGAAGAGAAGACTAGGAATGTAAACCGTAATTCCCCCATGTGACAGGTATCTGCCACACATCTGATGCAAAAATGTCACAGCATCGTAATATGTTATTTTCGTGATTCATGAAAAAAATGCGTATCTTTGCGCCCTAAAAGGTTTAGTTTTATGAAAATTCTTGTTGTTGACGACGAGCAGGATATTTGCGAGATTCTTCAGTATAACCTTGAGAATGAAGGATATGAGATTGATGTGGCTAATTCGGCAGAGGAAGCACTCCAGCTTCCCTTGGCTGACTATGCGCTCATACTTCTGGATGTGATGATGGGCGAAATGTCGGGCTTTCAGATGGCAAGATGGTTGAAGGATGTACCCGATACAGCCGCCATTCCCATCATATTCATCACGGCTCTCGACGATGAGGACAATATGGTCAAAGGGCTTAATATCGGTGGCGATGATTACATTGCCAAGCCTTTGAGCATGAAGGAGGTGAAGGCAAGGGTGAAGGCTGTGCTTCGCCGCTCTGCTTCCACGAACAAACCTAACGAAAGCAGCAAAGAACAAGCTGATACTATCCTGTATGAAGGTATCACCCTATGCCTTGACTCCAAGACTGCCACGCTAGACGGAAACGATTTGCCGCTCACACGGTTGGAGTTTGAATTGCTTTCGCTGCTGCTTCAGAATCCGAACCGCGTATTCCCGCGCGAAGAACTCCTGAAGCGTTGCTGGCCGCAGGATGCCTATGTGCTCGACCGCACGGTGGATGTGAACATCACGCGACTTCGCAAAAAGCTGGGCAGTTATGGTAATCAGATAAAAACACGCATAGGCTATGGCTACATCTTTGAGAAGTAAGTCGTTCCAGAAAAACCTGTTCATGAGCATCGGTGGCATCTTCATCCTCTTTGCCATTTGTTTCAGCGTGTATCAGTACCAGCGCGAGAAGGAGTACAAGATTGATATCCTGCATTCACGCCTGCAGATGTTCAACTACGAGATGATGCAGTCGCTGGGCAAGGACGGCCTGCTCTCCAATGCCGAGTTTCACGACTTTACCAGCCACCACTCCATCGAGGGACTTCGTGTAACCATCATCAATGTAGACGGGCGAGTTCTTCAGGACAACGACTACGACAATACCGATTCGCTCACCAATCACCTACAGCGTCATGAGGTTCAGGAGGCCCTGCAGCATGGCAATGGTTACGACATCAAGCGTCGGAGCCAATCCACCCACGAGACGTATTTCTACTCTGCCACGCGCTTCGACAATCTCATTATCCGTTCTGCGGTGCCATATTCTGCCGAATTGACCGAATCGCTCCGAGCCGACAACACCTTCATCTATTTCACCATCGTCCTGACGCTGCTTCTCGGCGTGGTGCTCTTTCTCAACACCCACCGCATTAGCCGCCACATCGGCTATCTTCGTGAGTTTGCGCACAAGGCAGAAGAGGGCGACGAGCTGGATCACGAACTAGAGCGCAGATTGCCTAACGACGAGTTGGGCGATATCAGCCACACCATCATCCAACTCTATTGGAAACTCCGCCACTCGGAGGAGGACAAGCTTCGCATTAAACGGCAGTTGACGCAGAATGCGGCCCACGAACTCAAGACCCCTGCTGCCAGCATTCATGGTTACCTGGAGAGCATTCTCGACAATCCCGATATGCCGCAGGACAAGCGCCAGCATTTCCTTGAGCGCTGCTATGCCCAGAGCGAACGGATGAACAAACTGCTGCTCGACATGAGTGCCTTGACGAAGTTGGACGAGATGGAGAACGGTCATTCGAACGCCACCCACGAATTCCGTCAGACGGACATTCTGCCCATCATTCATAACGTGCTCGAAGACACCTCCCTGCAACTGCAAGAGCGAGGCATCACGCCCTCCATCAGCACCCCCGCCAGCATAGAACTCTACTGCGATGCAAGCCTGATATACGGTATTTTCCGCAATCTCATCGACAATGTCATTGCCTACGCCACCGGTGCAACCACCCTCAGCATCACCTGCGTTGAAACCAATCACAACGGCCGTCATTCCTACCTTTTCACCGTCAGCGACAATGGTCAGGGCATCGAGCCGCAGCACCTGTCGCACCTCTTCGAGCGCTTCTATCGTGTAGATAAAGGCCGGAGCCGCAAACTCGGAGGCACGGGCCTCGGTCTTGCCATCGTAAAAAATGCAGTTGCCGCTCATGGCGGAACAGCAACTGCAGAACTCACTCCTGGTGGAGGCTTGACTATCCGTTTTTCATTGTCGAGGTTTTAGCCCTGCCCATTTCGGGGCTTGTCTTCGTAGTCATTGTTCAGGCCCTTGCCAGCCTGCACAACATTCATCACATAGTCGCCAAGTTTCTCACATTCGGAGATAAAATCATTATAGAACACTCCGAGTTGATAGCTGTACTGACCAGAATTTACATCATTCAAGTTCTGGTTTTTCAGCTGGTTGCGGTAGTTGTTGATTTCGTGCTCTATGTTGATGGATTTCGAGATGTTGGTTCTTGGTGCGGTCAGGCCTATGCGCTTCATCATTTCTTCCAATGAGCCCTCAACCAGACCGAGCATCGAGTGCATATGCTGCAACTGTTCGGCTGTAAATGCTTCCTTTCCGTACATGCGATGGCGGTTCAACGTGCGACCAAGATTATAGACCGAATCACCTATTGACTCCAACTCGCTAATCTGTCGCAGCATCTTCTGTATCTGCGTTTTCGATGCTGCCGAAAGTCGGCCTTCGCTCACCTTGTTCAGGTAATTGGCTATCTCCATCTCCATCGAGTCGGTGATGTTCTCGTATTTCTCTATGCGCGAAAAGAGTTTGTTGAACGTCACCTCATCCTTGGTCTCCATCAATTCTGGGATGAAGCCAAACATTCTATGGCAACGCTCGGCAAAATTCAGAATCTCCTTCTGGGCCTCCATGATGCTGAGCTCAGCCGTAGAAAGCAAACCGCCGCTAATAAACTTCAATCGGTAGTCTTCCTCCTTTTCCTTCATCGGCAGTACACGGCAAACAAGTTGCTCAATCTGCTTCACAAAACCTATGAGCAGCAGCGTGTTGACGATGTTGAAGGCGGTGTGGAAGGCTGAGAGCTTGAAGAGGGCATTACCTCCGCCCATGAAGTTCTCGACGAACCAGTTGACGGCATTGCACGCAGGATAGAACACGAGCAGCACCAACACTACGCCGAACACATTGAAGAACATGTGGGCCAGCGCTGCACGCCGTGCCTGTGTGTTGGCAGTGAGCGAAGCCATAAAGGCGGTGATGGTCGTACCGATGTTCTGTCCCATGGCCAATGCTGCTGCCTGTTCGAAGCCGAAGCCAGGAATGTTCATGCCGAAGAGCATCAGCGTGATAGCCATAGTGGCTGCCGATGCCTGCACAATCATTGTCACCAATGCACCCACGATGACAAAAAGTATGATGGTGAGGAACGAATCCTGTGGCACATGCGCCAACATTCCAGCCACCATGTCGCCGATGTTCATTGCCGTGGCTGCATCCTGAAGGAAGGCCAATCCCATGAAGAGGAACGAGAAGCCGAAGACGAATTCGCCCACACTCTTGCGATTACCTTTGCGACTGAACATCAACGGCATGCCAATTGCAAGCATGGGGATGGCGAAGGCTGCGATGTTCACCTTGAATCCCACTGCCGAGATAATCCATGCCGTCACCGTCGTACCGATGTTGGCACCCATAATAACACTGATGGATTGTGCAAGCGTCATCAATCCGGCATTGACAAACGACACCACCATCACCGTCGTAGCACTCGACGACTGTATGAGGGCAGTAATCAGAATACCCGTGAACACGCCCATCACGCGGTTCTTTGTCATAGCGGCCAAAATACTACGCAGGCGATCGCCCGCAAATTTTTCAAGTCCCTCCGACATCGTCTTCATACCAAAGAGGAACAATGCCAGTGAGCCGATTAGCGATAAAACATTCAGAATCAATTCCATATTGTAATATTATGTATTTCAGAGCGCAAAGATATTACAAACATGTTACAAGCCAATTACACCCATATTACAATTCTGTTACAAACCATCATTGAAATACTATTATAACCATTTCGTAACATGTCTGTAACACCAGTCATCTATCTTTGCAGCGTCAGAAAAGACAAACCATTTCCTTTGCTGACGTGAATGATAATGACTAAAGAAAAAGCTGAAAGTATTGCAAGAATCATGAATTGGGTGAGATTTATCATCCTCGTGTTGTTCCTGACATTTTTGTTTGTTGCTGTTGCGAACACGTAGTGTAATAAATCAGACATGAACTTTATGAGCAAATCTCTTAAAATGTTCCCGCAGCGTCTCGAGGTCTAAACTGTTATTGCTGAACTTTTGCTCCATCGTCCTATATATTTGCGGACGCAAAGGTAGCTATTTTTTTACGAAGACATTGCAATGAACAGAAATTTAACTATTGCGCATCTCATTCGAAATATCTAATAATCACAACGAAAAAGAAGCTGATAGTAAGGATTGCTATTATCAATGATACCCTATAAAACATACTCTATGATACGTCTGAATCCTATGATATTATAGGAGTTGATATTTAAAAAAACGTAAATAGATAACCACTCGTAACTCCTTGATTTTTAAGGCGCTTCAGGATGGGCTTGAACCAACGACCCCCTGATTAACAGTCAGGTGCTCTAACCAACTGAGCTACTGAAGCATTGCGTTCGATTTCTCGATTGCGGGTGCAAAGGTACGATGTTTTTCTGAATCCTGCAAACTTTTTTGGAAAAAATTTCAATGAAACGCTATTTTTTTATAAAAAGTAGGGAAAAAGGATGCGTTTTTAAGCAGAATGCGCTAATTTTGCAGTCAAAATAAGTAACGGAACGATATGAACAGACGTATAAAGACATTACTGATGATGGTGGCTATGCTGCCGCTGACTGTCCTGGGGCAGACAAACCACCAGTTGGAGGTGGGTAAGAACCTGGACATCTTCAACGCATTGTATAGTAACCTGGACCTGTTTTATGTGGATACACTGAACCCCAAGCAGACGATGACTGCAGCCATCAACGGTATGCTTCGCTCGTTGGATCCTTATACCGTGTATTATCCTGAGGAGGAGACCAAAGACCTGAAGATGATGCTGACGGGAAAGTATGCGGGTATCGGTGCGCTGGTGAAATATCATACCCGCCTGAAGAATGTGGTGATAGACGAGCCCTATGAGGGAATGCCTGCTGCCGAGGTGGGGCTGAAGAAAGGTGACATCATCCTGAGTATCGATGACTCTGTGATGACCGACAAGGAGGTGTCGTACGTCAGTTCGCATCTGCGTGGTGATGCCGGCACAACTTTCTCGCTGAAAATAAAGCGTCCTTCTACCGGCAAAGAGATGAAATTCAAGATTACGCGCAGGAACATCAAACTGCCTGAATTGCCCTACTGGGGTATGCGTCCGGACTCCATAGGCTATATCAACCTGAATCAGTTTACGGAAGGGTGTGCCAAGAGTGTACGCCGTGCGTTCGTAGAACTGAAGCAGCAGGGAGCCAAGGGCCTGGTGTTCGATCTTCGCAGCAATGGCGGCGGCTCTGAGATGGAGGCAGTGGACATTGTGAACATCTGGGTGCCTCAGGAGCAGACTGTTGTGGAGAACCGTGGTAAGGTTCGTCAGGCCAACCGTGTGTATAAGACGCGTTTGGAACCCGTGGACACTGTGATGCCCATCGTGGTGCTGGTGAACGGCGAGACGGCCTCGGCCAGTGAGATTACAAGTGGGGCGTTGCAGGACTTGGATCGTGCAGTTATTATAGGTACACGCACGTATGGTAAAGGATTGGTGCAGGTACCCCTCGACCTGCCTTATAATGCCAACGTGAAGTTGACCACCTCGCATTACTATATCCCCTCGGGGCGTTGCATTCAGGCTGTGAACTACAAACGTGACGGCAAGGAGCGTATTGCCGACTCGCTGACTCGTGTGTTCTATACCCGTGACGGCAGAGAGGTGCGCGATGGCGGTGGCATCATGCCTGATGTGGAAGTGAAAAACGATACGATGTCGAACATCGCCTATTACCTCTCGGCAGGGGGGCTGGACTCCACTGAGGTGCTGTTTGACTATGTGGTAGACTATATTGACCGTCATCCTGCGATAGCCCCAGCCAAGGACTTCCGACTGACCGATGAGGACTGGCAGGCATTCCGCCAGCGCGTGATAGACAGCGGGTTCTCGTATGACCCCGTGTCGAAGAAACAGTTTGGCGAACTGGTGAAGACGGCCAAGTTCGAGGGCTACTATGAGGATGCCAAGGATGCCTTCGATGCTTTGGAAAAGAAACTGAAGCACGACGTGGCTACCGACCTGGACAAATATCGTGAGACGATACAGCAGATTATAGAGCTTGACATCATAGGTGCCTACTATTACCAGAAGGGCAGTATCGAGGCCAGCCTGAATGGCGACAAGCAGTTGAAAGAGGCCGTGCGCCTACTGAAATCGCCTGAGGAGTATCAAAAGATATTGCTGCCGAAGCAGAAAAAGTAAGCAGAAAAAGTAAAATATGCACAGAAATATTTGCACGGTTCGGGGAAAAGTAGTACCTTTGCACCCGTTCAGTGGAATGAGAGACCCGCAAGGGCCTCTCATTCTTGTTTAAATAACCGTTAGGATGATAACGAAAGAGACATTAAAGACATTGACGGAAGAGTGGCTGCAAGGGCAGTCGGGCTACTTCCTGGTAGACATTGAGATGTGTGATGATGACCGTATCGTCATCGAGATTGACCATGCCGACGGCGTGTGGATTGAAGACTGCGCCGCCCTGAGCCGCTTCCTGCAAGAGAAGGTCGGCGAGGAGATGGGCGACTATGAATTAGAGGTAGGCAGTGCCGGACTGGGACAGCCTTTTAAGGTGGAGCAGCAATACGTGAACCACGTGGGCGAGAATGTGGAGGTCATCGATGCCGAGGGAAAGAAACTGACTGGTGTGCTGAAGGCCGTCGAGGGGCGCACCTTTACCATAACCACTCAGGAAAAGCAGATCCCTGAGGGGAAGAAGCGCCCTGTGAAGGTAGATGTTGACAAGACGTACTCTATGGACGAGGTGAGGTCGACGAAATACTTGTTGAATTTCAAATAAAACAAAAATAACAAATGGCAACAAAGAAAGATTCGATGGGTCCCAGTATGTTTGAGACCTTTCAGGAGTTTAAGGAGACAAAGAACATTGACCGCACCACGCTGGTAAGTGTGCTCGAGGAGAGCTTCCGCAATGTGCTGGCAAAGATGTTCGGCTCTGACGAGAACTTCGACGTGATAGTAAACCCCGACAAGGGTGATTTCGAGATTCACCGCAACCGTATGGTGGTGGAAGATGGCGAGGTGAAGGACGAGAATAAGGAGATCTCTCTCTCTGATGCCCAGAAGATTGAGCCCGACTATGAGGTGGGCGAGGAAGTGAGTGAGGCCGTTGACTTCACCAAGTTCGGCCGTCGTGCCATCCTGAACCTGCGTCAGACGCTGGCCTCCAAGATCCTGGAGCTTGACCACGATGCCCTCTATCAGAAATATAAGGACAAGGTGGGTACCGTAATCAGTGGTGAGGTCTACCAGATATGGAAACGTGAGGTGCTCCTCATGGACGATGAGGGCAACGAGCTCCATCTGATGAAGGGCGACCAGATTCCTTCTGACACCTATCGCAAGGGTGAGACCGTGCGTGCCGTGGTGAAGGAGGTTCAGAATGAGAACAACAACCCCCGCATCATGCTGAGCCGCACCAGTCCCGACTTCCTGAAACGTCTGTTGGAGGCTGAGGTGCCTGAGATTGCCGACGGACTGATTGCTATCCGCAAGGTGGCCCGTATGCCGGGTGAGCGTGCCAAGATTGCCGTCGAGAGTTTCGATGACCGTATCGATCCAGTAGGTGCTTGCGTTGGTGTGAAGGGTAGCCGTGTACACGGTATCGTGCGTGAGCTCGGTGGTGAGAATATCGACGTGATCAACTACACCAGTAACATACAGCTCTTTATCCAGCGTGCTTTGAGCCCTGCTAAGGTGACCAGCATCACAATGGATGAGGCTAACCACAAGGCAGAGGTCTACCTGCAGCCCGAGGAGGTGTCGCTTGCTATCGGTAAGGGTGGTATGAACATCAAACTGGCTTCTATGCTCACCGAGCACACCATCGACGTGTTCCGTGTGGTCAGCGAGGGCGAGAACGACGAGGATATCTACCTGGATGAGTTCAGCGACGAGATTGACCAGTGGGTCATCGATGCCATTAAGGCTCTGGGTTACGACACCGCCAAGGAGGTGCTCAACGCTCCTCGTGAGTTGCTCATCGAGAAGGCAGACCTTGAAGAAGAGACCGTTGACCATCTGCTCGAAGTACTGCGCGCAGAATTTGAATAATGCTTAATGCTTAATGCATAATGCTTAATTGGCCGCGCCACATGAGCATAGGCATTAGGAATATTGAGTGTTTGCATTAAGAGAGTAATAATTAAGCATTAAGAATTAAGAATTAAGAATTGAAAGAATGGGAATAAGATTAAATAAAGTATTAACAGAACTGAACATAGGACTTCAAACGGCAGTTGATTTCCTGAAGAAAAAGAGCAGCCTAGGCGAGATTCGCGACGACGCTACCACCAACACCAAGATCTCTGACAATCAGTACGAGGCCCTGGTGCGTGAGTTCAGTGGCGACAAAGCCGTGAAGTCACAGGCCGAGAAACTCTTCACCAAGATCAAGGAGAAGAAAGACAAGAAACCGGCTGCTCCCGCTGTAGAAGAGACAACGGTGACACCTGTCCGCCAGCAGTTCAAGCCTCTGGGCAAGATAGACCTTGACAGTCTGAACAAGCCCAAGGCAAAACCGGTGGAGCAGGTAGAGGTGAAGCCCGAGCCGGTAGAGACGAAACCCGAGCCAGAGGCATCTGCCGAGCCAGAGGCTCCCGTAGTGAAGGAGGAAAAGGTAGAGACGGTTCAGCAGCCCGAAGAGCCACAGATGGTTGAGGTTGTTGAAGAAAAGCCTGAGGAGGTCGTTGGCAATGTGGAGTCAGCAGAAGATACGGAAGAGGTTGAAGAACAGGACAACTCAGAAGTAGTGGAAGCCTTCGATGATTCAGAGGCCTCTGATGATACTGACGATGCCGATGACTCTGGCGATGCTGATGATGCCAATGATGCTGATGAGGCCGAAGGCTCAGAGAAGACTGAGAATGCAGCAAATGTCAGTGCCGGTCCGGAAATCTATACCTTGAAGAGCGAGGCCAAACTGGCTCCGAAGGTGAACGTGCTGGGTAAGATTGACCTCTCGGCCTTGAACCAGAGCACTCGTCCTAAGAAGAAATCGAAGGAGGAGAAGCGCAAGCAGCGCGAGGAGAAGGCTGCCCAGATGCATGGCGGTGCCAACAATGCCCAGAATGGCGAGAAGCGCAAGCGTGAGCGTATCCGTACGGGTAAGGTGGACATTGAGGAGGCTGCCAAGCAGCAGCAACAGCAGGGTCAGAACCAGAACAAGAAGAATAAGAACAAAGGTGGCAACCAGAATTTCCAGGACAATCAGCAGCAGGGTGGAAAGAAAAACAAGAACAAGAACTTCCAGCCCCGTCCGTTGGAGCCAAACGAAGAGGATGTAGCACGTCAGGTAAAAGAGACGCTGGCCAGACTCACCTCGAAGACTGCCCTGAACAAGAAAGGCGCCAAGTACCGTAAGGAGAAGCGCGATGCCGTTCAGGAGCGTATGAGCGAGGAGATGGCTGCTGAGGCAGCACAGAGCAAGGTGCTGAAGCTCACCGAGTTCGTCACCGTGTCAGAGCTGGCTACGATGATGGATGTGCCTGTAGTGAAGGTTATCGGTACCTGTATGTCTGTGGGCATCATGGTGTCTATCAACCAGCGTCTGAATGCTGAGACCATCAACCTCGTTGCCGATGAGTTCGGATTTACTACGGAATATGTGAGTGCTGAGGTGCAGGAGGCTATCACTGAGGAGGTGGACGATGAGAACGATCTGATCTCTCGTGCGCCTATCGTTACGGTGATGGGTCACGTTGACCACGGTAAGACTTCTTTGCTTGACCATATCCGCAATACCAATGTGATTGCCGGTGAGGCTGGTGGTATCACCCAGCACATCGGTGCCTATAACGTAAAGTTGAAGGATGGTCACAGTATCACCTTCCTCGACACTCCTGGTCACGAGGCATTTACCGCCATGCGTGCCCGTGGTGCTCAGGTAACGGATATTGCTATCATCATCGTTGCTGCCGATGACTCTGTGATGCCTACCACCAAGGAGGCCATCGCCCATGCTCAGGCCGCCAATGTGCCGATGGTGTTCGCTATCAATAAGATTGATAAGCCCGGTGCTAACCCCGATAAGATCCGTGAGGACTTAGCTAATATGAACCTGCTCGTAGAAGAGTGGGGTGGTAAGTACCAGTGTCAGGAGATCAGTGCCAAGAAGGGCATTGGTGTCTATGAACTGCTGGAGAAAGTGCTACTTGAGGCCGAGATGCTCGATCTGAAGGCAAATCCCAACCGTAAGGCTACTGGTTCTATCATCGAGTCTTCACTTGACAAGGGACGTGGCTATGTTTCTACCGTACTCGTTTCTAACGGTACATTGAAGGTTGGTGATGTTGTTATCGCAGGTACAGCATGGGGTAAGGTGAAAGCCATGTTCAATGAGCGCAACCAGCGTATTGAGAAGGCCGGACCTGCCGAGCCTGCTATCATCCTCGGCTTGAATGGTGCGCCTACTGCCGGTGACTCCTTCCATGTGATGGAGTCAGAGCAGGAGGCTCGCGAGATAGCCAACAAGCGTATCCAGTTGCAGCGTGAGCAGAGTCTGCGTACCACGACGAAGCTTGGTCTCGACGAACTGTCGCACCGTATTGCCCTGGGTGAGTTCCATGAGTTGAACATCATCGTGAAGGGTGATACCGACGGTAGTATCGAGGCACTCAGCGACTCGTTCATTAAACTGTCTACCGAGAAGGTACAGGTCAACGTCATCTCGAAGGCCGTGGGTCAGATTTCCGAGAACGATGTCATGCTGGCTTCTGCTTCTCAGGCCATTATCGTAGGCTTCCAGGTGCGTCCTTCTGGTGAGGCACGTCGCTTGGCTGAGCGCGAGGGCGTGGAAATCAACACCTATTCTATCATCTACGACGCTATTGACGATGTGCGTTCTACCATGCAGGGTATGCTCGACAAGGTGAAGAAGGAGATCGTCTCTGGTATGATTGAGGTGAAGCAGGTGTTCAAGATTTCGAAGGTGGGTACCGTTGCCGGTGGTCTGGTTACCGAAGGCAAGGTGCACAACAAGGACAAGGCCCGCGTCATCCGCGACGGTATCGTGGTTCACACTGCCAATATCGATGCCCTGAAGCGCTATAAGGACGATGCCAAGGAAGTGGCTACTGGTCTTGAGTGCGGTATCTCACTGGTCAACTTCAACGATATTCAGGTGGGCGACATGATCGAGACGTTCACTGAGATTGAGGTGGAGCAGAAGCTATAAGCAAATAAATTGTATAACAAATAAATTGTATAACAAATAAATTGTATAACAAATAAATTACTACCTATTATGAAACACAAGTTTTTTAGCTTTGCCTTAATGGCATTGGCCATGAGTTTCACGTTCAGTGCATGTGGTGATGATGACAAGGATGAACGAAAAGATCCAGATGTCATTGTACCCGATCCCAGTCCTAATCCCAATCCTGATCCAGGCGAAGTCATCTCCAGCAAGGCACAGAAAGAGGTGCTGGAACAGACTGCCATGAATCTGCTTGACAAGATCAATGCCAACGACTTCAAGCCACTGGCAGATGTTGTAGAGTATTTTAAAGAGAACATCGATTACAAAAGGCGTTACAACTATAATACATACCGCTATGAATATACAGGTATTGATACCGAGGCAATGCAACAGTGGTTCGAGACTGCTGTCAAAGCTTGTCAGGGAGAGATGAGCAACAATGTGCAGAGGGATCTGTATATTGCCGCCAATTTCACGGGACGCTTTGTGGCAGGCAAGACAGAATGGGAATACAAGGGCGCAAGCGATGGCCTGGAGTTCCAGTTCACCGACCAGAATGGTAAGACGTGTGTGCTGAAGATTACTGCCAGCGATGACTATACCAAGGTTCATATTGCAGAATTTGATAATACCAGATGGGAATGGGAAGGCAACAATCAGATCCAGCGTCGCTATGAGTATGTTGTGGCTGTTCCTAAGGTTGTCAACGTGACCTTCACTCAGGGCAGCAACACACTGGCCAGTGCCAATGTCACCACCAACCTGTCAATCAGCGGTGCCGATGTCGACCTGACCAAGGACAGCTATGAGGTCACTGCCAACGTCGAGGCCTGCGGATATCAGATTGTCGTTGACAAGACCCAGTATGCGCAAGGTCAGAAGGCCTCTGCATCGACGAGAGTGTTGAAGAACGGCGAGACACTTATCACCCTGAAGGCCGAGGCAAATGGAAAACTGCAGATGGACAAAGACAAGGTTCAGTTGCGTGAGGCTGGCCGTGTGGCTTTCAGTGCCGACGTGCTGGGCAAGGTACAGGCCATTGGCGAAATCAAGAGTGTTGACAAAGTTATAAACTTCGTGGAGTCAGTAAGCGATGCCGAGAGCGATGAAGAACGCCAGTCTGCCGTTGACAATTGCAACGACCAGTTGAACATCGGCCTCTACTATGATGGCAAGAACACTCGTCAGGCTTATGTGAAGGTAAGCCTCACGCCCTATCGTAATAAGTATGGTAGAGAATACTACGAGTGGACACCTGCCATCTACTTTAGCGATGACACCAGTTATAGCTTCCAGGAGTATTTCGACAAGACTTATTTCAAGACTGTCATCGACAAGTTCAACTATCTGATTTCCGATTTCGAGGATCTTGTAGATTAGTATAGCCTTCAGATGAGCTTCATGCGCATCATCACACTGCTTTTGTCCGTCTGTCTCTCTGTCTTAGGACTGAAGGGACAGACGGACACTCTTCATGGGCGAACCTTCCAGGACGTGCTGGTGAAGGGCTATAAGCCCAACTCCTATCTGCGCGAGGCGGCACAGGGTGCCACCGTTGTTGACCTGCAGCTGCTGGAGAATATGCCTCGCATCCTGGGTAATGCCGACCCCATGCACTACGCCCAGTTGCTGCCTGGCGTGCAGACCAACTCAGAATATGATGCCGGCTTGCACATACAGGGATGCGACAACCAGCACAACCATGTAGGCATAGGGGGGGTCACGCTCTACAACGTGCAGCATGCCTTGGGCTTCTTCTCTATCTTCAATGCCACCCATTTCCAGAGTATGCAATTGATGAAAGCCCCTACTGCCGCCCATTCCGGCAACAGGGTAGGGGGCGTTATCGATATGCTTCAGTCCCAGCAGCGCGACAGTGTGGTCAGTGGAAGCCTGTCGGTAGGCCCCATGTCATCGCAGGGTACCATCCGCATTCCGTTAGGTCAGCACCAGCAACTGACGCTTTCTGCTCGTGCTGCCTACCTGAACCTGCTCTATGGACAGTGGTTGAAATATGAGGACGACGAGCTGTGCTATAGCTTCAGCGACTATAACCTGACGTGGCAATGGTGGCCTGACGATAAAAACCGTGTTTGGGTGGATGCCTACTATGGTGGCGACCTGATGAAGAACTTCAATGCCGACTATGCCTACAGCGTTACGATGGACTGGCGCAATGCGATGACAGCCCTGCACTGGAATCACCAAACCGGTAGCAACCTCTTCAAACAGACTATCTACTACACACATTATGACAACCTTTTCACGCTGCATGAGGACAATCTCAACGTGGAGATTCCCTCGCGCATCAGCGACGTAGGCTATCGGGGGGAGCTACAGACAGACAATCTGTCGGCAGGCTTGCGGGCGATATGGCATGATGTCAAGCCGCAAGCCCCTGATATACAAGGCTTCTTTGAGGTAGCCAGCCAATCGGGAGACCGTCAGAAGGCCTTCGAGTCATCGCTGTTTGCCGACTATACCCTGCCTATATCCAGATCTGTCAGCCTGCAGCCGGGCTTGCGAGCCTCGCTATACCACAACCGCCGCACCTATTATGGCATCGACCCGTCGGTCAGACTTAGCGTTGACGGCGGCCGTATGGGGCGTTTCTGGATGCAAGGCGACCTGCGCCATCAGTATCTTTTCCGCACGGGGTTCTCGAACATCGGACTGCCTACGGAGTTCTGGTTCGCTGCCAACGAGACCTACGCGCCGCAATATGCCTATAGTCTCACGGCCTCGCACGAAGTCTTTTTGTTCGACAAGATGCTACGCGTCGAAGCCAGTGTCTATTACAAATGGCTGTATCACCAGGTGGAATACAGCGGAAATATCTTCGACCTGCTCTATCAGGAATATGACCTCGGCAATATCCTGCTTACGGGAAAGGGCCGCAACTATGGCTTGAACCTGCTTGTAGAAAAGCGTAAGGGCAGACTGACCGGCTGGATCAGCTATTCCTTGGGACGTGCCATGAGATTCTTCGATGATGAAAGGCACCGCCAGTGGTATCCCGCCAACCACGAGCGCATTCACGAACTGAATGTCGTTGGAACCTATAAGCTGAACCATAGATGGAGCTTCGGTGCCACTGGCGTACTGGCATCAGGCACTCCCTATACCGCACCAAGGCAGTTCTACCTGATTAACAACAACATCATCACTGAATTCAGTGAGCATAATGCCAACCGGCTGCGCCCCTATTTCAGGGTCGATGTGTCGGCCAACTACGAGTTCAGCCACCGTGGCCGACAGCATAGTGGCATCAACTTCTCGCTCTATAACGTCACCATGCACAATAATGATCTTTACTACAGACTGAAGATCTATAAAGAACGGTTTGCCAATAAACCCTTCCGCTTTGTCATGCCTATACTGCCGTCTGTCAACTATTACTATAGCTTCTGAACGCACATGAAAAGGATTCCTTTCATCTTCATATTGCTTCTGCTCTCTGTTGTCTTTGCCTGTAGCCCGTCAGACAATGATGATGCTTCCTCAGAATATGTCATTGAGGGATGGATAGAGAGCGATTCCCATCCCATTGTCAAGCTCACTTACTCCATCCCTGTCACAAAAGATTATCGTTCGCTGGAGGATCTGAAGCAATACGTGGCCCGATGGGAGCGCATCACAATCAGTGACGGTGAGCAGACAACTACGTTAACGGGTGTCATGGACAGCCGTTTCATGCCCCCGTATGTTTATACCACCACCAAAATGCGTGGAAAGGCAGGGCGCACCTATAAGCTGACCCTGCATCAGGAGGGAGGCAAGCCCAACATCGAGGCCGTAACAACGGTTCCCGAACCGGTCGGGATAGACTCGTTCCATATTGAGCGAGTCAGTTCTTCGGACACCCTCTGCCAGCTCTTTGCCTATGTGAACATACCAAAGACCCCAGTCACCTACTATAAGGTATTTGCCAAAACAGACTCTACGAGTCAGGATTTCCTGTCATCCTATTTCGGACTGTTGCGTAGCGACATGATTCCCGACAACGGGAAGATAGCCATACATCGGGGCTACACCAATCTGGAAAAGGACTTTACACCCTATTTTTCCGTTGGTGATACCGTTCTGGTACGCTTTGCCCGCATCGACAGCACCGCCTATGAATACTGGCGTAGCTATGATGACATCATCATGCTGGCGCGCAACACCCTGTTTCCTGTAACCACCAGTATGCCGAAGTCCATTCCCGCTGCCTACGGCTTCTGGCAGGGCATGGGCAGCAGGTACTACATGGTGCCGATTCAGCCGTAGAAAAAATCCATTGTTTTATTTCCAGACATACCTATTCTCGCTATATGTATGGAAAAAGCTACAAGAACTTCGCTACGAACTCTGTTGGAGAAAGGATTTCCATCTTCGCGGTGTCGGTATTTCTATAGTCGCGGAGATTAATCGTGACGAGTGCGTCGCATTTGTTCTGGATGGCGCACTGATACTGAAAACTGTCTTCCACATCGTCGAAGGCCAGGTCGTTGATACCCAGCGACAATCGCTTATGACTCAGCCCGACGACCGTAACCATCGACATTACAGTGTTGAGTGTGGAGCGTAAGCGTAGGGTCTGCTCAGGGCGATGGATGCCCTGACGTTTCAACTCTACACGAACAAGATAAGCCAGCGTATAGACGCAACCTACTGAAACGACAGCCTTTAGTTTGCCGTCCTCAACAGCGCTTAGCAGTTTGTCAACGGCCTGATATTCGCGTCTCTGTTCGAAGTATTCTAGAAAGATGTTTGTGTCAAGGAATATTTTCATAGCTTATATTTCTCCTGAAGATAATCCTCGATGAGCTGATCTTCTGTGGCATCAGAGTTGAAGATACCGCACAAGGCTTCGTGACGATAGCGGTGCTTCACCTTAGCAGCGGGCTTTGCAGCAGCTATGAGTTGCATGGCATAGGCAGCAAGTTGCTCTTTCAGCAGTTCTATGCTGTAAGATTTAGGTACGTTTACAGGCACCTTGATTGTTGTCGTTGCTTCCATAATCCTAATGTTTAATCATTGTGAACTTCATTAGAACCCGCTTCCGCTCGGAATAGCTCGAATAACATTGTTCGTCAGTTTGGCTCTTCGCTCGCTTAATCGCGATGTTCTGGGTGCAAAGATACGAATTATTTTCTAATCTTCGCACTAATTCCAACGAAAAAAAAACGATTGTCTCATTGGTAAAGATCTATTGTTATGAATACTGACGTAGCTTTGACGACATCATCATGCTTTCCCGCAACACCCTGTTTCCCGTCACCACCAGTATGCCGCAATCCATTCCTGGTGCCTACGGCTTCTGGCAGGGCATGGGCTCCCGGTACTACATGGTGCCGATCCGGCCGTAGAAAAAGAGTATATTGGCCTTGATTCTCTTCGTGATTATTCTATCATGATACCTTGGTTAGAATGCTCATCGTGGCAGTACGTTTGCTGTAAAGTGACGGTGAGGACGTGGTGTCTGTGACACAGGGCGCGTAGATGTAAAGCGCGCTACATGACCCTCTGCCCAAGGCTCTGCCTGAACGGTGACAGTAATTATTGGGAAGATAATCTTATCCATGATACTCAATTGCTATTAGAATTCGGCGTAAAGGTACAATTTATTCCGCAATCTCGTATCGTTTTAGGAGTTAAAAATGCGAAATGCGGTCGGAATATCCTAATTGTAAAAATATGTATTCAAGCTTGCAGTGGGAAAAAAAAGACATTTTTCTTTGCTATCTCAAAAACATTTTTTATCTTTGCAGCGCAAACCCATGCCTTTGGGGGTGGGAATGTGACTATATATAGAAAAAGACGTTTCTGACGTTTTATCTGTGGCGTACTGAACTCGCAACTCAATTTCACCACACGGTAAAACAACAAGAGCGTCCATGGGTATGTATATACCGTTTTTGCTATTATTGTTCGACAATATAGCTTAATACTGTAATACATATTGGCGTGGGCCTTGCGTTGTTTATCCTTGGTGAAGGGCAATGCGAGGCCTAGTACGCGGGATGAACAGCAGAGCAGGTCCCGCTTTTTTATATATATGTCATAATTACTATTAACCAATAATTATGCAAAAAGTTCGAATTGGGGCCATCGGACATGATGATGACGTATGGAGCACCGTTTCTTTCGTTCAACACATCATTTGGGGTGTGGGCTTCTTTCTATTGCATTGTTCCTTCTACCGTTTGGGATACAGGCTCAGACCCGTGTGCAAGTTGGAAAAAACTTAAATTGCAAACAACCAGTGTTTCCAGTGGGAGCTGATAATTATTTGTATTCAACCTATTATTATAATGGGAAGAAAATATATAATATGAAAGGTTTCCCTATAGGTGTTGCAAATTCTGACGTAAGAAGTCTGAAATTCAATCCCGCTGGTGTGTCGTATGCAGTAATCAGTCAAAAGAAGAACAAGTCCGTTATAGAAGTCTTGGATGCTTGGGAGTCGGGTAAAGTGTTGTTTAGTCCTCAGTATATATTGAATCCTACGGCTGTGGCTTTTTCTGCAGACAGTCGCAAACTGTTTATATGCGATGTCGCTGGTAACGTATATGTCTTCGATACCAAGACATTTCAGCAAATAAACAAGTATAATGTGGGTGTTATCGCTTCTGAAGCAGTAGCTAGTGATAATGGCTATTTTCTAGCATTGTCTAGTGGAACTAACGTGGCTGTAATGAATCAGGAGACTGGAGCATTGCGCACAACGATTCCGGTCGGTGGAACTGTGGTGGCTGTTCATTTCTCCGATGATGCCACGCTTATGGGAGTACTTACGGGAAATGGTCGGCTGGCTATTTATACGACTCGCGATTTTCAACTATCCAATGAGTATACAGGACTTGATCAGGCTGCCGGTTTTGATTTCCATCCAGAAGGCAAATACCTGACGGTTGTCCAGGGTAATAATCAATTGCAGTTTCTCAATCTGTCAGACCAAAACGACCGTCCAGTTCTTTATGATGAAGACGGTGGCCTGACCTATGTACACTATTTGAAGGATCAAAAACATCAGATTTATCTGACTTATAATGCACAAAGGTCAATTAAGTATAAACTCCTTAAGGGTTTAAAACCTCATCTAACAAAGATGTTGACAGATGAACTTAATGCTCGAATGGCTGAATGGGCACGCATGAGACCAGATGAAACGATGGAAGAATATCAGTTGCGTGTAAACGAGGAGACGCGTATACAGCAAGCACGTCTTTATGAGCAAGAGATTGCTACAGAATTGGCAGATGACTTGATTCTGCATTCTGAAGTACGACTTGGAGGATATAACCCAGACGATGATTTGCTGACGCTTGGTTTTGACAATATGCCACAAATATATTTGACTGTTCCTGACGATGAAGTGGCCTTGTTCCAAGATGTATCCGATTTGGAATTCCGCAATGTACTCTATGGCCTGAGATCAGATGATTCTTTCGAAATGACCTATGCTGAAGTCTACAATAAACGAAATGGCAAGACCTATGAGTTCAATAATAAAGAACGACGTTCATTAGACTACATCTTGGCTGACAACAACTTTGTTCCTATAGAGTTGGTTCAACAGACAGGTATGGAGGATGTTAAATTGCAGGCTATCAAGGAAGATGTCGTTTCGACGGCCAAGCAGAATAATCTTATATCAGACCATACCAATATACAGGTAAATACAACCGTAGTGCAGGATGTTGATGCCAACGGCCAACGCATTAATAACTATAAGGTAAGTTTTCGTTATACTGTTGATGGCGGTTTCTCAGTTATGGAAGATTTTGCCGCAGGAAAGTATCGGATAGAACAGTCACATGCTGCAGAGTCTATGCTGAAAATTGTGATGCGTGCTTTTGAAAGCGATTTCGCACAATATATTAAACCTGGTAAAAAAGTGGTAGTACGAATTACGGGATCTGCTGATGCCTTGAAAATCAGCGGTTCCATTCCTTACGATGGTTGTTATGGTGATATTGACTCAGAACCTTACTATTTAAATGGACAGTTGGGGACAATGACCATTAGTCAGCGACAAGGTATTAGAGAAAATGAGCAGTTAGCCTTTGTACGTGCCCTTGGTGTAAAAAAATATGTGGAAAATCAAATGACCAGTCTTGCTCAGATGCAAACCGATTATCAGTACAATGTAGAATTGGCAGAAGGTACGGGTGGGCAGTATCGCCGTATAAGCGTAGACTTTACTTTTATTGACGCATTCAGTAACTAATAATTTATGAACTATAGCCTCTTTTTTATTTTATCTTTTTTGTTGTTGAGCATTGGTGTTGACAGTCGGGCGCAGTCTATCACTGAAGCCACCAATGATTATAATCGTTTTGTAAAATACTATAACAGCGGTCAGGAAATGGCGGCTTATGCTGCACTACATTCCAGCTATGAAAATTTTATAAAAGTGCTTGACACCCCCTCAATGGTAGCCCATCACCAACAGGCTAAATCCACCTTGAAGGAAATCCACTCTTATCTAAAGAACGGTGCCTATTATTATACTCAACAGAATAATCAGTCACAGGCTCTACGTATGGCACAGGCTTTTACTGATATTTCTATACATCCCGCAATGAAGGATGAACCATTAGAGCGTAGTGGTGCTAATTATGTGTCAATCGTTATGATGGCTGCGTTTAATACTTATAATAAAAAAGACTATGCCAAAGCCATCCCATATCTCAGCACCTACTTGAGCACAGGCGATATTAAAAATAGGGAAGATGCCTATTCCCGTCTTGGCACAGCCTACTACCAGACGAAGGATTATCAGCAGGCTGTCAGTATCCTGTCACAAGGACTGCAGTTGTATCCTAATAACAGGCAAATGTTATCCGTAATTATCAATGCCAGCGGGAAGAAGGAAGATGATGCAACTCTTCAGAAGTTTCTACCAAAGGCTATTTCTATGGCACAAGGTGACAAACGTAATTTGACCATTTTGCTTAACATTCAGGGCCAAAGTTATGAGCGGACACAAAATTTTGAGTTGGCAGCAGATACTTATACCAAGATGCGCACCCTCCAACCGACAGATTTGAACACGGCTCGTCATCTGGCATTGGATTGCTATAATACAGGAGTACAATACATGAACTTGTCAAAACAGGCTGATAGTAAGAGCGACTCGAAACGCTATAAAGAGTTGTCGGAAACCTACTTTCACCGCGCAGAACCCTTACTTAACGAAATAATATATAGTGACCCGTACAACGCTGCCAAATATTCGATAGCATTGGCAAACTCGTACAGCTGTCTTGGAGACTCTAAAAAGTTACAAGCAATGAATGAGAAAATTGCGTCTATGGGTTATGCTCCTGTCAGTAGCGGAGGTGGCAGCACACAACTTATTTCCATGGATGCACCAACGCCTAAACCAATTCAGAGTGATCAACCCATACATAAACCAGAACCAGAACCTAAACCGATACCACCAACACCAGCAGATGTTGACGTTGATATAAATATTGCTCAAACGCACAGTGACAATAACAATACTTTTGCAGTGGTTATTGCCAATGAGAATTACACTAAAGCCGATCCTGTTCCCTTAGCAGGCAATGATGGTAAGATATTTGCGGAATACTGTCGTAAAGCATTGGGACTGCCGGCAAGAAATGTGCGCGAACACTATGATGTCACTTCTTTGGAAATGGAAGATGCTCTTGACGATATAAAGGCTATAGCAAAAGCACGAAAAGGTAATCTCAACGTTATTTTCTATTATGCGGGACATGGTGTTCCTGATGAGGGTACAAAGGATGCCTACTTGTTACCCATTGATGGACGTGGTGGTCGAACTACGGGCTGTATGTCGCTTAAGGAACTGTATGATGATTTGGAAGCATTACAAGCGAATTGTGTCACCGTGTTTCTTGATGCTTGTTTTAGTGGCGGCGCACGTGGTGGTGGTATGGTTGCCTCTGCTCGTGGCGTGGTTATCAAACCCAAATCAGCTGAAGCTAATGGTAATATGATTATCTTCAGTGCCGTGAGTGGTGAAGAGACTGCTTTGCCGTATAAAGAGCAGAAACATGGTTTGTTTACTTACTACTTGTTAAAAAAATTGCGAGAAAGTGGTGGCAATGTAACTTTAGGTGAATTGAGCGACTATCTTACGGAAGAGGTTGCCCTTCAGGCACAACTTGTAAATAAGAAGCCTCAGACACCCACCGTTACGCCAAGCCTATCATTAGGAGATAAATGGAGGAGTTTTAAACTAACAAAATAAATAACAATTATGATGAAGAAAGGTATCTTTTTAATGTTCCTGTTAGTTGGTTTTATGACAGGGACAATGGCTCAGACTACGAAAGAAGTTCATGGTGCCGTAATTGACAAAAATGGAAATCCGTTGCCTGGCGCAAAAGTAGAGGCTACAGGTGGTGCGGAAAGTACGGTGACCGATGCTGACGGAACTTTTACACTTGAGGTGTCCCGTTGGCTTAAATCGGTAACAGCAACCTATCCAGGTATGGCTAAGAAGAAACTGAGTTTGAAAAATGGAAATGAATTGTTGTTTAATCTTCATGAGGATAATAGACATTGGTTTGTTGATGCTGTCTATCAGCATGATGTTAATTTTGAAAACAATTCCTTTGGTGTTATGGGCGGTCTCTTAAATACATGGGGATGGTATGCAAAAGTTCTATTTGATGTTTCAGGGGTTGAACCTGATTATTATTACTATGGTGATGAACGTACCGCTGATATTCCTTCGATTAGCTTTGGCTTTATAAAAAGCCTTTCAAAGCCATTGTATTTGTATTTCGGTTTAGGGTATACACAGTGTTATAAAAAGCGCTCGTATAGAGTTTCCATGGAGGATGGCTTAATTGCTGATTTAGGTTTATTGTATAATTATAAACATTTTAATGTGAATTGTGGCTTTTCTTATCGTCGCCCGTTTAAACACTTTTTTGAAAATGGTGCCGAAAATGATGGACATGGACTTCATATTGGTATAGGATATTCTTTCTAAAGTATGAAAGTATTAGCGTTAGGACTATTGTTGTTGCCATTAGCCTTGTTTGCACAGACGAGAAAGGTGGGTGGACAGCCTTACACCTATTATGCTGATCCTGATATATCAATGAAGCAGGCGAAGCAGGCTGCCATAGAAAATGCCCGTATACAGTCTATTGCACGCGAGTTTGGTACAGATGTGACGCAGATGACCCAACAGCAGGAGTCACTTGTCGATGGACGAGAAAATAGTTTCTTCATGCAATTGAGTTCGCTCGAAGTTAAAGGTGAGTGGTTAGAAGATATCGCAGAGCCAAAGGTGGAGTTCGTGGAGACGCTCAAAGATGGAATGTCTGTCATCAAGGCTACTGTATGGGGTAAGGCCCGTGGGCTGAGTAATGAAGCTGCCGCTTTCGAAGCAACGATGCTTCGGAACGGTGTAACCAAACGCTATGCTGCCACCGATTTTAAAAGTGGTGATGACCTGTATGTCTTGTTTCGTACACCAGTGAAAGGCTATGTGGCCATATATTTGGCCGATGAGTCACAAAAAGTCTTTCGCATTCTGCCTTATCAGTTCTCGCAGTCGGGCTTTTATGCAGTAGAGGCCGACAAGGACTATGTGTTCTTTTCGCCAGAAAAAGCCAGTGATTCAGAAAGGCGTTATGTGGATGAACTGCAATTAACGTGCAACGACAGTAGGGTAGAACTTAATCAGCTATACGTCGTGTTCTCACCAAATGCATTTATTAAGGCAAATGATTATACAGAAGATCAGACATTGCCATCGGGGGCTATACTCCCCAATAGCTTAGGTTTTACAGAATTTAATCATTGGCTTACCAAACTGCGGTCCCGCGATCGAAAAATGGGGTTACGTGTTATGAAGCTTAAAATTGAAAAGTAATTTATATTTTTACTAATTCTTAAAAAACTAACTGTTATGAAAAAATTAATTATGTTGTTAATGGCTGTATGTCTAATGATTCCAACAGTCGAGGCTCAGAACAAAACATTGGAGAAAGCTCGTAAGAAAGAGTATAAACAAAAGATTAAACAGTATAAAAAGGAGGGGTGGAAGCTGTTTGGCTCTTCTCGCACTTTGGAAGTTGCATTGCTCACGCACTATGACAAATTGAATTCGTTGGGTGATGATGGAAGCGAGGAAATTGGTATAGCTTCAAAGTTTAAATCGAAGAATGTTGGTCATCAGATGGCTATTAATAATGCTTGTGTCACGTATGCTCAAAAAGCAGGAAGTCGTGTTAAAGGTCGCATTGTAAGTGATATGCAGGGCGATGGCGTTAATGCAGACACAGAATTTGATAAGTTCTATTCTGCTTATGAGCGTTTGGTCGAGAAAGAAATTAAGGGCGAAATGCAGGAGTCTTATAGCATCATCCGTGAGTTGGGTGATGGAAACTATGAGATGCAAACTTATTTCATAGTCAATGAGAGTGCGGCCTCGAAGGCTCGTATCCGAGCTATGGAGAACGCTGCAAGAGAGAGTGAGATGGCACAAAAGTATGCTCAGAAAATCTCTGATTTCGTGCGTGAAGGCTTCAAGGATGAATAAACAAGTATTGGTATGCAAATGAAAAAAATATTGTTTGCTTTGTTAATGGCAGGGATGTCTTTAACCACAATGGCACAGACGCGCATAGTGAAAGGTGCCGTTATTGATAAAGATGGAAATCCATTGCCTGGTGTAAAGGTCGAAGCAACCAATGGTGCTGAAAGCACTGTGACGGATGCTGACGGAACTTTTGAACTTGAGGTTTCTCAATGGCTCAAATCGATTACCGTAACTTATCCCGGTATGAAAAGCCATAAGCAGAATCTTGCTAATTATAATGGTTCTGAGGATGTAGTCATTGTACGTATGAAATCAGGATTGAATGGAACATTCAGGGCTTATGGTGGCATTGGTTTCGCTACGTTTAGCGATGATCGCGATGATGATTATACGCCAGGTAGTAGTTATAGTTATGAACAGAAAAATCGCTTTGCGGGTAAGTTGGGCTTCGGATACGAAATGCAATTGGCTCCCAGTTGGTATCTGATACCTTCTATTGAGGCTGCGTGGAAGGGTTGTAATGCAGAAAGTAATACTTCGTCTAGGAATGGCGAACATTACTTGTCAATACTATATTTGCAAGTTCCCGTTTTAGTAGCATATCAGTTCGACTTGACCAACAATTCCAGTCTTTTGCTGAAAGCAGGACCGTATTTCTCCTATGGGCTTAGTGGTCGTGAAAAAGACGAAATAAAGTATCCTGATGGCTTTCAACATAGTGATGAATGGGATCTTTTTAATGATGATGGCATGAAAAGGTTTGACATCGGTTTGTCTGTTGGTGCAGAATACGGGTTCCAGAAATATTTTGTAGGAGTGAATTATGAACTGGGCTTCTCAGAAGTCCATAAGGAGGTTGGCTTTAAAAACCGAGCTTTGTTTCTCAATCTGGGAATCAAGTTTTAAATGGTTGGTTTTTTATCTGGGCATAGCATCTGCTATGCCCAGATTTGATTTTGGTGACTTATAATAATTTGAGAATGTGTAAACGTAGTGGCTGCATCTTACTGGCAGCATTATTATATGTATGTCATGCGGTAGCGCAGGACAATGGGGCTTTTCTCGACGACTTTAGTCGGTTTCGTCAGCAGGCATTATCTGAACAACGTGATTTTAGACAAAAAGCAATTTCTGAATATGCGGACTTCTTGCGTCAGGCATGGCACAATTATGATTTGATGCGTCCTATTAAGCCCCGTAAAGAAAAATGGATTCCACCAACTCGTATCCCAAAGGATGTTGAGCCTGTAAAAAATAAGCCTATTGACTATGATGATGTGATAGCCATTCCGAAACCCGCTGATAAGGAAAAACAGCCCCAACCAATAGAGCCTGTAGAAGAACATAAGGAGGACAAAGAAACACAATTGTCGACAGGGGTGTATTGCTTGGACATCATTTTCCGGGCAGATAAAAAGAAATTACCCCATCTGGCTAATACATCGAATGCAGAGATTGCAAGGATGTGGACGCAGCTATCAGAAAAACAATACGGTAATTTGTTGTACGATTGCTTGCAAAATAGGTCTGTGTATCATTTCTGCGACTGGGTGTATCTTCATATGTTAGATTCTGTATCTCAGGAGTGTTATGGAAAAAGCAACGAAGCGACTTTGTTAATGGCCTACCTATATCAACAGTCTGGATATAAAATGCGTTTGGCTAAAGATGATTCTGGTGAATTGGTCTTATTGTTTGCGTCAGAAGCTAAATTGTTTAATTATCCTTTTATAACCATTGATAAGGAACCTTTCTATGTGTATGGAAGCCATCAGAAGAAATTAACTGTTTGCGATGCAGCCTTTCCTGGCGAAAAGTCATTGTCGCTTGACATAAGGGAGGATATGTCTTCTTCGATGATTGTAACATGCGGTTTAACTGATGTACGTGTGCGAAAGGCTGAGCGTTATCCGGATTGGTATATGGGATGCTCTGTTATGGATGGAATGCTTGATTTATATACTGATTATCCTTCAGGTTATATGAATGGTAATGAGATGACACGATGGGCATTGTTAGCGAATACCCCCTGGCAACTTCATCTTGTATATGATTCTTTGGTATGGCTTCCCAGCGTAAAAAGAGAATTGTCTGCGTTTCCAGAACTAGAACAAGTGGAACGCCTCCTAAACTGGGTGCAAACAGGCTTTGATTATAAAACTGATGAAGAAGTCTGGGGCCGTGAGCGCGCCTTCTTTGCAGAGGAAACATTATATTATCCTTATTGTGACTGCGAGGATCGAAGCATTTTGTTTTCAAAATTAGTGCGTGATGTGGTGGGTTTAAAAGTTTTATTAGTTTATTATCCAGGACACATGGCCACTGCAGTGAAATTTAATAGTGAAGTGGCTGGTGATTATATCCTGCTAAATGGTGATCGCTATGTGGTATGTGATCCTACTTATATTAATGCAACAGTAGGAATGACTATGCCAAATATGGACAATCAAAAAGCAAAGGTTATTTTGTTGGATTGATTAACCCTCTTGAAAACAGGCTGAAATATAAAAGAAAAGCTAGCATATAAAAAAAGCCACCTCGCATGGGGGGATGGCTTATGTATGAAAACAATGGGCTATGGGTGTTATCCCACTTCCATCATATCGTAGAACATGAGGCGGGTTGTTATTCGCTTAAGAACGTAGCTTTCTCAAAGTCTGTGAACAAATCAGAATTGCGGGCGGCAGAAAGCATTTCTGATAAATGGGCTGCTTGCATTTCACCAACAATGCTTGCTGTACCTCCGGCAATGTCCGCTGCCAAGGCACTCTTCTCGATGGTCATGATGTTGGTGGCGCATAGGAAGGAATCGTATCTCAGGAATGGATAGTCTGCCTGCCTCATCGGGTACTGCATATCCAATAGGCGTTGCTTGCCGAATATCATCCTGTTGATGGCAGAGTTGATGAAGAAGAAACCTACCAGACAATTGTCGCTGACTCCAATAACTACAAAGAATTTGCCATGGTCAATATCTGTGAAGCCGTATGAGTGGATGATGCTTCCTCTGTGTATGGTGTGTTCGATGAGACTTGTGGGTAACTCCATCATACCGTAGCCCTTTCCAAGGTAATCATTTCATTGACAAAGTCAATATATTCATCGCGGTCGCCTGCCTCCTTCAGAATGTCATCTACGGAGATGGGGCGGTCTTTGGCTGTGCTGCTCCACGCATAGCCGTGTGACAGCAGTGTGAGCTGTCCAAAATCGAGATCCTTGCACTTAGCAATGGCATAGTCAAGACATTCCACGTCACTTTTGGAAAGGTGCTGCATATCGGGTTCACGTTCTGCTTTCAGAATGTAATCGTTCTGGAACGAGAAGATGCCCTCGAACTCCTTGGCATACTGCGAGAAATAACTCTGATGTCTGACTGCCTTGAAGATATCTTCAATGTACGAAGGCACGGGCCCGTAGGTCATGGCGATATAGGTGTCGCCCGTTATGCTGCGGCCACACTCGGACAGCGATTTCTGATCTGCAAAATAAAGTATCTTGCAAATCTTGTGGATGTCACTGCGCTTCAGTTTGCTGGCAACATAAAGAATCGCATTGATGGCCTTCTCCTTCTTGAAAACGGGTTGCTTGTTCATAATATCTCCGGCTGAATAGAACTCTGCCGCAAAATTACACAATTATTTTTAATCCACCTTATCAATTTCCGAAAATCTTCAAGAAGGGGTGAAGATTTTAATCGTTCATGCTTGATAAAAGGCTGAAAGCCATGCTATGTCATTGGGGTTCACCTTTGATGAATCCCAATTTATGCATAAATCGGGCCAATTTATGCTTAAATTATCGACATTTATGCATAAATCGAATGAAGAAACAGATGGATGATGTTGCCAAAGTATAGTGCTGAAGGTGTAAAATAGTCTATATTACCAGATAATATCGTCCATATTACTGAGTAATATGGTCTGTTTTATGGCGCAATATCGTCGATTTTACATCGCCATATTAGGGTGAAGACAAGGTCGACGGCGGGATTTTTCTTTAATTTTCTATAAATATTACACTCATTTAGCGCGATTACGACATAATAGTATTAACTTTGCAGTAGACAGCAGCGATATTGGTTGCGTAAAGATTAGAGTTTATGGAGAGCGGAAAGTATCTTGACCCGAAGGCCGACCTGACCTTCAAGAAGGTGTTCGGTGAGCACGAAGACCTGGTGATGAGCCTGCTCAACGCCCTGCTTCCCCTTGACGAGGGCAAGCAGATAGAGCATGTGGAGTATATGCAGCCGGAGATGGTGCCCGAGAATCCAGGAAAGAAGAACAGCATCGTTGACGTGCGCTGCCGCGAGACAGGTGGCCGCCATTTCATCGTGGAGATGCAGATGAACTGGAACAATGAGTTCCGGCAGCGCGTCATCCTCAATGCCTCCAAGGCCGTGGTGAAACAGTTG
>CACZZQ010000028.1 GCA_902785695.1 uncultured Prevotellaceae bacterium | reverse complement strand
ACATACGCGTGTGAGGGCTTGGAAAGAGTTGCTTTGACTGAATTCGCTGAGAAATAGGGAGTTCAGAAAGGATTATAATGTTTAGCGGACAACAATATATAAAAATCAATGTTCACAAAAATACATTTTTTTATTCATTATAACGAGAAAACAGTGCCAAAATAAATTAAAATGAGGAATTATCCTTCAATTTTCCTTTCACAGAAGTCAAGAATAGAAGGCCGAGAAGGCCGGCAGCCTCTGCCTCGCCCTCGCCGGCGTGCTTGTTAAGCCGACCGACGACGTTGACCCGGACAAGGAGTATCAGCTCGTGGCGCTGCCTGCGGAGTAAGGGTCGGCCAGTCGGCCTCAAAATCACTCAAAAATCTGATTCAAAATCTATCAAAATGATTTGGCTTTCCCCTTCGGGCCGCCGAGCTAAACCTTCTGGCCGCAGGCCTAAGATTTTCTAAAAGATTTTCTTATAATTTTGAGCGAAGCGACCCCAAGAACTTCTAGGAGTCAGGGAAGGAAAGGAGTTTCTTCCCTGATTTTTTGTCTAAGCTTCACTGGGAGCGCGGGCGTCCCCGCCCGCTCTTGGAAGCGCGGACGTCTCGTCCGCAATGATAGCGGGCGGGGACGCCCGCGCTCCCAGTAAAGCTTAGACAAGAGGAAGGGGATTGTTTAATAAATATTCCCCTCGTCGTCTATCAACAAGATGGTGAGGGTACCGTTTGGCAGAAGCGGATTGCAATGCGTCGCGCAATGGCGGATGATGGTAGAGGCGAAGGCTTGCAGTTTTTCTGAGGGCAGCCTTTCCCAAAGTTCGCGGGCCAGCGTGATGTCGCTGATGTCGATGTCGCAGCCAGCTTCCGCGAGCATTTGTCGGATGAAATCCTTATCCATTGTGGCTTTACGGCTATGGGTGTCAAGATGGCCAGCCGCGAGTTTCACTGCCTTGCCCAGCATCACGCCGAGAGTGACGTTCTTAATGCCGAGTTCATGGGCAATCTTCAGCGTCTCGCCGATATAGTTACCGTATTCTACGAATGCCTGTTGGGGCAAAGTTGGGTAGAGTGCTTTGACAAAGCGTTCGCTCTTTCCACCACTGTTAATGACTACACGCTCTGAGCCAGAGGCCTGCGCTACCGTCATGCATTTGCGGATGCTGTCGATAAAGGCTACCTCGCTGAAGGGCTTGACAATGCCGCTGACACCGATAATCGAGATGCCGCCTTCGATGCCAAGGCGGGGATTAAAGGTTCTGCGGGCAATCTCTGTACCATGAGGGACAAAGAGGCCCACCCCCAACCCCTCCCCAAGGGAGGGGAGAGTAGAGTGTTCATATAGTTCTTTGAGGTTCTGGCGAATCATCTCTCGAGGCGCCTTGTTAATGGCTGGAGAGCCAGGGGGAAAGTCGAACCCAGGGAGCGTGAAAGTGCCTACTCCTTCACCACCTTCAATCGCAACTGGCTCCCCTCCCTTGGGGAGGGGTTGGGGGTGGGCTTTTGCTCTCACCTCGATGCCATTCGTCACATCAGGATCATCACCCGCCTCTTTGATGCAATAGGCATAGCCATTACCATAACCGACAGCCACCATAATCGTCTCGCCATTGGGCAACACGACAGGCACCTCATCGGGAAGTGAAGAGTGAAGAGTGAAGAGTGAAGAATCAGCTAACGCCTCCTTTTTCAGCAGTTGGAAGGTTGCTGCCACAGCTGCCGCCGTCGCACAAGTACCTGTCGTCAGTCCGCTATGCAATGGATAGAACTCAGGAAACAGCTTTTCCACCGCCCTGCGTAATCCGTAAGGCCCATTGACCATTGAACATTGACCATTGAACATTGAACATTGAGGGCGCTTGAGCGCGATAATCCTCATGCCTCGCGCCTTGGCAGCTTCTACCTTTTCAGGGAATCCACCCGAGAGGCCGCTCTCCTTGAGTAAGATTGCTTCGGCCTCTACGGGAATGTCATTGGCATCCTCATAAAAGCAGAGCTGGTCATCCGTTGCCCCTTGCTTCTTGGCCAATGCAATCGATGAATCCCTATTGAGAATGCGATAAAAGACCTTGATGCCCTGTGCCTCCAGCGGTTTCAGTTTGCTGATGCTTTGCACACCAGTCGTTGCCAACAGCGTATTAATATCGGTGGGTACCTGTGAGTAATCATCAATCCAAGTTATGTCAGGGTCACGTGGCGGATAGATACGTTCGTAGCGGATGACAGGGATGTTCAATGCTTCAGAGGCCTGAGCAATCGTCTGATGAAGTTGCGAGGCGAAAGGATGAGCGGCATCTACGATGAGACGAATGTCATGTTCTCTACAGAATGCCTGCATTGCTTCAGCATCAAGTGCACCGTCAATGCGATGCCCATGATGCAACGCGATGTCCTGCTCACCCGTTTTAGTGCTGTAGTAATAGGCATTTCCCGCCTCTTCCAGTACTTCCACGGCCTTACGGCCCTCTGTTGTTCCTCCGAATACTATTATCATAATATGTTACTTTTAATGGGAGCGCGGTCGTCTCGCCCGCCACCTGGGAGCGCAGACGTCCTCGTCTGCCATCTGGGAGCGCAGACGTCCTCGTCTGCCATCTGGGAGCGCAGACGTCCTCGTCCGCCATCTGGGAGCGCAGACGTCCTCGTCTGCCATCATTGCGGACGAGACGTCCGCGCTCCCAGGGTGGACCATGGCCACTCTTCTGGCGAACTTACCAATCCCGCCTTCACAGGATTATTATCAATATACTGAACGACATTTTGGAAATGGCGTTCGTTTCTTATATAGCGGTCGAAATACTCCTGCATCCAGAAATTCCCCTTTCTGCCTAACATCTTATTTGCTTCGTGAGCGGTAAACGATTTCCACCCTTTCAAGATAGACGAAAGAGACCATTCTCCATTCATCTCAATTAGAACATGCACATGATTTGGCATAACACACCAGCGAATCAGCCTATAGCGAACACCATCATAATATAACAATGCGTTTTGGACTATCTCTGCTACGCGACAGTCTTTTAGGAAGCACTCACCGTAACCCTTATCTTCATAGTCGGCTATAGCTTGTCTGATCTTGGCCTCTTCTGCACCAGAGGCATCACGGTCCGCCTCTTCTTTCCATCTGGTAATAATATCTGCTGGCACCGAATCGAACAAACGGAAGGTTATAGACTGTAGCTGTTTGTCCTCCACATGAGGCAGATACCCCCTGCTATGCCATGCTCTTAGCTCTCTGGGAGCGCGGTCGTCCTCTCTGGGAGCGCGGTCGTCCTCTCTGGGAGAGTGTTCGTCCTTTCTGGGAGCGCAGTCGTCCTTTCTGGGAGCGCAGTCGTCCTCGCCTGCCCCTGGGAGCGCGGACGTCTCGTCCGCAATGATGGCGGGCGTGGACGACCGCGTTCCCAGGGCTGACGTGACGTCCGCGCTCCCAGGGGGGGCGGTTCTCTTCCTGAAGAGATGGGTGAAATGTTTGTCGTAAAGGGCTGAGAGACCTTCACGGTTGTCAATGGCCTCACCGACGACGAGCATCGTGGTGAGGGTGAGATGGTTGTCGTGGACAATCTTCGCAAGGTCTTTGAGTACGCCGCGATATATTTTCTGGTCAGGCCACGTGAGATGATAGCAGGCAGCAACGGGAGTATCCTCTGGATATTCCATTAGGAGTTCACGCTGCACATCATCGACAATCGATGCCGAAAGGAAAATGCACATCGTGCTCTGACTACGGGCCAACAGATGCAACTGCTCTTTCTCCGGCATGGGGGTGCGGCCTTCGCCACGAGTGAGGATGATGGTCTGGCAACGCTCAGGAATCGTAAACTGGCTCTGTAACTCGGCAGCTGCTGCAAGGAAAGATGATATGCCAGGTGTGATGTGGTAGTCCATACCATTCGCATCGAAGAAAGCCATCTGTTCCTGAATGGCACCGAAGATGCAGGGGTCGCCCGTATGCAGACGAACGATGAAGTGGCCTCTGTCGTAATGTTCCTTCATCAGTGCGCATTGTTCCTCGAGGTTCATGTCCGCAGAGGAGCGCACGACGGCTCCAGGTTTATGGCACTCCGTCAAGGCCTTGGGCACCAGTGATCCTGCATAGAGAATGAGGTCAGCCCTTTCGAGCATCTTGCGCCCTCGAACACTCACCAAGTCAGGATCGCCAGGGCCTGCGCCAACTATTTCGATAAAGCCCACCCCCGACCCCTCCCCAAGGGAGGCGAGTTGTGAGAGAGGCTTATCTCCCTTCCCTTGGGGAGGGGTCGGGGGTAGGTTTTTTTTATCGATGGCAAGGGCAGCAGTCCAGTTTCTGCCCTTCACTTTGGGTACAATGAGTTTACCGTGATTGGAGCCCAGAATGGCAGCTGCTTCACAAACGCTGGGCGTACCCACATGTTTCTGGACGGTAGCACTGGGATTTGGTACTTCGACTTTAGCAAGTTCATCGGCAGTGAAGAAGCCTACTGTTTCACCCGCTGCTTGGAGCGCACGAATCACAGGTTCGTCATGTTTCACGTCGATGGTGCAGTAGCGGTCGATGGCGAGTGCATGATACCCGGCAGTTTCAATGCTTCGATAAATCTCAGCAAGAATCTCATTCGCGGGTTCGGCCTGATGTGCAAGGCCGATGCCAACAGTAAGGACACGCGGCACGAAATGTAGAATAATGGGTGAAGCTTCCAAGCTTTGCAAAGTAGGAGAAACAACGATACAGAGCTTGTACCTATTCTTATCCACTTCAGCAAGACTATTAACCAACGTTACATGTGGAGGAAGCGTATTTAACAGATACTCTGTGCCCTCGTCTTGAGCCTCTATTAATAACGCTGTAGGTTGGCGGTTGACAAAAGTAAAGATTGCTGACTGCATGGCATCGTCATGATTCCCATCCCCCTCCATATCATTCATCGGCTCGTTTGGGAGCGCGGACGTCCTCGTCCGCCACAAATGCGGGCGAGGACGCCCGCGCTCCCAGTCACCTACTACGTGCCAACCGAAGCGTTTCTCAAACGTGTCGAGCGCCCAAAGGCCGGCATTGTCGCTCTGGGTGGTGATGACCTCACGAGCACCAATCACTGCAGCTACCTCACGAGCCAGATCGTTCGCGCCTCCGATATGTCCTGAGAGTACTGAGATCGCATTCATCCCAAGGCTGTCGACACACACCACAGCGGGGTCTTCGTGTTTATCCTTAATATAGGGGGCGATGGTGCGTACACAGATGCCCATTGCTCCGATAAAAACGAAGGCATCGAATTCATCCCAATGCTTACCAATCTCGGTACGAGTGATGGTCTTGGCACCAAGTTCATGTTGAAGGGTATTGGCAATACTCTTGCCAGCCTCGCTGATTTGTATGGTAGCTACCTTTTTCATTTACGATTTGACAATTTACGATTTACTATTTACTATTTACTATTTATGAGCCTTAAGGATAATAATAGGGTGATGTTCATCTATGACTATTCTCATGGGAGGCTCTTGCTTCAAACCGAATTCCAGACAAGCCTCATCCCAAAGTTGGTGGCTGTCGGTAGTTACCTTAGGAGCTTTGACACTATTCATCACGATGATTCCGTCGTCAGTCAGCACAGTCAGGACTTTTTTCATGATCTCTTTCAGTTCTCCGCCGTGTCCACCGATAAAGACGGCATCGGGAAGCCTCACCCCCGACCCCTCCCCAATAGGGAGGGGAGTAGATAGAAAGTCGCCGATATGCACGTTGATGCCTGGGGCTCCAAACCTGCGGGCGTTCTCATGGATGATGGCCTCACACTCAGGCCGGATCTCAAAGGCCTCAATATGCAAATGAGGGAACTGCAGACGAGCTTCGATGCTGACGCTGCCCGTACAGAAACCAATGTCCCAAAGCACATGTTTTTTAGGTAGGTCGAGGGCCTGAAGTGTCAGCAGGCGGATGGGCATCTTCGTTATCATTTTCTCACGACCATCTAATAACGTAAATGCCTGATCTGGTATGCCGAATGTTCTTTTTCTTAAACACGAATTACCATTAATTGCCCATGAATTATCATTAATTATTTGTGAAAATTCTTTCGTCCCTTTGGTAGCAAGCGGCAGAGCCGAGCGCGTGTTTAATTCGTGGTAATTCGTGTTCAAAATCACGCAGTTGGGCATAGAGAATTCTGTACGTGCAGCCTCTTCGAGAGAGATAGTCGTGACCTTTTCAAGGGATGGATTGCCCAGATGTTCGCCTATAGACATCATATAATCGGTGTAGCCATAGTCCAGCATCCGTTGGGCGATGGTGGCTGGGGTGTGCTCTTTGTCTGTCAGCACCCCGATCTTATCAGCCCTTTCTATGAGGGCTTTGTCGAACTCTGGCCAGGGACGGCCTGTGAGCGAAACTATCCGCATATCATGATAAGGCATCACCAGACGATGGGCCAGCATCTGCAAGGAATTGAAGGTCGGATAAACTACGATTTCTACTTCAGGCATTTGAGCTTCGCTCGAATTCAGTCGCGACTCGGCAGAGCTGGAACAAGCTCCGCTCTGCTCTCGCTGCTCCTTCATTTTACGCTTGATGGTATTGGCAATACCAAAGAAAAGAGGGTCGCCAGAAGCGAAAACGATAGAAAGCCTCCCCCTATCCCCCTCCGAAGAGAGGGGGTGTTGAGTATACTGTTCGAAGACAGCATCGAGTGGAGCTGTGATGTCAATCCACTCCGCACCTTCGGGCAGCAATGGGGCGACAATCTCATGGTGACGTTTGCCGCCAGAAAAAACCTTGCCGTTTTTGATGATTTCCAATACTTCTGGTGGAAACCAAGGCTTGGGATTATCGGTTATTCCTATGACAATAAACTTCATAGCGGTAGCAAATTCTTCACTCTTCATTCTTCACTCTTCACTTTATAGGTCGCGGCCAGGCTTAAGTTGTTCTGCATCGTCGAAAGTGAGAATGGCATTGCAGAGCGTGGCGGCAAGATTTGAACCGCCTTTTCTACCCTCAACGATGATCTTGGGGATGTTGCGGAAGGGCTTTACCATGTGCTTCGACTCTCGGACATGAACGAAGCCAACAGGCGCTGCAATAATACCTGCCGGATGGGCCTTGCCTTTACGAATCAGGTCACAGAGTTCCATGAGGGCCGTTGGTGCATTGCCAAAGGCAAAGAGGGCATCGGGGTGCTCCTCGACAGCCAGACGGATACCAGCCTGGGTGCGAGTAAGGAGCCTCCCCCTATCCCCCTCCGAAGAGAGGGGGGACTTTGTCAGTTCTGCTACGCGAGGGTCGGAGAGGTAGCATTTAACCTCAACACCAAGTCGCTGGAGTGCGCCCTTGCGGATGCCACTCGTCACCATCGTCACATCCGTCACTATCGTCTTTAGCGAGCCATCCTTAACCTTATTATATAACGTCTCTACGGCATGGTCATCCGTATAGAGAATCCTTTCCATATCGAAGTCGGCTGTGGTATGGATGGCGTGAAGCAGAGCCCATAGATGGTCTAAAGGATAGTCTTTTCGTCGTAGCTCACCACTGATGGTGCGGAACGACTCGATCATGATATTCTGGCCTTTAGAGTAATTACTCCCCTCGCCATTCGGAGAGGGGTCGGGGGTGAGGCAGTATCCTCTCGGCGTGATTATCTTTCCGTCAGCGATATACGACTGCGAATTCCCAATGAGAATGACTGTAAACATATCTACATCATCTGGGTCGAACTTTTCCAAGGTCGTTATCTTGATTTCCTGTTCCTCACGACCTGCCTGACGGACATAGCCAACGGGTGTATCAGCAGACCGATTCTTGAGGAAAAGTTCCTGTAGCCGATAGAGTTGCCAATAGCGTCCATGCGACTTAGGATTATAGACAGCCGTTACGAAGTCGCCCACAGCAGCAGCCTTGATTCGTCGTTCGATAACCTCCCAAGGCGTCATCAGGTCAGAGAGTGAGATGATACACATATCGTGGCCAATAGGAGCACCCAATAACGAGGCCGCTTTCTGGAAAGCCGAGATACCAGGTAATGATTCAATCTCGACATCCGATTGATGTGCCTTTTTCATCTCATAAATCAACGGTGCCATGCCATAGATACCTGCATCGCCACTGGAAATCACCACAACAGTCTTTCCCTGCTCTGCCAACTCAAAAGCCTGCTCTGCCCGTTCACGTTCCCGTTTCATGCCCGTGTCGATGCACTCGCACCCAGGCTTTACATACAGCTTGATGAACTGGAAGTAATATTTATATCCCACGATGGCATTCGCCTCCCGTACTGCCTCCAATACGGCGGGCGTAATGTCTTCCTTGCTGCCAGGACCAATGCCTGCAATTATAATCTTTCCCATATCGGTGACAAAGTTACGAAATTAAAATGAAAAGGAGGCATAATCTCACGACAATCCTCCATTTTCTTGAACTTATATAATAATACACGTATTCATTTCTTGAACTTTACTTTCAATCCTGCCACTATCATGCGGCCTGGGGAGTAGAGGGCATACTTTCGGGTAGAAGAGTCGATGCGACGATCTACTTTGTCGAAAAGATTATCGATGCCGATACTGGGTTCCACGAATGCCCATTTCATACAATCGAAGGTATGTGTGGTGTGGAGGTTCCAGATACCATAGCCAGGGGCATCTTCGTAAGTGCCTGTATAATAGGTCTTAGACTGCAGGCGCCCATTCAGATTGATGTTTAGTCCGTATTTGCCCCAAGTATGATGATAGTTGGCGGCGATGGTGGCGGCATGACGGATGCTGCGTTCCAGCACGCTCCACTCCTCACCGCTCTTAGTCCTTGCATAGGTATAGACGTAGTTGGCAGAGAGGTTAAAGCCCTTGAAAATATTAGCAGAGGCATTGAGCTGTACGCCCTTCACATCGCCCTTATCGCTATTCTGATAGAGGGCGTAACTCACCATCTTGTCTGCCTGGTCCTGCGTCATCTCTGGGAACTCTTTCATAAGCATCGTCCGGCTGGCATCATCTACATCTACATTCTGTTTGACTACCATGTCGTTGATACGGTTGATATAACCCGTCAAACTCACGGCAATCACGTCATCGCGATATTCGACATTCAGCGAGAAATAATGGCTCTTCTCAGGTTTCAGATCCTGATTACCAAAACTGATTTGTGGCTTGCCACGATTCACCGAGAAATAGTGGTAATAGAGCTCATCGAGACCGGGTGCACGGAAACCAGCGGAGTAAGTAGCACGGAAACGGAAATTTCCTGGGGCATACATCAACGTGGCCTTTGGTGTCAAGTGGTTATTAAACGTTTGGTGGTGGGTCAGACGAAGTCCGATAGTAACCGTGAGATCTTTCAAAAACTTCTGCTCGTGCTGTGCATAGGCAGCAAGGGTATAGACATTCTGGTCGATATTGCCCGAGGTAGCCGTAAGATAGTCTTTGCGCCAGTCGGCACCGAAAATCGTTGTAGCCTCACCCCCGGCCCCTCTCCCAAAGAGAGGGGAGTGATGGAGGATGCCCTTGAGTTCGCCCTCCATCATCCGTTGTTTCTTTGACTGGACATAGTCGCCGATGGCATTAGTCTTGGTTTCCACATCATACTCCTTGCCATACCGGAAACGGTCTACGGTGAAGTCGGCCTGCAGGCTATTGCGACTTGTAAATTTGTAGATTCCGCCTACGTTCCAACGGAAGCCCTTATAACGCATTTCGTAGTCGGTACCACCTGTGATGTCTGAGCGGGTCTCAGGGCGGTCGGTGATTTTATATGAATAGTCTAACCCCGCATTCAGCGCCAGATGCTGATTAGGGTTGTAGGTGAATTTCTGTCCGAGGATGTTTGAGCGATAGCCCGTGAACAAGGGGGCTATCGTCTGTTGGGTTTCAGTATCAGAACCTTTGACGTATTCAAGGTCCGTAGTCTGATAGCTGTCGGCACGGTCGTGGGTAAACGAGGTATAGGAGCCGAAGCCGTTTTTGTAGATGTCGAGGCTGACGGCCTCTGTTAACACGCCATGTCCACTGATATGGGTATCGCTGGTGATGCCGACGAGCTGCTGTGTGGGCTGGTCGGTGATGATATTGATGACCCCTGCGATGGCGTCAGAGCCATAGAGTGACGAAGCGGCTCCATCGAGCACCTCGATACGTTTCACACGGCTCATGTTGATACGGTTCAGGTCTACATTATTGGAGATGTCGCCTGAGAGTTTCTGACCATTTATCAGAATAAGGATGTATTTGTTACCCAGTCCGTTCAGGCGCAGGAAGGTGCCCATCGAGTTGGGTGCCATCGAGACCTGCGGCATCATGCGTGTCAGAGCGGCGTCGAAGGTGCTGATACCCTGCTCGCGAAATTCCTGAGAAGAGAGCACATGGACTGGTGTAGCGGTAGATTTCAGACGCTGGTGATGGCCAGAGCCTGTGACTACCACAGGGTTCAGATTATAGGTACGATTGATTACCGATGAGTCTTTGCGAGTCATCGTGTGAATTTGGGGGAAAGCGGCACTCCCCGAAAGGAGTGCCACCACGAGAGATAAAAGTTTCTTATTCATGATCAGAATGATTCATGCTTATTTTGTCAAGAGAGAATTACTTACTCAGGATTCTTGGAGTGATAGTAGTCGAGAGGTTCACCATTGATGGCTGCCTCCGTGTGGTTCATCCAAATATTACGGATGGAGGGTAATTCCAGCAGACCCTTTTCAATCATCGTGCTGTTGTCACAGGTATAGCCAAGATGCTGGAAATACATCTTCCAAGAAGTATCCTCCACCTCACCTTCATCATTAGGAGTGAAGCCTACGCCCTCTTCCCAGTTGTCGTCATCGTCGCCAGCCATATCGTTATGACCATGATCACCGTCGATAGACATCAAGGGTGCGCAATAAACCTTACCACTGGCGAAACCAGCTGCCTGCATACGAGCATAGACATTGGTCTTAAAGTTCTCCATCATGTCAACAGTTCCTACGAAGTAGCTCTTGCTGTAGGTCTGCAGAGCCTTTTCCAACTCCGTATAGCGAATGTTAGCTTTATAGGTATCGTACTCATCAGGATTACCATGACCCATGAAGGCAACCACACCGTCGGCAGCTTGTGTCTTGAACAGCTCGTTCAACTCCTTGGCCACAGCTGGCACATCCTCTTCTTTACTCTGAAGCAGGGGCACACCAAGTCTCAGGGTTACACCAGCCAGATAGTCATCGTCCAAGTCACCGTTAGCATTGTTGGCAAAGTCCTTGATGTAGTTGATAACACGTGTGTACTCCTCACCAGGAATCACCTGAAGAGACTGTACCACAATTTCGCTATACATTACGTCCTTGTCGGCAAAAGCATTGAGCCAGAAGGGAGGGGCATAATAGTTACGGGTGACACCGTTCTCACCGGCAGCGGCACGGTTGATACAGATGGCTGACGAGTAGCTCAGGAACACGTCGTAGTCATCCTTGAAACGAGCATCTTTCTTGTAAGCCTCAATCGTTGCATCGAAAGCATTGAATCCCTGCTCCCATGTACAACCGAAAGCGACAAGCAGAATCACCTTGTCATGCTTTTTCTTGTCTTTAACATCAGCGGTTACCAAAGCCTGATAGCGCGACCAGTTGTTTTCGGCTGCCACCAAGGTGTCTTTCTTCTCAACATACCTGATTTCAGGTTCATCGTCATTACCACAAGCCATAAAGCTTGTCATTGCGAACAGGCCTACAAAGGCCAGTGCAAAAAACTTACTCTTGTTCATTTTCGTTTGATTTGGAATTAAATTTGTTATTGTTAGAAAATCTCAGTTTCTTTCCATTTGTAAGGCGCACGGTCAGGCGTGCATAGACCGTCCGTCCTGGTGTCGTAGTACCCAGATGCAGACCGTGATAGGTTCGGTCTACATAGTTGAATATATTATCAATGCCCGCTTCTGCCTGTAGCAGCAGTTTATTACTGAGGGGAAACTCGTGGTTGGTGGAAAAGCGCCACGTCTGGTAACCCTTGCCGTTGCCATTAATCTGATAGTAACGTGTACTCGACATACGTCCATAGATGCCTACTCCCAACTGATAGCCAGAGCGGAAGGGATGACTCCAGGTGGCAAACCAACTGCCTTTGTGATGTGCTGTACCATCAATCACCACATCCACCAGTTTCTCGTGAGTGGAGTCGTATTTCTTCGCGTCTGTGTCCAGATAGCTGTAACTGGCTCCCATCATCCATTCACCATTCAACCGATAGCGAATGCTGACATCGACGCCTTTGGTTTCTGCCGTTTCCAGATTCTGATACTGGCGCGTCTTTCTGGGATCATATGTCACGATATATTCTGCGGGAGCCTGTGTATTGGGAATCGTCACCAGTGTGATCATATCATCCAATCTATTCAGATAGCCTGTAACGGTCATGTTCAAGCCCTTCCAATTGTATTCAGCACTCATGGAATAGTAGTTTGAGGTCTGTGGCTTCAGATTCTCGTTACCTAAATAAAGATAAGTGGCATTCATATACTTCACATAGCGGTAACGCTGCTCCTTAGGTGTTGGTGTCTTGAATCCCTGACTCCAGTTGGCACGAAGGCATACGTTTTCGCCTAATGAGAGCATTCCGGAGACTTTCGGTGTGAGATGCCAGCCAAACTGTCCGTTGTGGTTCATGCGAAGACCTGCCGTGATGTTAGCACCCACCTGTTCGCTAAATGAATAATGCCATTCGTCTTGCACGTAAGCTGCTTCTGTATGATCCTTGGCCTTTCCGTTTTTTACGCGCATGGGGGCTTTCAGGTAGTCGTAACGCCACTCTACTCCTGCACTCAGTCTATTGCCATAAGGTAGTGTGATTATTCCCTTCAGGTGAGCCATCGTCCTGCGCTGGTCACTCTGCAGTTCCTCGTCATCTGGGAAATAGGGATAGTAGGGGGTGAATTTTCCGTTAGGGTCGAAGCCATCCGTCAACGTGATGGCGGTATAATAATAGTAGTATGCATGCCTGTCCCAATTCAAGTCGAGTGTCACCTGATCGGTCTTGTTCAGCTTCCATTTGCCACCGGCAGCCACGCTCTGGTTGCGATATTCCATGTCGTAGGTCTTCACATCCACAGCAGGATATTTGCCAGAGGGGCGATAGATGCGCTTCCAGTAGGTTGACCCCTCTGCATAAAGCTCAAGGTTCTTGGTCGGCTCGTAAGTCAGTCGCTCAGACACCTGCCAGTTAGTATGACGGTTCACGGTCATATTCTTTGAGTCGGTAATCAGGAATTCCGTCTGTCGAGGGTCTTCCGTTGCCGTATTCTGCCAGCCGTCAGAGTGTTGCAGTTGGAAGTTTGAATAGCTCTTCACCTTTCCTATAGCCAGTCCAAAGCCATTGTGCTGACGCACGTCGCCATAGCTGCCTATAAGGGTACTGTTTTCCGCCAGCAGTCCCTCGTTGTGCTTCTTCGTAATGATATTGATTACACCTGCAATGGCATCCGATCCATACAATGCACTCGAAGCTCCCTTCACGATTTCTATCTTCTCGATATTCTGAGGATCTATCAGACTTAAGTCGTTCTGCCCACCAACGTCACCATGAATGCGCTTGCCATCGATAAGAATGAGAACATAGTCATTACCCAGACCGTTCATCTGTATCTGCGAACCCATATCATCTTGTGAGAAACCAAACGAGGCAGACAGTCCAGACAAGATATCCTCCAGACTCTTTCCACCGTAGTTGCGGAGCATCTTCCGGGTAATCACCTCCGTCTGCACTGGTGCACTCTTCAGCAGGTGCTGAGTGCCGGTACCCGTCACCACCACTTCCTGCAACGAGTCAGAGCGCCAGATGTCACTCTGTGCCTCGACAGATACAGCTACGCATAAAGCCAGCAGACCCACTGTCAATTTCTTCATCATATTAACATGTCCTTTTTCGTTTCCGCATATTCCTGTGCGGCCGTCATTTTGATAAAAGCGGTAGCAAATTTTTCACTTTTCACTATTCACTTTTCACTTATTAGGCAGGTCTTCTGACTTTCCCCAGTCTGCTTTACCTTCCCGATTATCCAAGTGGTTTCAGAGCGGTAGCAAATTCTTCACTCTTCACTTTTCACTTTAATCAGTGGCGTTATACAAGCAGACCCATTTAAGGGGGATTACAGCTGCAGGTACAGTTCCGGACTCTCACCGAATTCCCTTACATCATGGCGGCTACTGCCACCAGATTGCCTTATTCGGTTGCAAAGGTACGAATAATTTATGAATAAACTAATATTTTCCAAATTATTTTGTACTTTTGCACCCATGAAGATTCAATTCCTCATTGCAGCACCTACTAGTGCCTCGGGCAAAACAACAATTGCACGGGGACTGATGGCGTTGTTGACAATGAAAGGTTACAAGGTACAACCTTTCAAGTGCGGCCCTGACTATATCGACACTAAATTCCATGAAGCCGTATGTGGCCGTCCCAGCATTAATCTCGACACATTTATGGCTTCAAAAGAGCATGTGAAGGAACTTTTCGGGAGATATGGTGCAGATGCCGATATCTGCATTGTAGAAGGTATGATGGGTTTGTTCGATGGTTATGACCGTGACAAAGGTTCATCGGCAGAGATTGCCTCTACATTAGGGATTCCCGTGATGCTGGTGGTGGATGCCAAGTCGGCAGCCTACTCGATGGCACCGCTGTTGCAGGGGTTCATCAACTTCCGAAAAGATGTGCGCATCTGTGGTGTCATATTTAATAAGGTAGGATCGGAAAAGCATTTCCGTATGCTTCAGCAGGTGTGCGAAGACCTGCATATTGAGTGCTTCGGCTATTTGCCTAAGTCACCCGCTCTGGAACAAGGTTCACGCTATCTGGGTCTGGACTTTAGCCTCACCTCCACCCCCTCTCCTGTTGGAGCGGGGAGTAGTTACTTCTCGACCATTGCAGACAACATACTCGCCAAATTATCACCAGTTTCGCTATATACTCCCCTCGCCCATGGGAGAGGGGACGGAGGTGAGGCTCTTATCGCCAGGAATGCGGAGTCGTTCTCCTTTATTTATCAGGAGACGATAGACTGTTTTGAGGATGTCCGATTCTTCGACCCTGAGACGGAGGTGCCTGCATTGGAGGATGCCGATCTGCTCTATCTGCCTGGCGGCTATCCGGAAAAGCATCTGGAGGCACTGGTGAAGAATGAAGCTTGCCGCAAGGCCATCAAGGATTACGCTGAGCAGGGTGGAAGAATTGTTGCGGAATGTGGGGGCATGATGTATCTCTGCGAGAAAATTGTAACTGATGAGGGAGAGTATCCCATGTGTGGCGTACTACCCTACTCTATAACGGCTCGCAAGGCAGATCGCAAACTGTCTTTGGGTTATCGCAGGTTTACGCTTGATGATAAGGAGTATCGGGGACACGAGTTCCACTATACGCAGTTCTTTTCGGAGAAAAGCGGCAAAGCCGAGAGCATGGGTGAAAAGCCACAGTCAGTTACGCAGGTTTATAATGCCAAGGGCGAGCCTGTGGATACACCAGTGTTCAAGTATAAGAATGTGCTGGCGAGCTATACCCACTTAGCCTCCCCCTATCCCCCTCCAAGTAGAGGGGGGACTCTGATGCATAGCGTTCTCCCCTCCCTACATGGAGAGGGGTCGGGGGAGAGGCTCCATCCTATCATGTTGGCAGGAACGGGTAGTGACGTAGGCAAAAGCGTGATTGCAACAGCCTTGTGTCGTATCTTCAAGCAAGATGGCTACAACCCTGCTCCTTTCAAGGCTCAGAACATGGCACTCAACAGCTATGCCACACCAGAAGGCTTGGAGATTGGGCGTGCTCAGGCTGTGCAGGCTGAGGCTGCTGGCATCCCCTGTCATACAGACATGAATCCCTTGCTGCTGAAGCCACAGAGCGACCATACGTCACAAGTAGTACTGAATGGCAAGCCCATTGGTAATAAGAATGCGTATGACTACTGGAGAGCCTCCCTACTTGGGGAGGGGTTGGGGGAGAGGCTTGACTTTCGTGCAGAAGTCTGCGCAGCATTCGACCGATTGGCAGCCCGCTTTAATCCCATCGTAATGGAGGGGGCAGGAAGTATCTCCGAAATAAACCTCCGTGATACAGACTTGGTGAATCTTCCGATGGCCCGTCATGCTAACGCCGATGTCGTTTTGGTGGGCGATATCGATCGTGGAGGCGTGTTTGCCTCCGTTTATGGCAGTATCATGTTGCAGACACCCGAAGACCGTCAGCGCATCAAGGGTATTATCATCAATAAGTTCCGTGGTGATATGCGACTCTTCGAGGAAGGCCGGAAGATGCTGGAGGATATCTGTGGCGTGCCTGTCTTGGGGGTCGTACCTTATTATAAAGATATATTTATCGAGGAAGAGGATAGCGTTAGCTTGGAGAAAAAGCAGCGCGAGTTGGCAGAGGGAAAGGTGAATGTTGCGGTGGTGCTATTGCGTCATATCAGTAACTTTACCGACTTCGATACGTTGGAGCGTGACCCTCGCGTCAACCTCTTCTATACAAATAATGTGTCAGACATCAGTCGGGCTGACATCATCATCCTGCCTGGCACTAAAGCAACACTTGATGACCTTCTGGAGTTGCGTCGCAATGGTTGTGCGCAGGCCATCATCCGTGCCCATCGTGACGGAAAGATGGTGATTGGTATCTGTGGCGGCTATCAGATGCTGGGGCAAACCATCAGCGACCCCGACGGCATTGAGGGCACTATCGCCAAACTGCCAGGCCTTGGTCTATTACCTATCCATACCACCATGACTCATGAAAAGACCACTCAACAAGTCACCTTCCAATTCGAAGGTCAGGCGTGTCAGGGCTATGAGATTCATCAAGGCGTGAGCGATACTGACCAATCCATCCTGCAGACTGATCATTGTATTGGAACCTATATTCATGGTTTCCTCGATAATGCTCCTGTCATAGAATACTTGTTGAGTGAAAAAGGAAAAGTGAAAAGTGAAAAATTTGCTACCGCAGTCAACTACTCTGATTTCAAGGAACAGCAATACGACAAATTAGCTGAGCATATTCGTAAGTATGTAGATATTCCGCGACTCTATCAAATTCTGCAAGGCGATGATTAACGGACACGGCGACGATACATATCAATATGAAGGCATCATGAGCGATTTCTCGTCGAACATCTGCGTTCATGACAGCCATCGGGAATTGATGAAGCATCTTGCTGCTCATCCAGAGCTGATTAGTCATTATCCGGAGCCTGAGGCATGGTCGCTGGAGAAAATGATAGCCGAACGCCACAAAATAGACCCGCAACAAGTTATCGTAACGAGTGGTGCTACGGAGGCCATCTATCTGATAGCACAGACTTTCGGCATGCATCCCGTCATTCCTATTCCAACATTCAGCGAGTATGAAGATGCTTGCAATATGTTTCCGCGTTCTGCAGATGTTGCTGATATAGGTTCGAGAAACAAGAGACAGAAAACGATGCTTTGGTTATGTAACCCAAATAATCCCACTGGTGAGGTCTACGATCAACTATACATCGACAGGATGATGGCTGAATACGATTTGCTGGTGCTGGACCTCAGTTATGAGAACTACACAGATGCTCATATCATGAATCCACGCTGGGGATGTCGCACGCCCTATTCTGTTCAGATTCATTCCATGACGAAAAGCTATGCCGTACCTGGATTACGATTGGGCTATATCACTGCTCATGAAAGTTTAACTTCACAAATACGTCAGCATCTACGTCCTTGGAGTGTATCTGCACTTGCATTAGAGGCTGGAAAGTTCCTCCTTAAACACGATGAACTCCTCTGCAAGCCTGATCTTCACGAGGCGCAGCGACTTGCAAAAGAACTGGAGCAGATATGGGGTGTTGTAGTAACGCCTACTCAGACAAACTATATGTTATGTCGGCTGGTACATCATACTGCCGCAGAACTGAAAGACTATTTGGCACGAGAGCATCATATGCTGATTCGCGATGCTTCGAACTTTAAAGGACTCACACCTCATTATTTCCGTGTTGCAGCCCAAACACCATCAGAGAACGATGCATTAGTAGATGCAATCAGAAAATTTATGGAGGAATAGGTATGGCGGCAGCAGATTTTTCACTTTTCATTTTTCCCCTTTCCCTTCTCATAGGTTGGTTGCTTGACCTCTTATTAGGCGACCCTTCGTGGCTGCCCCATCCTGTCGTGGGGTTTGGCAAGATGATTGCCTTTGGCGAACGCCACCTGAACAAGGGAAGCCATCGCAAACTGAAGGGAGCTATAATGACTATTTTCCTCATTGCACTCGTCTTTTCCGCTGTCTGGCTAATCCGTCGAGTATTGTATCTACTCCCCTCGCCCTTTGGAGAGGGGCTGGGGGTGAGGCTTTTCTTCGATACTGTTATCATTTTCTATTGTCTGGCCGGAACGACGTTGATCCGCGAGGTTCGCGAGGTCTTCCTTGCTGTGGATCGTTCCTTGGATGAAGGACGGAAGCAGGTGGCTCGTATTGTAGGACGCGACACCTCAGAACTCTCTGCCCAAGAGGTTCGTACGGCAGCCTTGGAAACGCTGGCAGAGAATCTGAGCGATGGTGTGATAGCCCCACTATTCTGGTTGGCCATCGGCGGTGTACCTGCAATGGTGGCCTATAAGATGGTGAACACGCTCGACTCGATGATAGGCTATCGCACAGAGCGTTATAAAGACTTCGGCTGTTGGGCTGCCCGTATCGACGATGTCGCAAATTATATCCCCGCCCGCATCACGGCACTGTTGATGATAGCCCCCCTCTTATCCCCCCGACTGAGGGGAAAGCTCTGGGCGCAAAAACTCCTCCCTCAATCGGGGGAGGTTAGGAGGGGGCTTCTTCGTTTCGTCCGTCGCTACGGACGAATGCATGCTTCGCCCAATAGCGGCTATCCTGAGGCAGCTCTGGCAGGCATCCTCGACTGTCGTTTTGGAGGCCCTCACTATTATTTCGGAGAATTATTCGACAAACCCTATATTGGCGAAAATGCTCGCGAGTTGACCACTGCTGACATGCAGAAGGCAGTGCGCATCAACCGCACGGCTGAAGTAATCGCCATCGTCATCATAATTGTCATTTACTGCCTATGAAGAAAGTGATATTGATAACAGGTGGCACCCGTTCAGGCAAAAGCCGCTACGCTGAGGAACTAGCTCTGTCGCTGAGCAAAAGTCCCGTCTATGTGGCTACGGCTCATGTGTGGGACGAAGAGTTCCGTGAACGAGTAAAAAAACATCAGGAACGCCGCGGCCCTGAGTGGACGAACATCGAGGAGGAGATGTTGCTGAGTCGTCACGACCTGACAGGGCGTGTGGCCGTCATCGACTGTGTCACGCTCTGGTGTACCAATTATTTCTTCCAGATGCAGGAAGTTGATACCGCTCTCGAAGCCCTCAAGACTGAGTTCGACAAGTTTACGGCCAAGGATGCTACCTATATCTTCGTGACCAACGAGATTGGTATGGGCGGTGTGAGCGATAATGCCGTACAACGGAAGTTTACCGACTTGCAAGGTTGGATGAACCAATACGTGGCCAGCAAGGCAGACGAGGTGATACTGATGGTGAGTGGAATACCGGTTAAAGTGAAGGTCGCGATTAAGTGAGAGCAGAGCTAAGCTTGCTTAAGCTATGCCGAACTAAAGCGAGCTCGATGTGAAACATCAATAGTGAAATGTGAAAAATTTGCTACCGCATGACAAGAACATTTAAGATAGAAAGGCCTGACGAAAGGCTGCGGCCTGCCATTCAGGACAAGATAGATAACCTGAACAAACCCAAAGGTTCGTTGGGTGTGCTGGAGGAACTGGCGATGCAGGTGTGTCTGATTCAGCAGACGCTCACACCTTCGTTGGCTCATCCCTGCCATCTGCTCTTGGGTGGCGATCATGGCATAGAGCGCGAGGGTGTCAGCGTGTCACCAAGAGAGGTAACCTGGCAGCAGATGATCAACTTCACCCGTGGTGGAGGTGGTGTGAATATGTTCTGTCGTCAGCATGGTTTTAAATTGCACATCGTCGATGTGGGTGTGGATTACGACTTTTTGAGTGAAAAAGGAAAAGTGAAAAGTGAAAAATTTGCTACCGCCACGTTGCCTATCATCGACCGCAAGATAGCGCGAGGTACGCGCAACTTCCTCTATGAACCTGCGATGACGGAGGAAGAGTTTGACAAAGCTATCGAAGTAGGAATTTCATTAGTAGATGATTGTATTGCTGAGGGTTGTCGGGTGCTTTGCATCGGCGAGATGGGTATCGGCAACACATCGCCATCCAGCATCTGGATGAGTCTCTTCTGCAATATTCCTCTCGACGAGTGTATTGGTGCTGGTGCCGGACTCGACTCCCCTGGCATCTGCCATAAGCGCGAAGTGCTGGCTAAGGCTGTTGAAAGGTTTCGTCTCCTCCCCCCATTGGGGGAGGTCGGGAGGGGGCTCCTCTCTTACTTCGGCGGCTTCGAGATGATTGCGGCTATCGGAGCCATGTTGCGAGCAGCTGAGCAGCACCTTATTATATTAGTAGACGGCTTCATCATGACGGCCTGTGCGCTTGCCGCCTGTCGGCTCTATCCTGAAGCACAGAGCTATATGGTCTTCGGACATTGTGGTGACGAGAGTGGACATCGTCGTATGCTCGATGCGATGGGTGCCAAGCCGTTACTCTCATTAGGTTTGAGATTAGGCGAGGGTACTGGTGCCCTTTGTGCTTTTCCTATCCTCGACTCTGCTGTACGTATGATTAACGAAATGAATAACTTCGACAATGGAAATATCACTAAATACTTCTAAGTTCTACGACCGCCTTTGGGCGGCACTTATTTTCTTCACCCGTCTGCCTTTCTGGCGTATCTATCAGCCACCCAAGGAAGCCTATCAGGGTGTTGTGGAATTCTGGCCGCTGGCAGGTTGGCTCACGGCAGGAGTGATGGCGGGCGTGCTCTATGGCGCGTCGATGGTATTCAACTATGAGATTGCCATCGTGTTGGCCATCGTCAGTCGTTTGCTGTTGACAGGCGCCCTGCATGAAGACGGGTTGGCCGACTTCTTCGACGGTTTCGGAGGCGGTGGGCGAGACCGTCAACGCATCCTCGACATCATGAAGGATTCGCACATTGGCACCTATGGTGTGCTGGCACTCATTGTCTATTTTGCATTGCTTTTCTTTGCCCTCCATTCCCTGGCACCCGCTGACGCCGCACTGGCTATCCTTGCCGTTGACCCATACGCCAAGATGGTGAGCGCCCAAGTGATACAGATAATGCCGTATGCCCGCACGGAAGAGACGGCCAAGAACAAGACCGTCTATCGTAAGATTTCTGTAGCTGCTGGTATTGGTCTCGCCGTACAAGGTCTGCTGCCCATCGGCCTCTATCTCTGGTGGATGCAAGGCCGTCTGGATTGGAGTTCGCTTATCTTCTTGCCTTGCCTGACAATGTATTTCCTCTACCTCTTCATCTGGCATCGATTGCGTGGATATACGGGAGACTGTTGTGGTGCCCTCTTCCTGCTCATAGAACTCTCTGCCTATCTCATAGTCTCTTATTATCTTGCCTAAAATCAGATGACTACAGCTGTTTCCCTTCCAAACGGAAGGTGATATTGTCATCACCAAACGGCTGGTCTTCGAGATGATTATATAACTTATATTTAACGAAAGGGCTTTGTGGCCTGGGGGGATTTCCCCATGAAAGATTAGGGATTTTCACCCCGCAGAATAGGAAAATTCATTTTCATATCCCATACTTTCGCTTTATCTTTGCAACGTGATTCAGAACTAAATGTCTTACTTAAATTATAGGAGAGAAAGTTATGAAGACTATGAATAAGGTGATCGCAGCCATGATGTTGATGGCACTCACAACAGCAATGCCAGCTATGGCAGGTAATAAGAACAATCCAAGCAACGACAGAAACGATAAGGCCGTTGTAGTTAATAACCATAAGGGTGACTCACACTTCGACAAGATGGACAGGGCACTATCTCACGATAACTACCACAAAGGCAACGTCTATCGTCCAGAGGTGAAGACCTGCACCTTCAAGGTAGGTCGTCACGAGAATTATCGGAAGGTCGTTGCTAAGGCCGAGAATATGAAGGGCGTGATAGATGCCAAGTGGAATCCACGCACTCGTGAGGTAACCGTTCGCTACGATGCCAAGGTGACATCAGCCCGTAACATCAAGCACTTCATGGCATAGCCATTCAATATATTTTCCACAAAAAGCCCTGGCTTGCAAATGCAGGTCAGGGCATTGTTTTGAGTCACCGTTTATGACACCTCCATGGATTGAGTTACTTTCTGCTTCGACTCTGTCTTCGGCATGGTGACGGTCAGGATGCCGTCCTCCACCTTGCCAGAAATATAGACCGAAGGATCGGAGTAGAACTATTATAAATATAGAAAAAAAATCCCCAAAAAATGCTCCGCAAATTCATGGAAATGCACTGTACAAGGGCAAAGTACTGCGGAGCATTTTCTACTACACGTCTTACAGTCTTTGCTTCAAAACGCCTTCAATCCCCCATGATTGTTGTACCAGTTTTATCATCTACAAACCATTCTTTTATCGTAAATAGCCTCATTATTATCTTTTGACTTAAGCGGTAAAACCTTTCGACTTAAGTCGTAAAATCTTTTGACTTAAGTCGTAAAATCTTTTGACTTAAGTCGTAAAGTAATACATTGCTTATTTATCACTTCCATCAACCCTATTTACACAAACAAAGAATACATCTGACTACCAAGAACCACCGAATTACAAGCCTCTTGCCAACCCTACGAAATGCTCCGCACTTATATCGCTGTAAGCCAGCATTTTACCTTATTTTGCGGAGAAAGTGCCCACGCTACCCGAGAATTGAGCCCCTTGCGCTAGTCGAGATTTAACCCCCTTGGTTACCGATAGAGAATGGTAACGAGGGGATGCTTTGTTTCTGTGGGTCAGTGCCACGGAACGGAGCGAGGCGTAGCCGAGCGCAGTGGAGTGACACTGACCCACAGAAACTGCCACGCTGTCCAGGTTCCCCTTTTTTATTAACTTTGCAGCCCGAATAGAGAAAAGGCTGCATAGGTACCTTTTCATCCGTGAGCATACGCTGGCCTTCCAGGAGGCTCACCGTGACTATTTCCATGACATTGGACACATACCCATGCGCATGGTCTACGACAATATGCGTGTGGCCGTCAAGTCCTTCGTGGGCAGCGAGAAGCACCCGACGGATGCCCTGCTGGAGCTGGCTGGCTTCTATGCCTTCGACTTCCGTTTCTGCAACGCCCGCAGGGGAAACGAGAAGGGAACGGTGGAGGAGACTGTCAAGGTGCTCCGCAAGGAGGCCTTCTCCGTAAGGGACCATTTTGACACGCTTGAAGAGGCTCAGGCCTATCTGGACAAGGTGTGCGAGCGGATGAACAAAACCGGTAAGAGCAGGGCCACGGCAGAGATTGCCCGCCTGGCAGAGGAGGACTTTGCCGCCATGCGCCCCTGCACGGATGACTTCGGATGTTTCCAGATGGGGAGAGATCATCAAGGATAAGATTCTCGTCAATGCACTCGTAGACAGACTGACGCATAAGGCTTATCTCATCAACATGAACGGAGAGTCATACAGACTTAAGGAAACAAGAGAATTTAATCAAAAATTGATAAAAGAGTATGGAGAAAAGAAATAAAATATTAACTTTGCACCCGTAACCCAAAGAGGGTTACTTTTTAATTAGCAAAGGGGGCAAATCTCAAATCGCACGCGCATTTCGAAAAGCCACTCCATAATGCTTTTGCCGACAAACGTATCAGGGGAGAATGGTTCAGTCTTAACGAAAATGACGTGGCTGAAATAGTGGAATCATTGAAATGAATAGCATAGGAAGAATGAAGAACGTATTTGGCATTATGATTTTGGTGTTTATCTTGTTGTCATGCACCAGCAAGAATAACTCAGACAATGCTAACGTCAGCGATGCGGATAGTATTGCTATTATGGACTCTGTGCGTCCTGAAATGCCGCCACCACCAGACAGCGGAAAGTTTGATGGGCATCGGCCACCCCCACCTCCTGATGGTATGCACCCTGGTGGACCGCCACCTCCCCCACCCCACGGAAAAGGTCGTCCACCTCGCAAGCCAGACAATATGCGTGGTTTCGATCCTGCATCGGAAGATGACATGGACGACAACGGCATGAGCCGCTATATGGAGAATAATGATGAAGAGGGATGGAATTAATCTTTAATAAAGATAAAGTATGACTCGACAACATATAGTATTCCTGACTGGTGCTGGCGTCAGCGTGGATAGCGGACTGAGCACATTCCGTGGCAAGGATGGATTGTGGACGAATGAAGAGTGGGCTTATCTGGCCAGTACGGAGGCACTCTACAACGATACTCAGAGGTGTCTGGACTTCTATAACTGGAGACGTAAACAGCTTTCGGAGGTAGAACCAAACGATGCCCACCGCATGATTGCAGAACTAGAGAAGGAGCATGAAGTTACGGTTATCACGCAGAATGTGGATAATCTGCATGAACGTGCTGGTTCTTCACATGTGATTCATTTGCACGGAGAACTGAGCAAGGTGTGCTCGATGAACAATCGCACAACTTGCGTGAAAGAATATCCGCTGACGACACCCATCATGGTGGGTGACAAGGCAGAGGACGGCTCACAGTTGCGCCCGTATATCGTGATGTTCGGCGAGTATGTTGACAGCATGAATGTTGCTATCGACATTGTGAGCAAAGCAGATATATTCGTAGTCATCGGAACCTCGCTGAAAGTCTATCCTGCAGCGGGATTCATCAACTACGCTCACCATGAAGTTCCCAAGTTTGTGATTGACCCAAGAGAAATGGATCAATGCACGCATTTAGGCTTTACCCACTTCAAAACCACAGCTACAGAAGGCATGAAAATGCTTCTGGAGGCATTCAAGGAATTGTAATTTTGCAGAACATGCAGAACGACGCATCGGCTTTTGAGGGATGGGTGTTCTGCATCAAGTCGTTCTTTCCCAACATAACTAATGTCATCATTGACTGGGAGGAGCCTGTTCTCTCTCTGGAAGAGAAGGTTCAAGCAAACCAAAGGAAACATTTCAATAGGTTTTTATTGCGTGTACTATGGTTTGTAGAGAATTATTCTTGGGCAACAGTTGCCGAAAGCAAGAAAGAGACCATTGAAGTGTTCGACCGAAGAATCAGCCAGCTCACGCTTAACTTCCCGCTTCAAGACAGCAAGGACAAAAGCGAGAAAGGTGATAATGAC
>CACZZQ010000027.1 GCA_902785695.1 uncultured Prevotellaceae bacterium | reverse complement strand
ACCAAGGGAAAAACTAAATTTCCTTACCCCAAATGAGGTCTTTTTCAAACATTTTGCCTAACTTTGCAACAAACTTGCACTTGCTGGTTGACTCTATAAACGGCAAAAATGTGATCAACGGAAGTAAATTTTCCACACATACCTTTTCCTTTTCACTTATTTTTAGTACTTTTGTCTGCAGTATGAAAAATGACATAAAAGTAACACAACGTCTCAACGGTCAAGTAAAGGAAACTATTAACAGATTCTGATCATGAATGTCAAGGAATTAGAAGAAAAGCACATCGCAGTACTGCTGTCTGGAGGAGTTGACAGTAGCGTGGTTGTGTATGAGTTTGCCCGCCTGGGCCTGCACCCCGACTGTTTCTATATCAAGATAGGATCCGACGAAAAGGACGAATGGGACTGTTCGATGGAGGAGGACATGGAGATGGCTACGGCTGTGGCTCACAAGTATGGTTGTAAGTTGGAAGTCGTTGACTGCCACCATGAATACTGGGATCAGGTGACGAAATACACGATGGACAAAGTGAAGGCCGGTCTGACACCTAATCCTGACGTGATGTGCAACCGTCTGATTAAGTTTGGAGCCTTCCACGAGAAACGCGGTAGCGATTACGACCTTATTGCCACTGGTCACTATGCACAGACGGAATTAGCCCCTATCGTGTCCCCCTCGGGAGACGAAGGGGGGACTTCTCGGACTCTTAAATGGCTCACCACCAGTCCTGACCCTGTAAAGGACCAAACTGACTTCCTGGCTCAGATCTACGACTGGCAGTTAGAAAAAGCCATCTTCCCTATTGGTCATTACGTAAAGGATGAGGTGCGCCAGATTGCCGAACGCGAGCATCTGGTGAATGCCAAGCGCAAGGACTCGCAGGGCATCTGCTTCCTGGGCAAGATCAATTATACAGACTACATAAAGATGTACGTGGGCGAAAAGCCTGGCGATGTCGTAGAACTGGAAACGGGCAAACGAATAGGCCGACACAAAGGTCACTGGTTCTATACCATCGGTCAGCGCAAAGGCTTGGGCTTTGGCGGCGGCCCTTGGTTCATCGTCAAGAAGGACATCAATGAAAACGTCCTGTACGTATCCCACGGCTACGACCCTGACACTGCGTACAAACAGGACTTCCCCATCCATGGTTTCCATAGCATCAACGGACAATTGCCCGAGCGTGAGATTACCTTTAAGATCCGACATACCCCCGAGTATCATCCGGCTACACTGGAACCAATGGGCGAAGGTCGGTACATGGTGCATTCGCAGGACCGTATCCACGGAGTGGCACCAGGACAGTTCTGCGTGATATACGACAATCGCCACCACCGTTGTTACGGCAGTGGCGAGATTACAGTGATTTGACTTTACATTTTACCTCTTTGTGATGATACCCAACTGCGAATTGCGCAGGAATTCGATGATATGACGAATCTCCGGTCCATCGGGAACCTGCTGCTCAATCTGCATGACAGCATCAAAGAGTGAGGTCTGACCAAGGAACACCAGACGATAGGCATTGGCAATGTGCTTAAGCACTTTCTCGTCAACCCCGTATGAACGCCCCATGGTGTAGTTCACGCCGCCATACTCGCTACGCTTGGTGCAGATGATATAAGGAGGTACGTCTTTTGAAAAGGTAGTACCAGCCTGAATCATGGCTCCCTGTCCGACTCGTGTCTTCGCATTCTCGATAACAGATGATGAGAAGATGACACCATCCTCAATCGCACAGTCACCCGCTATTTTTGTGCCGTAGCCAAAGACACAGCGGTTGCCCACCTTCGTGTCATGAGAGATATGGGCACCTTCCATCAACACGTTGTCATTACCGATAACAGTCTGTCCACCAGTATGCGTAGCACGGTTAATCACTACGTTCTCACGGATAATATTATTATTACCAATGATGCACTCCGACTTCTCGCCACGGAATTCAAAGTCCTGAGGCAGAGCACCGATGACAGAGCCCTGATGCACCTTATTATGATTGCCCATGCGCGTACCATTCAATATACTAACGAAGGGGAAGATGATACAATTGTCACCTATCACCACGTCATCCTCTATATACACAAACGGGAAAATCTTACAGTTGTCGCCGATTTTCGCCTTGGGCGATATCTCAGCTTTTGGACTTATTTCTGACATAGCTTGAGCCCCCTAAGTTAGGGGGATGGGGGTCTGAACAAGCGTTTATCAAGACCCAATAGATGTTAATACTATATATGAGGGGGAGTTGGGGAGCCTGCGCCTGTTCAGACCCCCTGCCCCCTAACTTAGGGGGTTAATGCGACCCACCACCTAAGGCCTGATACAGGTTTACTACAGCCTGCATCTTATTGAAGTCATCGGTGACTTTCGAAATGCGGGCATTAAGCAGACCGTTTTGAGCTTGGATAACCTCCAGATAAGAGGATCCTTTTGAGGTATAGAGCAACTTGGTGTCCTCCACATTCTGCTCGTAAATCTTCACCTGCTTCTCGTCGAGTTGACTCTTCTCGTCACAGGTGTTGTAGGACAAAAGGGCATTGCTCACCTCGTTGCCTGCCTTCAGTATAGTCTGTTGGAAGGTATTGAGAGCCTGTTCCTGCTGAGCCTTGGCCACTTTCAGACCAGCCACGATCTGTCCGTGCTGGAAGATTGGCTGCGTAAGGGAACCCACAGCTGAGAGAATCCATTTTCCGGGGTTCACGATAGCCGTACCCAGTGAGTTGGTGAACATGGCAGTACCTGTGACCTTCAGACTGGGATAGAAGCGCGAACGGGCCGTCTCTGTGTCGTAGAAGCACTGGGCCAGTGCCATCTCGGCAGCGTGTACATCTGCACGGTTACTGAGCAACTGGATGCCTACGCCAGCAGAGAAGTTGGTGGGCAGCGACTGGTTATAGAACTTGCCACGGGCAATGGTATGTCCCGGTTCATTGAGCAACAGAGACATGGAGTTTTCCATCTCACGGATCTGACGTTTCAAGTCAGCCTTTTTGGCCTGCACGCTGTAATAATTGGCCTCAGCCGTCTGCACACTGGTAGAACGGGCGCGTCCCAACTGCATCTGCAACTGCATCATATCCCACGTATCTTTCGTGAGTCCCTCCATATCGGTGACGATAGAAAGTTGTTCGTCAAGCATCATCAGCGTATAATAGAGGTTAGCCACACCACAAATGATATTAGTCTGAACCACCACCTGATAATCTTTCGTAGCCAGCAGCTTCATCTGAGCCGAGCGTTTCTGTGAGAGCAGATTGCCGAAGAGGTCAAGATTCCACGTTGCTGCGATGGGCAACTGATAGGTACGCGACACTGAAGCACCGTCCATCTGCACCTGACTGATAGTACCCTGCGGTGCAAAAGCTACAGAAGGCAGGAAAGCCAGTTTCGCACAGGTCAGTGCCGTCTCCATCATCTTCACGTTAAGGGCAGCATTACGCAAGTCGCTATTGTTCTCAAGAGCTGTTTCGATAAGTCCCTGCAACTGAGGGTCTGTAAAGACCTCACGCCAGGGCAGGTTACCGAAGTTCTCGTCGGTATTCACTGCCAGCGTGTCAATATCGCTCGTCAGGTCGCGAATCAGCCCCTTGGTATTGATATCCTCGGGACGCTCGTATTTGTTGTAGAGTCCACAGCCAGTAAGCAGCGTTGCTGCAAAGAAAAAATTAAAAAGTTTAAAAATAAAAAAATATCTTTTCTTCATAATTGTTACATTCTTAAATTTTTTAATTATTTCCCCAATTCATATTCTACGGGACGGCTTGCATACTGCTGCAACTCGGTAGCCACATCGGGATTCTCCTCATCGCCTTCGAACTTAATGGGAGAGAACTTCTCCTGCAAGCTCTGGAAGACAACAAACAAACCAGGTACTACGACAATCTGGAACAGCGTACCAATCAACATACCACCTACGGCTGCAGCACCCAGCGTCTGGTTTCCGTTCTTACCGACACCTGATGCAAACATCATTGGCAGCAGACCAATAATCATGGCCAGAGAGGTCATCAAGATAGGACGCAGACGGGCAGCAGCACCCAACGTGGCAGCCCAGGCAATAGCCATACCCGTGTGACGACGCTCCAAGGCAAACTGCACAATCAGAATGGCGTTCTTAGCCAACAAACCAATCAACATGATGAGCGAGATCTGCATATAGATATCGTTGGCGTGGCCAAATAATGATGTGAAGCCGAAACAGCCTGCCAAACCAAACGGTACGGAAAGGACTACTGCCAAAGGCAAGATGTATGACTCGTACTGTGCCGACAAGATGAGGTAGATGAAGATGAAACACAACAGGAAGATAATCCATGTGGTGTTACTTGCCTTGGCTTCCTCACGCGTCAGACCTGTATAGTCGTAAGAATAACCCGCAGGGAGCATCGAATCTGCCACATCCTGACAGACTTTCAACACTTCACCTGATGAGAATCCTTCATTATTCTGTACCTGTACATTAATAGAAGTGAACAAGTTGAAACGGTTGATATTTGAAGGACCATATACGCGCTCCAGACGGCAGAACTCCTTCACAGGCGACATTCCTGCCGGGGTACGCACATAGATGCTGTTCAGAGACTCTTCAGTCTGACGAGTCTCTGGTGAACCCTGGATCATCACACGGAACAGTTTTCCGTAGGCATTGAAGTTAGACGAATACAGACCGCCATAGTAGCCCTGCAGGGTGCTGAGTATCGCAGAGGGCGACACGCCGACCTGCTTACACTTAGCGACATCGACATGTACCATGTACTGAGGATAAGAGGGGTTGTAAGAGGTCTGAGCCATCTGAATCTCAGGACGCTTGTTGAGCTCGGCAATGTAATCCTTCACAATGCCATAGAAACGGTTCAGGTCACCGCCTGTACGGTCCTGCATGACCAGCGACACGCCACCACTTGCCGAGAAACCTGGAATCATTGGGGGCTGGAAGGCCAGGATAGACGCATCCTTGATATGGGCCGTCTTGATGAAAATCTGGGCAATTACCATGTTGGCATCCAACGGGTTGATGAGGAAACGATAGATACCATCGCCTTCCCACAGACCAGAAATCTTCCACCACAAACCTCGCTGACGCTCCTCGAAGGGTTTCAGTTTGATAATAAAGGTGGCTTGGTCAGAGCCAGAACCAGCAATAAAGTTATAACCCTGAATCTGCTCACGACTCTTGACGGCTGGATCGGCAGCCAGGATGCTGTCCACCTCATTTATAATCTGACGGGTGCGATGTACAGAGGTGGCAGGGGGCATAGAGATGGTACAGAACAAGGTACCAGTATCCTCACTGGGTACAAGACCCGTCTTGGTGATAGAGGCTGTACCCACCAAGGCAACGATACCAAGGACAACCATCGTAATCACAGGGATAGGACGGCGCACCAGTTTCTCTACACGTGTCTTGTACTTACCCAGAATCTTATCGTAGGCTGTGTTGAATGCCATGTGGAAACGGTCTATGCGACTCAGTTTCTTCTCGCCGTCTTTCTGATGAGGTTTCAGGAAGATGGCACACAGGGCAGGCGACAGTGTCAAAGCGTTCAGAGCCGAAATAAAGATAGACACTGCCATCGTCACACCAAACTCACGATAGAACGTACCACTGGTTCCACCGATAAACGACACGGGGATGAACACAGAAGCCATCACCAAGGTGATAGAGATGATAGCGCCAGAAATCTCGTTCATGGCATCAATAGAAGCGGTCAAAGTGTTCTTATAGCCTTGATCCAACTTGGCATGGACGGCCTCAACCACCACAATGGCATCGTCCACCACAATGGCAATAGCCAGCAGCAATGCTGACAGCGTGAGCAGGTTGATTGAGAAGCCCATCACATTGAGGAAGAAGAACGTACCAATCAGTGATACAGGCACAGCAATCAGAGGAATCAGCGTAGAGCGCCAGTCCTGAAGGAATACGTAAATCACGATGAATACGAGAATCAACGTAAAGAAGAGGGTGAAGATTACCTCCTCAATAGACGCATAAAGGAACTCTGTCACATCGTAATTGATCTTATACTCCATGCCTGGAGGGAACAACTTGGCCTGATCTTCGAGTTCTGCCTTCACGCGCTTGGCAATATCATTGGCGTTTGAACCGGCAATCTGCTGTACCATACCCAGCACAGAAGGCAGGTTGTTGTTCTTCATGGAGACAGAATACATCTGTCCTCCCAACTCGATGCGGGCTACGTCCTTCAACTTCAAGGTCTGGCCGTTAGCATCACTCGAGATGATGATGTTGCCAAACTCTTCAGCCGACTTCAGACGACCAGTATAGCGCAGGGAATACTCATAAGCCACATCCGACCGCTCACCAAAAGTACCTGGAGCTGCCTCAATGTTCTGTTCAGCCAGCAAGTTGCTGATGTCAGAAGGCATCAGGTTGTACTGCTTCATCACATCAGGCTTCAACCAAATACGCATAGCGTAAGATTTCATACCAGGGCTCTGCACGTCGCCCACACCCTGAATACGCTTGATGGCAGGGATGATATTAATGTTGTTATAGTTCGTCAGAAACTCGTCATCGTATCTACCGTCAGAGGTCAGGGTGAACATCAGCACCTGAGATGTCTGACGCTTCATCACCGTCACACCGACACGCGTCACCTCAGCAGGCAGCAAAGCCAAAGCCTGCTGCACACGGTTCTGCACGTTCACCGCACACATATCGGCATTCATGCCCTGACGGAACAGAATGCTGATTTGAGCCGAACCGGCACCTGCCGTCGACGAAATATAGTCCATTCCCTCCACACCATTGATACTCTCTTCCAATGGGGTGATTACTGAGTTCTTCACTGTCTCAGCATCGGCGCCAGGATACTGTGTATAAACCACAACAGTAGGCGGTGCAATATCGGGATACTGCTCAATAGGCAGCGAGAAAAGTCCGATAACACCCAAAATAACGATGAGGATAGAAATCACCGTCGACAGTACCGGGCGTTTGATAAAATTCGTAAAAGTCATACTAATTTACTATTTGACAATTTACTATTTACTATTTATTTCTTCATCGCATTCACGATGTCACTGGCAGACATAGCCTTAGCCTGCTCTTGGATTTTCTCCTGATAGCGTTGAGGCGTGATGGGTACAATTACCATCTGGTCGCTCAACTTTGTGATACCATTGGTCACATACTTGTCGCCAACTTTCAAACCGCTGGTGACGATGTAATGATTGCCGTCATTCTGGGGATCAACAGTTATCTCGGTATAAGACACCTTATTACTATCTTTCAACAGATAGACAAACTTCTTGTTCTGCACTTCCATCACCACGTTCTGGGGAATCACGATAGAGGCATCTGCTGTACGAGGAATAATAATGGTACCCGAACCGCCACTCTTCAAGAGTTTATCGGGGTTGGGGAACTGAGCCTTCAGTTGCACAGAACCCGTTGCACGGTCGATAACGCCACTGATTGACGAGACCTTGCCTTCATAACCGTACACAGTACCATCGGCCAGTTGCAGTTTTACTGCAGGGAAGGCGCCAACGGCACCGTTCAGACCGCCATCTTCCTGCGACATCGTCAGCATATCCTTCTCGGTCATTGAGAAGTAAACGTCCATCGTGCTGATATCCGACACATGGGTCAACACATTAGAGGCACTTACCAAAGCACCTTTCTTCAAAGGCAGCGTGCCAACAACACCCTTGGCAGGACTCTTCACATAGCAGAAGCTCAAAGCCTCCTTGGCAGAAGCCAATGCTGCCTGAGCCTGTGCCAACTGAGCCTGTGCACTAAGGAAAGTGTTCTCAGCAGTCTGCAGCTCATAGTCGCCCACCACTTTGTTGGCATGAAGTTGCTTGGTATTCTCAAACGTCAACTTGGCTGTATTCACAGCACTTTGAGCCGTGTTCACAGCAGCCTGGGCCTGACGCACCTGAGCCTGGTAAGTCTCATTATCGATAACGAAAAGCACCTGTCCTGCACTGACAGCCTGACCCTCCGTCACATTAATCTGAGTAAGGAATCCTGAAACTTTCGGACGGATTTCCACGTCCTGAATACCATTGATAGTGGCTGGATAGGTAGACTGCAGTGAAGCATTCTGAACGCCAATAGTATCCACAGGATACTCATTGTCGCCAAAGGTGGGTCGGCCACCGCCTCCACCACACGACATCAGCACGGTTGCAGCCGCCGCAACCAGCATCATTCTATTCTTTTTCATATCTACAAAATTATTTAAATTTATATATAAATTTTCCCCATCTGACGAAAACTATATCTGTCGGTACAGTTTCCGACTTGCAAAGTTACGAAAAAAGGTGTAAGCAGAAACACTTACACCTATTTTTTAGAGTTTATTAATATTCTATTTCAATTCCTTTACATCCTTGAAGGGTTTCCAGAACTTATCTGAGAAGTATTTATTCTGAAGTCCTTCAGGTACATAGACCGTGATTTCGTACGAATCAAAAGCATCATCGATAATGGGTGGATATTTCTTCGGACAGATAATCTTAGAAAGCCCAGTGCAACCTTTGAACGCATCTTTTTGAAGACGTTCTATGCTCTTCGGAAGATTGACGGTCTGCAATGCCGTACAGTTCATAAACGTAGCGGGGCCAACAAAGCGAACGCCCTGAGGCACTGTCACTTCCCTAAGGCTGCTACAATCCATAAAAGCCGAATCGCCTATTGATTCCATACGATCCGGGAAGGTGACAGATGTAAGCTGTTTGCAACCACGGAAGGCCTGTGGAGCAATGTGATAGACACGATCGGACAGCACGGTGTTCTTACAGCCTGCCACCAGCATCAGTTTTCCCTTCCAGGTACAGATGATGCCATTGCAGTTGTCACGCGAGTCAAAATACGTGTTTGCTGCGTCAACGCTCAAGGTCTCCAAAGCCGGACAATCGGCAAATGCGCCATAGTCGATAGCCGACACATTAGCCGGCACGGTGATTTCCTTCAATTGATTGGAATGAGCAAAAGCTCCAGCATGAATCTCTTTTAGGCTCAAGAAATACCGCAATTCCGTGAACGACTGCAAGTCACTACCAACAAATACGGAGTCAATACTTTTTACCGCAACCACATCGACACTGGTCAATTCAGTGGCATCAGCATCAATCCATCCTTGCTGACGGGCAATCTGAATGAGTGGCTCGTTGGTCTGAAGGGTTGCTATCACTTCATTTTCCACGTCGGGAACCTCGTCCTTATCTGGACTGCCGACATAGTTGAGAGCCACAAAACACAGTGCAAAGATGGCAAGGGTAGCAATACCGCCCAAGAACCAAATCTGTTTGTAAAAAGGTGTCTTTTCTTCCATTTCTTTCTGATTTCTATTTAGTTAAACTTTCACTTCTTACTCATCACTTCTCACTTCAACCAGTCCCATTTCACGTGCTTTCTGTAACAACAGTTGCATAAGCGGTTCACGCTCGTTCTCCACTTTGTTGTCGAGCACCGCATCCTTCAAATACTGTTTTAGGATACCCACTTCACGCGACGGTTTGAGATGGAACATTTCCATTATCTCATTGCCATCGATAACGGGCTGGAGCAGGCGTTTGTAATCTTTTTCCTTCAAATCAGCCAGCTTCTCGCGCACCATACGGAAGTTCTCGAGGAACATCTTTTTCCGCACTTCGTTCTTACTGGTGATATCTGCCTCACATAGGGTCATCAGGTCATCGATGTCATCTCCTGCATCGTTCAGTAAACGCCTGACAGCACTATCGGTCACCTCGCTATCGGCAATCACCTGTGGACGCATATGCAAATCTACGAGTTTCTGGACATATTTCATCTCAGCGCCCATAGGCAGTTTCAGCCTGCGGAAAATCTCGGGTACCATCTTCGCACCAATATAATTATGGTTATGGAAAGTCCAGCCGATACTCGGTTCCCATCGTTTGGACTTCGTTTTGCCGATGTCGTGCAATATCGCTGCCCATCTAAGCCAAAGAGAAGCACCCCCTACTGCCCCCGAGGGGACCTCGTCGGCTATCGTTGCCCCCACAGGGGCAGAATGGGGGGCTACCACATTCTCCAGTACCTCCAGCGTATGATAAAAGTTATTCTTGTGAGCCCTACCGTTCTTCTGCTCCACAATATCGAGGGCAGCCAATTCGGGCAGGATGATGTTCAGCAAACCACAACGCTGCAAGTCCACGAAGCCCTTACTGGGATGGGGCGACATAATAATCTTGTTGAGCTCTACCTCAATACGCTCGCCACTGACTATTTTAATGCGGTCGGCCATACGTTCCAAAGCCTCAAAGGTCTCATCTTCAATCTGGAAATTCAGCTGTGTGGCAAAGCGGATGCAACGCATCATACGCAGTGGATCGTCACTAAAGGTTATACCAGGCTCCAAAGGAGTTGCAATGATACCATCCTCTAAATCAGCCAGACCGTTAAAAGGATCCACCAATTCACCAAAGCGGTTCTTGTTCAGACAGATAGCCATCGCATTAATCGTAAAGTCGCGACGGTTCTGGTCGTCCTCCAGCGTACCGTTCTCCACGATGGGCTTCCGTGAGTCGTGACTGTAGCTCTCCTTGCGAGCCCCAACGAACTCCACCTCTTCGCTCCCCATCTTCACCTGCGCTGTACCAAAATTCTTGAAGACGCTCAAGTGCGCCTTCTTCCCTAGCATCCGCTTCAGCTCCTGAGCCACAGCGATGCCGCTGCCCACCACGACGACATCAATATCGTTAGACGGGCGCTCCAGGAAGATATCGCGCACATATCCGCCCACCACGTAGCATTCCACGCCCATTCGGTCGGCAGCCTCGCTTATCATATGGAATATATACTGATCTAATATCTCTGCCAGTTCTTCGTCTGAAAATAACTTCATTCTTCGTCTTTCTCGTCTTTTTTCAGCCCACAAAGGTACGAAAAGTCGAGAGAATAAAAAAATATGAAAAGAAAAATTAAAATTCCTTTTGTATTTTATAGCCTTTTTCTTAAATTTGCAACCAAAAATTAACCAACGACACATTTTTTTATGGTGAAAAGAATTCTTTTCCTTGTTGCTTTTGTCATTATGACATTAACAGCAAATGCAGAGAACTACCTTAACATGGAACCGCTGAAGCTGGAAGTTCCGGAGATGAAACCAGAATTAGTGGAGATTGTAAAAACGCCACTCTATTACGAGTTTAACGATATGACACCAGAGCCCAAAATGGACATCGACTTCTTCAAGTCAAAGACCAATCCAGGAGTCAAAGAATATAAGTTCATGGACGATATGACCTTTGTAGGTGTACCCTTGTTTATAGCTGGTTTGGCAATTAAGAGCGACAAGGCCATGTTCCGCGTCAACAACAAAAACGGAAAGAAAAACACCCAGTTGCTCACCGACTTTAGAACTGGTATAGATGACTACACACAGTTCTTTGGCCCCACCATGGTAGTAGGCCTGAAGTTAGGAGGAGTTGAAGGTCGAAGCGACTGGCCGCGCCTAATGGCAAGTTCACTGATGTCTTATGCTATCATGGCAGGCTTTGTCAACGGCATCAAATATACAGCTAAGGAAATGCGCCCTGATGGTTCATCGGCTAACTCATGGCCTTCGGGACACACCGCCACCTCGTTTGTAGGTGCCACCATCCTGCACAAAGAATATGGCATGACCCGCTCGCCCTGGTATTCTATTGCAGGCTACGGAGTTGCTACGGCAACGGGAGTGATGCGTGTTCTTAACAATCGCCACTGGGTAAGCGACGTGATGTCGGGTGCTGGTATTGGAATTGTTTCCACCGAGTTAGGTTATGCATTGTGCGACCTGATGTTCAAAAACAAAGGCCTGCTGCGCAACGATATGGAGTTCCATTTGGACAATCCCTCATTCTTTAGCATCTCAATGGGTGTAGGACTTGGTGGCAAGGACATCGGCTTCAACCTTCTGACCGACCTTCAGGATGCCGAGCAACACGGCATAACCCCCGAATTGATTTCATATTTCGCAAATTCCCCCGAAGCCAATGTCAACATTGACTTCCGATCAGCGACTGTAGTTGATGCAGAGGGTGCATACTTCTTCAACAAATACGTGGGCGTGGGTGGACGTTTCCGTGTCAGGGCCATGTCAGCAAAGTCATTTGGAAACTACGCTGACATCTCCAGCGAAGATGGCATTGGCGCATGGACATACGACATCAACGAAATCTACGAAAATGCAACTACCCCCAGAACACTTACGCCAGCTACTATCAACAATGGAGGTTCACCTGTCTCGACGTTAGAGGGTATCGTCAAGAGCGACCATTTGGCAGAATTTACTGGTAGCTTGGGCTTGTATTTCAACCTCCCTTTAAGTAACCGTTTTTCACTGGGTACAAAATTCCTTATCGGCCGTAGCATCATGCAAGAGCTAGATATCGACGGACACGCTGAGGGATATGTAAAAGACATCAATTACAACATGATCATCACAAATGGAAAAGTGACGAACCTTGTCATACAGGACCCAACAAACACTCCCGAAAACGACAAATATACTGACGAATGGGACTACTTGACGCTGGGTGCAAAATCGTCGACATCATACGGCACAGGCCTTTCACTCACTTATCGCCACAAAGGCAATTTCGCATTTAGGCTGTTTATCGACTACGACTATTCAAAGAAGACCTTCAATCTGACGTACGACCCTTATCACTACCTGAAAAGTGGACTCACACAGGTCGGTTACAGCCTTGTTAGCAATCCGCAGATATCACAGTTCATTACAGACAACACTGGTACACCTTTCACAGTCGTCGAACAGCTGAATCCTTATAATTTCAAAAAAGACAAGAAGATGAACTACTTCACAATCGGTCTTTCATTCATGGTTAACCTATAACCTCAGACATGAGACATACCTATATATTAGTATTGCTTGTTGCCACACTGCTCACAGCGGCTTGTGGCAACTCCCGCCGCGATGAAATTGAAGCGCGTAAAGCCGCTCTGAAGCACAAGCAGGACTCTACCCTACTTGCCGCACAGCAGGAACTGGCTACGGTTGACTCTACGTTAGAGATTGTCAAAATGGAATATGAACATATGAAGGTGGAAGTGGAAGCCCACAAAGCTGCCCTGAAAGCCACGGGGGAAGAACTGACCAACCTGACGCTGCTCCGTGTGAAGCGCGACTCACTTCAAACGCAGTGGGACTTGCTAGGCGCAAAAATCAAGTACATCCGCTTGAAACAAAAAGAATTGGAGTGAAATTTGGCTATTTCACGAGAAATTCGTAATTTTGCACCCGAAATATGGACAAATTTGAAAAGACAAACGCAGAATTCGAGGCTGCCATAGCCGAATGTCGCGACATCTTCTCTAAGAAGTTGCACGACTACAGGGCTTCATGGCGCATCCTGCGTCCGGCATCACTGACGGACCAACTCTTTATCAAGGCCAAGCGTATCCGCTCCTTGGAAATCAAGCAAGAGTCGCTGGTGGGCGAAGGGATACGTCCGGAGTTCGTAGCCCTGATCAACTACGGCATCGTAGGCCTGATACAACTGGAAAAGGGGTTTGCCGATACGGTGGATATGGACAATGAGGCTGCTATGGCACTCTACGACCACTATGCCCACGAGGCACTGGAGCTGATGAAGCGTAAGAACCACGACTACGATGAAGCATGGCGTGGGATGCGCGTAAGCAGCTACACAGACTTGATACTCACCAAGATAGAACGTATCAAGGAAATAGAAAACCTAAGCGGCAAGACCCTCGTAAGCGAGGGCATTGACGCCAACTATATGGACATCATCAACTACGCAGTCTTCGGACTGATTAAGTTGGGAAAATGAAGAAAACGATAGTCAATCTGAGTCGCCTACTGCTGGCGGTGGTCTTTATCCTGTCTGGATTCGTCAAGGCCGTAGACCCGCTGGGTACGCTATATAAGATTCAAGACTATCTGCAAGCCATGCATCTGGGCGGTTGGCTGCCCGACATGGCTCTTTTGGCTTTCGCCATCGGACTGGCAGCATTGGAGTTCTGCTTAGGCATATTCTTGCTGTTTGCCATTAGGCGCAGGCTTACCTCCAGGGCAATAGTGATTGTCCTGGCTATCATGACACCACTGACACTATGGCTGGCACTGACTGATCCCATCAGCGACTGTGGCTGCTTTGGCGATGCTATTGTACTGACCAACTGGCAGACGTTCTGGAAGAATGTCATACTCCTGAGTGCTGCACTGGTAGTTGCGAAATGGCCACTACAGATGTTCCGATTTGTGAGCAGGTCAAACCAATGGATTGTCATCAACTATTCAGCACTATTTGTCTTGGTCATCTCAGGATGGAGCCTGTACGACCGGCCGCAGTTCGACTTCCGTCCCTATCATATAGGTACAAACCTCAGAGAAGGATGGGAACACATGATGGAGGGGAACGACTCGCCTTATGCCGATCTCTTCATCGAACTGGTTGACAACGGCGAGGATATCACCGAACAGGTGCTCAACGATGAAGGCTACACTTTCCTGTTGGTTGCCCCGTGGCTGGAAAAGGCCGATGACTCGCAACTGGATCTGATTAATCAGATTTACGAATATGCGAAAGAATACGACTATCATTTCTACGGACTGACATCCAGCGGATCGGAAGGCATTGAGCAATGGCGAGACATGACGGGGGCAGAGTACCCGTTCTGCCTTACAGACGGAACAGTGCTGAAGACCATCATCCGAAGCAACCCAGGACTGCTGCTGCTCAAAGACGGCGTCATCATCAACAAATGGAGCCACAACCGGCTACCCGACGAATATGATCTGCCGATGCCTCTGGAAAACCTGGAAATAGGCCATCTGTCGGTCGATACCATGCCTCAACGCATTGCAAGGATTCTACTCTGGTTCGTGCTGCCGCTGGCATTGCTTACCATCACCGACAGGTTGTGGATGTGGTCAAAATGGATACGGAAACGACATAATAATAACACTTTTAACAACAAAGAAGTAAAAATGAGAAAGAAAATTGTTGCAGGAAACTGGAAGATGAACATGAATCTCCAGGACGGTATTGCTCTTGCAAAGGAGCTGAACGAGACATTGAAGGCCGACAAGCCAAACTGTGGTGTAGTGATCTGCACCCCATTCATCCACCTCGCTTCTATCGCACAATTCCTCGATCAGGACATTATTGGTCTGGGTGCTGAGAACTGCGCTGACAAGGAGAAGGGTGCCTTCACAGGTGAGGTAAGTGCCGAAATGGTAAAGAGCACTGGTGCTCAGTACGTGATTCTGGGTCACTCAGAGCGGCGTGAGTACTACAAGGAGACTCCCGAGATCCTGAAGGAGAAGGTGCTGCTGGCTCAGAAGAACGACCTGAAGGTGATCTTCTGTATCGGTGAGAGCCTTGAGGAGCGCGAGGCTGGCAAGCAGAACGAGGTAGTAAAGGCCGAGCTCGAGGGTTCAGTATTCAACCTCTCTGAGGAGGACTTCCGCAAGATCGTTATCGCTTACGAGCCCATCTGGGCTATCGGTACCGGTAAGACAGCTACCGCTGAGCAGGCTGAGGAGATCCACGCCTACATCCGTTCAATCATCGCTGAGAAGTACGGTCAGGCTGTAGCCGACGACACCACTATCCTCTACGGTGGTAGCTGCAAGGCAAGCAACGCTCCTGAACTGTTTGCAAAGCCCGACATCGACGGTGGCCTGATTGGTGGTGCTTCACTGAAGGCTGCAGACTTCAAGGGCATCATCGACGCCTTCAAGTAAGAAAGAGTAAAAAGGTAAAAAAGTAAAAGAGTAAAAAAGGGAAACATATATGGAAACAAGACAGTATCAAACAATTAAAAAGGTATTGGTGTTTTTACCTTTTTACCTTTTTACTTTTTTACCCTTAAATGCACAGTCATTTACACGACGCATTCAAAAGACTTCGGCTGGCGAGGGTACAATCACCATACATCAAGATCCGGCAATCGATGAACTGGTCAATGCCCCCATTGCCAAGTCAACGCCAAAGCCAAAGCCAAATGTCACCAAGCCTATAGCCACTAAAAACAAACCGGCGACAACGAAACCAGCGACAACGCAAAAGGCTAAAGAGACACCTGTTGCACCCCAAGACAACAATACTACTGTAAGCAATAAAGACCAGACACCCGACTCGGTGAATACGACACCGAAACACGTATTCAAGACCATCGGTTATCGCGTACAGGTTTTCGCGGGAGGCAACACGCGTCAAGACAGGCAGCGGGCCGAACAGGCAGGACGCTCGCTAAGAAACCTGTTCCCTGACGAAGAAGTCTACGTACACTTCTATTCCCCTCGGTGGATATGCAGACTTGGCAACTATCGCACCTACGAGGAAGCCCACGAGAAGATGCTGGAAGTACGTAACATGGGATATAGCTCAGCCACTATCGTCAAAGGAAAAATCACTGTCAGCGAATAAGAGAAATGACATTAGAACCCGAATACAGAGAAGGCCTGGACGAACTGGCCTCACATTATAGAAGAATTCTGGAGCTTCTCGGAGAAGACCCAGAGCGTGAAGGACTACAGAAAACCCCCATTCGTGTAGCAAAGGCCATGCAGGTGCTGACCCGAGGCTACGAAATGGATGCCCACAAGGTATTGACCGATGCGCTGTTCAAAGAAGACTACAGCCATATGGTCATTGTGAAGGATATCGACTTCTTCTCACTTTGCGAGCATCATATGCTACCCATGTACGGCAAAGTACACGTGGCATACATTCCCAACGGACATATTACCGGCCTGTCGAAGATAGCCCGCGTAGTGGACATCTACAGCCATCGGCTACAGGTACAGGAGCGTATGACCATGCAGATACGCCAGTGCATCGAAGAGACATTACATCCCTTAGGCGTGATGGTTGTCGTTGAAGCCAAGCATATGTGTATGCAGATGCGTGGCATTGAGAAGCAAAACAGCATCACCACCACAAGTGAGTTCAGCGGTGCGTTTGAACAAGCCAAGACTCGCCAGGAATTCATGAACCTCATCCACAACTCTCATACCCTGTAATCATGTACAACGAACGCGACTCATACCGTGCCCGGCAGTCAGTATTCAGCCAGTTTGTCAACAGCTGTCTGGGACGTATCATCATATTTGTCGGCATACTGGCCATCCTGGCTATCATAGCTATTATCACCTGTCCCTCAGAGCAGAAGATGCAAGAGGAAATGACAGATAATATCCGTCAGTGCATCGAGGCAAACGACAGCATCCATACCGATTGGATTGACGATGCCATCAACAATGTGGGCTATATCTTCACCGATGCCGACTCCACAGCCATCGGCGACGAGACGATGAAAGTGTTCTTTGACCACAACCAGCTTATGTACAGCAACCACACGCTGTTCTCAACCATGCGCCTTTACAACAGTTTCCAGGTGCAAGGCATCCGTTGCGGCATCGGCATCTTCGGATTGGTCATCCCCACTGTCAACTTCAATGATTTCATACTCCGTTCAGGCCCGTTACGCAGGGAATACAACCAGCCCGTCATCCACAACGACTTGGGCGACGACACGTATATGGGCGAGAACCCTGACTTAGGTGGTGCCTTCCATTATGAAGGGGAATAGGATATCATTCATAATATTTCTTCTGCTGTTGTGCGTAACTGACTATGCACAACAGCAAGCGTTTATTACCGGTACCGTAACCGACGACGAGACGGGCGACTCCATCTCGTTTGCCAGCATCATGTACAAAGGCCACAATCTGGCTACCGTAGCCAATGCCTTCGGACAATACTCCATTGAGCGACACGAGGGATGGAACATCACGGTAAGTGCCGTTGGATATAAGTCACGCATCATATCCGTCAACAGCCATACACGTCGGAAACTGAACATCTCGTTGAAGCCCGACAAGCGACAACTGGCCGAGGTCACTATCAAGTCGAAGCGCAGCCGCTATAGCCGAAAGGACAATCCTGCCGTAGAACTGATGCGCCGCGTGGTGGCAGCGAAGAAAAAGACCGACCTGAGCAACAACGACTTCTACCGTTACAACAAATACGAGAAGATGACGCTGGCACTCAACGGACTGACACCAGAGCAGCTGGAAAAGCCGCCTTTTTCCACAAGGCCCTGGATTCTGGATCAAGTAGAGGTGAGTCCCTACACCAATAAGCTGGTACTCCCCGTCAGTGTCGACGAGACCGTGTCGCAGAAATTCTACCGCAAGTCGCCCAACGACGAGAAAGTCATCATTCAAGGGCAGACCTCGACAGGCATCAACGACTATTTCCAGACGGGCGACATCATCAATACCGTGGTAAAGGATGTGTTTACCAACGTAGACCTCTATCAGGAAAACGTACGCATACTGCAACGCCCCTTCACCTCGCCCATGTCGGAGAAAGGCATAGGCTTCTACCGCTTCTACATTGAAGACACACTGGCTATAGGCCGCGACAGCTGCATACACCTCACCTTCGTGCCCAACAATATGCAGGACATGGGATTCCGAGGCGACCTCTACTTCCTTAACGACTCCACACTCCACCTGCGCCGCTGCCAACTGACTATTCCCAAACAGAGCAACGTAAACTTCGTGGAGAGCCTGCAGGTACTTCAAGAGTACGAGCAGTTGCCCGATGGACAATGGGTGCTCACTACCGATGACATGATTACCGAACTGCAGCTCTTTGACTTCATCACGGCCGGAGCCATCGTCACACGCGTCACCCGCTATTCAGAATACGACTTCAGCGAGATTCCAAATAAGATTTTCCGTGGACAGAAGAAGGAGGTCTTCGAAGCCGATGCCCAGATGCGCGACAAGAAATTCTGGGAACAATACCGACAGGTGGAACTGACCCGCAGCGAGAACTCCATGGATAAGTTCATGGATAACATCGAGGACATGAAGGGTTTCAAATACGTCATCTACGGACTCAAGACCCTTTTCGAGAACTCCATGGAGACGGGCGACCCCAACTATATAGACATCTGCCCTATCAACACCCTGCTGACCAGGAACTACGTTGACGGATGGCGTACGCGACTCAGTGCCAAGACCACCGCCAACCTCAACAAGCACCTCTTCCTTTCCGGATACTATGCACACGGCTGGGGCAGTCACCGCAACTACTACGACGCAGAGATGACCTATTCGCTCAACGCGAAGAAATACCTGCCCCATGAGTTCCCACGTCGCACGCTCACCATCCAGGCCTCTCAGGACATCTGTTCGCCTACCGACCGCTTCATGGAGTCCGACAAGGACAACATCTTTGTGGCAATGAAATGGACCAAGAACGACAGGATGATGTCGTACAACCGCCAAAAGGTCAGCCTGGAGTACGAAACGGAATGGGGACTGAAAGCCATCGTCAGCGGAAAGATGGAAGAGAACGAAGCCTTTGGTTCCATGAACTTCCAGACACTTGACAAGCCTTATGTCCCCGTCAACAACAAGACTGGCAACCGCGAGTACCTGCGTACCACCGAGGCATCCATTTTTATAAGGTATGCACCTGGCGAGACTTATATCAACAACAAGCTGCGCCGCCGCGTCATCAACCTCGATGCACCCGTGTTCAGCATCAGCCACACCATAGGATTCAACGGTGTGCTTGGCGGCGATTATAATTTCCATTTCACTGAGGCCCATATCTTCAAGCGCTTCTGGCTGAACAGCTGGGGAAAGTTCGATATCAACCTCAAGGGAGGCATCGTATGGGATCAAGTACCCTACCCTCTGCTCTCCATGCCTGCAGCCAATGCCTCGTACATCATCCAGAAAAACACCTTCAGCCTCATCAATACGATGGAGTTTGCCAACGACCGCTACGCCTCGCTCATGCTGTCGTGGGATATGAACGGAAAAATCCTGAACCGCATCCCCCTGGCCAAGAAACTCTACTGGCGCGAATACATCGGACTCAGGATGCTGTGGGGCGACCTGTCTGAAAAGAACAACCCCTACCTGCCGGAAAATGCAGGCAATCCCCGACTGATGTACTTCCCTGAAGGCACAAACATCATGGATCCAGAACGTCCGTATGCAGAGATGGTGATAGGCATCCACAACATCTTTAAGTTCTTCCGCGTGGAATACGTCAAGCGACTTTCCTACGAAGACCTTCCGTCTGCACCCCACTGGGGTATGCGCTACGGCGTTTCACTAACGTTCTGATTTAAGATTGCAGAGCAATTCAATTTACTTCCTCCTGCAATCTAATTTAGGTTTTCCCCTATGAAAAATCTACTGAGCCGATTTTCTTTGCAATCCCAATGAGATTGCAAAGAAGAAAGAAACATTTTTTTTAGAACACCATATAAATCGACTTTTTTACTAAAAATGTCACTAGTTCATTTTTATATCATCCAGAGATCCGTTCAGATGGTTACAGTCAATCCTTCCTGAAATTCCATCGACCTTATCCATTTTGAACTGGACAATCTTCGCTGTATTGAATGTTATTATATCCCAACGGGAGTCAATTGCTCCAAACCATATCTGACACTTCCAGAAGTTAGGAGTCCCCATTAATCTTTTGTAATGAGACGGACTGAAGTATAGCAGTGGATAGACCCCATAGTAATCGTGACATTCCTTGATCCAACCACCAACCAAAGCATGCAAATTGTCATTTGATATAGAAAGCTTACCTTCAATATCAAGCATGGGAATGAGTGTGGTGCTGCCTTTTGGTACTGCGTTCTTAAAGTTCTGGAACTGTTTCTTAGCAGACACATTGGTAGAGAGGAAGTGATATGCTCCAAAAGGTATCCCACGTTTCGTTGCATTTTTCCTGTAGGAATTGTATTTACTGTCCTTGTGAGATTTACCCTCTGTAGCTTTGGCATAGATAAACTTCACATTCACCTTGTCCCAGTCAGTAACCGTGTTGTGATGGGAAAGATCTATGCCATCGACTGTTCTCTTCTGCTGTAGATCAAACTTTATCAGCCCCCAAATAGCCAAAAAGACTAATAGAATTGAAATAATCCAAAGTAGTTTTTTCTTCAAAAAGTCGTTCATTTTGATTATTTGATGATTATTTCCTTTGTGCCAATGAATGGTCTGCCTAATTCATTATCAGCCCTAGCAGCCACACCAATCAATAAAAAGATAAAAAAGAGAAATAGGACAATAAAACCGTGTATAGTCCAGTAAGTGTACTTGATAGTTTTCTTTAACTTGGGACAGTACAATGAGAGCAACAGCGTAACGTTGTAGAACACTATCATAAATATCACGAAGATGGTGATGCCTGCCCATAGTTCACCGTATGAAACACCGAGGTCGCGAGCGAAATCATTACTCCAAAGGATAACCTCATTGCAGAGCCTATCCGAAAAGTTCTTAGCATTTACAATCGTATCGTTTACCATAATCGTTTTTATTTAACGTTGTTTCTAATCAAATTTTATCTCTGGATGAAGTTCTGCAGGAGTGTACCATGTAATGCCGTATTTCTCTTTAAGTATTGTCTTCTGCATATCCCATAGCCTGTGACAGCTACCAATCTGGCTCAGCACATCTGCTGCACGTTCAGGATTATCAGGCAAATAGCTTCTAGCTGTAGCTATTAGAAACGAAGGCTTATTCATCTTTTGCTCAATAGACGTTGGTTCCCACGGTAAATCATCGTTAGGAAAATAGCTATCATAGCCAAATAAACCTTCTGTTTCAGCCAGTCGTTCTAAGCTTACTATTCTCTCCTTGACAAAAAGAGTATAGACTTCCTTCATTACCTCGGGCAGAATCCGCTTATATTCGGAAGATTGCTCTAGTGTTTTGTTGTACGCTCGAAGTTCTTCTATTGTTTTATTCTCAGAATTGTTCATAGAATTGAATGTATTTTGATTACTCATTAAGAATACCTGTGTTGCTTTTGTCTTATTGCATCGAACTTCTCTTTCAATTTATCCAAAATAAGCTTTTCTATAGTCTCTCTTGACGAACCTTTTGGATATTCAATTAGGAAAGAATGCCAGTAGTGTAAAAGTGTTCTATATGCATATATATCGTTTTTTTCGTAGTCGCATATTTCATCAACGGTTTTACCAAAAATGACTAAGATGGGATTAGATGGTTTACTGTAAAGTACGTCAACAAGCGTACATTCTTTCCAGTAATCCTTCTGGAAGCCATCCATGCTCTCTGATATGTAGGACAAAAAACTATCCATAACGTGTTTAGTCGATATTTGATTCATTTTCAGGATTGCCATCAAATGCATCTCTGTACATATCATTCAATTCTTCTTGTGAATATCCGCTATCATAATCAATATTGGGGGTGTCGTCTTCAACATAAAGACAACCTGAATTTATATCATAATACTCTACATAACCCTCTGATGAATAAAATACATATTTATCACCTTCTACCTTAGAAAGATTACTCTTCCGATAAACATAATATGCATTATTTGACTTGAATACTGCAGTCATACCCCTATATACAAAAACAGGAACAGAAGGATCAATGTCGCCGCAAATAAATTTGAATCCAGTTTTCTCCAAAATATACAATTGATTATCCGCTAGGATATAACTCATACATGCACATATCTTAGTATAGTTTATTGGTAATGCCACATTTCCATTGTCATCAAGAATACCATATAGTTCCTTGCCATCATGTTTTTTCCCAACTATAATATAATTCAATGAAAGCAATGGTATTCTAAGCCTTGTATTATTAAGAAAAACGTTATCAATAGCTTTAATCGTATCATATTCAAAATCAGTAATAAAACTCCCAGAAACTATCAATGCCGACTTATCCCCTTTTCGCAAAGAAACAAATTTTGTTGGAAAGGTCGTCTCTAGGATGTCGAACTTTGAGCAGTATCGATCACTATCCATAAATTCTGATCGCAAATCTTTCTCTTCATAAAGGCCTTTTGTTGTCTTATAGGTTTGCTTAAAAAGAACTTCGTGTTTACAGAGTAAGAGTTTTTCTTTTGATAAAGCGGAATAAAATAAAAATGAATTATCAAACAGCTGAAACAGCGTATTATCGTTAAATCGTGTTTCTGTCAACGAATATAGATTATCTAAAGATATGACAGCATTTACATTATCATACTTTGGAGGAATAGTAAAGACATTGTTAGACTTAACTCCCCATAAAAATACATTTGTGACAGGTATTCTTAATCTTACAATCTCTCCAGTCTTTGGCTCTATACCTAATAACTTATATATAGGTTCATTCCATGCTAAACGAGGGTCATTGATGGATATAACGGATGAAACAAACCTATTTTCACAAACAAAGGGAATGGGGTCTTTTGCAGAAATTAGTTTGGTATTTTGTTTTGTCTCTAACTCCATAATGATTTCATTTTCAAGTAATTCTTTATTAGCGCACCTAATTGTGTCAAGATCATCACTTACAAATGCTCTTTCTCCTATATGTTTTGGAGTCCCTTTGAAGTTTATATAACATAATGGGCAGTTTTCAAATGCACTGTCTCCGATATAATTTATATACTCACCGAAAGCTACCTGTTTTAAATTGCATTCAAAAAATGCTTTCTTTTCTATTCGATGAATAGAGTCAAGATTTATACTTTCTAGCTTGCTTTGACAGAAAGCCTTTTCCCCTATTCTATTACAAAAGATAGGAAGCTTAATATTTTTGACATTACTATTGCAAAAACATGAATCAGGAATATCAATTGAAGCAGAAATCCGACCAGAAAAAATGACAGATTCAATTTCTGTACCATAAAATGCATAGCTGCCTATTTTTTGAACTCTTGAATCCGCCCATTCTTCAAAACTAAGTTTGTTTTTATCATTAATATCCAACAATCTGTCATGCTTGAATGGAAGTTCTGCTATCAACACTCCATTAATACAATCGAAAAGGAACCCTTCATGTATTACATATTTGTAGTTTATCTCATTTCTGTTGTTGTGGGTTACTATTTCTTCTAATTCATTACAGCCTGCAAACGGATTTGCATGTGAAATATATTTTACTGAATCAGGAAAATCAATCTTTTTTATTGATTTATTGTTGAAAAATGCCAAATCGCCAATTGCCCTTAAAGACTGGGGTAAGAAAACTTCTCTAGTTATTGTATATTCGCTCCAGTGAAAAGAAACGGCTTTATCGCATATAATCTCTAATCCTTCAGGAAATCTCAATTCTCTAGCATATCTTGACGCCTTGTACAATTTCTTACCGTCAAGACTATATATAGAGCCTTGTTCATCCCTTTTAGTCAAGCTCTCATCATTCAATAGTTTTTCATCTATATTGGATGTATCAAAAACTATATCTATCTTATTGGCATAATAGTTTTCCTTTTTGTCAGACATAATCAATTTCAATATTATTTGATCAAGACCCCCAAAAGTCGCTTTGACCGTGTAAATATAGTAAAATAAACACAAAGTATTGCAAGAATATGCTTATTATTTAGCTTTTTTATCAAAATTGCCATCATATCTATCTAATATCGTCTCAATCTCGGACAAGTGATCGATAAACCAGCGAGGGTGATTAGCAAAGGCAGCAAGCACCATCGGGAACAAATCGGGTCTCTTTTTCTTCAACGGCATTACGTCATACACAAAGTGGTTTCCCCAGCCCTCTTCGATATTGATTATCAACTTAATAAGTGTATCTACCATATTTGTTTAATATAGATGAAGTTGGGATAATGGCCTAAGACAGTAAGGGTAACGGGACATAACCATATTTCACGGGTAAAGTCTGGAAGTCCATTTACTTTGTAAGTAGCTCCTGCAAACAACCCAGAGTATTGCTTCACGCACTCAAAGTAACCTTCCAAGTTTGAAATGCGTTTTTTACTCGGAAGTACAAGCATACGCACACGGTTTTCTTTCTTGGTATCAAGGTATGTCAGCAAGTGATTAGAGCCAGCAACCATAGCGAGGTTATAACGATCGCCTGGCCACGACATATCGATGTACCACATATTATCTTCATAGACGAATTGAAGATCATACTCTCTGTGACGAAAGCTACAGACACCTTTGATGTATCGCCATGCAAGTTTGAGATAGGAAATGAATTTTGTAAGCATAAATTGTTTTTTAGTTAATCGCCTCACGGGAGTTTCCCTTTCGGTGCTACAAAGATACAACAATTATCTCAAACCTCCAAATCTATCTAAGTACCTGAATATTAGACATTTGAAATTTCGACACACTTTTTGCAATCATTTAGCCATGAGTAGGGAAAATGCAATAAAACCACACATTGAGTCCAACTTTAATCAGGAAGGACATTTTCAGGAAAGAGTATATAATATCATTTTTTTCAAGAAAATGTCACTTCTCCATTTCCTTGATGGGATTGATATAGATAGCTATCTGTTTAGGCTCCCAGCGCCAATCGCCTTGCGGAAAAATGCTTGCTATGCTATAGTGTAAATGTGCTGGTTTCCCTTTAGCATTACCTGTATTACCAACTTTGCCAATCACTGATTTTTGAGTGACAATAGCTCCTATATGGGTATCTATCTCACTCAAATGAGCATAATAATGGAATCGGAAACCAGAACTGAATATTAGTATGCAATTACCACCCAGCCCAAGGTTATGAGCCGTAGCAACTACTATTCCACCAATGGCAGGGTGTACGTTAGTTCCCTTCTTAGCGAAGATGTCAATTCCTGCATGTTTGTGGTCGCCCCACGGATGCCAGAATGATTTCGGATTATAGCTCTCACGTCCGCAACCCTCAACAGGATTCTGGATTTTTGTAGGCATTAGCATGTTGATTATCAATAGTGCTGCTATGCAATAGAGTGTAATCTTTAATTTCTTATTCATCAGCTTAATTTAATTGTTTTCCAGTTTTTAGTACCCACTTTTGCCCACTCAAACCAGTCTAACGGTGAAATCCAAACGTGTTTCCAATGCCAGCCATCGGTAGTGCGGAATATCTGACATTTCCCGTTAGCCTGATATGCTCTGGAAGGATATAGTGATTTCTGTTTAAAATCAGATACCCATATTTTCCCATTATAAACAGCAATGTGACCAAATGGATGCTTACTGTTTCGAGGTAACACAGATATGTCTCCCACCTTTGGGCTATATCCCTTGAAAGGTATTTCTTCAAAGCCCATCTGAGGTAGGATCTTGCTGTAGGCATAAGCGGGCAACACAACAGGGCCAATAGGACACCCGCCATGCCACATTGCTAAAACAACATAGCCAGCACACATCATTCTGGATTTTGGTTCTGCATTCTTAGTTACATAGTCCGCGACCTTATCATTATTATAATAATAAGGTAGGTGGTTCCATATAAGAATCACACAGATGATAGTGAGTGTTACTTTTAAGAGTTTCTTCTTCATGCTATTGGCATTCAATATGATCAGTACTTTGTTACTCACATGCTGTTTTGGGGGCAAATATAAAGATCCAATTATTATATGTCATTACTTTTTATTTATAGAAATCACCACCTGTATTTGCTCTTTATCTGTTTAAATACAGGAATATCCGATACTGAGGCAAACAGTAAAATGCATGACCTTACTTTGATTGCATCATTGCCAAAGATTTCGTACACTGATTTCTCATTGTTAAGAACGGCCTCACATATTTCTACTAGCCTTGTTCTAAGTATATCATTTTTAATATATTCTTCAGCTTCCTCACGACCATTAAGTCCATAGAACTGAGACATTTCAGAATGTCCTAGACCATACAGCTGTGGAAAGATGA
>CACZZQ010000026.1 GCA_902785695.1 uncultured Prevotellaceae bacterium | reverse complement strand
GGGTTGCCCTACCTTTGCAAGGTAAAAAGGCGTTTCTGTGGCGACATCAGCAATGGATGACAGCAAGAGCGAGGAAAGGCGGGGATAATGGAAATGGAAAGTAAAATGTGGATGATGAACGGGAGGGTAAGAGACTATTGCCATGAATATGGATAGCAGGATGACGGTTGAGCCATTTCACCGTACAAGTATGAAGAGGGATCGCTTGCGCCCTCGATACTTTACAGTGAAATGGCCCAAGGGTCATCATCCATATCGCCTGTGTCAATGCCTTGTGTTCCAAAGCCAGTCATCCTTTATGGTGACTCGTGGAAAACAAGGCTGTGACATAGGCTGGCAATGTCTCTTGGCGGGTGCAATTTAGTTAGTTGGAAAAGCGTGACCGGTGATACCCATGTCATCGGGTGTGCAGCACCCCGGAATTACTTTTGAGGTCAGATATGTTTCGGGAAAACTTGTGGAAGAAGTGTCGGGCCGAGAATATTGTTGGCGGTGCGCTGACTGAATCAGGAAGCCCACAAAAGGGTGTGTGCCCTGGCACTTGCCCTTTTGAGACAACGACATTCCCGGCACAAGCCTGACGCCGACTCTTCGGAACAAGAAAGGTAGAAACATACGACCGAGAATATGTTCCTAAAATGTTGGGAGAACAACATTTTGATGACATGAGGGAGGTGGCGGGTGCTGTGGCTATTTCTCAGCCTGTTAAATCTCTAAATTGCTCAGCGCATAGAGAGGAACGATGTCCACATGCCGCTGCTCGAAATTATCGTCTGGGTCATAGCGGTCGAAATGGCCGAAGTTCTCTAATGAGGTTCTGATGGCTTCGTGCAGTCTGCGCTTTCTCATGAAGATCCAGAGGCTCTGCATGCTGCCCTGCGTGTTGGCTTTCACTTCAACAGGCAGGACCTTCCCGTCACGAACCCTTAGATAGTCCACTTCTGCATTGCTCCCCTTGGCCGTGTTCTGCCAGTAGTGCATCTCTGGCTTCTGGAAACAGTCGCGGTATTTCTTCATCTCCAGTCCAGCAAACATCTCCGACGTGCCGCCCTTGTTCACCAAATCCACATCGGATGCCGTCAGGATGTCTGCTGCAGGAATGTCGAGCATGGTCATCATCACGCCCAGGTCGAAGAACAGGTACTTCACATAGCTGTTGTTCTCCTCAGCTCCGAGGGGTACGCCTGTGCCGTCCGTATGTTTCACAGGTGTTATCAGCCCCGCCAGTGTCAGCAGGTGCAGTGCCTCTCTCACGACAGAAGAGTGTACATCCCTTGCGGCTTCAGCATAGACAAACTTATTGCCGACCTGAAGAGCCACCGAACGGAGTACCTGACGGAGCAGGACGGGAGACACACGCTTCTTGTATTTGTTGAAGTCGTCCTCGTAGGTCTGTATGATGTCCGTGTGGACATGCGACACCTCGATATAGCTGTGCGACTCTACCCATTCTGTCACGGCAGCGGGCAGACCGCCAACCAGATAGAATGTGCGCAGCTGGTCGGTCAGGTCTTTATGAGCCTTCGTAGGCAACGGCTCCTCGCTGGTGGCATTCTTCTTGTAGCTGACGGTCAGGTCAAGCCCTTGTGCCATCAGAAATTCGTCGAATGAGAACGGGTACATATAGAGTGACCGTATTCTGCCTACGCCGAAGGATGGCAGCTGTTCGAGCGCAAACTCCAGCAGGGAACCGGCTGCTATGACGTGCAGCTCGGGGTAGTCCTCCTTGAAGTATCGCAGTGACATAATGGCCTCCTTCGAAACCTGTATCTCATCGATGAACAGGAGTGTCTCGCCTGGCACGATGGGAATGCCCAGCGTACCGCTCAGCTTCTCACACGTCTTTTTCACGTCAATGTTCTCTGGAAACATCTGGAGCAAGTCGGGCTGCTTCTCCAGATTGATCTCCACGAAGTATCGGAACTGTTTGCCAAGTTCCCTGACAGCTGTTGACTTGCCCACCTGTCGGGCACCGCGAATCAGAAGCGGTTTACGGCGTGGCGATTCTTTCCACGTAATCAACTGTTCGTCTATATGTCTCTTATAATATGCCATATTCTTCTCCGTTTTAGTTAAAAACGGGGCAAAGGTACGAAAAATATCCAAAAGTCAGGGCAAAAAACCGAAAAAATAATCCAAAATACCACCCAAAACCAAAAGTTTGGGCAAAAATATGGTATTTTTTACTATAAGTTTGGGCAAACTTTTTTATAGACAAAACATTTGGAGCCTGACTTCTGCCAGACTCCAAACTAAGTAACGATGGAGAAGAGTGAAGGAGGCTACTTGCCCTCCTTCCCTGCATTTTTCTCTTCCGGCTTTTCTTCGACCGGAGCGACAGACTTGGCTACCAGAATGACGTGGTTGTGCTTGACACCGTCCTTGTCAGTCCACTCCTCGGGCTTGAAGAAGCCGTCGATAGCGACTCTGTTACCCTTGGCCAGCAGCTCGAAGTCTGCAGTGGACTCGTTCTTACGCCAGCACTCGATTCTCATAATGGCTGACACTCTCTTCTCCTCGCCCTCCTGCTTCTCTGTGCGGGCTACTGCCAGTGGGAAGCGTGCCACTGAAGCGGTTGTGAACTGACGAATCTGAGCGTCCTGGGCGATGAAACCTGAAATCTGGAAATTGTTGTTGTTTTGCATAAGACTTTAATTTTTAGGGGTTATTAAATAAATTTTACGTGCAATATGGAGCAGGCAAGAGGAAGGCATGAAAAGGTCAAGGAATTACAAGGATAATTTTGAAAAACCACATTTTCTTTAGCCACTACTTGGCGTCAAGAAGAAAATGCGGAAAGCGTGTCGAAATTTTGTGCGGGAATAAGGAACCTGTGACTGGTACTTGCCGAATGCCGCTTGCGCTAAATTTGCAAAGGAAAATTAGTAATAACACCGGCTGAAAATGTGTCCGGCAAAACCACCAAAATGTAAGGAAGATGATGGTCATCTGTCAGGTGCTATTTTCAGTAAACCACACGGGATGAATGTACGATTATTGGCCCTGCCAGGAGATGAGCTAATAGGAGGGCGACAGGAAGAGTTTATTATACAAGAATAAATTAGGCGTTGAAATGAACGGTCATATAGAATACGAATTGTTGAGGGCCGTTGATTCATAGTAGTTATGTAAAGCGAAATGGCTGACATAGGTGTCAAGCATATACATTATAATTATAGGTAAGGCCTCACGTGTCTGTCAAAGAAGAGCCAATAATTAATGGAAGGAAAAAGGTGATGCTCTACCCGAAACAGAGAGCACCACCATCGGCATAAGGAGGCTTAGCAGGGAAGAATCAGGCTTCTTATGTCTTTGTTTTGCTTGTTTTACAAATTCTTTTCTCCAAGCCCTTCATAGCAGTTGCGACAGTCGTATCGAGCAACTTAGCGTATGTATCACGGGTTTGACGAGTACTTGTATGTCCTAAGATACGCGCTATGATTTCCATATCGACTCCGCCATCATTTAATAATAGCGTAGCACCTGTATGTCTGGCCCAATGGCTTGTCACAGGCTTGTCAATTTTGGCAGCCTGTGCGACCAACTTTAGATAATCATTGTATTTCTCATTGGAGATAAGCGGCAGTTTGCCGTCATATTTGATTAAAATGTCTCTTGCTGGCTTCATGACATAAAAGGTGAACTCCACACCTGTTTTGCCTCGCTTCGCGGTGTATACTCCCGTCTTGTTTATCTGGCTGGTATCGAATGATTCAAGATCTACGTAACTTAGGCATGTATATGTCTGGAATACGAACAGGTCTCGGACACGTTCCAATGATTGGGTTGGCATTTCTGCCTTCCTCAATCTATTGAATTCCTCTGGTGTAAGATGCTTCTTCAGTCCATTGTTCTTCTCTTTATTTATTTGAATCCATTTATATGGATTTCTTTTCAGGCACCCTTCTTCAATGGCATCAAGAATGAAAGAGTTAAGGAAACGATGGTAATTGTTCCACTTCGAATAGGGCTTCATACCTGTTTTAGCCAGTTCTTCGTCCATGCTGATGATTTTCTTGTCTGTGACATCGGAGAAATAGATAATCTTCCCCCAGTCTTTGAGCCATTTAAGGAATCTGTCATACCTCTCTGCAGTGTCTTTGCTTTTTCCATATATACGTACTTTTGTACGTTCAACACAGAAGTCATAGAACAGACGCTTGTCTGTTGTCAGTTCTTCCATACGGCGCGGAATCTCGTCAAGGTTCAGGTTCCCTGATTCAACCATCGCATTGACTACTTTTCGTGCGCGCACCATAATAGAGCCGAGTAATTCATTTAGTTCTGCTGAATCAGGGCGGTTGACAACTGTTCCTCTATGCCATTCTTTGGGAAACAGACGAATTCCCGTTGAGACATACTTGGATTTCCTTTCAAGTGTGATTCTTAACTCCACAGAAACAGACTTCTTTGGAGTTGCTTTCTTTTTGCGGTCATATACAAAGACCAAAATTGGTACAATCATATTAAAAATAGTTAAATTTGTTGCTCTTGCATTTTTTTAGTTCATTTTTATCCAAGTGGTAAAACATCCGAAGTAGGGTGGTAAAACATGTGGTAAAACATTTCGTTCACGTCTTCTCATGTTATCTCACGTTATCACATGGATTTTTCGAGAGGTTTCTATCCCCTTATAAGGGTTGAAACAGAGGCACTTACAAGAGCTAAAATAATAAATGGCTGATTTTCAGCAACAAAAAAAGGAAGCCGCTTTAACGGTTTCCTTTCAGTTTTGCGGAGAGTGAGGGATTCAAACCCCCGATACCCATAAGGGTATACCGGATTTCGAGTCCAGCGCGATCGATCACTCTGCCAACTCTCCGAATAAGTGAGCGCAGAATCATGCTTGCATGAATTCTGCCGAGTAATCCACTTTGCTTTTTAGCGGATGCAAAGGTACGAACTTTCCTTGAAACCGCCAAATTTATTCGAAAGAAAGTTTCGACAATCTGCTTTTTAGCTGTTCTGCCTCGCTTTTGCGGATGGCCAGACATATCTGACAAGTATTATCGTAGGTCTGACTGACGATGCGAGGGTTCATGTCCTTGACGATACGCATCACGTCGTTCATCAGGGGATAGGCAAAGGTATAGGTCACCTGTTCCTCGACCTGCTTCGTGACCACCGCTGCATGGGCAATGGCATCGGCAGCGGCCTCGCGATAGGCCACGATGAGTCCGCTGGTGCCCAGGTTCACCCCTCCGTAGTAGCGCACCACGACGATGAGGATGTCGGTGAGCTCGTTGGAGTTGATCTGTCCGAGGATAGGTTTTCCTGCCGTTGACGAAGGCTCGCCGTCATCGTTGGCACGGAACTCCTCCCTACCCGCTCCCAGCATATAGGCATAGCACACGTGGCGGGCATCGTAGTACTTTTTGCGATATTGGGCGATGATGTCCTTCACCTCATCGACTGTTTCTACATGATGGGCAAAAGCAAGGAACTTACTCCGTTTCTCGGAGTAAAATCCCTCGCTGGTAGAAGATATCGTCTTGAATTCGTCGAGCATTGACTTTCGATATAGCGTGATATCGGTATGACGTTACTACGACAATTTGTGGATGACTAATCCTGAGCGGAGCTTTGGCTCAAACCATGTGGCCTTGGGAGGCATGATCTTGCCGCTGTCGGCAATGTCCATGATCTGCTGCATAGATACGGGATAGAGAGCCAGGGCGGCACGCATCTCGCCGTTGTCCACACGACGCTTCAGTTCACCAAGTCCACGCAGACCGCCTACGAAGTCGATGCGCTGGCTGGAGCGCAGGTCGCCGATGTTCAGGATCTCGTCGAGAATCAGTCGGCTGGAGATATCCACATCCAATACACCGATGGGGTCGTTGTTGTTGTAGGTTCCCTCCTTGGCCTTCAACGAGAACCAGTGCTGGTCGAGATAGAGCGAGAACTCATGGAGCTGCTGGGGCTTGTAGATCTCGGTACCCTTGTCCTCAACGGTAAAGTTCTTGGCCAGTGCCTTGAGGAAGTCCTCGGAAGAGAGTCCGTTGAGATCCTTCACCACGCGGTTGTAGTCGAGGATGGTGAGCTGAGAAGCCTGGAAACATACAGCCATGAAGAAGTTGTACTCCTCGTCGCCACGATGGTTGGGGTTCTGCTTCTGTTTCTCGGCACCCACGAGGGCTGCTGCGGCAGAACGGTGGTGACCGTCGGCGATATACATCGAAGGCATCTTGCTGAACTCAGCGGTGATGGTCTCGGTGTCCTTTGCATCGTTGATTACCCAGAACTGATGACGGAAGCCGTCGATGGGGGCGATGAAGTCGTACTCGGGCTCGGTGGCAGCATAGCGCATGATGAGCTCGTTGAGCACCTGGTTGTCGGGATAGGCAAAGAACACGGGCTCGATGTTGGCATTGTTTACACGAACGTGCTTCATACGGTCTTCCTCCTTGTCGCGACGGGTCAGCTCATGCTTCTTGATGCGACCAGACATATAGTCGTCGGTATGGGCGCAGAGCACCAGTCCGTACTGCGTCTTGCCGTTCATGGTCTGAGCATAGATGTAATAATGCTCCTGCTCGTCCTGAACCAGCCAGCCCTTGTCCTGGAACATCTGGAAGTTCTCGGCAGCTTTCTCATACACGCGTGGGTCGTACTCAGAGGTGCCTACGGGGAAATCAATCTCGGGCTTGATAATGTGATAGAGACTCTTTTCGTTATCGCCAGCCTCGGCACGTGCCTCTTCACTGTCGAGCACGTCGTAGGGACGGCTCTCTACCTGCTCCACCAGATTCTTCGGTGGACGGATACCTTTAAATGGTTTTACCTTCATTGCTAAAGTAATTATAAATATAGTTTTCGATTCGAACTTCTATTTAGCTAACCGTTATTACAGCTGTTTGCATGGGAGCGCGGGCGTCCTCGCCCGCAACCGCTGCACGTTATTACAGCTGTTTGCATGGGAGCGCGGGCGTCCTCGCCCGCAACCGCTGCAGATGCGGGCGAGGACGCCCGCGTTCCCAGCTTTGACGCTGCAAAGGTAAGGCTTTTGGGGCGAACTGCCAAATAAAAGGGGCTATATTTTGGTCGGCTTACTCCCCTTTAACTCCTTTTCATTCCAAACTATAAAGATGTACAAGCAGTATCTTCACACCGATGAAAAGCAGGATAAGGCCTCCGATGAGTTCCGGACGCATACGGCGCCTTACCATATCGCCGAAACGCAAGCCCAGCAGATGGCCTGCGACTCCAAAGACAAAGGATACAATACCTATCCACCACAGCGGTTCTGCGAGCGAGGGGATGTCATTATAGCCCGTCACAGCTAACGAGATACCCACTGCCAACGCATCGATGCTGGTAGCTACAGCCAAGAGCAGTTGGGTGCGCAAGTGGCGAGGATTGAAGACCTGGTGTTCCTCGGGCTTGAACGACTCGATGATCATCTTGCCACCCAGGAAAGCCAGCAGGGCAAAGGCTATCCAGTGGTCGTAGGCCTCGATATACTGTGAGAAATGACTGGTGGCGAGCCATCCGAAGAATGGCATCATAGCCTGGAAAAGACCGAAGAGGAAGCTGAGTTGCAGAATGACAGACCACTCCTTACGTCCAAGAACAATCCCGCTGACAATGGATATGGTAAAACAATCCATCGCCAATGCTACTGAAAGCAGCAGAATATCGAATAGTGACATCATACGGTGTTAAGGCTTAATGATTCTCAAATGGTATCGGTTGTCAGAATAGTCAATCTGCATGACCCGTTGAATATCGTCATCGTCAGGTGTCAGGGATAATGCCACATGACCCATTGTGCGACGCAAGTTAATCTCGACGCAGGGATGGAGCAGACAACCATCGGTACCTCTGACCACCATCATATCCACACCAAACGGGCCAACGTACCTGCCCTTGAATATGACTGCGGAAAGCTGACAAATCTTTTCAATAACGGAATGCAGTAAATCTATTGAAATATAATGACTTAAAATGTCCTGCTTAACCTTTTCTGTAGCCAACAGATTTCCGGTATACGCACCGTTGGCTGTATGGAAAAGCGAGAGTCCCAAGTAGCTCACCTTGCCCTCGGAACTGCACTCGAACTCCATCCCAAAGTCCTTCACCTTGTCGTAGAACGGCTCGGCCATCACCGACCCTTGGGCTGTGAGGAGATTACGGAGCCAACCCGCCGTCTGAGCCACAGGCGCATCACGTCGGATAAAGCGGAGACCGCGACCGCTGGAAGACCACGGAGCCTTCAACACCAAGCGGTCGTAACGCTGCAGAAGGGGTACTGTCTCATCTGCCGTGGTACACTCAAACGACTCGCCAACAGTACCCTCGAAGCGCAACTGTGGGAGCAGCTCGGCTGAGGTGCGACGGTGTGACAATTGACGAATGGCGGCTATGGCATCGTCGGTAGGCAACAAAGACGCGTCGGCCCCTATCCTTTTCAACTGCGAACGCAAGGCTAAGTCCCATCCCCAAGGCTGGATGGCAGTGGTTTCTGCTGGAGTAACGGCCTGCTCCCATCGTGGACATTTCACCAGGTGGAAGCTCTTGCCGAACTGTCTGCTGACAGAATGAAGGAAGTGCTTGTAGCTATTCTGAGCACGCTCAGGATTATCAACAAGCACACCGTCGCCTTCCTTCGCCCACAACGCGGGAAGGAAGCACAGATCATAGCGCAACTGACGGCCTGCATGGGGGGCGGTGAAGTTGCTCAAGTTAGCTGCAAGGGCTATATCGTGCTCCGGATTGAAGATATGGAGAGTCATCTGTTTCGTAATTTTCGGCAAAAGTACACAAAAAAAAGGAAATAGGTTTGTATTTTTCAAAATAAATAACTACTTTTGCACAAAAATTTGTCAGACAACAACCTAAATTAGCAAACCAAATGATCAATCTTGTTCCCTTAGCATTCTGGCTAGTCCCCATTGCATCTGTAGTAGCCCTTGTGATGGCTTACCTGTTTTTCCGTAGTATGATGAAAGCCGATGAAGGCACCCCGCGCATGAAAGAGATTGCGCTCTATGTGCGAAAAGGCGCTATGGCTTATCTGAAGCAGCAATACAAGGTGGTGCTGATTGTGTTCATCATCCTGGCTGTCATCTTCTCAATCATGGCATATGGTTTTGGGGTACAGAATCCCTGGGTACCCTTCGCATTCCTGACGGGTGGTTTCTTCAGCGGACTGGCTGGATTCTTCGGTATGAAAACAGCTACATACGCATCGGCACGTACTGCCAACGCTGCCCGTAAGAGCTTGGACGGAGGACTGAAGATTGCCTTCCGCAGCGGTGCCGTGATGGGCTTGACGGTCGTAGGACTCGGATTGCTCGATATTGCCGTGTGGTTCCTCATCCTGAATCAGTTTGACAGCGAGGGACTCATCTCTATCACCACCACGATGCTGACCTTCGGTATGGGTGCATCGACACAGGCACTCTTCGCTCGTGTGGGTGGCGGTATCTATACGAAAGCTGCCGACGTAGGCGCTGACATCGTGGGTAAGGTGGAAGCCGACATCCCTGAGGACGATCCTCGCAACCCCGCTACCATTGCCGACAACGTGGGCGATAACGTAGGCGACGTGGCTGGTATGGGTGCCGACCTGTATGAGAGCTACTGCGGTTCGATACTTTCTACAGCAGCTCTGGGTGCCGTAGCCTTTGCCGCTTCTGGTACGATGCAGCTGAAAGCCGTGATTGCCCCGATGCTGATTGCCGCAGTGGGCGTATTCCTCAGCATTCTGGGTATCTATCTGGTTCGCACAAAGGAAGGTGCTACGATGAAAGACCTGCTTCGTTCACTGTCATTAGGTACGAATGTATCTGCACTGCTCATTGCTGCTGCCACGTTCGGCATCCTGTATATGCTTCAGATTGAGAACTGGCTGGGACTTTCGTTCTCAGTGATTACAGGTCTGGCTGCCGGTGTAATCATCGGTCAGGCCACAGAATATTACACTTCGCATTCGTATAAGCCCACACAGAAGATCGCAGAGGCCGGTCTGACGGGTTCGGCTACCGTGATTATCAAGGGTATCGGTACGGGTATGATGTCAACCTGCATCCCCGTGGTGACCATCGGCGTGGCTATCATGCTGAGTTACCTCTGCGCCAACGGTTTCGTGATGGACATGAATGCTGCAGCTCTCTCACAAGGACTCTATGGAATCGGTATCGCTGCCGTGGGAATGCTCTCTACGCTGGGTATCACGCTGGCTACCGATGCCTACGGACCTATTGCCGACAATGCCGGAGGTAATGCTGAGATGAGCGAACTGGGTGAAGAGGTACGCCATCGTACGGATGCACTCGACGCACTGGGAAATACCACCGCCGCTACGGGTAAGGGCTTTGCTATCGGCTCTGCCGCACTGACAGCACTGGCTCTGTTGGCCTCTTATATAGAAGAGGTGAAGATTGCGATGCACCGTTCGGGTGACTTTATCGTGAATTTGGCTGGGCAGCAGATTGACGCAATGAACGCTACCATACCCGATTTCATGAACTACTTCCAGGTGAACCTGATGAACCCACGCGTATTGGTGGGTGCCTTCATCGGTGCTATGGCTGCCTTCCTGTTCTGCGGACTCACAATGGAAGCCGTAGGTCGCGCTGCACAGAAAATGGTGGAAGAGGTGCGCCGCCAGTTCCGCGAGATCAAGGGCATCCTTGAAGGTACCGGCACACCCGACTACGGCTCTTGCGTAGAGATTTCCACCCGTGCCGCACAGCATGAGATGATTGTACCTTCGCTCTTAGCTATCGCTATTCCCATCATCGTAGGCTGTGTACTTGGTATCGCCGGTGTACTGGGACTGCTCGTTGGCGGTCTGTCGGCAGGATTCACGCTGGCTGTATTCATGGCTAACGCAGGCGGTGCCTGGGACAACGCGAAGAAAATGGTAGAGGAAGGCAACTTCGGCGGTAAGGGCTCGTTTGCACACAAAGCCACCATCGTAGGCGATACCGTAGGCGATCCATTCAAGGATACATCCGGTCCTTCATTGAACATCCTCATCAAACTGATGTCGATGGTCAGCATCGTGATGGCAGGACTGACGGTGCTGTGCTCATAAGCGCTACGCTAAATGAGAAATGATAAATGATAAATAATAAATAAATTATGCCAACAAAGATTCTTAGTGTCGATGACGAGATGGACCTTGAGTTGCTCTTGACACAATACTTTAGAAGAAAAATCAGAAAAGGGGAATATGAGTTCCATTTCGCTCACAACGGCGTGGAAGCACTCACCATGATGCTGCAGCACAAAGACTTCGACATCATCCTGAGTGATATCAACATGCCAGAGATGGACGGACTGACCCTGCTCACGAAGATCAACGAGATGCAGAACCCAGCACTGAAGTGCATCATGGTTAGCGCATACGGCGATATGGGAAACATCCGACAGGCGATGAACAACGGTGCGTTCGACTTTGCTACAAAGCCTATCGACTTGGATGACCTAAGCGTCACCATCGAGAAGGCCATCGAGCAAATCAACTATATCAAACAGTCGCAACAGGAACACTCGCAATTAGAGTCGCTGAAGACAGACCTGGCCGTGGCTGGAGAGATTCAGCAGGCCATATTGCCTCGCGTGTTCCCGCCATTCCCGGAAATAGAAGACATCCTTGACGTAGCTGCATCGATGACACCTGCAAAGGATGTGGGCGGCGACTTCTATGACTTCTTCCGCATTGATGAAGAAAGGATTGGTTTCGTGATGGCCGACGTGAGCGGTAAGGGCGTACCGGCAGCCATCTTCATGGCTGTGAGCCGTACGCTGATCCGCGCTATCGGGATGCAGGGAATCAAGGCAGAGGAGACGATGATGCGAGCTAATGAATTGCTCTGCAAAGAATCAGTGAACTGTATGTTCGTCACCGTGTTCTATGCCATCTACAATACAAAGACGGGCGAGGTGGAATACTGTAACGCAGGTCATAACTCACCCTATCTGATTCATGCCAACGGACAGGTGGAAGCACTACCTATGAGTACCAACTGCATGATTGGTGCCATTGAGGGACTGACATTCAATCCTGGTTCACTGAAAATGGAGAAAGGCGATATGCTGGTTATGTACACCGACGGTGTAAACGAAGCTGTGAACAATGACTTCGAGGAATATGGCGACCAGAGACTGCTGAACACCTTGAGTCAGTTACAGGGAAAGGCCTGCCAAGAGACTATCGACGGACTTCTGGATAGTGTGAAGACATTCACCGACGGGGCACCGCAAAGCGATGATATCACCTTACTGTCCTTTAAACGTAAATAAGAAACATTGAAAGAGCTGGTTAGGAATAATTTGCTTTGGGGACTGGGCTGTGCTATACTCGGTGCAGGATGTCTTACTGGCTTTGGCTTTTACTTTTTTGAAAAGGAAAAGACAAGGTCGCTGGAACAGCAGTTGACAGAACTGAGTCAGAAGGAGAAACGGGCTGTCATCGAACAAAGCATCAACAAGCAGATGGAAGAGATTGCCTACGAACAGAAACGTATCAGCGATGAACGTACCGTAGAGGCAAGGAAACAGGCCGAGATTGCCGAGGTAGAGAAACAAAACGCTATCGCAGCACAGAACAAGGCAAAAGCTTCCGAGGAGGTGGCCCGCAAGGAGCGTGATAATGCAGAGATCCAGAGCAAAGAAGCCAAGAGACAGGCAGAGATTGCCGATGCACAGCGAAAGACTGCTGAGCAGAACAAACGCGTGGCTGATACTTTAAGCTATATCGCTCTGGGACGCTCGCTCGGTTCTATGGCCTACAACCAGCATATGTCGGGAGGTAGCAAAGAATTAGCCAAACGGCTGGCATACGCTTCCTATTGGTTTACAACGACGTACGGAAACAGAAACGACCTCTATCATCTTTCCGTGATTCAAGGCCTGATGGAGACCAGCGACAGTAAGAACAGTTGGAGCAGATTGCACAAAGGCAGTGTAACTGGTATCTATTTCACACCAGGTTCCAACGACGATATCGTTACGGTGAGCAGCTATGGCGAGATATTCCGAAACGTGAGACAAGGCGACAAACTCAAGACTCAGAAACTCTTCACTCAAAGTGACTACGACTTCCGTAGCGTGTATGTCAGCAAAAACAAAACCATCTATGCAGCCAGTAGAACGGGACAACTCGTAGTTATCAAGCCCGATGGTAAAGCAACCGAGGTGATGCTGACAGACATTATCTATCCATCGGCATTGGAGGTATTCAATGACGATGTGCTCGTCGTTATCGGGGAGCGTAGCATCGTTTTCTTCAACATGAATACAAACCAACAGCAGGGAGCCTTACAACTAGGGAGCAAGATTTCTGCCAGCGGACGTATCAACAAACATCCTTATATCTTCGACGAACAGGGACGAATGCACGAGATAGTAAGTCTGGACAAGATGGAAACCAAGCGGAAGCCTGCCTCTGTAAAAGGTATCATCACAGCCTTTGCACGTTCTGATAATAAGGGCATCAATACCTACGGCACTAACGATGGAAAAATCTATGTGGAAGAGAAAAATGGACGAGTCAAGGAATTGGTAGGACATCGTTCACGTGTCACACGACTGAAGGTGAACGGCAACCAACTCTATTCTTCCAGCTACGACGGAAAGATGAACCTGTGGCTCTATGAGAACGAGAATGTTGAGCCCATCCTGCTGTTCGAATCGGATGAGTCGGACGCCTGGATTAGGTACTTTACCATAGACAACTCCAAAACCTACCTCTGGTCGGGTGATAACAACGGCAACCTTACAGAGATATTAGTATCTATCAATACAATGGTGGAACGCCTTAAAAATCATCTTCTCACGGAAGATCAATGGGATACCTATGTAGGGAAGAATGCGTCGTATAAAGAGTTTATCAATAGTGTGAAAGGAGGTGAGAAATGAATAAACGACTTCTACTACTTATCACTTTCTACTTCTCACTTGTCACTTCCTTTGCACAGGGTATTCCCTTCCTGCGCAACTTCAGTGCCAGTGAGTATCAGGCTCATAACCGAAACTTTGACATCACTACAGATGACAAGGGATTTGTCTATATAGCCAACTTCGAGGGACTGCTCTATTACGACAATGCAGAATGGCGCATCATCCATACGCCAAACATCACACGCACCACGACACTCTTCCGTGACAAGAATGGTAAGATATGGGCTGGAGGTTACAACTACCTGGGGTATCTGGAGAGCAATAAAAACGGAGAGCTCTTACTTCACAATGCCGTCAAGAAAGGCAACTTCCAGGGTGTGGTGGAACATATCTGGGAAGAAGGACAGCAGTTGTACTTCCGATTAGAGAAAAATAATGTATATATCCTGAGTAATGGCGAGCCAAAAGTAACCAGAAATTATAATGAGCCACAAGACGAACTGGTGGATATAGGCTACAACATGAAGGCAAAGGCCACTGAGAACGAAGGCGTGAAAATTATCATACGGGACGGACTCGGCGAATACGCTATTACTGAGGATAATGGACTCTGTTCGAACACCATCAACAAACTGGCCTACAATGGAAAAGGTATCTTGTGGGGAGCAACAAACAACGGTATCTTCTGCATAGCGATACCTACAACCTATACTCACGCCACATCAAAGGAAGGACTAAGAGGTGAAGTGCTCTCTATCCTCAACTACGAGGGCGTTCTGTATGTAGGAACCACTAACGGATTGTTCTATCATAGCAATAAGGTATTTCTACCAGTAGAAAATATCACTTATCAATGTTGGCAGATGATTGCCACACCAAAAGGCATACTCGCAGCTACCAGCAACGGACTCTATCGTATCAGCAACAAGAACAACACTCAGCAACTGAGCAATCAAAACACCATGTGCGTGAAGGAAGCTCCTATGGGATTCTATACGGGTGAGCCAGACGGTGTATATTTCAATGGTGACAACGGTAGTCGAAGTAAGGTGGCCGACTTGGAACGCGTTACACATATTTATGTTGATGAGAAGAAGGACTTATGGATTCAGAATCTCTATGGTATCATTTGGTGTAAAAAGGCCAATGAGAAGGACTTTCACCCCGTGTCTGTAGATAAAGACACGACAGTTCCTGGCATGATTGTTCCGACGAACAAGGGACTCCTCACCATCAGTGCCAATCAAGAGAAGCCCATCCCCTACCCTCAGTTCGCTTATTTGGATAAGGAAGGCACTACGTGGCTGACAAAGAGCGACGGACGTGGTCTGTACTGCATGAAGGACGGAAATAAGTTGCATAACCTTGAGACGCAACTGAACGCTATCAGTGAGTACAACGTCAGAGATATGCTCATCTATAAGCATGATATCATCATGGGTGGTGACTTCGGTCTGATTGTTTATAAGCAGAATCATCATGATCCCATCTTAGAAAGCAAACCTAAAGTATATTTACGCTCTATAAAACTTAATGGTGACAGTATTCTTTGGGGTGGCTATGGGGATATGCCGACAAAATTAGGAAGATTGACAAGTGACGAACGTCATTTGGAGTTTACCTTTGCGCTCGACAATACCATCCTCATCAAGAAGACGCTCTACCGCTACCGTGTGGACAACCATAACTGGTCTGCATGGGACGACGAACAAGAGGCTAAATTCCCGAGCATGGATTATGGTAGTCATACCTTCGAGGTACAAGCAATGGATGCCTATGGCAACATCACGCAGTCGGAGGAACTTTCATTCAGCATCCAATACCCGCTCTACCAAAGATGGTACATGGTTATATTGTACTTCCTGCTGTTTGGCTTTTTGCTATATTGTATCGCAAAATGGCGTATGCGTCAACTGCAAAAGGAAAAGGTGCGCCTGGAGAATATCGTACAGGAGCGCACGGCAGAGGTGGTGAAACAGAAGGACGAGATTGAGGAGAAATCAAAGAGTCTGCAGACGGCACTCGATGAACTGGCTCAGGCACAGAACGAACTGATTCGTCAGGAGAAGATGGCTACGGCGGGTAAACTCACGCAGGGACTTATCGACCGAATCCTCAACCCCATGAACTATATCAACAATTTCTCGAAACTGTCTTACGGACTGCTGAAAGACCTGAAGGCCAACGTGGAAGACGAAGAAGAGCACATGGACAAGGAGAACTTCGAGGACACACTGGATATCATTGATATGCTGGATCAGAACCTACAGAAGGTGGAACAGCACGGTGTGAACACTACTCGTACGCTGAAGGCGATGGAGGAAATGCTGAAAGACCGAAGCGGTGGTATCGTAAAAATGAACTTAGTACCCGTGCTACGTCAAGACCAAGAGATGGTAAACAACTACTTTGGTGAGAACATCAAGCAATATGGCATCAAGACATCATTCAACATTCCTCAGGAAACGATAGACATCAAAGGTAATCCCGAGCAACTGAGCATGACAATCATGAGCCTGTTGGGCAATGCGGTCTATGCTGTAGTCAAGAAAGCCCAGCGCGAAAAATATGCTCCAGAGATTACGTTAAGCGTAACAAACAACGACACGCAATACAGCATCGTGATTCGCGATAACGGTATCGGTATCGAGGATACCATCATCGATAAAGTTTTCGACCCCTTCTTTACCACGAAACCAACTGGTGAGGCTGCCGGTGTGGGACTGTACCTGAGTCGTGAGATCATTCAAAACATCGGTGGAGACATCAGCGTGAAGTCTGAGAAGAATGTCTATACCGATTTTACTATCACTTTACCAATTCTTCAAAACTGAAACGACTATGGAGAAGCAAATGGAAGACCTGAAACAGAAACTGAAAGAACAGGAGAAACTGGCATCACTGGGACTACTCAGTGCAGGCATTGCCCATGAAATACAGAATCCGCTGAACTTCGTCATCAACTTCAGCAAGATGTCTGATAAGTTGTTGAACGATTTAACGGAAATAGTTGAAGATAACGAAGAAAAGCTATCAGATGACGACAAGGAAGAGGTGGAAGATATCGTAGCTGACCTGAAAGAGAATATGGCAAAGATCGTGGAGCACGGAGAACGGGCAATCAGCATCATTCGTGGTATCTTGCTCATGTCAAGAGGTAAGGAAAACGAGTTCCTGCCTACCGATGTCTGCCACTTGGTGAAAGAGTATGTGTGGTTGGCCTATCACGCCATGCGTGCTAATGACAAAAGCTTCAATATCAGTATCAAGGAGAACTACCAACAGGGTATTCCTCAGTTGATGGTGATTCCACAAGACTTGAGTCGTGCGGTTTTGAACATTATGAACAATGCATGCTATGCAGTTCGTCAGCGCAGTCAGCAGGAAGGTACCGACTACCAGCCAACGATAGAGGTATCGGTCTTGGCTGCCGATGAACTGACAATTCAGATTAAAGATAATGGTATTGGCATGAGTGACGAGGTGAAGGAGCGTCTCTACGAGAATTTCTTCACCACAAAGCCCGTAGGTCAAGGCACGGGTCTTGGCATGGGCATCACACGTGATATCATAGAAAACAAGCACGGAGGTAAGGTATCCTTCGAGTCAGCACTCGGGCAAGGTACGAGTTTCACATTTACCTTACCCATCAAGAAAGCATGAGTAAAGCGAGATTCATCCATAGGCTGATTGATTCTTTTAAGAATAATCACAATAAGATTGCTGTCATTGACCAAAACGGTACACGACAGACAACCTATGGTGATTTCTATACGACGGCCCTGAGGGTGGCTGCTTATTTGCAAGCCCGCAGACTGTCACCTCATTCTTTTATCCCTGTCTGTCTGCCCACAGGTATGGATTATATGGCTTCAGAGATAGGCATCTGGCTTTCTGGACATGCTGCAGTGCCCGTGAGCAATCTATTCCCTCAGGAGCGCATCGATTATATCACGGCTCACTGTGAGGCATCACTCGTGATCGACGAAGCCGTCATGAAGGAGATGATGGCAACGCCTCCTACCGACACCCTCATCATGCCCGAAGAGGATGACGTGAGTACGCTGTTTTACACTTCTGGCAGTACGGGAAATCCGAAGGGAGTGCTCCATTCATTCAAGGCATTCGGTGGCGAGGTGCCCCTCGACAAGCTGTTGGAGGAAATGCACTTGTCGGTGATGGGCGTCACTACACCTTTTTATTATATAGCCAGCCGTTCGGTATTCTGCGTATTGTTCAGAGGCGGTACACTTACCATTGTACCCCCATCGGTCACGAAGGATATCCAACTGTTGGAAGCGTTCCTGGCTGAACAGAAGATTGAATTTACATTCCTTCCCCCTTCCCTGTTGGCTCATTTCCGCAGTAAGTCGGAAGCCCTTAAACTGGTGATGACGGGAGCCGAACGTCTGTCGAACATCCACCCGGAAGGTTTTACGCTGATTAACCACTACGGGCAGACGGAGACCTGCGGTGCAGGAGCAACCTTTATAGTGGATAAGCCTTATGAGAACACACCTATCGGTAAACCAGCCGCTCACGTCAGATATTGCATCCTTGACGAGAACGGGCAGGAGGCCGAAGAGGGTGAGCTTTGCATGAAGGGCAACCTGACACTGGGCTACTATAAAGACCCTGAACGTACGGCTCAGCTCTATCAGGGCGGATGGCTCCATACGGGTGACATCGTACGACGACTGCCTGAAGGCAACTTGGTCTATGTGAACCGTAAGGACTGGCTCATAAAAGTCAACGGTCAGCGCGTAGAACCTGGTGAGGTGGAGATGCTGCTACAACGGATGGAAGGTGTCGAGAATGCTGTTGTCAAAGGCTTTACTTCTGCCACAGGTCGCCAGTATCTCTGTGCCTATTATATCACGGCTGCGGATATCAGGGAACAAGACATTCGTGAGTACCTGACCACGAAACTGCCTGACTATATGATTCCATCTTATTTCGTGAAGATGGATAGTTTTCCGTTGAACATCAACAGGAAGATCGACCGTAAGGCACTGCTCTCTCCTATTGCTGATGCCAGCATGATAGAACATCAGCCTTATATGGCTCCGCAGAATGAGACGGAACGTCTGTTGTGCGAAGCTTTCGAACAGACTCTCGGCATCAGTCGTATTGGCATCAACGATGATTTCTTTTCATTGGGCGGTGACAGCATCCGTGTGATTCAGTTACAGACGCTTTGCCCAAGTCTTTCGCTGAGTGCCGGTCTGATTTATCAGCACCGCACCCCACGACGCATTGCCAATGCTTATGCAAAAGCCGGGGCACTCGAGATAAAGCCACAAATGGACTACCCTTTAAGCCAGACGCAACAGGGAATCTTTGCTGCCAGCATGGCTCGTCAGGGAGAGATTGTCTATAATAATGGGATGCTCTTTCGATTGGGCAAAGGAGTAGATCTGGCTCGCTTAGCAAAGGCCCTTGAAGCTGTCATTGAGGCCCATACATTTGTAAAGACCCGCTTATATATCGATGAGAAGGGGCAGCCCCGTCAGCGTCGAAATGATGACGAGACATATCTGCAGGATATAGAAACGGTGAGCGAAGCCAACTTCGAACAGTTGCGTCCACAGTTAATGCAACCGTTCTTCCTACTGGCCGACCGCTTGTTCCGTATCCGTATTTTCAGTACACCTTCTGCAGCCTACCTCTTCATGGATTTCCATCATATCATCTTCGACGGTTATTCCCTTGAGGTGTTGCTGCACGACCTGAGCAAAGCCTACGACGGCCAGTCCCTGCAACGAGAGACATGGAGCGGATTCGAGGTTGCCCAGGAGGAAGAGCTGCTCAGAAAGACAGAAGCCTATCAGCAGGCTGCTGCATGGAACAAGGAACATTTCGGACATCTTGACATCGTATCATTACCAGAGGCCGACTTGCATGAAGAAACGAAAATATTCGCACAGGAGAATCTGCTTCTGGATATTCCTTATCAGGAACTGGAGGAAGCCTGCAGTAAAATGGGCGTAACCCCCAATGTACTGACTACGACAGTCTTTGGTTATCTGCTGGGCGCTTATTCCTATGCACAGGAGTCGCTCTTCGCTACCGTCTATAACGGACGTAAGGATCTGAAGACCTCAAGCACCATCAGTATGATGGTTAAGACACTGCCCGTTCACGTATCATGGCATCATCAGCCCACCGTATGCGAGTTGCTCCATACCATGAAACAACAACTGCTGGGCAGTATGGCCAACGACCTCTATTCCTTTAATGAACAGAATGCCCAGAACAGTTGCATCAACAGTAGCGTGCTGTTTGCCTGGCAGGGCGACCTCATATCTACAGAGACTATCGGCGGACAACTCTATCAGCCATTGCCCATCATGGAGAATGCTACTGGCGAGATGCTGGTGATGCAGCTGTTCCGTCAGGACGAGGGTTTAAGACTGAACGCAGAATATCAGGCCAACGCCTATTCGCAGGTGTTCATCTCAAGAATGATGCAGTGTTATCGTCAGTTGCTTCATGGTTTTATAGAGGCTTCTGAAAAAGATAAGCCGCTGTCTGCCCTTTCCTTGATTCCAAAGAATGAGCAGACGGCCCTGATTACACTGGGTACAGGCGAGCATCTGGATTTCGACACCTCGCAAACCTTCACAAGTCTGTTTGTGAAGCAAGCGCTGCGTACACCTGATGCAACAGCAGTTGTAGATAAGGATAAATCTATCACGTATGCAGAACTGAACCGTCAGTCGGATATACTGGCAGCCGCTCTTCGAAAAGCTCATGTCACCACCGACACCTTCGTTGGTCTGATGCTTCCACGCCGCATCAGTTTCATGATCTCCGTATTGGCAGTCTTTAAGGCAGGCGGCACCTATATTCCTTTAGATTGTGACTACCCCTATAGTCGTCTGAAATATATGATCGACGACTCTCAGGCTCCTATCTTAATCACCACGAAAAGGTTATTGGAAAACAAAAAGGCAGAGGGTACATTCCCCGTGCAAACGGTTATTCTCTTTGATGAAATAGACTTTGACGCACCTAGTAGCCCTATCAACGAAAGTAAGCCTTCATCATTGGCCTACATGATTTACACCTCTGGCTCCACTGGAATGCCAAAAGGTGTGATGGTTGAACATCGAGGACTGCTTAACTTCCTTGAATGGTTGCTGAAGGTAGAACAACTAAAGGCTGGAGAACAAGTGGCCATCCATACCAGTTTCAGTTTCGATGGTTCCGTCTTCGACCTCTTCCCACCGCTGATGTGTGGTGGTACGCTCCATATCCTGCCCACATCATTGCGACAGGATCTCAAGGGCATATACCATTATCTGGTAGAGCATGATATCGTAGGTATGCTGCTGACCACCCAACTGGGTATGGCTATGCAGATGCAGTATGACTTACCACTTCGTTTCTTAATGCTTGGAGGCGAGAAGCTCACCTATTTCAAGCCTTCTGCCCTGCAGCTCTTCAACTGTTACGGACCTACGGAGTTCACCGTCTGCTCTTCATATTACCAGATAGACCAGAATAGGAATTACGAAAACATACCGATAGGACGTCCTGCACCGAATACAATTTCTGCCGTCGTCAACACAGAAGGGCATTTGGTGCCACGAGGCGTTATTGGTGAGCTATGCCTGTTGGGATGCCAATTGACACGAGGCTACTGGAAACGTCCTGAGTTGACAACAGAGAAGTTTGTAGCGTCGCCATTCATACATGGCGAACAGATGTATCGCACGGGCGACCTGGTACGCTGGAACGATGAAAATCAGTTAGAATATATAGGACGTATTGACAGTCAGACAAAGCTGCGTGGCTTCCGCATAGAACTGGGCGAGATAGAAAACAAGATTCGTGAATATCCCGATGTCAACGATGCCGCTGTAATCATTCATACAAGTGGTAAGGCTCAATACCTGGTGGGCTTCTATTGTGCGGATTATAGTATCGAAGCGGAAATGCTACGGCAGACTTTGGATGAACAACTGCCAGACTACATGATACCCCAGCAGTTCATACAGTTGGAGAGTCTTCCCATGACGCCCAACGGTAAGGTTGACAGGCAGGCTCTGACGACATATGAGACTGCTGCCACATGGCACCCTGCTATGGTGGCTGCCCGCAACTACCGTGAGCAGCTGATTCTCGACTTGGCCCGCGACCTGTTGGGAACCAATAAGTTTGGGGTTACTGACGACCTCACCATGCTTGGTCTGAATTCACTGACAGCCATCAGTCTGGTATCAATGGCCAGCGCCAAGGGCGAGGAGCTGAAAGTAAATGATGTGCTCCGTCTCAGAACGATTGAAGAAATAGCTGCCCATCAGTCAACCATTGGCAACTGGGTGCAGGGCTATGATGCCACTAAACCTGTTGCGGTGGTAATTCAGGGGCTTACCTCCTATCGTCTCCTTCTGCCATTGATCACAGCACTTTGCCGCCATCATTCGGTCTTCGTCATAGAACCTATACAGGAGCATTTCAGCAAGACCTTTGCCGGCAAGACCAAGACAGATATCGTGACGACCTATATAGAACTGATTAAGCAGAACCTACCGGCTAATGTTGAAGTCAGCGCCTTTGTGGGTCATAGCTACGGCGGTGAGTTCAGTTATCGTTGTGCCGCCAAGTGGCAATCAGAAACGGGACAATCGCCAAGAGTCATCCTCTTCGACACCTATTTCAATGCTAGTAAGGTGATAGAGAAAATGCGCCACATGCAGGAATACGTCGTACCAGTGGAAGATGGAGTGCCCATGCCTTTCTACAACGGCAAGGTGGATTATTTCCAAGCTACCCACATGTCGTTCCTGGATTTAAAACAAGAGAATGAAAAATCATGGAGGCAGTTATTACCCCACATTAACATGCACCCATTGCCTACCAGTCATTTCAGACTGTTGGAGAAACAAAATATAAACTACTGTCTGTCACAGATAGAATTATAAAAACAGTCAATTATGATGAGATTATTCTTAGCAGTCATCTCACTGATGTTCATAGCATTGCCTGCATCAGCCCAAGATATCTACTCACAGGCTGAGAATGCCTATAAGATTGGTCGTATAGACTCTGCACTGGTGTTACTGAAAAACAATGAGAACAGTTTTCTCGGTACCGACAGGCAGAAAGCCTACCGACTCATCTCACTCTGCTGTCTGGCACTTGACCAGACAGCGGAATCCGAGAAATATGCTGGTATGCTGCTGAAGGAGAACAGGAACTATTATGGCTCTTTGCAAGACCCTGTGCGTTTCGTTGATATGATCAACAAACTGAGAGAGGGTCGAGGAACAACGATTAAAACGGCATCTGGCCAGGAAGAGTTGATTGAAGAGGCTCCAGTCCCCGTGACCATCATTACACGCGAGATGATTGACAATCTGAGCAATAACAAAAGCATCGGACAGATACTGGCCAACTATATTCCCGGCATGAGCGAGATATGCTCCTATGCCTTCTCAAACGTCACGATGCACGGCGTCTATTCCTCTGGACAAGAAAAAATCCTCATCATGGAAAATGGTCATCGTCTTAATACCCGCTCTACTAACAACGGCAAACTGGACTATGCCATTAGTACAGAGAAAATAGACCATATTGAGGTGCTGCGCGGTCCTGCCTCTTCTCTTTACGGAAACGTGGCTCTTACGGCAGTGGTCAATATCATCACCCGTGAAGGCAAGGAAGTCAACGGTGTGAAAGGTAAGTACGGGTATGGTTCTCATGGCACGCATCGTGCTGACCTCATTGCTGGTACGTCTTTCCTTGAAACGGACATCATCGCATGGGGCTCGTTCTATACCTCCCAAGGCGATCGGTTTGATATTCCCAAAGGTACGGGGCTTTCCAATACGCCTTATGACGGTTATGCCTACATTGGTCGTTATGAAGGGAAGCCATCATACGATTTAGGTTTCAACCTGAAGGTCAAGGACTTCAGCATGATGTTGAGCCGCAAACACGGAAAGCAGGTGCCTCAGTACTCTTGGTATGGTGTGGCCTACGACTACGACCGCTACCGCAAACTGGGTGGCGATAAGGCTGGCTATTCTATTAACGAGACACACATTGACCTGGGCTACGAGAAGACTATCGGAAAAATCAACCTCAATGTATCGGCCTATGGCGACTGGTATAGCATCGACGACTATCAGGTGCTCTCTGACTCTATCGTCAATGTTGACTTCGACAGGACTGGTCATGCCGTAAGAGATGAGAATGGAAAGATTGTCTATCGCTTGTATCGCGGTATGTCGCAAGACCTGCTGTGGAATGAATACACCTTAGGAGCGATAGCTAAGGCCGATGCCAATTACAAGTTGGGAAACATGAAAGGAAACATCCTCGTAGGTACCCAATATGAGTTCTTTACCCTGGACGCTAACGACACGCATGTAGGCGAGAATTTTGAGGAAATGACGATGGTCATGCCCGAGTCCAGCTATACCGTTAAGGTTGGTCGCGAGCGCAGTGTGTCTGCTTTCATACAGGCCAAGCACTTTTTACTTGACAACGTCATTCTCAATGCCGGCATACGCTACGACAATAAATACCGCAAGAACGAGGTACATGTCGATGCTTTCTCGCCGCGTGTTGCCCTCATCTATATGCCCAGCAAGAAGTTCAGTACAAAGTTGTCATATTCTCGCGCTTTCGTCGACGCCCCCTACTACACCCGCCAGAACACGACCAGTGCCTATCGTGGCAGTGCTGACCTGCAACCCGAGTATCTGAACGCCCTACAGCTTGACTTCATCGGTAAAGTGTCAAACCTCAGCTATGACGTCAACCTGTTCTATAACCACCTGACAAATATCATCAGTAATAACCAAAGCCAGGATCTCTATGCACCAAAGTTCATCAATGCTGGTACCTTGAAGATTGCAGGTGCCGAACTGGAACTGGGTTACAACACCGCTTCTTTACACGCTCACCTCAATACGACTTGGCAGCGAGCACTCAGCGCTGAGCAATATTCATACAGCGACCATTATATCTATAGTGTACCATCAGTCATCACCAACCTCACCTGCGAACAGCGCCTATTAAGAAAAGCTCACCATGCGCTCTGGCTATCGGGCAACTTCCGTTACACATCGCGTACGCTCAATAAAGCCAACTCACGTGTAACAGGCAGCGAAGACTTTTATCTCAATGACAGGGCGTTGGTTGACCTGCGATTGAAATACGACTATAATGACCTGATGCAGCTTTCGCTCGACTGCGACAACATTTTCAATGTCAGTTACGAGATTGGAGGCACTTCCTATATCCCTTATCGCTATATGGGGCGCACCTTGATGGGTACTATATCGTTCAAACTATAGGCTCTTATTTAGAAACCACAAAAATAAGTTAAATTTCCGTTTATTTTGCAATCTCTGCTTTGCAATTTCGATAAAAAAGTAGTACCTTTGCATCGTTTTAAAACAAATCTGTGAATGGAAGCCTTCTTTAGGACACATCGTTATTTGGTAGAGCACGTCAATGCTCCAGTTCGTCGAGGCCTTATGGACGAGATTGATTGGACTGACCGAATGATAGGTATCAAGGGTACAAGGGGCGTTGGAAAGACGACATTCCTGCTACAGTATGCGAAGGAGGAATTTGATATAAACGACAAACAATGTCTTTATATCAACATGAACAACTTTTACTTTCAGGGCCGAGGCATTGCCGACTTTGCCGGCGAGTTCTATCACCGCGGCGGACGCGTGCTATTGATTGACCAGGTATTCAAGCAGGACAACTGGTCGCAGGAATTGCGCAAGTGCTACGACTTGTATCCCAACCTGAAGATTGTGTTTACAGGCTCCAGTGTGATGCGACTGAAGGACGAGAATCCCGAACTGAATGGTATCGTAAAGAGTTACAACCTGCGTGGTTTCTCCTTCCGTGAATTTCTCAACCTGCTGACGGGAAATGATTTCCGTGCCTACACGTTGGACGAGATTCTGCAAGACCACGAGCACATCATCAAACAGATACTGCCCAAGGTATCACCTCGCCGCTATTTCCAGGATTATATCCATCATGGCTTCTATCCCTTCTTCCAGGAACACCGCAACTATAGCGAGAACCTGCTAAAGACCATGAACATGATGACCGAGGTGGATATCCTGCTCATCAAGCAGATAGAACTGAAGTATCTGCCCAAAATTAAAAAGCTGTTCTATGAGCTGGCAGAACAGGGACCAAAGGCTCCCAACGTATCGCAACTGGCAGCCGACATCGAAACCAGTCGTGCTACTGTGATGAACTATATCAAGTACCTCACCGATGCCCGTCTGCTGAACATGATTTATCCTATTGGCGAGGACTTCCCCAAGAAGCCATCAAAGGTTATGCTTCACAACTCCAACCTGCTCTACGCTATCTATCCCATTCATGTAGAGAAGCAGACGGCTATGGAGACGTTCTTCGTAAACTCACTATGGAAGGATCATAAGGTGAACCAGAATGGACGCGAGCCTTACTTCATAGTGGACGGCAAACTGAAATTCCGTATCAGCGATGCTGACACGCATAATAAAATAAGGTATGCGAGCGATACGATTTATGCTCGTTACAACACTGAAGTAGGAAAAGACAATCAAATTCCGTTGTGGCTGCTTGGATTCCTTTATTAATGTAAAAAACGATATAACGAGATAACGCAATATTTTAATTTTTTTATTGTAAAAAAATGGCTAAAGAAAAGAAGTTTATCACTTGTGATGGTAACGAGGCTGCAGCTCATGTGAGCTACATGTTCTCGGAGGTAGCTGCTATCTACCCCATCACCCCGTTGGTCGTAAGAACCTCTGGGGCCAGAACGTCTCAGTTCAGGAAATGCAGTCAGAGGCTGGTGCTGCCGGTGCCGTTCACGGTTCGCTGCAGGCTGGTGCCCTCACCACTACATTCACCGCTTCTCAGGGTCTTCTGCTGATGATCCCTAACATGTACAAAATCGCCGGCGAACTTATTCCCTGCGTATTCGACGTTTCTGCCCGTACACTGGCTTCTCACTCTCTGTGTATCTTCGGTGACCACCAGGACGTGATGGCTTGCCGTCAGACAGGTTTCGCTATGCTCTGCGAGGGTTCTGTTCAGGAGGTGATGGATATGACTGCCGCTGCTCACCTGGCTTCTCTTGAGACTTGCGTACCTTTCGTTAACTTCTTCGATGGTTTCCGTACCTCTCACGAGTATCACAAGATCGAGCTGCTCGACCAGGAGGATGTTCGTCCGCTCGTTAAGGAAGAGTACATCAAGCGTTTCCGCGACCGTGCTATGAGCCCTGAGCGTCCTATCACCCGTGGTACCGCTGAGAACCCTGAGACCTTCTTCACACACCGTGAGGCCTGCAACCCCTACTACGATGCAGTTCCCGAGGTGGTTGAGAAGTATCTGGGCGAGCTCTCTAAGATCACCGGTCGTGAGTATCACCTGTTCTCTTATTATGGAGCCGAGGATGCCGACCGCATGATCATCCTGATGGGGTCTGCTACCGATGCTGCTCGCGAGGCTATCGACTATCTGAACGCTAACGGTCAGAAGGTTGGTATGATCTCTGTTCACCTCTATCGTCCATTCTCAGTGAAGCACCTGCTGGCAGCCGTTCCTAAGACTGTTAAGAAGATTGCTGTCCTCGACCGTACCAAGGAGCCCGGTGCTAACGGCGAGCCTCTCTACCTCGATGTGAAGGATGCCTTCTTCGATGTGAAGGATCGTCCTGTTATCGTTGGTGGTCGCTACGGTCTGGGTTCACACGATACTACTCCTGCTCAGATTATCAGCGTGTTCAACAACCTCGCTATGCCAGAGCCTAAGAACCATTTCACCATTGGTATCGTTGACGACGTTACCTTCACTTCTCTGCCTGAGGTTGAGGAGATTGCTCTCGGTGGTGCTGGCATGTTCCAGGCTAAGTTCTATGGTCTGGGTGCTGATGGTACCGTAGGTGCTAACAAGAATAGCGTAAAAATTATTGGTGACAACACCGACAAGTACTGCCAGGCTTACTTCTCTTACGACTCTAAGAAGTCGGGAGGTTTCACCTGCTCTCACCTGCGCTTCGGTGATACACCTATCCGCTCTACCTATCTGGTAACCACACCTAACTTCGTAGCTTGTCACGTTCAGGCTTACCTCCACATGTACGACGTGACTCGTGGTCTGCAGAAGAACGGTCAGTTCCTGTTGAACACTATCTTCGACGCCGACGAGCTTGAGAAGTTCATGCCTAACAAGGTAAAGCGCTACTTCGCACAGAACAACATTACCGTTTATACCATCAACGCTACCAAGATTGCACAGGAGATTGGTCTGGGTAACCGTACCAACACCATCCTGCAGAGTGCATTCTTCCGTATCACTGGCGTTATCCCCGTAGAGCTCGCTGTTGAGAAGATGAAGGCTGCTGCCCTGAAGTCTTACGGCGCTAAGGGTCAGGACGTTGTTGATAAGAACTACGCAGCTATCGACCGTGGTGGTGAGTACGTACAGCTCACTGTTAAGCCTGAGTGGGCTAACCTGCCTGATGACGAGCCTAAGGCCGACAACGCTCCCGCATTCGTTAAGGAGCTGGTTCGTCCTATCAACGCTCAGGCTGGTGACCTGCTGAAGGTTTCTGACTTCGTGAAGCACGGCACCGTTGACGGTTCTTGGGAGGTTGGCACCGCCGCTTACGAGAAGCGTGGTGTTGAGGCCTTCGTTCCCGCTTGGAACAAGGACAACTGTATCCAGTGTAACCAGTGTGCTTACATCTGTCCTCACGCTGCCATCCGTCCGTTCGTTCTGACTGACGACGAGCTGGCTGGCTTCGACGGTCTGGAGACCCTCGAGATGAAGGCTCCTGCCGCTATGAAGGGTATGCACTTCGTCATCGAGCCTTCAGTACTCGACTGTCTGGGTTGCGGCAACTGTGCCGACATCTGCCCGGGTAATCCTAAGCTCGGCAAGGCCCTCACTATGATTCCGTTCAACCCAGATGCTGCCGATATGAAGAAGATGGCTGCCGATTGGGACAAGTTGGTTAAGGTTCCCAGCAAGCAACACTTGGTCGACATCAAGAGCAACGTGAAGAACTCTCAGTTCGCTCAGCCTCTGTTCGAGTTCTCTGGTGCTTGCTCTGGTTGCGGTGAGACTCCTTACGTGAAACTGATTTCTCAGCTGTTCGGTGATCGCCAGATGATTGCCAACGCTACCGGTTGTTCTTCAATCTACTCTGCTTCTATTCCTTCTACACCTTACACTAAGAACGAGAAGGGTCAGGGTCCTGTATTCAACAACTCACTGTTCGAGGACTTCTGTGAGTTCGGTCTGGGTATGGCTCTCGGTAACAAGAAGATGAAGGAGCGCGTAGCTAAGCTGTTGCAGGAGATGATCGACGGCAACGCCAGCGACGAGTACAAGGCTCTCGCTCAGGAGTGGATTGCCAACAAGGAAGATGCCGACAAGACCAAGGAGATTGCTCCGAAGCTCCGCAAGTGCATCGCTGAGAGCGCTGCCAAGGGCTGCCCAGTTTGCAAGGAACTCCAGACGCTGGATCACTACCTCGTAAAGCGCAGCCAGTGGATCATCGGTGGTGACGGTGCTTCTTACGACATCGGTTACGGCGGTCTCGACCACGTGATCGCTTCTGGTGAGGACGTAAACATCCTCGTGCTCGATACTGAGGTTTACTCCAACACCGGTGGTCAGGCCTCTAAGGCTACTCCTCTCGGTGCCATCGCTCAGTTCGCTGCTCAGGGTAAGCGCATCCGCAAGAAGGATCTGGGTATGATTGCTACCACCTACGGTTATGTATACGTAGCTCAGATTGCTATGGGCGCAGACCACGCACAGACCCTCAAGGCTATCCGCGAGGCTGAGGCTTGGCACGGACCTTCAATCATCATCGCTTACGCTCCTTGTATCAACCACGGTCTGAAGGCCAAGGGCGGCATGGGTAAGAGCCAGGCTGAGGAGAAGAAGGCCGTGGAGTGCGGCTACTGGCACCTGTGGCGCTACAACCCCGCTCTGGCTGAGGAAGGCAAGAATCCGTTCTCACTCGACTCTAAGGAGCCCAACTGGGAGAACTTCCACGACTTCCTGCTCGGCGAGGTTCGTTACCTCTC
>CACZZQ010000025.1 GCA_902785695.1 uncultured Prevotellaceae bacterium | reverse complement strand
CGCACATCTGCAACTTTGTTTAGTTAACTAATGTGTTGATTATCAAGCAGATAGTTAAACTTTGTAATAATTGGTTACCACCCAAATTGATGCAGAACCCAAAGAGTTTGAAAAAATACTGAATAACGTCACTTTTGATGCTATCTGTCTGTAAATAAACGAGATAGACTATGACGATGTACTCAAAATAACATCACTATAACATCACTTTTCGTCATTTTCGAGTCAAAAACATGGCATTTCAAGACCTAAAACAGCTTGAAACGCCTTTAAATACAGGCAGTTTCCGAATAACATCTGCCGTGGAAACTCACAGTATTGGACTAATTGTTTTTTTGTTTTTATCATATCAACGTCCGAAAGTTGAATAAGTGATAAGTGAAAAATGCCCGATGGAATCGGCATTTTTTGAGCATTTCTTACATTTTTCATTACACCCCGTGTACAATTTGTTATGTTTCTTACACTAAAATGTAATGAACTTACATAAAAGGGTAATGAACTTATACCCATTTTGTAATGAATTTGTACAAATAGAAAAGTGCTGTTTGGAAAAATTAGTGTAACTTTGCACCCGATTATATACGCGCACGCTAAAAGGCGGTGCAACCATCAACCGAAATCATTAAAAATCAAGATAAGAAAATGAAAAAACATCGACATTTATTCACGACGAGGAGCATAGTGTTCCTCCTCGCATTGCTCACCTCGGCAACGACGTGGGCGTTTAAGACAGAGACTCCTGTCAGCTACACGGTGTCTCGCAGTAACAACAATAGCACTATTTATATTAAAAGTGGCACCACAGAAATCACTCATTGGACTGCTTCAACCACCATCGGCAGTTCCCTCTACTATTGGACGGCCGGCGATAGTCACAACCTCGCAAATGGTATGAGCGTAATGCCAAGTAAAGACGTAGCTGTCGATGTAACAACTGCCACAATTCAAACGGAAACCACTTTCACCTTTATCACCTCGGGCACCACAGCCATCACCGGCGTGACGTTCAAGATGGGCAGCGGCAACGTGGCTGCCAGCAGCACCTCTTCTGAGCCTGGCACGTCGTTTACTGTCACCCTTCCTGCGCACAAGACCTTCAGCAGCTTCGAGGTGACCTTCGGCAATATCAGCGGTTCGTGTGGCAGCAGTGCCACGTGGTCATTGAGCAAGCAGAACGGCAAATACACCGCCCTGACCATCGGCGGCAGCGGTGCCATGAACAACTACAGCGGCAGCAACACCCCGTGGGACAATGACCTGACCAGCGTAACCGTCGGCAGCGGCATCACCAGCATCGGCAACAACGCTTTCAACGGCTGCACCGCCCTGACCCGCGTTGACGTCCAGAAGACCGATGGCCTCGTCACCCTCGGCAGCGGCGCCCTCACCGGCTGCAACGCCCTCGCCGCCATCGTCGCCCCCACGCCCGCCCTCGCCGTCGGGTATCAGACCGCCATGAACTGGAGCGCCCACGCCTCGAAGCTGCGCGTGGCCCTCGGCAACTATCTGTTCACCGCCACCGACGAGGGAGGCACCGCCGCCTACGCCATCACCAGCGAGACCGACCTGCGCAACCTGTCTGCCTATGTAAATGCTAAAAACGATGCCTCCAGCCTGATATTCTGCCAGACCGCCGACATCACACTCATCGGCGACTTTACTCCCATCGGAGTCAATGATGTTAGTCACTTCCAAGGCACCTACGATGGCGGCGACCACACCATCAGCGGCCTCTCTGTCAACGGTTCGGAAATTTATGCCGGCCTCTTCAGCTATGTCTGGAACGGCACGGTGAAGAACGTCCGCCTCATCAGCCCCAGCGTGGCCAGCAACGGTACGTATGCCTACGTCGGCACCATTGTCGGCTTCACCACTAAAGCCCACGTCGAGAACTGTTGGGTCTATAACCCCACCGTCAGCGCCACAGGTACTTATGGCGTTGCCGGTGCTATCATCGGAAGAAGTTCAGATGGCTCTGACGTTCTTACCAACCTCTACTTCTACGACAGCAACGGCGGCCATAGTTACACCGCCGTCGCGAGAAACGCATCCAGTCATGTTACCCGCGTCGGCCGCGCCCGCAAAGTGACCCTCGGCAGCGGCGTCACCGTCAGTCCCGCCGCTACCGACATGGACTACGGCTTCACATATAATAATGAGAAATACTACCGCGAGGGGCAAGAGCTGACCTTGAACTATAGTGCGCCTTCGGGCTACGCCCTTGTCAGCTATAGCGCCAACGGCACTGCCTTCAGCGGTAACACCTATACCGTTAACAGCACCGATGGCGACGCGACCCTCGGCGTCAACCTCGCCGTGCCCTACCTCGACGAGAACGGAGTCCAGCAGCTCTGCACCAACTACACCATGCTTAACGACGGCATCGTCCAGATGGGCAAACCAGGCTGGTTCGTCGCCTCTGGTAACCTCAACTACACTGGCACCATTACCCTCCATAACGGCTTTTACGGTGACAGCCACCTCATTCTCATGGACGGCTGTGAGATGAACATCGGAACCAGCACGAACAGAATCAACGGGCCTGGCATCAAAAACGGATATCCCTATACCAACTTCACCATCTATGGCCAGAGCACTGGCAGCGACATGGGCACCCTCAGCGTCTATAGCACTGAACATGCTATTCATGCAAGGTCCATCACCATCAACGGCGGACACGTAATAGCCAATGCCAGCGAAACTTCTGCGGCTGCGTTTGTTTCAGAATCAAATGTCACCATCAACGGCGGCATCGTAGAAGCTACCGCCACAGATTCCTCCGCCGGTGCCATTTATACCCTCGGCGACTTCACCTACAACGGCGGTAACGTCACCGCCAATGCCGATGACGATGTCTTCAGATACGCCATCTTTTCATTAAAAAAGAACCTCACCTTCAACTGGCGCAATCCCAGCGATCAAATCACTATCGGCACCGCCGGCATCTTCGCTCCCACAGAATTGAACGTCACGCCCTCCATCACTTTCAATCGCCTCTTCACCGATGGCAATGGTGGATACTATGGTGGCACGTTCTCTGTCGATGATATAAGCATCCTCGCGGGTAAGACCCTCACTGGCACAACGGAACTTGTCCTTGCCAACGATGCTGACAACACCGCCCGCATCGCTGCCGCCAGCAATATCAGCGAGCCCATCGATGTCACCCTCGCCGACCGCACTCTCTACAAGGACGGTGACTGGAACACGCTGTGTCTGCCCTTCGACGTCACCCTCGCAGGTTCACCCCTTGAGGGTGCAACGGTGATGAAACTCACCACCTCGACCAGCAACCTGACCGATGGCACGCTGACGCTGAACTTCGAGGACGAGACAACCACGATGACTGCCGGCACACCTTATATTATTAAGTGGACTAAGGATGAAGGCTACGACGCTGCAGACCCCGACACCCGCGACCTGAAGAACCCCGTCTTTACCGGCGTGACCATCGACAAGACGATCGATGCCCAGAGCTTCGACGCTGAGGACAAGAGCATCCTGCTCGTAGGCGGCAATAACCTGTACTGGCCGCAGGCCGGTGCCAGCATCAAGGCCTGCCGTGCGTACTTCCAACTGAACGGACTCACCATCGGTGATACAAACAATCAAGTCCGTGAGTTCCATTTGAACTTCGGAGACGGCGATACCACGGGAATAAAAACCACGAATTTCACGAATTACACGAATAAGGCTGGCGTGTGGTTCACGTTGGACGGACGCAAACTCAACGAGAAACCAACAACGAAAGGAATATACGTGAATAGAGGACGTAAAATAGTGATAAAATAAAATTCATGAAAATTCGTGGGTAATTATATGGTAATTATATGTTGAAAATAAACACGAATTGTCATTAATTGCCCACATATTTTTCATATATTATCATGTAAATTATTATCAGCAATATGAAAAAGCAATATGTAAAGCCTCAGATGGAGGCAGTGATCATCAATGGTATGCAACTCATGAGTACCGGCAGCAGCGTACACAGCGTCAACGGCAACGTATTCAAATCGGGTGTCTCTGGCGGCAACGGCGATGCCCGCAGCCGTGGCTGCGACTGGGACGACGAGGAGTGAAGAAGTGAGAATAGATTATTTATTTGTACCTTTGCAGCCAACTATGGGAACGCGGGCGTCCTCGCCCGCCACCATTGCGGGCGAGGACGCCCGCGCTCCCATGCAAACAGCTGTAATAACTGATGCCGATTTCCACCGATGAAATCGGCATTTTTTGTGCATTTCTTACATTTTTCATTACACGCCGTGTACAATTTGATTACACGGTAAAGAATTTAAAGCGCTGGAACCTACAAGAGTTCCAGCGCTTTATTTTCTGCGGCTTCCATGATCTCGCGCTCTCCCGGGCCTTTGTCGTTGATGCCACAGAGGTGCAGAATGCCGTGGATGATGACGCGATGGAGCTCCTCGTCGTAGGTCTTATGGAAGAGCTCGGCATTGGTGCGGATGGTATCTAAGGAGATGACCAGGTCGCCATTGAGGATATCGTCCTCGCAATAGTCGAAGGTGATGATATCGGTGTAATAGTCGTGACCTAAATATTCGCGGTTCACCTTCAGGATATGCTCATCGTCGCAGAAGAGATAGCCTATCTCCCCTACCTTCTTATTGTATGTAGCTGCCACACGACGAATCCAAGCCGTAGTTTCACGGCGCTTGATGGCAGGCATCTTTACGTTCTCAGAATTGTAGCTAATCATTTTTTGCGGTATTACGTTATGACGTTATTTCGTTATGACGTTATGACGTCGTGGTAAATAATTCGAGACATCCACCCCGAAATGCTGCAACTCGCGTACCATAGACGATGAAATAGAGGCGTACTGCGGCTCGCTGTAGAGCAGGATGGTCTCTATCTGGCCGTTGGTCAGCTGGCGGTTCACATCGGCCTGCTCGCGCTCATATTCAAAGTCCTTCACGGAGCGTACACCCTTCACGATGAAACGGGCCTTTTCCGCACGGGCAAAGTCGACTGCCAGGCCGAAATAGGCCTTCACCTCGATACGTGGCTCATCGGCATAGAGGGTCTGGATAGCCTCTATACGCTCGGCAGCGGGGGGGATGCCGGGCTTCGAGACATGGTCGCCCACGACACCGATGACCAGACGGTCGAACAGTGGCAGGGCGCGACGCACGATGGAGTCGTGACCCACGGTAAACGGATTGAATGTTCCAACAAATATTCCTGTCTTCATGCTAATATATTTGGTTCATTATCACAGCGGGAGCTCTAAGATGAATCGACAGCCGTCGTGATAGTCGGGATCGAGCGTAAGACTGCCACCAAGATTCTGAGCGTGCTGCTTAGTCAGAGGAAGTCCCAATCCCAGTCCCTCACTGAAGTCATCGACCTTGGTAAAGAACTTGAAGATATTCTCACGGTCGGCCTCTGCAATACCCTTTCCTGTATCCTGAATGATAAAGCGGACGGTACTCTCTGTACGGGTGACACGCACCGTGATATGTTCACGGTCGGAATACTTTACGGCATTCAGCAGGAGCTCGCCAAGACTATACTCCAGATATTTCTTGTTGGTCTTAACAACAAAGTCATGTGAAACCTCTGTTTCAAAGGCGATATGCACGTCAGGATAGAGGCTCATCACATAATCCACCGTCTCCACCACAGACCTGTTTGCCACTACCAGCTCCTGCTGTTGGCATAGCTCTGCCACTGAAACACCGGAGTCAGAACTGTCGATGAGCATCAGCACCATGCGGTTGAGCAGTTTGGAGTTATGATTCATCGATGCGGCCAAATTCCTGATTTCCTCTTTCGACGCATCATCGAGAGCCGTCAGGTCTGACTTCGGGGTGTTGATAATCTGCGCAAACCCCATGATAATATTGAGCGGTGTACGCACCTGGTGCGTCATGTTATGGATAAAGGCCGTCTTCTGCATATCAGCCTCTACCACCAGTTGTGTAGCGTGCTCCAGCTCCTCGTTGTAGGCCTGAGCTTCCTCGCTGGCATCCCTCACGCTGTCAGTATAGCGTCTGAGCGACTCCAACATCGTGGCGTAGCTGTTTTGCAGGCCGCCGATATCATCGACACGCGAACTGCGTTCCACTTTCACATCCATGTTGCCTTTGGCTATAACCTGTGTCTTGACCAACAGTTTACGGAGCGGACGCAGGGAGCGTGCCACCATCTCATGACAATAGAGAATGATAAGAAGCAAAGCGACGGCAAGGAGCGACACGACGATATAGAAAAACTTGTTGTACCCTATCAGGATATCATCGTCGGAACAGATGATAGCGATGCTCCATGTAGTGCCTGGCACTGGCTTATAGCACACCAGCGAGGGATTGCCATCGATGACCACCGACATATCTCCCCTATTGCCCTTTGTCATCTCGTAGCCAAGGGCAATCATGTCGGCCTGTTTCTGCGGGTCGGCCATACTGAAGATGGTCTTATTGAAGAGTCGCGTAGAGTCTGGATGAGCCACGTAGCGCCCCTCTTCATCAATCATGATAAAGTATGAATGGGGATAGGGCTTTTCCTCTGCCAAGATCTTTGACAGATGGTGAAGTGACATCTCCGTTGCGATGACTCCCACCTTCGTGCTGTCGGCTCCAAAAAGGGCTTTGCTGTAAGAAACAATGCTATTGACATTCACTTCCTGCAGACTTGACTGATTATTATAGACCACCCACCCTGACTGTTGCTCGTTGTCAGTTATCGTGTACCAAGGCTCATCGAAATAGTCGTAGTCTTTTTCTATGATTGTGGAAATAGAATTGCCTTCCACCACTCTGGAGGAGCACGTCAGGAAATGCTCTGGATATTGTGGCAACACGCCAGGCTCGGTGCTGATAGCGCAGCCATCGGCATAGGGGTTAAGAAGCAAGACACTGTTAGTGAGGCCCTTCAGCATCTCAGGATTCATAGACCTTTCTGCCATCCAGCTGTAAGTATTCGTCATCGTTTCAATGGTGATGAGATAGCGGCCGATGCGCTGCAACGAGGCATCAAGGACACCATTGGCACGTTCCACCGACTCACCGTAAATCATGCGGTGAGACTGATGGAACAGCAGTCCCACAGAGGCAAAGAACACGGGAACGGTAAGCAGCAGGATCCAAAGGCTGAGCTTGGCAGAGAACGACCTGCGAGTATTTGTTATCCAGTTAATCATGCTCCACCTCCTTTCTCATATCCTCTTCTGACTGGTTCAGCATCTGGTTGAGCAACTGAGTGATGGTATTGCCGTTCTGCTGAAGATGCTCCACTAACTGCGTGCCATCTACCTGACCAGCCTTGTTGCCAATGTCACTCAGCACCTTCACATCCTCGTCAATGGCCTGTGCAGGAGCCAGCATCTGATTGGTCACATGATGCAGGAATGCCGTCTTCAGCTTTTCTACCTTCTTGGCTTGCTTATAAGCCGTCTTCAGCTCTTCGCTACGCTCCTGAATGGTCTTGGTCAACTGTTCCAGCTCGCCGATATGTGCAGCTAATGCCCTGCGCATCCTGATGAAGTTGCGCTGCAGGCTGCCTATCTCGTCCCTGCTCCAGGTATTGGGGATAGGCTCGTTATAGTGTCCCTGAGCAATGCGCTCGGCCTTGCCTGTCAGCATCTTCAGCGGACGCAGGCGAAGATAGAGGATAGCCCAGCAGGACAGGAAAAGCAGCAACATACCTGCAATGCCTATGATGATGGCATAGTTGAACAACCTGTTGAACTCTCCGTAGATATCATCTTTCGGCACTGCCACGGCAATGGTCCATCCCAGTTCCTCTATGGCCCGGTTGGGTACAACGGCCTGTTTAAAAGGCTTATAGAAGACATACAAGTCCTTGTCGCCAACGCTGAGCGGTATGTAGTCCGTTTCACCAGACATCACACTGTTGAGCACCTCTTGCAACGATGCTTCAGACAATCCATAGTCAGCTGGCTGCCGCAGATGCTCGCCCGAGGGATGGACGATAAACGAGCCTTTCCTGTCGAGGAGCGCACAATAGGAGTTGGGCGAAGGTTTCGAACCGGCCACCAAACCTGAGAGCAAGCTGAGCGACACATCGAAACGAATGACTCCCACAGGATCTTTTTCATTTATCCAGATGGGCAGACAGAATGAGACAATTGGCTCTGACTTCACGCTGGTGCTGTCTATGGGATTCAGCCATTGAGGCTTCTTTGTCTCCATGATACGGTTGAACCACGTTTGTGTGGAATCTGCGTCAAATGACTTGTTTCCTTTGATGACTCCTGGATTGAAAGCAATGCTACAGCCCGTGATATAAGGATTGTTATCCACAATACGATGACAATAGACCTCCATCGTATCAGGATTGCTATACAAAGGTACCACGAAGAAATACATATTGCCCACCGTCTCTTCCACGCTCAACAAGATGTTGTCCACCTTCACCATAGCCCCCTCAAGTGTTTGTGATGTCCTTTGCAGAGCATCCTCCCTCATCACTTTCCTGGAATAAAAGAACATGACGAAGAGCGTTGCCATGAGCAATAGATTCACGGCAATGGCTACTCTCAGGCTGAGACGTAGCGGCAGATTCTTTCTATAAGACTTCGTACTGATCTTCATTCGTCGAAAAGATTCGGCTGCATCACATTCCCACTGTACGGATTACGCCCGAAGTGCTTGTAGGCCAGTTCGGTGACCATACGGCCTCGCGGTGTTCGCTTGATAAAGCCCTCCATGATAAGGAACGGCTCATAGACCTCCTCCACGGTACCGGCATCCTCGCCGATAGCGGTAGCGATGGTGGTGATACCCACAGGACCGCCACGGAACTTGTCAATGATGGTGAGCAGTATCTTGTTGTCTATCTCGTCAAGACCATATTTATCGATGTTCAGGGCCGTCAGGGCTATCCGCGTGATCTTCGTATCAATGCCTCCGGTACCCTTCACTTGGGCAAAGTCGCGCACACGGCGCAGCAGGGCATTGGCTATACGCGGCGTACCGCGACTGCGGCCTGCTATCTCCAGGGCGGCATCCTCGGTAATAGGCACACCCAGCAACTTGGACGAGCGCTCAATGATACGGCTCAACGTCTCCGGGTCGTAGTATTCCAGATGCATATTGATGCCGAAACGGGCACGCAGCGGCGCTGTGAGCAGTCCGCTGCGGGTCGTGGCTCCCACCAACGTAAAGGGGTTCAGGTCTATCTGGATGCTGCGAGCCGACGGACCCTTATCTATCATAATATCAATGCGATAGTCCTCCATCGCACTGTACAGGTACTCCTCTACCACAGGCGACAGGCGGTGTATCTCGTCGATAAACAGCACATCGCGAGGCTCCAGCGAGGTCAGGATGCCTGCCAGGTCGCCAGGCTTGTCGAGCACAGGGCCACTGGTAATCTTGAAGCCTACACCGAGCTCGTTGGCAATGATGTTGCTCAACGTGGTCTTTCCTAATCCCGGAGGACCATGGAGTAGCGTATGGTCGAGCGGCTCACCTCGATACTTCGCTGCCTCAACGAACACCTGCAGATTCTCTACAATCTTCTGCTGGCCGCTGAAGTCGCCAAAGCGCAGGGGGCGCAGGGCATTCTCAAAGTCCTTCTCGCCACCACCGGCAAACCGCTCTTCGCGTATGTCAAAATCTTCGTCCATGATATAATTCGGCTATGTCGCCAATTTTTCGGCAAAGTTACGAATTGTTTTCGAGATAGGCAAACAATAGCGGGGAAATGTTTTTTATTACTTCACGGCCGACAGGATGTCATCCATGGCCTTGCGGTCCTTCGGCTTCAGTTCCTTCGCAGGATAGCCCAGAGGGATGACGACAGCCGGCTCCTCATTGTCGGCAAAGGTGAACAGTTCCTGACACAAGGCAGCGTTGAAATTGCATACCCAACAAGTAGCTAACCCCTGCTCCGTGGCAGCCAGACAAAGATGCTCCACGGCAATGGCAATATCAATGTCGCCATGATGCTTGCCGTCGGCCCTCACCCACTCCTCGTCGTGCAGGATAGTGGCAATGATATACATCGGAGCCGTATTGAACCAGTTGCGGTCGTAGCACTGCCGTAGCTTCTCCTTGTCCTCCTCCTTGTCAACCACATAGAAGTGCCACGGCTGCTTGTTCACTGCCGATGGTGCCAAGCGCACACACTCCATGATGTAATCCACTTTCTCTTTCTCCACGTCAAGGGCCTGATAACCCCTGCAACTGAATCTGTTCTTTACAAGTTCTAAGAAGTTCATATTACTTTTATTTATAGGCATTAGGTTGCAATCTTTGGGACAAAGATAGGGAAAATAACGGGAAACAACAAATATTTGGTAGTATTTTTTATGTAAATCAATAGCAACGGGGATGACAAAAACAAGGAACGGCATTGCAATATGGACGAAATTACTAAGTGATATAGTCCATTTTACTAAGCAATATCGACCATATTACCATGCAAAATAGACTATCTTCCAAGATCTAACTCATGTTTTGACATGACAAAAGGAAGATGATGACAAATCAAAGAAAAACAAATTTTCCTTTGTTTTTGTTCTCGCTAATTCGTACCTTTGCAACGGAAATAAAATCATCAAGATGATACTGAATTACGACGTTGTAGTGATTGGCGGTGGCCATGCCGGCTGCGAGGCGGCGTGTGCAGCGGCTAATATGGGTGCGAAGACGCTGCTGGTCACGATGGACATGAACAAGATTGCACAAATGTCGTGCAACCCCGCCGTTGGTGGCATTGCCAAGGGTCAGATAGTACGCGAAATAGATGCGCTGGGTGGACAGATGGGACACGTGACCGATGCCACTGCCATCCAGTTCCGTATGCTCAATGTTGGAAAAGGGCCTGCAGTATGGAGTCCAAGAGCCCAGTGTGACAGAGGAAAGTTTATCTGGAAATGGCGTGAGACCATCGATGAAACCGAGAATTTGGACGTATGGCAGGATCAGGCAGACGAGCTGATAGTTGAGAATGGAGCAGCTGCAGGCGTACGCACAATCTGGGGGGCAGAGATACGTGCCAAGAGTGTGGTGATTACAGCAGGTACTTTCCTGAACGGCTTGATGCATATTGGGAGAAAGATGGTGAAAGGTGGACGCATTGCCGAGCCGGCTGCGGAGAGACTCACAGAAAGCATCACCCAGCATGGCATCCGATCAAACCGTATGAAAACGGGTACACCCGTACGTCTGGATAAGCGTAGCATAGACTTCTCTAAGCTTCGCAAACAAGACGGCGAACAGCGAGCATATAGGTTCTCTTATATGGGCACGGAATCTAACCACTCCCCTCACTCACAGGGAGGCATCGGGGGTGGGTCTTTACCTCAACTCCCTTGCTGGGAATGCTACACCAACACTGATGTTCACGAGATGCTACGCTCAGGATTGGCGGATTCACCGCTATATAGCGGACAGATTCAGAGCATAGGCCCACGATATTGTCCGTCGATAGAAACGAAACTTGTCACATTCCCTGACCGCAATCAGCACCTGCTATTCTTAGAGCCAGAAGGAGCCGAGACCAACGAGATGTACCTCAACGGCTTCTCGTCATCACTGCCGATGGACGTACAGATAGAAGCACTCCACAGAATAGCAGGATTAGAGAACGCAAAAGTGTACCGACCAGGCTATGCCATAGAATACGATTTCTTCGATCCTACGCAATTAAGACATACGTTGGAATCGAAGATTATTGAAGGTCTTTTCTTCGCAGGACAGGTGAACGGTACCACTGGCTATGAGGAAGCAGCCGGACAGGGACTCGTAGCTGGTATCAATGCAGCCCTGAAGTGCGATGGAACCGATGAATTTGTGATGCGTCGCGACGAATCATACATCGGTGTTTTGATTGATGACCTGGTAACAAAGGGTGTTGACGAACCATATCGTATGTTCACCTCGCGGGCCGAATATCGTATCCTGCTACGTCAGGATGATGCCGATGCCCGTCTGACGGAGCGTTCCTATCAGATTGGTTTGGCGAAAAAGGATCGTTACGACTGGTGGATGGAAAAGAAGCAGGCTATCGAAGGAATCGTGGATTTTTGTAAGAACTTCCCGATAAAAGCAAAGGAAATCAATCCTGCGCTGGAACAGCTCGGCACTACCCCACTCCAGTTTGGCGTGAAGTTGGAAGAGCTGATTGCACGTCCACAACTGAATTTCAATAACCTGATGCCTATCATTCCACAATTACGCGAATACATCGACCGTCTGCCCAACCGTAAGGAGGAAATTGCGGAAGCAGCAGAGATACGCATCAAATACAAAGGTTATATAGAACGCGAGAGATCGGTAGCCGATAAGATGCACCGACTGGAAAATATACGTATCAAGGGACACTTCAACTACGAAGAACTTCACGGCCTTTCCACCGAGTGCCGACAGAAACTGAAGGCCATTGATCCCGAAACACTGGCACAGGCCAGTCGCATTCCCGGCGTATCACCCAGCGACATCAACGTGCTTCTGGTACTCATGGGCCGCTGAACTATGAACTATAAACTATGAACTAAATTAAGTTTCACGTGAAACATTTGACATTGTGTAACATAAATAACTAACTGAAAATGAACAACAAAGTATTGATGGACAATCTGCGTTGCATACCAGATTTTCCAAAGAAGGGAATCAACTTCCGTGATGTAACCACACTGTACAAGAACGGTTACTGTATGCAGATCATGCTCGACGAACTGTACGAGCTTTACAAGGACAAGGGCATCACCAAGATCGTGGGCATCGAGAGTCGAGGCTTCGTGATGGCAGCTGCCCTGGCCGGCAAGTTAGGATGCGGTGTGGTGTTGGCACGCAAACCAGGAAAGCTCCCCGCAACGGTTATCAAGGAATCGTTTTCAAAAGAATATGGTGTTGACACGATTGAGATGCACCTCGATTCCATCGAACCCGACGATGTAGTACTTATACATGATGACTTACTTGCAACGGGTGGCACCGCCAAGGCAGCCTACAAGTTGGTACAGCACTTCAACCCAAAGAAGATATACATGAATTTCATCATTGAAATTAAAGACGAAGGACTGCACGGGCGAGACCTATTCGAAGGTATTGAACTGACCACACTCCTAACTATATAAAATAAGGAGTGAAGGAGTGAAGAAGTGAAGAAGTGAAGGAGTGAAGGAGTGAAGAAGTGAAGGAGTGAAGAAGTGAAGGAGTTCAGGAGTGAAGGAGTTCTGGAGTTCAGACGATAGATAATAATACGTTGTTTCACGTGAAACAAAAACCTCCAAAAGGTCTTTAAACAAAGGGATATGACGAAAGAAGAGAACGAGAAACGGTTGGCTTATCTGAAAGGCATCGTAGCACGACTGCCAGAGAAACCTGGCAGTTATCAGTTCTACGATGACGAGCATACTATAATATATGTAGGCAAGGCCAAGAGTCTAAAGGCTCGGGTCTCTTCTTATTTCCATACGGAGGTTGACCGATTCAAGACAAAGGTACTCGTATCAAAGATTCATGACATCAGCTATACCGTAGTCAACACAGAAGAGGATGCCCTACTCTTGGAGAACGCGCTTATCAAGAAATATAACCCCCGATATAATGTTCTGCTAAAAGACGGCAAGACATACCCAAGTATCTGCGTAACCAACGAACCCTTTCCAAGAATCTTCAAAACTCGTACTATCAACAAGAAATGGGGAACCTATTACGGCCCATACTCTCATATCGGTTCGATGTATGCTGTCCTGGAATTGATCAATAAACTCTATAAGCCACGCTCATGCAGGCAACCTATCACAAAAGAGGGAATTAAGGAAGGTAAATATCAGGTTTGTCTGGAGTACCACATCAAGAATTGCTATGGACCCTGTATCGCAAAACAATCGTACGAGGAGTATCAAAACAATATCCGGCAGGCACGTGAGATACTGAAAGGAAATACGCGGCAGATACTTCGCGAGATGCGAGAGGAGATGGAACGGTTGGCTGAGAATCTGGAATTTGAAAAGGCAGAGGAAATCAAACAAAAATACCTGCTCATAGACTCGTTTGTGAGCAAGAGTGAGGTGGTAAGCCACACTATCAACAACGTGGATGTGGTATCGATTACCAGCGACGAGAAGACGGCATTCATCAACTATATGCACGTCTCAAATGGTAGCATCAACCAGTCGTTCACTATTGAATACAAAAAGAAGATGGACGAGAGCGACGAGGAGCTGTTGCAATTAGGTATCGTAGAGTTGAGAGAGCGTTTCAAAAGTGATGCGAAAGAGGTCATAATCCCCTTTATGATGCCAGAGATTTCAGAGAATATCACGTTTACCGTACCCCTAAGAGGAGATAAAAAGACCCTTTTAGAACTCTCTGTCATGAACGGAAAACAGTATAAATTTGACCGCTTGAAGCAGGCAGAAAAACTGAATCCTGAACAGAAACAGGTACGCCTGATGAAGGAACTGCAGGAGAAATTAGGACTGCCAAAGATGCCTTATCAGATAGAATGTTTTGACAACTCTAACATCTCTGGAACAGATGCCGTAGCAGCTTGCGTGGTGTTTAAATCCATGAAGCCCAGCAAGCAGGATTACAAGAAATACAACATCAAAACTGTAGTGGGACCAGATGACTACGCCTCGATGAAAGAGGTCGTTTTCCGCCGTTACAGCAGGCTATTGGAAGAGGAAGAACCCCTACCCGACCTCATCGTTGCAGATGGTGGAAAAGGGCAGATGGAGGTGATCCGTGAGGTAATTCAGGACGAGTTGAAACTGGATATTCCCATAGCTGGATTGGCAAAGGATAACAGACATCGCACGAACGAATTGCTATACGGTTTCCCACCACGGGTCATTGGACTGAAGACCAACTCCGAACTATTTCATGTTCTCACACAACTGCAAGATGAAGTGCACCGCTTTGCCATCACCTTCCACAGAGAGAAACGCAGTAAACACGCACTACATTCAGAATTGGATGATATCAAAGGAATAGGACCAAAGACCAGAGACCTGTTGATAGACAAACTGAAGAGCGTAAAACGTATTAAAGAAGCTGATATTCAGATACTTACTAATATAGTAGGAGCATCTAAGGCAGCTATCGTACACAACTATTTCGCTGGGAAATAACAGAAAACAGTCAAAAACTTGCCAGATAGAAAAAAATATCGTAACTTTGCCACATGAGAGCAGTCATACAAAGAGTTAGTCATGCCAGCGTCACCATCGACGGTAACGTGAAATCAGCCATCAAAGAAGGCTATCTGATACTATTGGGTGTCTGTGAGGATGACACCATGGAAGACGTTGAATGGCTGGTGAAAAAGATAGCCAACCTACGAGTCTTCAACGATGAGGAAGGGGTCATGAACCGCTCCATCATCGACGTACAAGGCGAAGCATTAGTGGTCAGTCAGTTCACGCTCTATGCCTCTTATAAGAAGGGCAACCGTCCCTCATGGTTCAGAGCAGGCTCTCACGAACACTCTATACCGCTCTACGAGGCCTTCTGCCGCGATTTATCGGAGGCAATAGGCAAGCCTGTAGGCACAGGGGAATTCGGGGCTGATATGAAGGTAGAATTGCTGAATGACGGGCCTGTAACCATTTGTATGGATACTAAGAATAAGGAGTAAGCCCACCCCATACCCCTCACCAAAGGAGTGGGATAAAAAACTAAAATAGAGATGACGATAAAAGAAGCACAAGAAGTTGTTGACCGGTGGATTAAGGAGTATGGTGTACGCTATTTCTCTGAGCTTACCAATATGGCTGTATTAACAGAAGAAGTTGGTGAACTGGCTCGCGTGATGGCACGCAAATTCGGCGACCAGAGCTTCAAGGCTGGTGAGAAAGAGAACCTGGGTGAAGAGATGGCCGACATACTGTGGGTACTCATCTGTCTGGCTAATCAGACTGGCGTGGATCTCACTGAAGAACTACAGAAAAGCATCGAAAAAAAGACTAAGAGAGACTCTTTAAGACATATTGCCAACCCCAAGTTAAAGGCATAAATTCATTAACTTTAAAGCATAATAACTATGGCAGAAATGAGTAAGATTGAGCAGGTGCTCAGCAAATACAACCTCGACATTACCGACGAGGAAGTGAAGGACGCAGTGAAGCAAATCATTGCCGAAAAAGTACATGAGAACGATACACCTGAAGTCAAGAAATTCCTGATGGGCAGCGTGGAACTAACCACCCTGAAGACTACAGATAGCGAGACTTCAGTGATGGCTTTTACAGAGAAAGTCAACGAGTTTGAAGAGGCATACCCTGACCTACCCCATGTGGCAACCATCTGTGTATATCCTAAGTTCGCCAAGGTAGTGAGCGAGACTCTGGAAGTAGAAGGCGTGGAAGTGGCGTGTGTTTCAGGCAGTTTCCCCAGCAGTCAAAGCCTTATCGAGGTGAAGACGGTAGAGACATCACTGGCTATCAAGGATGGTGCTACAGAGATTGATATCGTGATGAATGTAGGAGCCATGCTGGAAGGCGATTATGAGACTGTGGTAGATGAGATTCAACAGCAGAAAGAGGCCTGTGGTGAGAAGGATATGAAGGTGATTCTGGAGACAGGATGTCTGAAGACAGCCAAGAACATCAAGATTGCATCTATCCTGTCTATGTATGCCGGTGGCGACTATATCAAGACATCTACAGGAAAGCTTGAACCCGCTGCAACACCAGAGGCAGCCTACGTGATGTGTCAGGCCATCAAGGAATACTACGACCAGACAGGCATACAGATTGGTTTTAAGCCCGCTGGAGGCCTTAACAGCGTGATGGATGCACTGATATACTACACCATCGTGAAAGAGGTTCTGGGCGAGAAATGGCTCACCAATAAATGGTTCCGCATGGGTACCAGCCGACTGGCAAATCTGCTTTTAAGTGAAGTCATCGGACAGGAAGTGAAATTCTTCTAAGGTAAAAGTGAATAGTGAAAAGTGAAAAATTTGCTACCGCCGCTCTAACTATTTGAACATTTGCGGTAGCAAATTTTTCACTTTTCACTATTACCTTAACCCTTAATTCAGTTCTTCTACGGCATTTACCTCGCCCGTTCCGGCACTTATTCGCCCTACTGTATCATCACTTCCAATAGCAAGTAGCACGAAGAGAACGAAACAAAATAGTGTGAGCGCCAGTTTACCTGTGCTTCTGCGACGCCGCTCTACCCTATCCACATCTTTGAAAGCCATACGGTGAACGATATAAATATAGGTAAAACCAAAGATAATGGCCAGCAAATATGCCAAAACATCCGAGGGATCATAGGTACCATGCATGATGCCGAGACCCTGTAGGAACTCATGTGGGATGCAGATAAAAGGCATGACGAGAATGAACATCCAACAATCATGGATCTTGAAATTCCAGAAACACCCAATCAGAATACTGTAGGCAAAGAGCCACATACCATCAGGCAGGTTGTAAAGCATCCAAGAAGGTACGCGGGCTGGATTATGTTGTAACTCTTCGAGATAATCCAATAGTCCGAAGACCTTGAAGAAATGGAACATCTTCAACGTATCAGGACGGAAAGAGATATACATCATTCCGCAAAGGAACACGCAAAGAAAAGCAATGCTCGAAGTAACGGTCTTAAACAAAATTCTCTTTCTGCCAGGTTTCATAGCATATAGTTACTTTTTGCGCTGGATGACATAATCCAAATAAGCTTTCAAGGCTTGCCGGATAGCTACATCGCTCACTGATTCGTCCAAATATTTCAGGGCCTCTAAATGGAAATCTTCCATACGTTTCTCGGCATATTCTATACCACCTGAACGCTTGGTAAACTCCACTAAAACGGCGATTTCATCGGCATTGATCGTTCCTGCCTTCACTTTCTTTGCAAGATTCAACATCGACTCATACTGAGGATGATTATTCAAAGCGTAGATAACTGGAAGGGTCAGCTTACCCTCAGCCATGTCATTACCTGTAGGTTTTCCAATCTCCTTAGAATCGTAATAATCAAAGATATCATCGCGTATCTGGAACATGATACCCAAGTTGCGTCCAAACAGACAGGCTTTTTCCACTTCGGATTCAGATGCACCGGCAGAAAGGGCACCAATCGATGCACACGCCTCGAACAGCACAGCCGTCTTCTGCTTGATGACATCGTAATAAATCTCTTCTGAAATTTCGTCGTTACGGATATTCGACAATTGTAGTAACTCTCCAGAAGCCAGCGTACGTCCCAATTGGGCTAACTTTCTGATAATCTTTTGATTATTTGTATGTGAAACATAAAGCAGTGCAGTGGACAAAATAAAATCGCCTACCAGTATGGCAGCCTTATTATTATAGGTAGCATTAACTGATGCCTGTCCACGACGCTCCTGACTATCATCGACCACATCATCATGAACCAATGAAGCGGTATGAAGGAGTTCAAGACCAATAGCAGAATTTTGGGTAACCTCGGTCACCGATCCGTAATTCTTAGCTATCAGCAACATCAGAATAGGACGCATACGCTTACCACCGCGCTGTCGGATATGACTAAGCACATCAGAGAGCAGGCCATCCCCATGAGTCAACGACTCATTGAAAAGTTCAATAAACTCGTTTAATTCGCGCTCAATAGGTTGTTTAATCAGCGATAATTGGTCCATTTCTTGAATTTTGCTACAAAATTACAGAAAATATCCTTATATGAATAATTTTTTTAGTAATTTTACACGAAAATTCTGAATATCGCATGGAGAAACTCTTTTTACTGGATGCTTACGCCCTGATTTACCGGTCGTACTACGCATTTATCAAGAACCCACGAATCAATTCCAAGGGTCTGAATACATCAGCCATCATAGGCTTTGTCAATACCTTGCAAGAAGTGATTGAAAAAGAGCAACCCAAGTATCTGGGTGTAGCCTTCGATCCACACGGACCTACCTTCCGCAGTGAGAAGTTCCCAGCTTATAAGGCACAACGTGAAGCCACCCCCGAAGATATCCGAAAGGCAGTACCTATCATCAAGGATCTGTTGGCAGCCTATCGTATTCCTGTGCTCCAAGTGGACGGTTATGAAGCCGATGATGTAATAGGAACATTGTCAAAAAAGGCAGATTCCATCGAAGGAATACAGACATTTATGCTCACGCCTGACAAAGACTATGGACAATTGGTTACAGAGAAGGTGTCCATCTATCGTCCTCGTCATGGAGGCGGTTATGAAGTGATGGGACCAAAGGAGGTCTGTGAGAAGTATGGCATTTCAAAAACATCCCAAGTCATCGACCTCCTGGCATTAATGGGCGACTCAGCCGATAACTTCCCCGGTTGCCCTGGCGTGGGGGAAAAGACAGCCACCAAACTCATTAACGACTTCAACTCAGTAGATGAACTCTTAAAACGTACCGAGGAACTGAAAGGAGCACTGAAGAAAAAAGTGGAAGAGCACGTGGACGATATCCGGATGTCATACTTCCTTGCCACCATCTGCACCGAGGTACCCATCGACTTGAATCTTGAAGATTTGGTTCTTCAGTCACCCGACGAGGAAAAACTGACCGCACTCTTCGCTGAACTCGAGTTTAAGTCGCTTACAAACCGAGTTCTTAAAAAAGCTGAAAAGAAACCAAAAACTGATAATTTGGAACTCTCTCTCTTTGCAGAATTTGCACCCGAGGGTACAGTTGAATCGAAATTTTCAAGTTTTGAGACCATTAAAACGACTTCTCACGAATACAAACTCATTGATAATGAGGAAGAAATGCGTAAAATTTGTGACTTTTTCTTGACAAAAGAATTTCTCGTTTTAGATACGGAGACCACTTCAACGTCGGCAATCGATGCAGAATTGGTAGGATTGAGCTTCTCAGTTGAGGAACACAAGGCATTTTATGTACCCGTTCCAACCAATCGTAAAGAAGCGTTGCGAATTGTTAATATCTTTAAAACACTATACGAAGATCCCAAAATCCTAAAAATCGGACAGAATTTGAAGTACGATCTCGAAGTGTTAAAAAATTACGACATCGAATTGAAAGGTCCGATGTGGGACACAATGATAGCCCATTACCTCATCCAACCTGAGTTGCGACACAACATGGACTACATGGCAGAGATCTATCTGAACTATCAGACTGTTCACATCGACGAGCTAATAGGACCAAAGGGTAGAAATCAAAAATCCATGCGCGACCTCCTACCCTCTCAGGTTTACGAATATGCTTGTGAAGATGCCGACATCACCTTGCAGTTGAAAAACAAGCTGGAAGCGGAATTGAAGAAATACGAATGCGAAGACCTTTTCTATCAAATAGAGATGCCATTGATGCCAGTTCTGGCAGAGATGGAGATGAACGGCGTTTGTCTGGATACCGACTCACTGAACGAAACATCGAAAATCCTAACCGACCGCATGAACGAGATTGAAAAGCGTATCTACGAACTCGCCGGGCAGTCGTTCAATATCGCATCACCCAAACAAGTAGGTGAAGTCCTCTTCGACAAACTAAAAATTGTAGAGAAAGCCAAGAAGACCAAGACAGGACAATACGTAACAAGCGAAGAGGTGCTTCAGCAACTGAAGAACAAGCATGAGATTGTGGCTGACATACTGGAACACAGAGGGTTAAAGAAACTTATCGGCACCTATATCGAGGCCCTTCCCAAACTGATTAACCCCCGCACTGGACATATCCACACATCATTTAATCAGACCGTGACCGCCACCGGCCGCCTCTCTTCTTCCGACCCCAATCTGCAAAACATTCCTATCCGCGGCGAGGACGGCAAAGAGATCCGCAAAGCTTTTGTGCCAGAACCCGGATGTCTGTTCTTCTCGGCCGACTACAGCCAGATAGAGTTGCGTGTGATGGCCCATCTTTCGAATGACGAGAACATGATCCGTGTATTCAGTGAAGGCAAAGACCTTCACGCGGCCACCGCTGCCAACATCTACAAAAAGCCTATCGAAGACGTGACTCGCGACGAACGAACGAAGTCCAAGCGAGCCAACTTCGGTATCATCTACGGTATCACCATCTTTGGTTTGGCAGAACGTCTGGATATTCCACGCGACGAAGCTAAGATGCTGATTGACGGCTACTTCCAGACCTTCCCACAGGTGAAAGACTATATGGAGCAATCGAAAGAGATAGCCCGAAAGCAAGGTTACGTCACTACCCTATTCGGTCGCCGTCGCTATCTGCCCGACATCAACTCACAGAACGCCACCGTGCGCGGTTTTGCGGAGCGAAATGCCATCAACGCCCCCATCCAGGGTACCGCTGCCGATATTATCAAGGTGGCCATGATACGCATCTACAACCGTTTCAAGAACGAAGGCATCAAGAGCAAGATGATTCTGCAGGTTCACGACGAACTCAACTTCAGCGTCTATCCAGAGGAAAAAGACCAGGTAGAGCGCATTGTACTGGAGGAGATGCAGTCGGCCTTTGACATGAAGGTACCCCTCGTAGCTGACTCCGGCTTTGGAAAGAACTGGCTTGAAGCCCACTAAGCCATAAAATCATGACATTAGATATCATATTATTATACCCAATACAAAGTGCTAAACTTAAACATTAATTATCAATTGATGGAACAGCGCATGAATTCCGTGCATTTCCCATCCATGAAGAAAATGAAGAAAGACCTGGACGGGATGAATGATGCACAGATTGCCTTGCAGAAGGAACAAATGCAACAGGTCTTCGACCGCATCAATGTCGTCAACACCCGCGAGGAAGCTTGGACACTCACAGGAAAATTGATCAAGGAGGGCTATAACCTACCGTTTATGATCACCAGCTTCTCCGTAAAGGGAACCATGTCAGTGGTGGTTCAGTTTGACAACTCAAATTATTTTACTAAGAAATCCCTGCTGGCACCTGAGAAAAAAAGCCTGCATTGGCAGTTAGCCAACAATCCGAAGGCACTGGCAAGTGTGAAACCACTCATCAGCGGCAACACACGTAGCTTTGATCAAGCAAAGTTCCCAATTCTAGCAGCCATCATGGAAGCTGCCGGATTTCCATTGGAATATGTCTATACCATTGATAGTTTTTATGAAGCTCCAGAGAACATAATACAAAAACATTTAGGTATCTTACAAGGGATGCAGAATGCAGATGTGGAGGAATATAAACAGTTTTTGATTAATTATATTTGTGCCGATGAAGTACTCTACGATGATGACAGTTTGGCGAAGTTGAACGCTAATTATTCGCAAGTGCTGACTCGCGAAGAGATGATAGACAACTTCAGCAGCCGCTATCTGAAATACGAGAAGTCAAAGGCCCTGACCGATGCTTATATCACACAGGAAATGAAGGACCGCACGCGAAAGATTTGTGAGGAATTGCGCCATGTTTTCCTCGAGCGCATCGCTTCCAACACATGGATGGGTGAAGTCACAAGAAATAATATCCGCGAGAAACTTGAAGCCATGACCTTCAATATTGGTGCACCCGACGAGTATATCACTGAAGGTCTTCCCGACATCAGTCAGGCAGAGACACTGTTCGACGATGTGAGAGGCCTGCGCAGTGCTGATATCAACTTAATGGTTAAAGTAACGGGAAGACCCACTCCGGAGGTCAGCTTCCAGATGCTTACAGCCAAAAAAGGACTGGAAACCGTCAATGCTTTCTATGAGCCTAACACGAACTCCATGAACATCTTCCCTGCATGGATGTTGGAGCCCTATTATGATGCCCGCAATAACGAGGCGTTCAACTACGCCACCGCATTGACATTCGGTCACGAAATAACCCACGGCTTTGACCCCAATGGCTTGAAATACGACAAGCTGGGTGACCTGGGCAACCTCTGGGGCAGCGATGCCGACAAACAAGAGTATAATCGTCGTGCGCAACAGCTCATCGACTGCTACAGCGGCTTTGAGGTGATGCCTTGGGCAATCCCCGGCCTCTATAACGACGGTGCATATACTATCGGTGAAAATATTGCCGACCTCGGTGGCCTCATCCTGTCCTACGAGGCCTATAAGAAACACCTCACGGAGAAAGGCTTCACCGGCGAACAGTTCGACCTACAGTGCAAGCGTTTCTACCAATCTGTCGCTTGGCTGTGGCACGGAAAGTATTCTGTCAAATATGCCCAGTATAGGACAGCAGGCGAAGGTGAATACAGCAAAGAAAAAGACTATCACTCACTCTTTCGTGAACGCGTCAACGGAACAGTCTCGAACACCGACGATTGGTATAAGCTGTTCAACGTCACATCTACCGACAAGCTCTTCCGCAAGGCTGAAGATCGTATAAGAATCTGGTAAAAAAAGATTAAAATCCATGGTTCTGCTCTCGACTTTGCGTAACTTTCAGTACCTTTGCACCCAGTTTATAATTGATTATAGAAGAAAATGGCATTAAAATGTGGTATTGTAGGGCTGCCTAACGTGGGCAAGTCCACACTTTTCAACTGTCTGTCGAGTGCAAAGGCACAGGCAGCTAACTTCCCTTTCTGTACGATAGAACCCAACGTGGGCGTGATTACCGTACCCGATGAACGACTGACCAAACTTGCTGAGATAGTACACCCAGGACGCATCGTGCCTGCTACCTGTGAAATCGTGGATATCGCAGGTCTTGTAAAAGGTGCTTCGAAGGGTGAAGGCCTTGGAAATAAGTTCCTTGGCAACATCCGTGAGACGGATGCCATCATCCATGTATTGCGTTGTTTTGAGGACGAGAATATCACCCACGTTGATGGTACTATCGACCCCATCCGCGACAAGGAAATCATTGATACCGAACTTCAGTTGAAGGACCTCGAAACCATCGAAGGTCGCTTGGCAAAGACCGAGAAGGCCGCTGCTGCCGGCAACAAGGATGCCAAGGTGGAAGTCACTGTGTTGAAGGCCTATAAAGAGGTGCTCGACCAAGGCAAGAATGCCCGTATCGTAGAGTTCGACAGCAAGGAAGAACAGGACTGCGCCAAGAACCTGTTTCTGTTGACCTCAAAGCCCGTGCTTTATGTCTGCAACGTAGGCGAGGCTGATGCCAAGGACGGCAATGAGTTTACCAAGAAGGTGGAGGCTCTGGCTAAGGAAGAAGGTGCAGAAACGATGATTATCGCAGCCAAGACAGAAGAGGATATCGCTGAGTTAGAGAGCTACGAGGACAAGCAGATGTTCCTCGATGAACTGGGCTTGGAGGAGAGTGGCGTGAACCGTCTCATCAAGAAGGCCTACGCCCTGCTGAACCTGGAAACCTTTATCACCGCTGGTGAGATGGAAGTGAAGGCCTGGACCTACAAGAAAGGCTGGAAGGCTCCTCAGTGTGCTGGTGTCATCCATACCGACTTCGAGAAGGGTTTTATCCGCGCTGAGGTAATCAAGTACGAGGACTATATCCAGTATGGCTCTGAGGCTGCTGTCCGTGAGGCCGGAAAATTGGCTGTCGAGGGTAAGGACTACGTGGTTCAGGACGGTGATATCATGCACTTTAGATTTAACGTTTAGCTTTTATCACGAATTAGAGAATTAGAGAATTCTATTCAACTATAGAATTTATTTGAATCTGAGAAATCATTTCTGACAACAGTTAATCCTTTTCTTAAGCATAAAAATTCTCCAATTCTCTAATTCGTGATAAATTAAAATTGTGAATATGGCCTATATTTATCCAGAAGAATCAAAGAAATTATTGGGAATAGCGATGCAGCTGCATCGTGAATTAGGTTGTGGATTCAAGGAAAAAGTATACCAAGATGCATTTGAAGTGTTATTACGTGAAAATAACATTCCATTTGAAAGAGAAAAACATATAACACTGACCTTCCACAATGTTATTCTTGAACATGATTTCTATTACGATTTTCTTTGCTATGATAAAATAGGAATAGAACTGAAAGCATATAGTGAGATAACGGGTGAATTTGAATCCCAACTGATTAATTATCTGCACGTAGGAAAACATCAATTAGGACTACTACTCAATTTTGGTACAACAAGTCTAGAATATAAATTCTTTCCAAATCGACCCCAATACACAAGTAAAAATTCTCCAATTCTCTAATTCGTGATAAAAAAATTGTTTCATGAGTAATATTCTACTTTACATTCTTTGGAATCCAGATTTAGAAGCTTTTAGCTTTGGTCCTTTCAGCATCCGCTGGTATTCGCTGATGTGGCTCATCGGCCTTGCCCTGGCCTATCTGATGGTGCGCTGGCTGTACAAGAAGCAGGGCATTCCCTACGAGAAGTTCGAGCCCCTCTTCATCTACTGCTTCATGGGCATCCTGATAGGAGCACGCTTGGGACATTGCATCTTCTATCAGCCCGACTATTTCCTCACGTCGTGGAAGGGCTTTGTTGAGATGCTGCTTCCCATCAAAATTACCGCCGACGGCTGGCACATGACCGGCTATCAGGGACTGGCATCACACGGAGGCACCTTTGGCTTAATAATAGCCCTACTGCTCTATGTACGTCAGTTCAAGGTTCCCGTTTGGACGGTGCTCGACAACATCGCCATTGCCACAGGAATCACCGCCTGCTGTATCCGCATTGGCAATCTGATGAACTCAGAAATAGTAGGTAAGATAACGGATGAGAGTCTGCCTTGGGCCTTCTGGTTTGTACAAAACGACGGGCCTCAGAACGTGGTATTACGCCATCCTGGCCAACTCTATGAAGCCATCGCCTATGCCCTACTCTTCCTTATCATGATTATCCTCTATAGGATGTCAGGCAAACGACCAAACGAGCAAACGACCAAACGACCAATTCCCCAAGTTGGTACAGGCTTTTACTTCGGTCTCTGCCTGGCTTATATCTTCACCTTCCGCTTCTTTATAGAGTACTTCAAGGAGGTACAGGAAGCCTTTGAAGAAGGTCTGCCATTTGATATGGGACAGATACTCAGCATTCCTTTCATCGTCATCGGTGCCTATTACATGATCAAAGGACTGAGAACGAAATAAAATAATGGCCAGAATTTTTTAAATAATGGCCAGAATTTTTTGAATTCTGGCCATTATTAATTATGAATTATAGCTAAATTTATTTTCCTGATACTATCTTCTTGATGTCGTTTAGCTTGTTTAAAGCCTCAAGGGGCGTGAGATTGTTCACGTCGATGCCTAAAATCTCATCGCGCACCTGACAGAGTACGGGGTCATCTAACTGGAAGAACGACAATTGCATACCCTCGCGGCTATTGGCGATTTCTGTGGTGGGCTTCCCTACTCCACCCACTTGGGCATTCTCGCTTTCCAGTTGCTTTAGAATCACGTTAGCACGCTTCACAATGCTACGAGGCATACCTGCAATCTCTGCCACATGGATACCAAACGAGTGTTCTGAGCCACCACGCTCCAACTTACGCAGGAAAATCACCTTGCCATCGACCTCTTTTACAGAGACGTTGTAGTTCTTGATACGGCTGAAGTTTTTCTCCATCTCGTTCAGCTCATGATAGTGGGTTGCGAAGAGCGTACGAGGATGTCCTTTCGCATTCTCATGCAGATATTCCACGATAGCCCAGGCAATCGATATACCATCGTAAGTAGAGGTACCACGACCCAACTCATCGAAGAGCACCAACGAGCGCGAAGAGACGTTGTTCAGGATATTCGAGGCCTCCGTCATTTCCACCATAAACGTAGATTCACCCAAAGAAATATTGTCGGATGCACCTACACGAGTAAAAATCTTATCCACAAGACCGATTCTCGCGGCCTCTGCTGGCACGAAGCAACCTATCTGGGCCAGTAGTACTATCAAGGCCGTTTGACGCAACAGCGCCGATTTACCGGCCATATTAGGACCCGTGATGATGATAATCTGCTGACGTTCGTTGTCCAGCAAGATATCATTAGGCACATAACGCTCCTCTACGGGCAGTTCCTTTTCGATGACAGGATGGCGTCCTTGCTTGATATCAATCACCTCTGAGCTATCGATGACAGGACGGATATAATTGTTTTCCTCAGCAGCTTTTGCAAACGCCAATAGACAATCCAGATGGGCAATGATATTCGCATTAATCTGAATCTGAGGAATAAAGGCCTGCATATCCATAATGAGGTCGTTGAAGAGACGGGCCTCCAAGGAGAGTATCTTATCCTCTGCACCCAGGATCTTCTCTTCATACTCCTTCAGTTCTTGCGTGATATAACGCTCAGCCTGAGCCAATGTCTGCTTACGCACCCAGTCAGGTGGCACCTGTTCCTTATAGGTATTTCGCACTTCCAGATAGTAGCCAAACACGTTGTTATAGCCTATCTTCAGGGACGAGATACCCGTTTGCTGAGCCTCGCGTTCCTGTATCTGAAGCAGATAATCCTTTCCACTATAGGCAATGCTACGCAGTTCATCGAGCTCTTCATTCACCCCACTGCGAATCACGCCACCTTTCTGTACCAATTGTGGTGGATCGTTCTCTATCTCACGTTCTATTCTGTCGCGTAACGACTCACAAAGATTCAGCTGTTCCCCTACCCTTTTCAAGGCTTCATTATCAGCATAGAGACATGCCGTCTTAATAGGTTGGATAGCCTGAAGAGCCGTCTTCAGTTGTACCACCTCTCGTGGTGAAACCCTGCCTACAGCAACCTTCGAGACGATACGTTCCAAGTCGCCGATACGATGTATCTGATCATCCACACACTGGCGGAAATCAGGCTCACGGTAATAATAATCCACGATGTCCAGACGCTCGTTGATAGGCTTTTCGTCTTTGAGTGGAAACACCACCCAGCGGCGCAACAAACGACCACCCATAGGGCTCACCGTACGGTCTATCACGTCGAGCAGCGACTTTCCGTCATCCTGCATGGGCTGTATCAATTCCAAAGAACGAATCGTAAACTTATCCAGACGCACATATTTATCCTCCTCGATACGAGAAATCGAGGTGATATGCCCTATCTGTGTGTGCTGTGTCTGCTCCAGATATTGCAGGATAGCACCAGCTGCTATCACACCATTCTGCAGATGATCTACGCCAAAACCTTTCAGGTTTTTTACACGGAAATGCTTCAGCAACTTCTGACGGGCCGTCTGATCCGTAAACACCCAGTCGTCTAATTGGAACGTAAAGAACTTCGAGCCGAACTTCAGTTCAAAATCCTTCTTCTTATCACGTTCGAAGAGCACCTCCTTAGGAGAAAAGCTACCCAACAGCTTTTCCACATAGTCGGCAGTACCCTCGCCCGTCAGGAATTCACCTGTAGAAATGTCAAGGAAAGCCACACCCAAAGACGACTTACCAAAATGTACGCAAGCCAGGAAGTTGTTCTCTTTATAGTTCAATACATTATCCGAAAGCGCCACACCCGGGGTCACCAGTTCCGTGATACCACGCTTCACCAGTTTCTTCGTCAGCTTAGGGTCTTCCAACTGGTCACAGATAGCCACACGCTTACCTGCACGGATGAGTTTTGGCAAATAAGTATCCAATGCATGATGAGGGAATCCAGCCATCTCGTCGCCCTTATTATAGCCATTGTTACGATGAGTCAGCGTGATTCCAAGGATTTGAGAAGCTGTGACGGCATCCTCGCAGTAGGTCTCATAGAAGTCGCCACACCTGAACAGCATCACTGCGTCCGGATGTTTTGCCTTCAAGTCGAAAAACTGCTTCATCATCGGGGTCAGTTCCCCATCCTTCTTTGCCATAGTCGTAGAATTTTTTAGGTTGCAAAAGTACGAAAAAAAAGAGAATTAAGATGGTATCATCCCACTTTTTCTTTTGAAAAGAATCAAGAATTAAGAATTATTTCGTATCTTTGCATCACGCATGGAGAAAAAAGACAACAGCCATAAGATTTGGGCAGGCGAAAAGAAACCTTCCATGAAGCGACGCAGCGAAGCGAACAACTACACAGAACGAGGCCTCTATATGGTGACGCTGGTCATTGAGGGACGCCGTCCTCTCTTAGGAACGCTTGTGGGAAATGCAGACAACAAGGAGGGCGATGCAGCTCCCCATGTAGTTCTGTCGCCCTTTGGCGAGCGAGTGAAGCAGTGCTGGCTTGCCATTCAGGAGCACCAACCAGAGATAGAGACGATGAAACTCTGTATCATGCCCGACCACCTCCACGGCATCCTCTTTGTACACGAAAAGATAGACTGCCATTTGGGCCACGTCATCAATGGCTTCAAGGCAGGCACCAGAAAGGCTGCACGCGAACTGGGCATTATCGCCGAGGCAATGCCTCAGCCTACGGAACAGCAAAAGCACCCAGCCACCATCCCCGTTACAAATGCCGCCATTCCTGTCGCGTACGCTGAGGCATCGCCTCGGCCCAATAAAAGCAAGCACCCGGCCCATGGCACCATCTGGGAGCCTAATTACAACGACCGCATCCTGCTGAAGAAGAACCAACTGCAGCATTGGCTGGCCTATCTCGATGAAAACCCCCGTCGCCTGCTGCTGAAGCGTCAACACCCTGATTATTTCACCCAGCTCTCCCCTATCCCCGTCCTCGATACCACCATGCCAGCAATAGGCAATCGTTTCCTCCTGGAACAGCCTATGAAACTACAGGTGCAATGCTCGCGCCACCTCTATCAGGACGAGATAGAACAACGGAAACAGTACTTTCTAGAATCAGGCAGAAATGGTGCTGTCATCGTATCGCCCTGTATCAGTCCTGGTGAACAACAGATTGCTACAGCCTGTATGGCTGAAGGTATCCCCCTTATCGTATTGTTGCTTAAAGGCTTCTCACCTTATTTCAAACCTCAGCCTCGCTATTTCGAAGCCTGTGCTCAAGGGCGTCTGTTGATGCTAGCCCCCTATCCTTTCCAAAACGAAAAGATTGCAGATATGCGACAACGCTGCCTCCAGCTCAATGACCTTGCTGCCCGTATTTGCCAAAAAAAATAGGAACACGCTCTTGGGTGTCCCTATCTTTTTCTTATATAGATAAATCAAGGCAATGCCTCAATTCCCATTACTTCACAATGATCTTCTTGCCATCACGGATATAGAGACCACGGGTCATGGTCTGTACACGCTGACCCTTCAGGTTGTAGATAGCACCGCTGTAGCGGTTGGCCTGAATTGTATTGATATTAGAAGAAGCATTTTCAAAGCTTATAAGATTTAGCTGGCAATTATCTTTGTAAACACTACCCATACCAATGATAGTGTACTTCGTACCAGCCTCAAGAGTATCTACGTTTACATTAAACTGATTGTATACAGGCAGAGTAACATCACCCACCTTGAAAGTAATGTTCTTGTTTTCTGTACTTACAAACTCAGCATTCATAATCTTCACATAAGCATTGATATTGGCACCTAACTGATCAACGGTGATAGTCTTAGGAGTAACAGCCACACTGTCTTGAATCTTCACATCCATTTCTGTGAATGAGAACTCTGGCAAATTGTTATAACGATAGAGCTTACCCCAGACAGCACCCATCTGACCATTGCCCAAATCACCACTAATAACGTGTCCCTGCTGCAAATTTTTAGAGTTGTTACCATAGAACAACAGATTGTTAGTACCATCAGTCAGATAAATGTACTTACCATTAACGTAGGTTACTGTGTTAGGAACAGACTGACGCTGCTCATTTACAAACCAATAGGAAGCATACTCACCGCCATTGTCCCATTTTTCATTGGTACTGGTAACATCATCGATAAGGCTTGAGAACAGCATATAGCCTTTATAAACAGTCAGCGTATAGCTCTTGGTGCTAGCTTTATAATCATTATCACCAGCAAACTCTGCCTTCACGGTTACCTGACCCTGAACGCCATTAAAGATTTTGAGGTTATTGCCATCTATCTGAGCGAGGTCATCGCTTGAAAGTGACCATGTAACAGTAGGATTGTTCAACTCATTGGTACCTGCCATCACCTTTACAGAAGGTAACTTTATGCTCTCATCCTTACCACAAGTTGCTTTGGTTTCATAACCCTCTTCAAACTCGATAGTTGTTGCTGTACGAGTGTCAACATCACCGCCACCACCAACAGTTACAACAATCTCTGTTGTACGAACCTGATTCGTTTCAGCAGTAAAGACTACCTCTGTAGCAGAACCTGTCCAAGTACCGACTTTATCCTCAAAAGAATAACCATCCTGAGCATTGAAAGAACCAGGACCATACTTGGCTTCACCACTTGCTGTACAAGTGAAGACAATCTTAGAGATATTGCCAACAGTACTTGAAATGGTAATTGTCTTACCTTTGTAAATACGCATCTGGTCAGCAGTAACTGTACTA